>CAVZDT010000011.1:0-198640 GCA_963774175.1 uncultured Acidobacteriaceae bacterium
CCATAAAATCAATGATTTATAGGAATGGATCTCGGTCAGAAGGTTCAATAGAATAAGTGCCGACGACGGCGGGTGGAAAGGAAAGCCCTGCGACCAGAAGGAACAATCTGCCTGTTCCCACCTTTGGCGACGCACCCTACCCAGGTTGCGCATCTCGCCGTTTGCTTCGGCTATGGCTACCGCTATGGGTCAATCACTCTTGTGCAGCGGCGCGAACACTCCGCGATGTCAACCATCGGCGCCGACGAAGCCAGAGGCCGACGACGGCGGGTGGAAAGGAAAGCCCTGCGACCAGAAGGAACAATCTGCCTGTTCCTGCAAGGAATAGAGGCGCTCCGCATATGCAAAGTGCTTTGAGCCAAAGATTCCCTTTGCTCTCCCCCCGCAAACTTCCAATTGCCAGATAAGCGAGTGGTAGTACAAAAATGCCGCAGATGAGAAAGGTCAGGTTACGCAAGGCAATCGACCCGAGTAAGAGCGCCGCTGGCGGACACCAGCCAAGCACAAGTCGATGAACAGCTCATCGATTGGGATACCCCTGTTCGGCGGCTGCGTTGAAAGGGTCGAAAGCACGTAAAGAGTGTACGCGCATACTTCAGGTCGGTTGGCTGCCAACTCGGGAATGGCCCTAAAATCGGGATTACTTCGGGATCAGCCACCCGATCAGAGCTGAAAAATGGCGATGGGTTCCACGTTGATTCAGTCTGTAGAATTCGGCAATGTATAGAAAGGGACAACGTGCAATGAAGCGAAGCATAGCTAACTTGTTAATAGGGTTCGTACTCTCGCTTGGTGGCACGACCTGCTTGATGGCTCAGAATCTCTCTGCCGACAGGTTTCTGGATCGCATGTCGGCGCATCTTGTCGGTGATGAAGTGGAGCGGAACCAGTCTGGTGAGGTCTATCGATCTTTAAACAGCGCTTCGCCTGCGGAGGTAGAAATAGTGCTCCCAACCGTGCTGCAATATACGCGCAAAGGCAACGAAGTTAATGTCCGCTCATACGCAACCCTATTTCTAACTGCCATCGCAACACGTCCCGACGGGGCGGCCCTGTTGTCCTCTAAGTCCGGGGAGATCTCATCCCTGATTGTTGATCCGGACCCGGGCGTCCAACGAGGGGCTCTCGCAGCAATGGATTACGTGATTGGGAAGAGCGAGACGAACAACCAACCGTACTTGTCAGCTTTACAAACAGCGATACAGAATGCGCAAACTCCTCAGGACGCGGGTGAGCGGATGATTCAGCCCCTTTTGACGTTTGGCCGGAGCGATCCAGGAGTTTTGAAATCCGTGCTGGCATTCATGCAACGCGATGATCTCACTCCCTCGACACGGTCTGACTTGGTTAATCATCTGGGCCGAGTCACCGGTCTTCCAGCAGATGTAAACCAGGCTCTAACGAAGGAACTGGATGACACAGATCCAACGGTGCGCGCAGCCGCCGTGGTGACTTTTGCGAATTCGACAACCGAATACCACACTTTGGCGAAGGATCGCGTAGCAAGGATGGCGAAAGATCCGCGGGAAGACCCGAAGGTCCGAGAACTGGCACAGGAAGCTATTGCGGGAAAGACCCAACTAGAGCCCAATGCTTTGGTTCCTAATGTAGAAATGCCGCCTGACAAAACGAATGATCATTGATAGTATCCCCGGCAAGTCACCGGCTACTCTTCCCTAACCGCGGTTCAGGCCGTAAGGTCCTCAGGATTTTCCAGCCTGCTTTGCCTTGGATGGCAGCTTCTAAGTCAGCAACCCCTTGACCCGTCCCTCAAGTGCCGCCCGCGCCTGTTTTGCGGGAAACAATCTTTCCAGCCACCCGAGATCTGCATTCACCGTTACCTCTTTATCCGTCACGTCGACGAACCCCTTAATCGGCGTGCTGACGATTCCCACCTTCGCGTCGAAAGAGAAATCCATTCTGTTCCCCATCCACTTCCTCGACACATTCACGATCTGAATCGGAACAGTTCCGAAGCCTTTAAACAGATCGTCAAATGAGCGATCGACAGACCGCATGATTTCCTCTTTCCGGCGGTTATGCGATACAGTGACGCGCATACTTCTCCATTCAGTGGCTCCCGCTTCTCTTTCCCGGCGAACTCTATCTCGACGGAGTTGCTGGAGCAGATGGCGACAGACGCCTCTGACGAAGCGATGAGGTCAATTCTTTGATGCGGAATAATCCGCAACCGTCACTGCCGCGGGCCGTCTTCGGGCGTAGCGCCGTCCATACTTAATTTAGTTACATGTCGTCAAACGACCAGCGCCTTCATTTCAGACTGGGACAGGCAACTCAGTTAGACAAAGTGCCTTTGGGTTCGCCTGGACGATGAGCAATATTGACCATTCAGAGGTTCACCTTCGAGCCTACCGTGATACGAACAGCGGGCTCTTCGCCGTGGCGAGTGATGCGTCGTGCCCGGATCCGTAAGTGCGGGGAATGTATTCCGGGTACCCATTGATGGGTCGGCCGCTAACTGAGGCTATGGGATGATTGAACAGAGTCGAGAAGCGTCGTCGCGTCCGAGGGCCAGAACGACTGGCGCCCTCTATCTAATTTACTTCCTGACGGCAATCCTCAGTTTGTTGCTGGTGAGCCGTGGGTTTGCGGTTTCCGGCAATTTGATGAACGTCTTGTCGACCCTGTGCTATCTCGTTGTGACGTTTCTCTTCTATCGCCTGTTCAAGCCGGTGAGCGGCAGACTCTCGTTGCTGGCGGCCCTCTTTAGCCTCGGTGGGTGCGTTGATATGTCCCTTGGCCTTTTTAATCTCCACTCACCCTTTAGCCCCTTGCTGTTTTTCGCTCCGTTTTGTTTACTTATTGGCTATCTAATTTTCAGATCCAGCTTCCTTCCTCGCATTCTGGGCGTGGCGATGGCGTTGGCCGGTTTAGGCTGGCTGGCCTTTCTGCTCCCGGCCGTCCCGGACTATCTCTCCACCTCCATTAAGGTATTCGGCTTCCTCGCGGAACTATCGCTCTGCCTGTGGCTCCTTGTGATGGGGGTGGACGATGAACGATGGAACCAACAGGCTAGCGCAGCAAAGACGTCAATCTCAACAGGAGACCCGCTGTCTACTGCAGATAGGGTGAGCACGCCGGCGCAGCGTTGAGAAAAAGACCCGAAGAAGGCAATGGTCGAAGATTCGGCTCGTAAGGCCGCCGTTCGGAGGAGATCCTTGAATCGCGAATTGGCATTGAAGATAGCGCTGGCAGTGGTGGGATTGCTCTTTGTCGCTTTGAGTTATCCCATGGTGGTGTTTATCAGACAAGAGCCTGCACTTTCTATGATGATGAGCCTGTACGTCACACTGGGCGTCTTTCTACTCCTGGCCATCCGCAATCCGTCGGCGAGTCGGAGCGTGATTGCATTCACAGCGTGGTCGAGTTTCGCTCACGCCGCCCTCATGGGCACCCAGGCATTTCGCAACATGATCGCGCGCGGAGAACTAATCGGAGTGGCTGTTCTTGTGATCATCGGCACCGTCTTAATCGCGCTGGCGCCATCGAAGCAGCTACTGGAGTCAGCGTCGCAAACGGATATGCAGGGATTTTTTGATATTTATCCATGAGCGTCGAAAACCCCGAGTTGATCGGAGCGCTCGGAGCGGCTGACTGCTTAACCGGGCGTGACTGAGCGATAACTTGCGAATTGGCAACAATCCAACAGCAACTCTCGCTGGTATAGGATGGCTTCGTAGAATCAGTGAGGGATTGATGGCATCTGCCCTGGCCTCTCCAACCTCAACGCTTCCTCTCAAAGTGGATGACCTCGTCAAGAGCTTTGGCACGGTGAAGGCCGTCGTAGGCGTATCTCTTGAACTGCGCGCCGGCGAGTGCCTCGGCCTCCTCGGACCCAACGGCGCCGGCAAAAGCACTGTCATTCGGGGCATCGTAGGCCGCGTCATCCCTGATGCGGGCGGCATTTCCATCTTCGGATTTGCTGCCGGCTCCCCCGAAGCCCGTGCAGCTCTTGGGTGGGTGCCGCAAGATCTGGCTGTCTATCCTCGTCTCACCTGCAAGGAAAACCTGCACTCGTTTGGCCGGTATCACGGCTTGTCGGGCAGCAAGCTGGATGAGTCGGCAGCCTGGTGTCTGGATTGGGCCGCACTCCAGGATCGCGCCGGCGAGTTGGCGAAGAATCTTTCCGGTGGCATGAAGCGGCGGCTCAACATGGCGGCCGGCATCATTCATCGGCCCCGCGTCGTGCTCATGGATGAGCCGACTGTCGGTGTTGACCCGCAGTCACGCATTCGCATCTTTGAGATGATTGAAGCGCTCCGCGCTGGGGGAACCTCGATCGTTTACACGACGCATTACATGGAAGAGGCGGAGCGGCTTTGCGATCGCATCGCCATCATCGACCATGGCCGCATCATCGCGCTGGGCACAAATGAGGAGCTGGTGCACAACGCCTTCGCCTCACGTAGCCAGGTGACGGCTCGATTTGCGGGGACTTCGCCTGAAATCGCCTCGTGGGTCGAGCGTCGTGGAGGACACATCGTCGACGGAGTGGCTCAGTTCACCATTGCAAATTCCACTGAGATTGCGGGTCTGCTTCAGGATGCTGAAAAAGACGGCCTGGAATTAGCCGACGTTTCATTGCGCCGTCCCAATCTTGAGTCTGTTTTTCTTCACCTCACCGGAAGGGAGTTGCGCGATTGATCTCAGCCATCGTTCGAACCGCGATCACGGCATTGCGACGCGACCGTGCCTCGCTGGCGCTCAGCTTTCTGCTGCCGATCGCATTCTTCAGCATCTTTGCGGTTATCTTCGGCGGCCAGCACAATTCCACACCTAAGATAGCGGTCATCGTGGTAGATGAAGATCAGAGTTCCGGCTCGAAGCAGCTATTCCGTGCCCTTGAGCGCGAAGGCTCGCTTGATGTTCGTGAAAGGCCCACGGCGAAGAAGGGAATTCAGCAGCCGGACTATACCTCTGCAACCGCCGAGACAGCGGTCAAATCCGGCGAAGCGCAGGTTGCTCTTATCATTCCTCACGGCTTCGGCCAGAATCCGATCTCCTTTGGGCCCCAAAGGGGACCGTCTATTGAGCTGCTCAACGACTCCAGCGACATGATCGCGCCGCAGATGGTTGCCGGCCTGCTGCAAAAGGCTGCCATGACCGCCATGCCCGTGGCGATGGCCGAGCAGGGCGCGCAATACACCGGCAAGTACATCGGCGGGTTTACCCCGGAACAGCAAAAGCGGATGGATGAAAACATGGCTCGCTTGCGGGACCTTATGAAGGAGCCCGCAGCCAACGGGCCAGCTGCGGCCAATCAGCCAGCTGCTGCCAATGGCCTCAGCGGCGGAATCATCGCCGTGCATTCCCGTGCCGTCGTTGGAGAGAGCAAGGATATGGTTTCCTTCTATGCCGCTGCCATCGGCGTCATGTTTTTGCTTTTCACCGCCAGCGGCTCCGCCGGCTCAATTCTCGACGAAGCCGACTCGGGCACTCTCGATCGCGTGCTCAGCTCGCGCGTTACCATGACCACGCTGCTGGGTGGCAAGGTCGTCTTCAACACCATGCTGGCTTTTACACAATTGGTTGTCATGTTCCTGTGGGCATGGGCCGTCTTCCATCTGGACTTCCGCAATCATGTTGCCGGCTTTGTGGTTATGGGTGTGTGCACTGCCTTCGCCGTAGCAACTTTCGGAATCCTGCTTGCAAGCATGTGTCACACGCGCGCACAGCTCGGAGCTGTGTCCACGCTCTTCATCCTCGTAATGTCGGCGGTCGGCGGCAGCATGTTTCCACGGTTCCTGATGCCTGCTGCCATGCAAAAGGCCGGCTTGTTCACGATCAATGCATGGGCCATCGATGGTTTCACCAAGGTGTTCTGGCGCGACCTCCCTGTGTCTGCGCTCTTTCCGCAAGTCGCGGTACTCCTCGGGATCGGTACGACGCTCTTTCTGATCGCCCGCCGTATTGCTCGTCGGTGGGAATTTGCGTAAAGACAATCGGCGCAGTCGCCATATTGTTTTTGTGAGAAGGACGATCAAGGGATGTTCAGCGGTCGTTGCAAGGAGCGTGCGGAGGGAAATGCTGGTCGGGAGAAAGCTGCCTACTTCCGACGCGATGCTTTCGGAGGATGACTCGGAGGCTTCAGGGGACTGCCCTTTTCGAGGTCGATGCCGGGTGACTGATCATGCAGAACCACGTTGAGTAGCGACTTGTGGACCCGGATCCGGCCGTCGTAATCGATAAAGCCAAGCTGGCGAAAGCGGTTCATGAAGAAGCTGACCCGGGACCGGGTTGTTCCGATCATCTCCGCCAGGGTCTCCTGCGATATCTTCGGAATCAACGGCTCCTGTTCGCCGGGCCTGCCGAACTCCGCCATCAAGAGGAGAATGCGCGCCAGCCGCTTTTCGCTGGAATTGAATAGCTGATCAACAAGATCAGCCTGGATTCGCATACTGCGTGCCAGCAGAAATCTCAGGAAGAGATCGGAAAAGTCATGCTCCTCGTGTAGAAAGCGGATCAGCTCTTCCCGATTCATTTTGAGCGCCGTGCAGGCAGTAGTGGCGACGGCTGTGGCCAAACGTGGCCCAGACAAGGCGGCGAGCGACTCCTCCCCAATGAAATCGCCCTCTGAGAGAAGCGTGATGGTGGCTTCCTTACCGGCTGGCGAGACGACCGTAACCTTTGCGCGACCTTTCTGCAGATAGAAGATGGAATCAGCCGGATCGCCCTGCGAAAAGAAGGATTGTTTGGGCGCCAATCGGATAGAGCGGCCCAGCCCTGCGCGTCTCAGAAACGTCGCAGCATCGAATGCGGGCTTTTCCAGCTCTACCATCAATGGCTCCTTGCGGGACGCCAGCCGTGCAAACAGGCGCGCATCGGACGGTACGCAACTACGCTCGATTCAATTGACTACCCACGCAGCATTGCGACCTTGATCTCTGCCTAAGTATGGCACCGGCGGGGCGATATGTTCAATTTTGCTTGCTTCTATCGAACACTGCTGCAATTGATGGATTCAGTTTCGCGCTCACACTTCCAGTTCAAAATGTCCTTTGGCTTTCTGGTCAGGTTTCCATGAAAGCTCACAGAAAATGACCGTGGCGCCTGTCCGCTTGCTGCCAAGTCACTTTGCGATTCGCCTGACTTCGGGCAAAACAGAACGTCGGCGAGTCCATCCGACTGGCAGGCTCGAAATTCACCTGTCAGCCAGTCCCCGCTGATGTGCACATCGATCACGCGGGTTTGAGGAAGCCAACCAATACGCTTGAAATATTCCCATCCGAACCAGGCGAGCGAGATCAAAAAGAGAATTACAGTCAGGCCGACGAGGCCCTCCATGGCCCTCTTAAGCTCGGATGGCTGGTTTTTCGGGGCCTCCGATTCGGCTAAGTCTCTTTCTTCAAATTCCGCCATAATTGATCTTCTGACGTTGTAAAGGATCGGAAGGGGTCTCGACGTTAAATTCCAGGGCGATCCCTGCCGTGTTTCCAATTCCTGGAGACGATGAGAGATCGATGGGAACTGCGTGATAATAGCGAAACAGGACGGAAGGATCGCTTACGTTCGCCAGCTCTCCACGATCACTAGTCTGCCGCAAGCTCCCTTTGAACAAGGAATCCGTACGGGCGGGCACCTGCGTCAACGTTGTGGATGCTGGCCGCAAATAAGGACTCAGCGTGAAGATCACGACTTTCCGGCGTGGTCGCCATATTCCCAGTCATAGGGCACGCCGGTGTCGCCGAGGATGAACCTGACCAGATCGGCGAAGCCCGCCTCGGAGCGAACATCGTTCGACAGGATCACGACGCAACGCTGACTGGCCTCGATGCAGACCATGGTGTTGGCGGTCTGGCCGTCGTGGCCACCTTTGTAGAAGCCGTGGCCCTGCGGGCCGTCGAAGACGACGACGCCCAGGCCCGCGTACAAATCCTTGCGCTGCTCACTCACCGGCAGGTCGGGCAGGAAAAGCGGGAACTGATGGGCAGTGGTGATATGCAGTGCTGGCTTGGTCATCTCGGCGCGTGAGGCCGCACTCAGGCCATCGCCGCGCACCAGGGCGGCGACGAATTTCGACAGGTCGGAAATCGTGGTATTCATTGAGCCCGCCACGCGCACCTTGCTGCGCTTGTCATGTGGCTGCGGCTGGCCCTGATCGTTCCAACCATCGGCGACATTGGCGTCGGGATCGTCTTATGACCACACCAGGCTTGTGCGGGTCATGCCCAGCCGGTCGAAGTTGGCCTTGGTCAGATCGCCGACATCGAGCCCCAACCCCTGCGCCTTGCGGCCGTGTTCGATGACGAATTGCAGCAGGATGAAACCTTCGCCCGAATAGCTGAAGCGCGTGCCGGGTTCGAAATGGATGTGCAGCTTCTGGTCGGGTTCGATGAACCAGAAGTTGCTGAAGCCGGTGGAATGAGTCAGGCACATGCGCGGCGTGATCTTTTCCCAGCGCGGATCGTCGGCCAGATCCTTGTATGGCCCGTACTTGTCCGGGAAAACCGGATCGGGACCATAGCTCGGCAGCGGCTTGTCGAGATCGTCCTTGATAGGTGTGTCGAGGTTGAGCTTGCCCTGATCGACCAGTTGCATCACCGTGTATGCAAACACCGTCTTGGTGAGCGACGCGCCGTACATGACAGTGTCCGTGGTCAGCGGATCTCCCTTGGCGTTACGGATGCCGTAGGCGTGGACATAGCCGACCTTGCCGTGATCGATGACCGCAACGGCCATGCCGTTGGCGTGGGTGTCGGTCATGATCTTGCTCACTTCGGCGTCGATGGCGGCGCCGCTGGGAGCCGTTTGTGCGAACGCCGCGACGGGAAGGCAGAAGGAAGCTAAAAGCACAACCAAATGCTGAAGAGCCTTTACGCCAGTTTTCATGGAACCAGTCCCCCAAAAATCGGATTGTACCGGCACATTCGCGAAACGCCTTCGGAAAAGGTTGCTACAAGCCGGAGTGAACTTCTATGTAACGCATCAACGGTTCGGGAAAGAGAGGCTACTCGAAACGCAAGGCATTCACGGGGTTCACCGTCGCTGCGCGGCGGGAGGGCAAGTAACACGCCAGATATGCGATTGCAACAACAACCGCTGTGATCGCGATATAGGTGACCGGATCGACGGGGCTCACATTAAATAGGAGCGAGGACATCAACCGCACTGTTAGGAAGGCAACGACAAGTCCGCAGGCTACGCCGATCCCAGTCAGCCACAATCCCTGGCGGACAAACAATGCGGTCAACTCGCTCCGCTGAGCGCCAAGCGCCATGCGAATCCCAATCTCGCGCGTGCGTTGCGAGACCGAATACGAGATGACGCCGTAGATTCCCACGATCCCGAGCAGCAGAGCCATGGCTCCGGCGACGCAGAGCATCACCAGGGTGAAAGAAGTCCGTGCCATGGATTTCGTATAGAGTTCGCCGAGTGTTGTAGGATCCGCCAGAGGCACATCTGGATTGATGGACCAGACCTGTTCTTGAACTTCGTTCATGAAAGCCTGCGAACCTGCGCGGGGACTGCGAACCACGAATCCGACGCCGCGCCGCAGTTCCTGCTTGTGGCCCTCGAAGTTGAGAACCAAGGAGGGCAAGTACACTGCCGAAGGCGCGGCCTGGTCTATGCCATTGTCGTGGATGTCTTGCGCAACACCGACAATCTCGCGCCAGTCGTCCGTGCTTGCAACGCGAATCTTCTTGCCCAACGCGTCGTTCGCATCCTGCCAGTACTCGCGCGCGAAATCCTCCGAGATGATTGCGACGGGCAGTTTCTGGTAGGTGTCAGTCCAGGTGACATCACGGCCAGCAACCAACTGCGTGCCCAGTGTCGAGAAGAACCCGGGCGAGATGAATTTGAACCGGCGTATTGGAGGAAACTCTCCCTCTTTCAAAATATGATCCTGCGCGTACACAAGATTGTTCGAGTCGTACCCATCCATCGGCACTTCGGAGGAGAAACCGGCCGAAGACACGCTCGGAATCGCGGCCAGCTTGTTCAGAATGTCCTGTTGCATCCGTACCAGGCGTTCTGCCTGGGTGTCAGGTATCTGCGTTTCGGGGATATAGAAACGGAACGTCTGCACTGCATTGGGTGCGACAAAGCCGGGCGACACATGCATCAACGCGCCAAAGGTGCGGATCATCAGCCCCGAGCAGATCAGCAGGACAAGCGCAAGCGCCACCTGCACAATCACAAGGGCCTTGCGTGTGCTATGCCGTTCGCGGCTCTGGCTCAGTGCGCGACCTCCTTCCCGCAGACCGTTGGCCGAGCGGGCCCCGGCAAACTTGATGATTGGGATTGTACCTATCATCAGGCTGGTGAAGAGTGCGAGACCAAGCGTGAAAAGCAGAACGGGAATGTCGATGCCGATTTCGTGAATGCGCGGCAGGCCCGTGGGCGCTAAAGCCACCAGAACCCGCAACGCGCCATAAGCGAGCCCCAGGCCGATCAGGCTTCCCGCAAAGGCGAGGGCCACACTTTCGAAGAGCAGATCCGCGGCGGTCCGTCCCCATGGCGCTCCCAGCGCTGAACGGATGGCAAGTTCCTGGCGGCGTCCTTCCACGCGCACCAGCAGCAGATTGGCGACGTTTGCACAGGCGACCAGCAAAACCAGGACGATGGAGCCCATCAAGACCCACAGCACTTTGCCCACATCGCCAACGACGTCCTGCTTCAGTGGCCGGAGATTCGGAGAGATTCGCGCCTGTTCAAACAAGCTGGTGCTGAACCCATCGGGCACAGGGAAACTACGATTCACGACTGGAAGCAGCCGCGCCATGTCCGCGCTGGCTTGCGCCAGGGTGACTCCCGGCTTCAACCTAGCTAATGCGCGTTGACTGAAGCCGCCTAGCTTGATTTTGTTCCGATCCCACTGGAAGGGTTCGATGAGCGCGGCATCCGGGTAATCGAGAAAATGAAATCCCTTGGGCATTACGCCAATGATCTCGCGCGACGTTCCGTCCACGGTGATCCCCCGTCCGACAGCGGAAGAGGCGCCACCAAACTTCTTCTGCCAATAGGCATAGGAGATCAACACGGTTGCCGGCGCATCCGGCGAGTCGTCCCTGCGCGTGAACAAGCGTCCCAGCACCGGTCTCGCTCCCAGGATCGGCAATGTGCCATCGGTAACGTCAAGCCCACGCAAATGCTCCGGTTCTCCCACTCCAGTCACATTCATCGCGTCGCCGTTGTAGGCGCCAATGTCCTCAAGCGTCGTGTTCTGTTCACGATCGATGAAGTAAATCGACGGACACATGTTCAGCTCTTTCAGGCCGATCCCCGGCGCGGTATGCCACACGCCGATCAGTTGCCCGGCATCAGGGTACGGCAAAGGTTTCAAGAGCACGCCTTGCACGACACTGAAAATCACGGTGTTTGCACCTACACCGATGGCCAGTGTGAAGACGGTGATGGCGGTAAACAATGGCGTCTGGCCAAGCCTGCGCAGAACCTGCCGCAGTTGATCGTTGAATTTCGCCATTTCCAAACCTCCAGGAAGCGTGTCCTTGCACCAGACAATCCACAGCCAATCCTGCACCTGGCTTCTGCCGTGTCTGAAACAGTATCAGGCGGCGGATTGTTCCAAGTGAGCAGGATTGCACACCTGTTTCCGGTACAGCATTTGAAGTGTGGATCGAGTCGAACCGCCGAGGTGAACGCCGTTCGGGAGAAAGGGCCTGTATACGGTCAGCCTTCTACCGTTACGAGCAGAAAGTCGAGTAGCGTTCTCTCCGCCCAGAAGCCTGCGTCGCCGGGTTCGAGCGATAGAAAGGCGCAGTGGCCGCCGTGCCGAGTCTCGACCAGCCTGACGCGGCTGTTGGCGAGGAGCTTGCCGCGGGTCTCGGAAGTCATGCGGATGAAGGGATCGTCGAGAGCGTGCAGGATCAGCGTGGGCACGGTAATGTCCTGCACCCAGTTGGAACTGGCAACACTGCGGTAGTAGTCGTCTGCGCTCGCGAAGCCGCCGTATCGCGCGACGACCTGTTCGTCGAATTCGCCGCATGGTGCGAATCTTGTTGAGGCCGTCCGCGGAGTAGAGACCCGGGTAGAGTTCGACCTTGTGGCGAAAGCGCTTGAGCAGGTCGGCGAGAAACCTGCTCTCGTAAAGGCGGTTCTGCGGTTCGTGCAGTGCGGCGGCGGAGGCAACCAGATCCATGAGTGGCGAGACGCCGACGACGGCCTTGAGATAGGGCGGCGGCGCGTCGCCCAACTCGCCGGCCAGCTTGAGAACCAGGTTGCCTCCCATGGAATAGCCGACCAGCGCGAAGCTACGGATAAGGTGCGCGCGGGCCAATTCGGCCATCACGATGGCGACGTCCTCGGAGCGGCCGGCGTGATAGATGGAGGGAGACAAATGTTCGCCGGCACCACAGCTCCGCATATTCATGCGGACGACGTTGCAGCCGGCTTTCCAGGCACGAGCCGAGTTCCCTCGCACATACGGAGAAGAGGAGGATCCCTCAAGCCCGTGAACGATGACCATGGTCAGTCGTTCGCTCCGGACCTCGGCGGGTTGCCAATGGCAGTGGCACAGCACGAAACTCGCTCCGCGAGCTGAGGTGGCGGCTTCCACCTCGATGAGTTGGCTCTCCAGCTCGGGCAACGAATCAGTGCGCGGCAGAAAGTTGCCGACGATGGTCTGCAGGTGGCCGTTGCTCAGGAAACGCCGCGGCACAAAAGGACGCATCCACGGCGAGGCTTCGGTGGAGTCGAACCGGTTCTCCCCTTTGGTGCTCATGGGGTTCCTGATTTTCACTTGCTGCTTATCGGGGTCTCGGGAGGGAGTTGCTCAACTGGCTCCAGGACCAGTGGAAACCGCTTCAAGCGCGCTACGCCCGCCTTCGTAGCAGTGGTTCTTCACATTACGCACACTGAAAGCCCGCGGTATCTGCAAAGCAATCGTCCAGAAAGGCGGCCCGAGCCGCCCTCCGGGACGAAATCGGTGTTGTGCTCTTACACGGCTGCGGGGACCTGATGGAAGGTCGACACGACCGTGTCAAACGTCTGAACACGTGGCGCTCCATCGATCATTTTCGCCAGCGTCTTCAACACTTCGGGGTAGACGCGGGTGTTGTAGTCGTCGGCATTGCTCTTGTGCTCCCAAAGACTGATTGAAACCGCATCCGGCGAGCCGGGGCTGCACAGGGTGATCTCATCCTTGAAGCCCTTTTGCTTCCGTAGCAAGGGAAGAATCTGGTTTTCGAAGGTGTGGGTGTAATCAGACTGCATGTTGGCTTTAAGGCGGAAAGTTACATTGCGTGCGTACATATATTCAACCTCCTAAAGGTTGTTTTGCTTATAAGTGGGGGATTACTTCAGATGGCCATTACTTATATTCAGGGAACCTGAAAGAGGTGACTGTTTCTATATGCCTCATCCCCGAACGTAGTCTCTTGGTCGCGAGTTGTCAAATCGAGTTTTGACGGCGTCAATGTTGAGTCTTTCTTTCAAGCCGCTGCCGGTTTCCGACCTGACAGCGGTGCCGTCGAAGGCGAGCATTCCAATCGTGGTTCTCGCGACTCGACAGAGTTACCCCCCTCACCATTCATTCGTGACATAGCCTCTTCGTCCAAGTGCAGCTCACTGGATGAAAAGGATTCTGAGGTGTCAGGTAATCGATTCAATGCCTCGATACCTGCGCCGGGTCGACAAGCGCTGATTTCTCTACGCATAATGAACACCTTTCGCTCGTGTGTCGTTACACTGTGTCGTGTCCACGTTCCCAACACCGAATCTGAATTAGAGTGCGGGCATCCATGTATAAACTCGACACACCCGTACCAGCTTAGAGGCAAAAAGCAGCGGCCGGGTAGGTTTACCCGGCCGCTAACGGACTCGACGCTTATTCAATCCTTCTTGTCCGGGTGATTCTGCGGCGTCTTGGCTTGAGGTTGCCGGGACTGCAATGCCTGCTGCTGTGATGTGTGCTTCTGTGCCAACTGCTGCGTCTGTTGCTGGTGTTTTTGCTCCACTTGTTGAGTCCTGGCATCGCTGGCCTTTTGCTGACTCAACTGCTGATGCTCACTGTCTTGCCTCTGCTGCAAGCTCTGGCGTTCCTGGTTCTGCCTGGCGATGAGGGTGTCCTGCTGCTGCTGGTATTTCTTATCCGCCTTTGCATTTCCTGAATTTGTCGGCTCGGGTCGTGAAATGGGAGCAAGGTCATTGGGGTGGACAAATGTTCTGGCGGAAGGGTTATCTGATTGCTTTGTCTGCGGCTCGACGCGGGGGCTGGGTGCCGCATTGCCTTCGGGCTTTGAGGGTTCCATCGTCCGCGTGGGCTCCGTGAATTGGTGATCATTGCCTGCTTCCGGCCTGATGGCCGTTGCAACGGGCGGTCTGCCCTGGTTTTTCGATGCCCGCAATTCCGGGTTGGCTCGCGCTGTCTGTGTATGTTCAGTCTGCGCGACTACAGGCCCGACATGCCTCTGCTTCAATACCGCGTCCTGCTGAGGTGTGGCACGCGCCTCGACGCCGCCGTTGCCACCGTTGAAGCTGACCCGGTTTCCGTTGCGGCCGCTGAAGTGTGTGTCGTAGACATTACGATTTCTCGATGGATCCACGTTATTGGCTGAACGGTTATAAAAGAAGTGACCGTTGTCCCAACGTCCGCCATCATAACCATTGCCGTAGTAGCCGAAGCCGTAGTTGATGCCGCCATAGAAGCCGACCTCAGGCCCCCAGAAACCTTCGTTGAAGCGGTATCCGCCATCTCCCCAGCCCCAGTAACCCGGCGTCCAAAGGAGGCCTTCTTCCGGCGGCATCACCCATTCACCGTCGACCCAGTAGTAATCGGAAACGCTCTCATCATATGCCCAGTAACCTGGAGTCCAAAGATAGCCATCTCCAGGGCAAATCGGCTGCTCGTAGACGGGCAATGCAGGAGGACCAATGGAGATGGATACCCTAAGTTGCCCGAACAGCGTGGCCGGTATGGCCAATGCAAGAAATGCTAATAGAGTGCGAACGATACGCATTCAGATCCTCTTGCCAATTCATCCTTCGATTACCCACCTGCGTTGAACCAGCTCGGGCTGCGTGGACCAAAAGGCGACGCGTGATGCGCCATTCTCAAGACTTCCATGGTGTGCAGCGCCCAGTCTGTGTACTAATGCTCACATTACGCGGAATTGCAGTCGAAGCTGCCGGTGGCTAACTCTGTGGATGCGAGAGCGGAGATCGGCGAACTACACAACAAACATTGCTACGCCCGCTGCGAACATGGCCACTGTGGTGATTGCCACGACAATCCATCCCAGGCGGGAACTCGGCTGGCCCTGCATCAGCTTCTTGTCCGCGGCGACGATCAGGATTGCGACGAGAAGGAAGGGCGCCAGCAATCCGTTGATGACGGCGGTCCAGTAGAGCGCCTTTACCGGGTTGATGCCGATAAAGTCCAGCGCGACGCCCGCTGCGGTAGAGACCAGAATCAGAGCATAAAACCAGCGCGCCTGTCTAGTTTCTTGTTCAGGCCCTGGCGCCACCCCAGAGTCTCAGCGAAAGCGTATGCGGTCGATCCCGCCAGTGTGGGGATGGCGAGGAATCCGACGCCGACAATACCCAGCGTGAACAAGGTAGCAGCGAACTTGCCGGCAAAAGGCCGCAAGCGCTTCGGCAGCCTGGCGAGAGGTTTCAATATTCGTAATGCCGTGCCGGTTAAGTGTGATGGCAGTGGTCAGGATGATGAAGAACATGACCATGTTCGAGAAGAACGCGCCAACTCCCACATCGATGTTTCTCAGACCAAGCTCTTCGGGCGTGGCTCCTCTGCGCTGCGCGAGCGTACTCTGGCCTGCCGACTTCTCTTCTTCAACTTCTTCGCTCGTCTGCCAGAAAAACAAATACGGACTGATCGTGGTGCCGAGGATCGCGACCAGCGTTGCCCATTCATTTCTGTTATGCGGCATCGACGGCACCAGCGTATCGCGCAGCACCTGGCCCCAGTTGGCTCCCACCACAAATGCGGTTATGGGATATGCGAAGAGCACCAGGACCAGCCACTTGAGCACGTTCGCGATCTGCTGATACTGGAGCCGGACGGTTGCCCACGAAATGAGAAGCGCGAACACCACCACAAACCAGCGGGAATTGATTCCCGACAGCATCGCAGCCGCATCGGCCATGCCGGCCAGGTCCGCGGCGATGTTAATTGTGTTTGCGATCAGAAGGGCAATGACGACGGACGAGCAACAGCCATTTGGGAAATCGCTGCTTGAAATTTGCCGGCCAGGCCCTGCCCCGTCACCTTGCCGATGCGGGCACACATCATTTGAACCGCGGCCATCAGCGGCCATGTCAGCAGTGCGGTCCACAGAAGTCTTGGTTCCGAGCTGCGCGCCGGCAACGGAATATGTGGCGATGCCCGATGGATCGTCGTCGGCAGCACCGGTGATGATGCCGGGCCCGAGCGACTTCAGCAGCGATCGAATCCAGCGAGATGCGGCAGAAGGCGGATGAGAATGAGTAGGCTCAGTAATCTGTGATTCGTCGCGGCCAGGTTTCATGGTTGGTTACAGTGGCGACATCTTTAACGCTTCCCATCGCATTCTCTCGTTTGCGCTTGACGTATTGGGCGATGCCTTCGATCTGGAGCGGTGTAATCACCGGTCAGCTCACCCGACTTGCGCTTCACGCTTCCCACACTTGATGGATCGTGCACCGGACTCGATCCCAGTTCATTGGCTCGCTTCCATGAATTGGTAGAGCCTCGGCTTAAGCTACCGCCCAAATGCAAGCGGCGGAGCTGGTGTGCTCCGCCGGCTGCTGCGTCGACCAGTTTACTTGTGGTCGCCACCACCATGCGGTGCAGAGCCACCACCCTGGGCGTGCCCGCCGCCGTGTGGCTGACCACCGCTTCCGTGCGATTGGCTACCGCGCGGGGCAGTCCTGTGCGGCGTTGAATTGTGCGAAGTCCTGTGGTCTGGACTGGGACGCGCCCCACCGGCATAGTAGCCTCCGCCGTTCTCATGGTTTGATGCACCGCCGCGTGCTTCGCGACCCGCACCGGACGAACCACCGTAAGCGACTCGGCCAACTCCACCGTGATACCTTCCTCCACCATCGCCATTAAAGCGGTGGCTTCCCCAGCCGTGCCCATAACCCCAGCCAGCCCATGGGCCCATGCCCACGAAGATGCCGTTGTAGAAATATCCCGACCCGTAATATCCCATCGGTGCGCAGCCGTAAGGCTCATATCCGTAATAACCGTACGGGCAGACGGGCTGAACCCCGATGTTAATTGAAACCTGCGCATGAGCCGATGGCATGAGTGCCAGGCCGGCGAGCAGTGCAGTGGTTGAAACCAGAATCTTGAGTCCGCGCATGTGTGACCCCCTCAGGGTGTCTGCGGTTCCTTTTGTTGCGTGGAATGCTCAGTTGCTGCTAAGAACAATCCAGCAACGTCAGCCACCATAAGGATCTGGAATCGTTTAGGGTTTGCCCTCGTAATCCTTGGGGGCCTTTTTTCTATCTATCCTTACGTTTCTCACTTTAGTCGCTTGCATCGTCAAAAGTCTGAGCAATCGGGCTCAGGCCGATTCCACAGCCAGTGACTTTTTAGCAAGGTAAAAGCCCATCAAGACGTTGTCATGTGAGTCGTTGGGACCGTGTGGCCTGGCTCCCGCCGCGTGAATTTTGCGATCTTGACGTGCTTTGCGAGTCTCAGTTTTTCCAGCAGCCAAATGCCGTAAAAATTGAGGTCGAACTCGTACCACGCAAGACCGTGCCGGGCCGAAACCGGATTCGCGTGGTGATTATTATGCCAACCCTCGCCTCCCGTAAGCAGGGCCACCCACCAGCTGTTACGAGACTCGTCTCGGGTTGCAAAGCGCCGCCCACCGTGGAGATGGGTTGCGGAGTTCACGAGCCATGTGGCATGGAGACCGAGAGTAACGCGCAGGAATATACCCCACAAAAAAAGGCCTACTCCACCCCTGATTCCTCCGGCAAGAGTTCCTACCAGCAGCAGCCCAATCCCCAGAATGGTCAACGGGACCCAATGGTATTTGCTCAACCAGACCTGCACACGATCTTTGGCGAGATCGGGAGCGTAATGGGCGAGGGCCTCAGTCTGAGTATTCAGCGCACGGCCCGTGATGATCCAGCCCATGTGGGCCCACCAGGTGCCCTCCCGTGGAGTGTGCGGATCGCCGATGTGGTCGCTGTGCTGATGATGAATGCGATGTGTCGCCACCCAGGCGATCGGACCGCCTTCGAGAGCCAGAGTGCCGCAGACTGTCAGCAAGTATTCGACGGTTTTAGGCACTTGGTAGCCGCGGTGCACCAGCAGGCGATGATAACCCATCCCGATGCCGCAATTGACGGCGAGGACGTAAAGCACTGTCGCGACAATCAGGTTTGTCCAGCTGAAAAAGAACAGAGCGGCAATGGCGCCGAGATGGAAGATGGCCATGAAGATAGCCGTAGTCCAGACCACACCTGACTCATTTTGCGTGCGTCCCATTTGGCAGTCAGCCGGCGATGAGGGTTTGCTGACTTGCCGGACATCTTCTGGACTTTCACGCACAAACCTGTCGATGGATGGCCACAGATGCTTTTCCTCGGGGGCATCTTGCCTGGCGTTTTCGGTGAAAGCTTTCCCTGGCATAGGAACCTCAAGCGAAAGCAAGCTGGGCAAAACTGCGGCCGCCGGACCTTTGTTATATGCGTGGAACGAGGGCACAGTGAATACTCCGAATGCGGAACGCGTTCTCAATAGCGCCAAGGCTCGATTCTATGGTCTTAGGTTTTTCGATCATGCCACCGCTTTTTTTGCCCCGATCGTTGGTACCTGCACCAGTTCTTCAAATAGAGAACGGTAGTGAATCATCGCGGTTCTTAGGTCTTCAGTGGTTGCTTGATCTTTCCCCAGCCGTAGCGCAATCTCATGCGCGGAGCGGTAGTTCTCGACAACCCTGGGATGATCAACAGATATGTCGGCGGCTCGCTGATCGAAATCGGATACCGGATAGCCACGGGTTTTCATGACAGAGGACACCAGGTCATCAGCTTCGGCGACTGCGCCCTTGGGAGAATCGACAAAGCGAGACTGTACTGCCTCCCACAGTTTCGAATAACGTTCGTTTTCCATCGGATCAAGATCGCGGATTTTGAGCTTTTCGACCCGCTTCTCGCGATCCTCCAATTTTGATTCAGCTTTTCTTTCTGATCCGTGCGCCAGCACGGCTCTGTCATACTCAGAGCCGAACTTTTGGCGCAGGCCCGCTGTGGTACGCCTGCGATTTCGCACGTATAGCCAAACCAGCACAGCTGCGATCACGATGAGCGCGGCAACTAGAATGATCAATTTAGGATCGAGCTGATTCAGATTCATTGGTGGCCTCCACGAAACCCTGTTTGTTTACGAGATTCTGACGTCGGGAAAACCTCGTGAATAGCCATAATCAACCCTCAAGCGACACAAAGCTGGTCAAAAGTGATCGGCCTTTTGCGTTTGTGCCTGCAGCGCCTGAGACGAGTTGGAGGGAAAACCTCATGGAAACAAGGTCGTACGCATTTGCTCGGGCAGTGAGCAATCCTATACAGCATCACAGCGGCAAGTGAGCGAATCTGAGGACGGCTCCCCCGGGGCTGCAGTTGCCCATTCTCACGAATTCGGGGAGGCGCCGATCAAAGGACGGATATGAAAACTACTAAGGTACTGGTTATCTTGCTGACTCTGTTTGCAATTGGTTGCTCGAGGTTCTCCACGAAATCGCCAGATGTCTCCGATAGCATCCGCAAGGCTCTCGATCAAGCAAGCCTCAAGGATGTCTCTGTTAGTCAAGATCGTGACAAGGGCATCGTGACTCTCGGCGGTCAAGTCATTAATAACGACCAGAAGGCACAAGCCGAATCCCTGGCAAAGTCCATCGCGGGGGCAGAGGTCGTCGCGAATCAGATTGCCGTGCTTCCAACAGGTGCGGAGAGCGAAGCGAAAGCGATGAACTCTGATCTGGACCAAGGTATCGAGAAGAATCTGGACGCCGCGCTGATTCAGAACAAGATGCATCATGACGTGAACTTCAGCGTAAAGAGCGGAGTCGTCACTCTGACTGGGGAAGTGAATTCGCCGGATATGCGCGCGTTCGCTGAGAAGGTAGCGACCGGCGTGCCGAATGTGCAGCAAGTCGTGAACAATCTCCAGGTCAAGAATCAGAAAGCCACTTCAGGACAATAGGAGCCTAAAGGGGACGTGTGACCACATAATCGCTCAAGGGCCTGTACTTAGAAGACACATCGCAAAACAATCGAATCTTCGTGGCACTCAGATCCCACAAACCAGCGATTTCGGCTATTCGGTGAGCGACTCGCGGTGATGATTTATGTATGATCCTTCTTCGCTATTTGACTCGGAGAATCAAGTAATCAGTAAATCAGGATCCCGCGGCTGCCGATCGACTCCGAGCTCTTAGTGAATTTGAGCTCTTAGTGAATTTGAGCAATGCGATACAGACTCTCCAAAGCCGCCGGCAGAGAATAATCCCCGGGGTCGAACGAGACGCTGGAAGAAGCCGCCCATGCGATGCTCGATTTCAGCATCGCAGTTAATCCTGGTTCACTCCAACTTGGCTAACTAGAAGCAAGCCGTCTTTATAGAGGCTCCAGAGCCTGCGGCAAAGTTCGCTTCTATGAGATAAGTGCCGACCGCCTGAGCAGGTGACTGAAGATGCAGGATATTTCGCATTGGCTTGTTGGGAATAGGGGCATTCTGGCTGTGCTGATTACGGTGGGGGTGGCCGTACTGCTGGTCTGTTGCATCCAGTGCACCCGCTGCCCGAAACGCGAGAAAGACGACATCTTCCGCAGGCACGAGTTCTGAAGATTCCTCTATTGCTCGCCCGCAGCTGGGGCCTCCGGCTTCTGATCCGGCATGGTGGAGTGCGCTTTGCGCGGGTAGATCTGCACTAGATCGACGGAAGTGATTCAGGTTTCAGAAAGCGCCAGAGGGAAAATGGATGTTGAGCTTATGGCAAATGAAGAGAATGAGGATGGCGCCCAATGTAGAAAAAATGAGGCCAGCGGGATGATATCGTTCGTTCCTCGGGCGAAAAATCATGTGGGTAACGCCGCCGCCGAGGAGCGATCCGATGACGCCGAGCACAAGTGTCCAGAAGAGGGTCATGTGCAGGTGCATCACTGATTTCGAGATAAACCCTGCAAGTAGCCCAATAATCAAATACCAGATTATGTGAAACATTTCTCTGCCCCCATATTCTGCCTTCGGCCGGAATCTCGATCTTCGGCAGATCAGCCCGAAGTCTACCGCTGCCGAGGGAAATTTAATGGTCATTTCTATACTTACGATGTCCAGTATCCATTCCTCGACTCCTTCCCAATTCAGTTCTGTGCTTCCTGTTGGGTGCTTTGATGCAGGCCAACTCCGTGAGGAAGCCATCCCGAATCTAAACTCCGGCGGCCAGGGTGTCCCCTCAGGAGGAGTACAAGCGTATGACTTCAACGTGGTCGAATCGTGTGCAGAAAGGCACACTTCGCTCGCATTCCGGTCGTGAAAGCCCGAGGTTCTAAGTCGATAGTTAGATGATAGTGCGAGAATCGGAGTGCGACTGCCCGGAATGAGCGTATCATCATAGATGAGTGAGTATCTATTTCCTCTTTCAGATTCCCTGAACTAAGGCAGTTATTCTGGAGTATTTCCCCTCTTAGCCTTGAGTTATATGGAGAAGTCCTGATGATCGTCACTAGAGTTCAAAAACATTCAAATCAACCTAAAGGCACCGGTTCTCGGCCTTCTGTCGATACCGAAATATCGACTTCAGATATCCGCGGCTCTCGGGACGACATAAGCATGTGCGCCTATTACCTGTATGAGAAACGTGGCAGCGAGCACGGGCACGATGCGGAAGACTGGGTCGAAGCTGAGCGGCGGGTCACGCAGCGCTAAAGCATTTCCAGAACCGCTGTTGCGGGTGATGAGAAGACTGATTCCCCTTTGCACACTGTCAAGGCACCCCGCGCGTAGTCATTGTCTGCCTCTAAATACTTTCTAGCAGCTTGCTGAAAAAGTCGGAGATTTGAACGAAGGTCATGCAGGGGTTAAAACCCAATACTCATTTGGTCGTGTTTGTGGCCTGGCTCACCCAGAGGGTCCCCGCATGCCCTGTTACAAAACCTTGTTTTCTCGGGTTTTTCAGCAAACTGCTAAACTGCGGCGTCACTTTCACACGACCACGTCGGCAGGAACTATGAGCGGATGTGTAATGCGCCTCGAGCAGTCGCATCGGTTCAATCTCGCAACAAAACAGCAACATGGCAGGCAACTGCCCAAGGAAAAATCAGTGAAAATCGCATTGTCGTTAGCTCTAACCGGGGCAATCAGCGTGGCTGGGCTGGCTCAGGCCAATCCTCAAATCCAGGGAACTGATCGCCATGAAGACCACACTCCGGCTTTTCGCGTCCGGATGATCAACCGCACAGTTGAGGCAGTCAATTACCAGCACCGCGGCGGAAGCACGAAGCTTGATTTTGCCGGCACAGACCTGATGTCCTCTGCCAGCGGCGAAGCCAAAGTGGAAAGCAAACGGGGGTCCATCGCGATTGGGGCCGAGTTCTCCAATTTAGACAGGCCGACGAGCTTTGGCGGCGAGTATCTGACCTACGTTCTCTGGGCAATCTCGCCTGAGGGTCGGCCCGTCAATCTCGGTGAAGTTCTGGTTGGCGGCAATAGCCGAAGCAAACTGAACGTGACCACCAACCTCCAGGCATTTGCTCTGATTGTCACGGCCGAACCGTACTATGCTGTTCAGCAGCCAAGCAACGTAGTGGTGCTGGAAAACGTGGTTCGCCCCGACACTCGTGGAACAACAGAAGAAGTCCACGCAAAGTTTGAACTGATGGAACGAGGTGGCTATCTTCCCACCGGATACAAAATGGATCCCATTGTTCTGAATGCACGCTTGCCTCTCGAGTTCTACGAAGCGCGCAACGCGATGCGCATCGCCAAATCCGAGGGAGCCGAGCAATACGCCGATGAAAGCTACGGCCATGCCCTCAAGCTGATGGATAACGCCGATCAATACGCGATCGACAAGCATCATCAGAACAAGCAGCTGATTGCGATCTCCCGTGAGGCGGTTCAAACTGCCGAAGACGCGCGGACAATCGCTGTCAAGAACATGGACGAGGCTCGCAACCACGAGGAGCGTGCGAACTCCGCAAATGCGCTGGCCAATTCGCAGGCGCAAACTGACGATGCAACGCGCCGCTCTGAACGCGCCCAGGCTGACGCAGCCAACGCGCAATCCGACGCAGCTCGCGCCCAGTCCGAATCAGCCCAAACCAAAATCGACATGGCCGCAAGCCAGCATGCTTCCGCCAACGCCGTAGCAGACGCGCAAGCCGACGCCGCGCTCGCCAACAACAATGCGCAACAGTCTGAAGCCGACAAGACACGTTTGCGTGAGCAGAGAGACAGCGAGCGCCAGACCTCGGCGGATGCGCTAGCTCAGACACAAGCGCAAGTTGACGACGCCAATCGCCTGCGAGACAAGGCCCAGGCCGGCCAAGTGAGTGCGCAGATCGAAACGAACCATGCACAATCTGACTCGGCGCAGGCCAGGCTGGACATGGCGGCAAGCCAGGCGTCTTCAGCACATGCAGTGTCAGAAGCGCAAGAGGAAGCTGCAAAGGCCAATCGCCATGCACAGCAAGCGGACAGCGACAAGGCTGAAATGCGCGCCCGTCTCTCAACACAACTGAATCTCATCCTTCAGACGCGTGACAGCGCGCGCGGCCTCATCGTTAACATGTCTGACGTTCTATTCGATACGGGCAGATATTCCTTGAAGCCTGGAGCCCGCGAAAAGCTCGCCAAGGTTGCCGGCATCCTGCTTGCCTACCCTGGAATCAACGTCCAGGTTGGCGGCTACACCGATAACGTTGGCGGTGATGACATGAATCAGGAGCTATCAGAACACCGCGCCGGCTCAGTACGTGATTACCTTGTCGAGTCCGGTGTCAATTCCAATGCCGTTACAGCTGAGGGCTATGGCAATACCCAGCCAGTAGCCACGAACGATACCTCAACCGGTCGCCAGCAGAATCGCAGGGTTGAACTCGTAGTCTCTGGGGATATCATCGGCACCTCCGTCAATGCGACAACAGGCAGCCTCCGCTAGATCCACATTGCGGTAAACAATGGTGCGCGGACTCACCGATTGAGTCCGCGCATTATTCTTTGATTGTCTATGTGATATGGAAGACAGGTCCATCTAATTGATTATGAGATTCTTATTCCGCACGGTGGAATGTGGTGCAGGTAAGTGGCTGATCGCGAAGATTAGAACTTAAAATCCGCAAATTCCAACAGGTCGTAGGGGTTCAAGCCCTCCTGCGGGCACCAGAAAATGCCGTCGTCAAGGTTGACGTCAGTAATCGCCGACAGCGTCGGGCTGTCACGGTCGATAATGGACAGGGCTGAACGCCAGGTGACTTTATCGGAGAGGGAATGGGTTACTTGGGGCATGTCCCGGATTCGCAGGAATAGCCATATACTGGTCGCAATCCTAAAAGTAAGAATCCTAAAAGTAAGACTTTCATAAATTGGCAAGAGCGCCTGCCGCGTCGATTTCCGGCAGGCGTCATTTTCGTCAGGACGGCGAAGGTCAAATCGGGTTTTGAGATTTCAGACTGACCACTCCCGGCTGACTTGTGTTCCTGACAACGAAGTAAAAGCTCAGTCAGTGACCACATAAAGTCCAGTCCTGATGACGGTGCTTGCAACTCCCCACCGGGCGCTCAGAGCCTCTCGTTCTTCTGCTCTCTCTCCAGGAAGTCAAGCAGAAGCTGAATGGCGAAGATTGTCTCAGCCATTTCATGTCGGCGGTCGGCGTTGTTGTCGAGCGAGGCGGACTGGACGCGGCAAAGGTCCAACTGCTGTCTCAGAGATTTAATCGTTATACCGCGAGTCGTCGGGTCCAAAGCTCACCCCGCTATCGTGAGTAAAGAGATTCGCATTGGAGCTTTTGCGTTGCTCCGCGATGCTGTTTGCCACTCCGCCAGGCACTCTGGGCTTCAATGTCCGCTACCACTGCCGGGAAAGCCCGGTTGAAGGCTTTGCAGGCGGCGGTTCTTAAGGCAGTGCGACGGAACGGCGTGTCAAACTGCGCAATGTCCGTTACGCTTGTGGAGGCGGACGTAACGCTGCCTGCTCCACAAAAAATGTGGTGATTCTGATTGTATGCCGAGCTTGTGGACACCACAGGAACCAAGGAGGATATCCAAACAGATGGCCGGAGGCGAGATGGAAACAAAGGCACGGAGAGATTTTCTGAAATTTGCCGGCACGGGCGCAATAGCAGCGCTCGCACCATCGATCGCAGAGAGCGCGCACGGGCAGACCGAGACGGCGCAGGGCTCCCGTTCTGAACATGGCGTCTTTGAAGTTGGGGCGTTTGGAGCCAAGGGCGACGGCACCACGATCGACACGCCCGCCATCAATCGGGCGATTGAAGCGGCGGCCGCGAGCGGCGGCGGCACGGTGCGCTTCCCGGCAGGCCAATACCTGTGCTATTCGATCCGGCTGAAGAACAACGTGGCGCTTTATCTGGATCAGGGCGCGGTGATCATCGCCGCCGACCCGTTGCCGGAGGGGCAGCCGGGCGGGTATGACGAGCCTGAGGCAACGCAGCCGTGGGAGGCCTACCAGGACTATGGGCACAACCACTGGCACAACAGCCTGATCTGGGGCGAAGATCTGCAGGATATCTCCATCTACGGGCCGGGTCGCGTATGGGGGCGCGGACTGGCGCGCAACCACAATCCTAATTCGAGCAAGCCCCTGGAGCGGCAGACAAGCGGGGTAGCCAACAAGGCAATCAGCCTCAAGAACTGCCATAACGTACAGCTGCGGGAGTTTCAGATTCTGAAGGGAGGGTGGTTTGGCATTCTTGCAACGGGCGTGGACAACCTGCTGATCGATGGATTGACCATCGATACCGAGCGCGACGGGATGGACATCGATTGCTGCCGCAACGTCCGGGTGGCCAACTGCGCGGTCAACTCGCCCTGGGACGACGCCATCGTCCCCAAGAGCAGCTATGCGCTGGGTTACGCGCGCGCCACGGAGAATCTTGAAATCACCAATTGCTACGTGACCGGCACTTACATGATGGGGGCCATGCTCGACGGTACGTGGAAGAAGTTCGACGCGTCGACAAGGGTTCCACACACGGGTCGCATCAAGTTCGGTACGGAGTCGAATGGCGGATTCAAGAACATCACCGTCAGTAACTGCGTATTCGATGGTTGCCAAGGCTTGGCCCTGGAGACTGTGGATGGCGCGATTCTGGAAGATGTGACGATCAC
Source organism: uncultured Acidobacteriaceae bacterium (assembly GCA_963774175.1). Taxonomy (GTDB): domain Bacteria; phylum Acidobacteriota; class Terriglobia; order Terriglobales; family Acidobacteriaceae; genus Telmatobacter. Next base: position 26,287 of record CAVZDT010000011.1, read on the forward strand.
CAACATCACCATGCGCGATATTGTCTCGGCCCCGATCTTCATGCGCCTGGGAAGCCGGTTGCGCGGCCCCGCGGAATCGACAAAACCTGGCACGCTGCAGCGCATAACCGTGAGCAATATTGTGTGTTCCAATGCAGCCTCGCACCTGGGGTGCATTATCAGCGGGATTCCGGGATTCGAGATTCGCGACGTGAAGCTGCACCACATCTACATTCAGCACCAGGGCGGGGGCACAAAGGAACAGGCGGCGCTGCAGCCGGCCGAGAACGAGTCGAAGTATCCGGAGCCGAATATGTTCGGCGATATGCCTTCGCAGGGCTTCTACATTCGACACGCGAAGAACATCGAGCTCAGTGACATCGAGATTGCCACAATGGCCGACGACGCCCGTCCTGCGTTCGTGCTTCAGAATGTGGAAGGAGCCGACCTTTTTCACATCAAGACGCCGACGTCAGCTCCGGTTATCCGGTTGCACGATTGCAAGGACGTAGATGCACGGTGGGTGCGCGGCGTGCCTGAGGGGAAGCAGGCCTGAAAGAGCCGTTGGCCGGACATCCGGACTAAACTGAGATGCGATGATGCACTCAATCTCAATGGGAATCCTGAAGGACCTGTTAGAGAGCGAAGCCATTGCACCGGCAGCTCCAAAGGCGCAGCCGCGGAATCCTGTAGATCACTGGACGACGCCAATTCTGCTGGAGCGGGCTGCTTACCTTGCGAAACTCGCAAAGTACGGCGACGGCTCAGCAACGGAGACGCTTCGGGAGTTCACCCGACATTGCGTCATGCTTTCATTTCGCGGTCGCGACAGCGATGCCGAGGTGCATGAGCACTTCACGAACATCTTGGTCGTCCTCGACGGTGTGGCCACGCTGGTGACCGGAGGCACGGTAAAAGGCGCCACGAAGATCGGGCCGGGAGAGATTCGCGGATCGTCGATCGAGGGGGGAACGCAGCAGAAGGTTCGCAAAGGCGATGTGGTGCACATCCCGGCCGGTCAACCCCACCAGATGCTGGTTGGCGGCGAGAAGACTGTTACTTGCCTGGTGTTGAAAGTCCAGGAGACTCTTCAGGATGGGAGCGTTCAAGTTCGCCCGGCGTCGTGAGAGTCTGCCCTCGTTGCGGCCCCGGATTTGCAGCCCTCTGCGCGCGTGTCGGTACCAAAGTCGCATGGATTCGCACGCCTATCCGGTACATCCGTCATGTAGTCGCAACTATTTTGGATTGAATGCAAAAGAACGCTCATGATATCCCAGACTCAGCAGGGATTTCAGAGTCACAGGGAACTTGTGCGCCAAGCCGAAAAGGGGTGCGTATGGATCGCAGCGAATATCCGGTTTCTGTCGTCCCTCGTCCGACTGACCAAATTTCAAGTGCACGAGTGACACACATCGACGAAAACGCGGCCTGGGATTCCAAGTGGCTGCGCCCCATTGTTGCAGTTCGCCCGTATATTGCTGCGATTGAGAAACCGGCAGATGAGGTGACGCCCGAGCCGAGTGAAGAAGAGGAGGAAGAGCACGCACCGATGGTCCTTCGTGTGCTTCGCTGGCTTTTTCCCGAGGTCAATCAGCGCCGGGCAAAACGCTTTCCGACGCCCGGACTGGTTGCGTACTACTGGACGGGCGGCGCATCCCGCTCTTACCACGTGGGCGATATGAGTGCGACGGGGCTTTTTCTCCTTACGAAGGAGCGGTGGGCTCCGGGCACGATTATTCAAATGACGCTGCAACGGCAGGACGGCAAGGCCTGCAGCGCCGAGGACTCGATTTGCCTACTGACCGAGGTTGTCCGCTGGAGTGAGAACGGAGCGGGTTTCAACTTCGTTCTGTCAGATTACGAAAACGTCCTTGACTACGGAATGCAGCCCGGAGAGGCAATTGATCGGAAGTCCGTCGAGAAGTTTCTCCGCAAGCTTGGCGCGCCCGACTTCCGCTAGTCCCCCGGGGCGTGATCGCGGAGCAAGCACACTCTGCGCAAATCGAACAGCGAGGAGCAATCGATAGCCTTCCCGAAACCGGGAAGGCTTTTTCTGATGTTCGTCTCGAAGTTAAACTCCTCAAGCCTGGGACACCACACGCAATCGAAATTGAGGTCGGGAAGTCGGGACCGTTGTCCCGAAACCTGATCATCGCCCGACGAGGACAAATGCGCCCCAGTAGTAAGGCAAATCTTTTCCGTAGCGTTGCCGCACGACCGTCCGCTCTTCCAACTGCGCCTGCCGCAGGGCCTCGTGTTTGTCCAGCCCGCCGAGCCACTTTCCGTAAAACAGTGTCATCAACTCCTGCGTTTCCTGGTCGGGGACGGACCACATGCTCATCATCACCGCGTCTGCGCCGGCCTCCTGCAATCCGCGCCGCAATCCGAAAACGCCTTCGCCGTTCTGCTCCTTTCCGAGGCCAGTTTCACAAGCGCTGAGAACGACGAGTTCAGTGCCCTGGAGATTGAGTTGAGCCGCTTCGTATGCTGTCAGCACGCCGTCGGCGAGTCCCGCGGTGGGAGCCGTGCCGGATTCGGCCCGATCGGCGCCGGCGAAGAAAAGGCCTGAACGCAACATCGGATCTTCGATCACGGTTGATCGCGTGCCGGGAGGACCGGAATCTCGCGCGACTTGCTGATTGGTGAGGAAGAAGCCGTGCGTCGCGACGTGGACGATGCGCGGGCGCTGCGTGTGATCGAGGACTTCCTCGAGAGCACGCTCGCGCGTGTAGGAATCTACCTGCCAACCAGCATTCTTCAACAGCGCGGCGACGGCATCCACTTCCGCCTGCGTTCCGGGAAGAGGTTTGAGCGGGCCGCCATGAACGTCGCGCGAGCGCTGTCCGGCGATGGATGCAGGCGATGGAGTGGCAGGCGCGGATGCCGATGTCTCGGCGCCGGGCTGCTGTGAATGTTCTTCGCCAAGGCCCAGCTTCTCGAGAGCAGCGCGCTGTTCCGCATCGGTGAGGTCGAATTTTGGATTTCCGAGGAGGACTGCGACCTTGGACTGCGCCGCATGCTGAGGCCGGAGCACGTCCTTGGTGCTGTTCACGGGGCGCAGGTCGTATTTTTCGAGGAGAAGCTTACCCGAACTATCCGCGAGAAGGGCGAGAGGAATTTGATTCAGAATGCCGTCGGGAGCGACGTAAACGCGTTTGGCTTTTCGCAGAGCCGGCTGCAGGGGCTTCCAGAATGCGTCGTACGCGGCGCTGGTGCCCGCAGCGCTGGCCGCTTGCTGCTGCGCTGTTTCTTCGACGGCGACACCGCGCGTGACCGCGACATTCGCGCGAAAGTCGGCCACGGGCGTGGATTCCAGTTTCTCTGCGTCTCCAAGAACGATGAGATTCGGACCGGCTGCCTGCGGCGTGACTACCAGCGCGGCATAATAAGACGTGTTCGTCCATTTTTTGCCGTTGTAGTAGTAGTAACGAACAAACTCGACGGCGGCTTCGTCCGGCGTCAAGGCTCTCTGCACATCCTTCCAGGTGGCCGTGGTAAGAGCCTTCCGTTCGCCGACGGCGCTTACGCGACGGGCGAGTTGCTGCTCGAGCTGATTTGTTTCGGTATTGAGCTTTGACTGTGTGTCGAGCCAGCCGGGCGGGCGGGATGTTGCCAACTGCGAAGCCTCGTTCCGCTTTGTAGTCAAATCATCGAGAAGTTTGATGGCTGCCGGATCGCCGCTGGCGGTGACCTGAGCCCGAAGCGCGGAGACGCTGGCTCCCACCACACCCTTTTCCCACAGGATCACGTCGTACATTTTTGCGGCAGCGACAGGATCGTGCTGATCCATCATAAAACTGAAGTACGAGGAGAAAAGGAGTTGCACAGACGCCAAAAACTGGAGGCGATCCTTTTCGCTCATGTAGGCAAATCCATATTGAAATCGCTGATGAATGATTTGCAAGCCACGCTCAAAATAAGGAGCGGCCTCGCTGGAGCGGCCCTGGGCCTGATAGAGCCCGGCGAGATTGAGGACAGTGGTAGCGACTTCGGGGTGATTCGGACCGAGAGCTTTCTCATCAATCTCGAGAGCGCGCTTGTAGAGCGGTTCGGCTTCGCCGTATCGTCCTTCCTCTTTGTAGGCGCCGGCAAGATTGTTGAGGCTCGAGGCAACGTTGGGGTGGTCGGGACCCATAAGTTTAATGGTGATATCGAGCGAGCGCTTGAGAAAAGCCTCGGCGTCAGAATAGCGATTCGTGCCTTCGTAGACGAGCCCGAGCGCATTTAAATTCACAGCGACGCTGCGGTTTTCGGCGCCGAATACTTTTACGTTGATGGTTAGCGCGCGCTGGAGAAGCGGCGTTGCGTCCGCGTAGCGGTACTCGGCGATGTAGATCGTGCCCGCCATCACGAGGTTATCGGCCACGGCGGAGCTTTCGGGGCCTAGCGCTTTTTCATTGATCGAGCCAGCTTGCATTACAAGCGGCTCGGCTTCTTTGTAACGTCCCTGGCGCCAATAGAAGGTAGCGAGGCGCTGCAGCGTGGCGGCGACCTTGGGGTGGGCCGGGCCGAGCGCTTTCGAATAGATCGCGAGTGCAGCTTTCAATAGAGGTTCTTCGGAGCCGTATAGCCCTTCGTCGTCGAACATCGCGGCGAGGTCGAGTAACGTATTGGCGACGCTCGGATGATACGGGCCGAGAGCTTTGAGTTGGATGGTGAGGGCGCGCCTGTAGAGCGGTTCAGCCTGGGCGAAATGGCCTTCGGTGTCGTAAAGCAATGCAAGGTTGCTCAGGTCAATAGCGAAATCGGGTTTGTCGGGGCCCAGCGCCTTGAGATCGATGGCAAGAGCACGATTGTAGTCGGCCTCGGCCTCGGCATACCGGCCCTGTTTCGAGCACATCAAGGCCAGATTGTTCAGGTCCGTGGCGACATGCGTGCTATTCGGGCCGAGGGCTTTCTCATCAATCGCGAGCGCGTGCTTGTAGAGGGGTTCGGCATCGGCAAAGCGCTCCTCATCTTCGTATAGCGCGGCGATGTTATTGAGCATGGCGCCGACGCCGGGATGATCTGGACCAACCGTCTTGATGCCGATTGCGAGCGAGCGTTTGAAGAGTGGCTCGGCGTCGGGATACTTTCCGAGGTCCAGGTAAATCGAGGCAAGGCGGTTCAGGGACACGGATACGAACATGTGTTCGGGGCCGAACGTGGATTCGGCGACGCGCTCGGCCTCCTGCGCGACTGGAAGAGCATCGAGGGGCCTGCCTTGATCCTGCAATTGGCCGGCTTGATCGTTGAGTTGCTTCCAGCGAGCTTGCTGCGCGGCGGCGGGCAGGACGGCGAGGGCAAATGCGATTGCCAGATGTGCAACCGTACGGCTCGCGCGCGCAGTGGAGCTTCTGCATGTGAATCGGGAACGCGCGTGGGAAGCGCCAATCCAGGCGTCCGTTATCGCCGATCGTTTCAGGGTCATAGGTCTAGCGGGAGTCTACCGGGGAGGACCGCACCAGCATAAATGCCGGGCCGTGGAGGTCGCCAGCTATTTATAAGCGCAGCGAAATCCAATATGAGCGGTGGAACTGTCGGGGTGTTGGATGTTCGCACCGCTACGCGCCACTTTTGATCACGCGACTGGTTGCGCGTGCCGGACCTTTGGGTTGTGCGAATCGGCGGTGCGGCGGAGAGCTTGCAAGTGTGTTTGCCATCGGGCCGAAGTCTGTCTCCCCACGACGGACTCTCCGCTTGACAAAAGTCTGAGGTCTGCTCAATGCTGACATAGATAGACTATGTCACGTTTGAGAGATGATTCCGAATGGCCGCTCTGATTCGCCACAAGCCAGACTCCGGCAGTGAGCGGGACGAAATCCCGCCAGGCACGCTTTACGTGCTGATTCTTAAAACGCTCGCCGTTCGCGGCAGACTGCATGGATACGAAATCGCGGAGTATATCCAGAGTTGCTCCGATGAGGTGCTGCAGGTGGAAGAGGGCTCGCTTTATCCCGCGCTGCAACGGATGTTGATCAAGGGGTGGGTGATAGCGGAGTGGGGTGTCACGGCCGGCAATCGCCGCGCGCGTTACTACACGTTGACGGCGGCAGGCAGAAAGCAACTGGGCGTCGAGATTTCGCAGTTTGAGCGTGTGATGGGCGCGATCTCCCGCATCATCCAGACAGCATGAGGAGGACGCATGAGCCTTGCGGGGGAATGGAAACGACGACTCGGGATGCTGCTCCATCGCAATCGGTTCCAGCGCGAACTCGATGAAGAGATGCGACTCCACGTGGAACTGCGCCGCGAGCAGCAGATTGCATCGGGCCTAGATCCCGAGGCGGCGCGTCGATTCGCATTGCAGCGATTCGGCAACTCAACCCATATCCGCGAGAAAAGTTTTTTGGAGTGGGGCTGGAACTGGCTGGAAACACTTTTGCAAGACACCGGGTATGGACTGCGTTCGATGCTGCGCACTCCGGCAATTACGATCGTCGCCCTCACTTCGCTGGCACTCGGTATTGGCGCAAACACGGCGATTTTCAGCTTTCTTGACGCCGTTATGCTTCGCTCTCTTCCGGTGAAGAACCCCCATCAACTGTTCAAGCTCGGCGCAGAAGACTGGGACGGCATTACCGACAGCTTCGCATGCACGGAACTCTACTCGTATCCGTTTTACCGGCAGTTGCAGCGCAAGAACGAGGTCTTTTCGGACACGGCCGCAATAATGAGCATTATGAATGCGGTGCACGGTTTCGTGGATGAGCGCAAGGATACCGAACTGATCAATGTGCAAATGATCTCAGGCACTTATTTTGAGACTCTGGGCGTGGGCGCGCTGATGGGACGCGTGCTGAATGAAAACGATGACTCGAGCGAAGGGGATCATCCCGTCGTGGTCATCAGCGATGGCTTCTGGAGGCGCAGTCTCAGTGGCGATCCCGGGGTTCTCCGTCACAAGGTGAAGCTCGGCAGCACCGTCTTCACCATTGTGGGTGTGGCCCCGCCGGAGTTCTTCGGCACCAAGGTTGGCGAGGCTCCGGACGCGTGGGCGCCGCTGTCGATGCTGGCGTCGATTGCGCCGGGGTGGAAGGTTTATAACGACGATTTTATGGAGTCCCTGTACATCCTGGGACGGCTGAAGCCGGGTGTGAGCGTAGAGCGGGCCACGACAAACGTGAACGTTCTGTTTGCGCAAATCCTCACGGGGTTTCCCGATGCCTTGCTTACGCAGGAGAACATGGGAAAGCTGCGTCACGCGCACGTGCAATTGGAGTCGATGGCTCAAGGTCTCTCGCAATTGCGGCATGAGTACTCTGCGCCGCTGATGGTCCTGATGGTCATCGTTGCGCTGGTTCTTCTGATCGCCTGCGCCAACATTGCCAACCTGTTGCTGGCGCGATCCGCGGCCCGGGCCCGTGAACTGGCGGTGCGGCAGGCGCTGGGGGCGGCAAGGATGCGCATCGTACGGCAGTTGCTTACCGAGAGCCTGCTGCTCGCACTGGCAGGTGGAGTTCTGGGGCTGGCGTTTGCGGCTTTCGCGAATCGCTTCCTGCTTCGCATGATTTCGCAGGGACCGGACATGATTCCTCTGGATGTCTCACTTAACCTTTCACTGCTCGGGTTCACGTTTGCGGTTACGGTGGGCACGGCTCTGCTGTTTGGGGCGCTGCCGGCTCTACGGGCGACGCGCCTGGATCTGATCGACAGCTTGAAGAGCGGGCGAGGGGCTTCGTCGGCAGGCGGACGCACGCCGCTGGCCAGGGCGTTGGTGGTGGGACAGGTGGCGCTTTCACTGGTGTTGACGATGGGGGCTTTTCTCTTTCTGCGCACCCTGAACAACCTGGCACGCGTGGAGACCGGCTTCAACAGGGAGAATGTGCTGCGCCTGAATATCGATTCGTCGACTACCGGGTACAAGGACGACGATCCGCGGCAGACGACGCTCTTCAGGGAGATCGAGGATCGGGCGGGGGCTCTGCCCGGCGTGGAGGCGGCCAGCTTTTCGGCGTTCACCTTCAACGAGGGCAGTTGGAACACGATGATTCGCGTGCAGGGAATGCCGCTCGACCGGAACGTGAATGTGAAGCACAACATTATTGGCAACGACTACTTCAAGGTGATGCAGATTCCGCTGGTGGCGGGGCGGAGGTTTGGGTCTGAGGATACGGAGACGTCGCAGCACGTGGCCATCATCAGCGAGAGCATGGCGCGGAAGCTCTTCCCAGCCGGATCGCCGATCGGGCGTACGTATACGATCGGATCGCCGGACGACCGGGATGCGCCGGTCCCGGAAACGGTGATCGGCGTGGCGAAAGACGTGAAGTTCGGCGATGTAACTGAGGGAGCGCAATACATCGATTACCTTCCTTACCGCCAGAGGGAGTGGGGCTTCGGTGATTTTGAAGTTCGATACAGGGGCAGCTTCAGCGTGGTCTCCGACGAAATGCAGCAGGCGATTCATGACATCGACCGCGCACTGCCGATCTCGAACGTCACTACGCTCGATGAACAGGTGGCGCGCTCGTATGCGGACGAGGCTATCATCGCGAAGTTGTCGGCTTTCTTTGGCGTGGTCGCCGTGTTCCTGTCGTCGATCGGCCTCTATGGCCTGATGTCGTATCTGGTGAGCCGGCGGAGGAGTGAGATCGGGATTCGCATGGCGCTGGGCGCAGGCCGGGCGGACCTGGTTTGGCGCGTTATGCGAGAGGTGTCGGTGTGGGTTGTGGCGGGGATCATATTGGGCTTGCCGGTGACGCTGGGAGGAGCGCGGCTGGCGGCGAAGATGCTGTATGGATTGAGTGGGACGGACCCGTTGAGTTTGACGGCCGCAGTGGCGGTACTGCTGATCGCCGGACTCATTGCGGGGTATCTGCCGGCACGAAGGGCCTCACGAGTCGACCCAGTTGTTGCACTTCGTTACGAGTAGAAGCCGAGGATTTGTTGCGAATCTGGAGTTTTGGCGGATAAGGGATCTCGATCTCGAAAGAGCTAAAGCGTAAAACGAGCGCCCAACTCCACGCGGCGAGCGGTTTCGGATGCAACGGGCCGTCCGAGCGCTCCGGAGGAAAGGATCGTGTCGACGGCCGTCACGTTGGTATGGTTCAGCAGGTTGACGCTTCGCGCATTGAGCGTAAGGGCACGCTGATGCTCTTTGTCGCCCGGCCTGAGAGTGAAGGCCCGGCTCAGGTTCACATCGAGATGGATCTGTGCGGGCATGGTTGCGAGGTTGCGTGGAACATTTCCGTTGATCGTGTTTGTGGTGAGCAAGCCAAACGGCGTGCTGTAAACTCCCGGGCCGGGAGCAGAAGCGTATGAAGGGCGGTCATTGAAGTCGCCATCTCCATTCGAATCGGTACCAGTTGTGATGTTGTAGGGCCGGCCGCTCCTCATGTTGAGCAGCGGTGAAAGGCTGAGTTTCGATGGAAGATCGAGGTTGCCGGTGGCAAAGAAAAGATTCGGCGTCTCCCAATCCACGCGCGCAAATTCGCCCTGCTCGCTGTAGGCCGATTGCGGATTGGCGGCAGCGGTGGTGTCGCTGGTCCGGAAACCGTCGTCGGATCGCATGTTCATGTGCAGGTAGTTCGCAGATAAACCGAATCGTTTGTAACTGTTCTGCCGCAGCGCCAAGATAAGCACTGTTCCGCGCTGGTGAGAGAGTTGCTCGTAGTGAAAGATGTTTTCGTCCGCTGCGATCGGCCTCGGCGCAAGCAGCGCGGCGATTGGATTGGGTGCGACGCCAACGCTACTGGAAACCATGGGCGCATTGATGTTCTCTTCACGAATATGATTCCAATCCGCGCCATAGGAGAAGTCAACTTCAGCGTGCCAGTTGTGCTGAAAATCATGTTCCACCCCGGCCTGGGTCATCAAAGAAGGCAACTGTGCGAACCTGTCCGGAAGCCGCCACAGAGTGCTGACACTGATGGAACCGGGAGCCGGAATGACGAGGTTTTGGAAATTCGGCGAATAGATTGTCGTTTCCTGCTGCCGGATCCCATTCAACCGATCCGCCTGCAATGCAGAGGCCGGACAAGAATCATTGGCGGCAACCGGCCGCGGCCTGCGGCCAGAAGCCCATACTGTGCCAAAGCAACTCTGGGTTCGGAAGTGGGTTTCGGACAGTGGGGTACACTGGAAACCGGCAAAACCTACCTCATTCGGGAACCGTCCAAGTCATTGTTCTCGCGCTGTGCCGGTGTGTCGATTCTTCAGGGAGGCGGTTATGGCGCCCATTCTGCCTTGGCTGATCATGTTTCTCTGCCTGGTGATCTCGGTGGTCAAATATCTGGCGGGCCTGATCATCCGGATATCATCGCGCGACGCCGGCATTCACAAGGGTTACTCTTACCAACCAACCGTGAGCGTACTCATGCCCTGCTTCAACGAGGGCAAGACCGTGTACGAGACCATCGAGAGCATCAGCAAAAGCAATTACCCGGCCGACCGCTTTGAAGTGATCGCGCAGGATGATTGTTCCGTGGACGACAGCTACGAGTGGATGCAGAAGGCGCAGCGTGACTTCACCAACATTCGCATCCGCACCGGCCGGAACGCCGCCAACTGCGGCAAAGCGCGCACCGTATGCAACGCGCTCGAGCACTCCAGCGCGGAGGTCATCATCTCCATCGATTCCGACTGCATCTTTCATCCCGATGCCATTCGCGAGTTGACGGCGTGTTTTGCCGAACCCAACATCGGTTCGGTCGGCGGCCGGGTGGGCGTGCGCAATCCCAACCAGTCGATCATCACGGCGATTCAGACCATCATCTATTACACGGCTTTTCAGCTCTACAAGATGCCCGAAAACCTGACGCGCAGCGTTTGTTGCATCTCCGGCTGCCTTTATGCCATCCGCCGTTCGCTGTTGCTTGAGATTGAACCGGCCATCCGTAAACGCAACTGGTTCGGAGTTCCGGTAAATCAGGGCGAAGATCGCTTTCTCACGCACCAGACCCTGCTACGCGGCTATGGGACCTACATCAACAACGACGCGCTTTGCTGGACAACCGTCCCCAACTCGCTCTCGGTTCTGTTCAAGCAGCAGTTGCGCTGGCGGCGGAGCATTGTGCGCGACTTCTTTTTCACCCTGCGTACTTTGCCGCAGCACGTGTGGAAACTGAATCCCAACGCCGTTTTCACGCTGGTTCTCACGCCTCTCGGCGCGATTGTTGCGTTGCTGGTGGTGGTCACCATGCTTGTCTCTGATCCGCTGGCATGGGCGGGACCAACGCCGCTGATCCTCTATCTCGGCCTGGCCGCGGTACTGAGCTGGACGATCAAGAAATACAGCGCGAGCGAGGCCCTCGCGCATCCCTGGGCCTTCGGAGCCTACATCGCGTGGTCCGTGGCCAGCACACTCTTTATCACGCCCCTTGCGCTGCTTACCATGGACTCGGCGGACTGGGGCACTCGCGCAAAGGCCGCACAGGAGGCGCCCATTGTCTAGCTCGGTTGCCGACGTTTCTGAAAAGAAGAAGAGGAGGTTCGATCTCCAGCAGCTTGCCTACAAGTCGACGTTGACGGTCTACCGCGTGTTCGCGATCGCGGCCTTGTACGCGGTGCTGGGGGGCGTGCTTGCCTACGCGTTTGTGATGGGGTTCTATGCGTTGAACAAATCATGGGCAGCGCCGGTGATCCTGTCGGCGTTCGATGAGAAGAGCCTCGACTACATGTCGAAGCTCGTGACAAGCCGGCAAACGATCGAGGATCTCAAGGTCGACGTGACGCGGCTGGAAAGCAATCTGGCGGAGATGAAGAAGCATCGCGCGGCCCTGGATGCGCTGGATCCTGCACTTCAAAAGGCCATCGACCGCGAACATAGCCACGACCAGGTGACGGGGCCGCAGCTTGCGCAACTGGAAGCTCAAAAGCAAGCCGACAACAGCAAGACGCAGGCTCTGCTGGCCCAAATGCACGAGATTGAAGCGCAGATCAAGAGCGATCTGGCCAGTGGGCTGATCACGAAGGGCGATGCGGAAACGCAACTCGCTTCGCTGAACCAGGAAGAGACGGCCTATACCGACAGCCGCATTGCCGGCGTCCTGCTGACCGACAACATTCTGGACAAGACGACGACTGGCACAAAATCGCTGGATGTGCTCGAGAAGCAGGCGGAATTGCGCTCGGAGCTTACCCAGCTCGATATCACGATCAACGTGGACGAGAAGCAGCTTAGCGAAGAGAATCGCCAGATTCAGCGGCTGCACGACGCGATTCAGACGGCGAAGCTGAGCCCCTACTACCTGAATGCGACTGGCAGCACGCGGCTCTATTTCGCATTTGTGCCCTACAACAACCAGGCTGACGCCAAGCCCGGCTCGCCCATCTACGACTGTTATCTCAACATGATTGCGTGTCGCAAGGTGGGTACTGTGAAGCAGGAGTTCAAGGGCGAGGAGATCATTACTCACCCCATCTTCAAGAACCGGGTGCGCGGGTTCACGATCCTGATGGATCTGTCGCACCGCGATTCGGCGAAATCGCAAACAGTGTTCCTGGGGCGCAAGCCGCTGTTTTTCTAATCTGGCGCTTCACCAACCAGTTGTATTCGGAGAGAAAGCATGTTTCAGCGCATTCCCTTGTTGGTTTTGCTTGCCTTGCTGGCGTGTTGCAGTGGATGGGCGCGCGCGCAAAACCTTCAGGCCGATCAACAGGCCTATTGCAGCTATCTCAGTGAGCAGGCCAAAGCACAAAGCGATCTGTTGCGCACGCCCAACGCAATCGGTGGATTTACTCAGCCCGAGACCGGATTGCCGACCCAGGTGGTGGCCGGCGCATCGCTCAACCTCTCGAATCTGCGCAAGAGCGGCATCACGCTGGAAGAGGCCCGGAGGAATTGTGACGACTATAAGGCATCAACCGATGTGCAGTTGGTGCTGCAGTATGCGATTTCGAACCTTGAGAAGGGCGCCCTTACGCATCGGCTCTCTCTCATCGAACAAGCCACGCAATCGCTCAACGCGCTGATCGACGAGACCGGGAAGATGATTGCAGCGCAGAATATGACTCGTCCCATGTTGCAGGCTCTGGTGAGCGATCGCATCAAGCTCGAGTCGGACCGCGCGGATACAGAGTCAAAGATAGCCGCGCTGTACGTGCCGGCGCTCTCCAGCCGACCTCTCAAGCAGCAGGTGGCGGCCAAGCAGGCCGGCGATGAGGAGGAGCAGCGCGCGCAGGCCAAATTGCAACGGCAAAACAACTGGGACGTCGCGCTGAGCGTGGGAATGCATCAGCAGGTGAACCCTGCCGCGGGCGGTCTCGAGCCGTATGGCCAAGTGACGGTGAGCTACAACCTCGCCAGCCGTGCAATCGATCGCCATCTGGACCGTTCCATCGACGCGTATAGCGACTGGAAAAAGGTGCAGGAAAGCGACGCGGCGCGCGGCATGGAGATTCTGCGCGGTCAGGTGGAGGGCAACATTGCGGCCCAGCAGAAGCGTCTCGAGGCATTGCAGCAGGAGACCGGAGCCATGGATAAGGACCTGCAAGTCACGGCGAACGCCGACACTTCAGCTTCGCTCGATTATCACAATCAGCTTGCCGCGACCCAGCTGCTGTTAGGCATCGAAACCGGAGACGCGGCGTTCCGACTGGAGCATCTGCGGGAGTTTCTGAGCAAGAACTTCTGAAATGGAAGGGAAGTCGCCAAGCGTACGGTAAGAAAAACCGCAGCCTCTCCGGGAGGGGCACGCCAGAGGTGGCACTGGCAGGAAATTATTTATTTTCTGTCGCTTGAATGGTGCGCCCGGAGAGATTCGAACTCCCGACCTACTGATTCGTAGTCAGTCGCTCTATCCAGCTGAGCTACGGGCGCACACTTATGGCATCGGATGAAACCTAGATAAGATTAACAGGCTTTCGAGAGCGGTGCAATCAACGCGTCAGGCCGCAGGAGCCGGTGCGGCGGGCGCCGGTGGAAGCGCAATTTGCACTTCCTCAATGACCTGCAATCCGGCGTCGCGCACGAGCTTGGTCACCGCAGCCGCGTTCAGCCTGGTCGCATCGTATTCGACGCGCAGAGTGCGAGCGCCTGGATCGAAGCACAAGCGGCGAATCCCATAAACATCGCGTGTTTTGGCTAGCGCAAAGGTCACCGCTTCGGTGGGCGGGGTGGCATAGCGAAGAACAATATCCACGTTTGTCATACCTGATCAGAATAGCAGTTTGGCGGTTGCGGCGCGCTGGTTTCGCGTCAATAGTCGCTTCGTGACAGGACGACTGGCGGGCCACTGCTCTCGCTCTCATTGGCAAGTATGGCTGTTCCCGGTTCCGTCAAACTGAGGCGAAAATGAACCGGCGGATCGTTCAGCGATCCCGGAGGATGCGCGCGCCGATGGCTGACCTGGAACCTCAACGTTTTGCCATCGAATTGCATGCCGAACATCGGTTCCGGAAGCCCCGGCTTTGAAATGTACGGCGAATTCACGTTGGGGCGGAGGTGAAGATAGAAGAGAATGCCGCCGGCCGGCTGACCTCCCTCGCTGGAGATAACGATAGCGACTCCGGGAAGGCCGTCGAGTTCGCCTCGCCACACTCCGACGAATCTCGACAGGTCCTTTTCCTGGGGCTGCGCCGATAACGGGGCTTGACCGAAAACAGCGGCCGCCGGCATGCTCAGAGCAATCAGCAATGGAATCATTGAGGGTTTCATCTGGGATCCTCTTCACTAGCTTTCTTTGGTCAGGGGAACTGAGGGCGCATCGCTGCCGCAGTTGGAGCAGTGGATCGTGGCGCTCCCGCTATCGGAAAGGGTTACGGTGAAGTCCATCAGATCATTCGAACCACGGATCCCCTTTACCTGAAACGAGAGCGTGTTTCTTTCAATGTGCAGGTGCATCAAGACATGCGTTTCCCGCACTGCAATGTGCGGCTGCCCTCCTTCGCGACTTATGCCGTTCAGCACCAGCGTTCCTTCCAAGGTGCCCGTGTCCTCGGCCAGCGTCAGAATGGCGCTGGGCTGGCCGTCCAACTCGCCTTGCCACACGCCGATCCAGCCAGCATCGCTGGTGGTTTGCGCGGTAATCGTGCAAGCTATCGAAATCAAGACGCAGAGAATCCCACTGGTGCGAATATTCATCGCCGTAACCTCCTTGTTGCGTTTTTTTCGGTTCTTCAGGGCTGCTGTTTTGCCATGGCAATCGTTGCCAGCGATCCACCCAGACCCATCGTTTCTACCGCCGACGAAGGCACAATCACCATCGCTCCTCTTTCCTTGATTGCTTCGTACAGCATGTTCATTGCGCGCAGATGGAGGGCAGTCGGATTGTGGCTGTACGCCTCCGCGGCCTTTACAAAGTTTTCTGAAATCTCAGTCTCCGCCTGGCCGAGAATGATGCGGGCCTGACGCTCGCGTTCAGCCTGGGCCTGGCGCGACATGGCATCCTGCAGACCCTGCGGAATGCGCACATCCCGCACTTCAACCGACTGCACCGTGATGCCCCAGGGCGTTGTCTTCTCATCGAGAATGCGCTGCAATTCGCGTCCCAGCGTTTCGCGGTCGGTAATCATCTGCGCCAACTCGTGCCGGCCGATCGACTCACGCAGGGCAGTCTGTGCACTGAGGGTGATGGCGTCAAGATAGCTCTCCACTTCGAGAATTGCTTTTTCGGCATTCCACACGAGCCAGAAGACGATGGCATCGACATCTACCGGGACGGTGTCGCGCGACAGGGTCGACTCGGCGCTCACGCTCGACACGCGAATGCGCTGATCCACATACGGGCTCAAAGTCTCCATGATCGGGACGATGAAGAAGATTCCGGGCCCGCGAAGGCCAGCATAGTGGCCGAGCCGCAGCAGCGCGACTTTTTCCCACTGTCGAACTACCTTGATGGCGTTGAGGAGATACAGCCCAACCAGAACCCCGATCAGGAGTGGCGCAGGACTATGCGTGATCGCGCTCAGAACCAATCCAGCAATCAGAAAAATCAGAAAAGCTGTTACCGCAACTCCGTTGTATTGCAGATTTCCTCTTCTGTTCATGACTCATCTCCTGCGGTTCGGCTCGTCGGCCGCACTCCGCAACTGTTCCAATAAATCTCTAACCGTGAATCCCGCAGCTCCGGCCCGCGCAATGGCGTCAGAGACGATCTGGCCCAGCTGTCGTTGTCGCTCGTCGCCGGCGCGGGGCATCTTCTGTTCGCTGATGAAAGTGCCGGTGCCCTGGTGCGTCTCGAGCAGGCCATCGTATTCAAGCTCGCGATAAGCGCGAACCACGGTATTCGGATTGACCTCGAGATCGACGGCAAGCTGGCGCACCGTGGGCAACTGGTCGCCTGGGCCGAGTGCGCCTGAGGCGACGGCGCCGCGAACCTGGTCGACGATTTGGCGGTAGACCGGTACTCCCGTGTGGAGATCAAGACGGAATCGGAAAGCGGGTTTTGAGTGGTTGCTCATCCGTTCACTCAATGTACTATATGACTAGTACACTGGTTCACTCGGAATGTCAAGTACCGTTCAGCGATTTTTTGGGAATGTTGCCGACCGGTGCCCTGGAGTGCCCGGATCGCCTCAGCGAAACTCACGAACCCACGGGAGATTGGTGGGGTGGGTATGAGAAGAGCGATCCCGGCGTCCGGCTTTCTCCGGCGGGTTTCCTGGACCAGGCGTGAGGATCGAAGATGCATGGCAATATGCAACCTTTTGGTTGCTGTTTACTCCTCCCCCCCATACTCTGTAAACAAAGTCTGTGGATTGATAAGGTTACTGGTGGGTCTGGCTGCAAAGTCCTGGTGTCAATGTACTTGCCTGTAGAGTCTCCTTAGAAAAGGACTTAGCGGCGTTCTGCTCGCGACGACCCGGGTTTGCCCGGAATTCCGCCCATTTTGGATTATGCGCTAAGGGCGGGAAATTCCCTGCAAATCCCGGACGATAATCGCGCGTGTGATTTGTTCGACTTGCAGGTCGCCGAAGACGGAGGCCTCTTGACAGGTATCCGGAATTGATGGAGGAGGCAAAGCACCGCTACAGGCTGCTGAGGAAGTTGCGGATCTCGGGATTTGACCAGTCGGGGTCGCCGACGATCTTGCGGCGGATGACGCCCTTGCGGTCGATGATGTAGGTTTCCGGCCAGAGGTCGGTGCCGTACATTTTTGCGACGGACTGGTCGGGATCGCGCACGGTGTTCAGGTCCACGTGATAGCGCGTGAGGAAGCGGCGGTAGGAACCGGGATCTTCATCAATGCTGACAGCGAGAATGGCGAGGTCGGGCAGGTCGTGATGCAGCTGCTCGAGAGCAGGGGTCTCCTGGATGCACGGCGGACACTGACTCCACCAGAGGTTCAGCAGAACCACTTTTCCGCGGTAATTCGCGAGGTGAATGGTGTTCTCGCCATCGCTGACCGTGAAATCCGGCGCCATTCTATCGGCGTTCACAGGACGTGCGCCGCGATCGCAGCCGGTGGCGAGGGCCAGGGCAATCAGTGATCCAAGGGCGATGAAACGAGGAAACCGCACATCCTTATAATACGAACCGACAGGTATTGCGGGAAAGGTCACGAATCACACGGTGCCCGACAAAATGGACAAGCCGGGAGGCGAGGCGGCGCCCGCTCCCAAATACAAGCCGGTGCTGGGACTTTCGGATGAGCCGGGCGAGTTGCCGGTAATTCCGGTGCGCGCCGGCAGCGTATTTGACCAGCCGGAGCCGGAACAGCTGATCGAGCTGACGGTGATCGTTCCGGCACGCAACGAGGAACAGAGCCTGGGAGATTGCCTGCGGTCGCTGGTTGCGCAGTCGGAGAGCGTGTTTGAACTGGGACGGGACTGGGAACTGATCGTGGTCGACGATCATTCAACCGATCGAACGCCGGAGATTGCGCGGAGCTTTCCAGGCGTAACCGTTCTTGAAGCGGCAGAGCTTGAGAAGGGTTGGACCGGGAAGAATAACGCAATCTGGACCGCGGCCCGCAAGGCGCGGGGGCGGTGGTTGCTGTTTACAGACGCGGACACCATCCACGAGCAAGGCGATCTGCACCGGGCGATGCACGAAGCCACTCGGCACAAGGTGGGAGTGCTGAGCTACTCACCCCGCCAGCTAGTTAAGGGGCTTGCGCAGCGAATTCTGATGCCGCTGGTTTTTTCGGAGCTGGCGCTGGCTTACCCGCCGGCCAAGGTCTCCGATCCTAACCAGCGTGTGGCTGCCGCGAACGGGCAGTTTCTGCTGGTCGAGCGGGAAGCCTACCGTCGGCTCGGAGGCCACCCGTCGGTCAAGGACCGGGTGCTGGAAGATGTTGAGCTTGCGTTTCTGGCGAAGCGGCGCAAGGTCGGTTTGCGCTTTCGCTACGCACCGGATGCTCTGAGTACCCGGATGTACCGTACAACCAGCGCAATGATTGAGGGCTGGACCAAAAACCTCGCGCTTTTGTTTAATAATGCCATGGCCACGGCGGTGTGGAAAGTTCTGGATATTCTGCTGCTTGTGGGGCTGCCGTGGCTGGCGATTCATTTGTGGAACGCGCGCTTCAGCGCTCATTCGCTGGAATGGCTGGGCGCGGGATGGGTGTTGCTGCTTCTGTGGGTTCGGACGCTGTTCCGTTTTTACGCACGGGTGGCCAAATCGAATTTCCCTTTTGTGGATTGCGCAATCTCACCGCTCGGCCTGCCGCTGTTTGCCGCGCTGCTTTACCGCAGCTGGTTCAGGCACAACGTCCTGAAAGAGGTAAGCTGGAAGGGAAGAACGTATCCGGGATGAGGGAGGTTGCCTGATTGCAACTCTATTCCGATGAATATGATAAGAGGCTGGACTTAAAGCTCGAATGTTGTACCGTCCGGCGCCTTGGGGCATCTATACAAATGAGGGGCGAATGATCGAACTCACGAGGCGGGCCACGTTTTCGGCTTCGCACTACTACTGGAACGATGCCTGGTCGCAGGAGAAAAACGAGCAGGTGTTTGGCCGCTGCTCCCGCCGCAATGGACATGGGCACAACTACACACTCGAGGTTACGGTCGCAGGTGAACCGGACCCCGTGACCGGTTTTGTCGTGGATCTGAAGTGGTTGAAAGACGTGATCGAGCACGAGGTGATGGCCGCTTACGACCATCGCCACCTCAATCTTGAAGTGCCGGAATTTGCGGGTTCAAAGCTTGTCCCGACGACGGAGAACATCGCGATTGCGACGTGGAAGCGGCTGGAACCCGCCGTGAACAAGGCCGGCGGAGCGCGTTTGAGCCGGGTACGAGTTTATGAGACGCCGGAGATTTTTGCCGAATACCGGGGTGAGCGCTGATGGCTACCGCTTATTTCGGCCGGCGGTACATGCTGAGCGCGAGCCATCGGCTGCATTCCGAGGCTCTAGGGGATGAAGCAAATCGCGCGACGTACGGCAAATGCAACAACCCGCATGGCCATGGTCACAACTACGTGATTGAGGTGCTTGTGGGTGGGCAGGTTGATGCTGAGACGGGAATGGTGGTGAATCTGGCCACTCTCGATGAAGTGGTGCAAACATCTGTGCTTGAGCGGTTTGACCATACGAATCTGAACTGCGATCCGCTGTTTGTGAATCAAGTGCCGACGACGGAGAATCTTACAAAGGCAGTTTTTCACGTGCTGAAGGACGCGCTTGCAGTTGGTGAGTTGGAGTATGTGCGCGTGGAAGAGACTGAAAACAACTTCTTCCAGTTTTACGGTGATTGAATTTGCATCGAAGAATTGACGCCTGTTGCTGGGCGGAGGGACGAACCAAATGGCACAGCCGATCGCAGTGAGCAAGCCGATACGCGGAGTACTTGAAATTGACGAGGGCCTGAACAGGTTCAGCACAGAGGAGATGTATCGCGAGATCCTGAGCCGGCTGGGCGAGGATCCAAAGCGCGACGGACTTTTGCAAACTCCCAGGCGCGTGGAAAAAGCGATGACGTTCCTCACCAAGGGTTACAGCGAAGACCCCGCGAAAATCCTGCGCGGCGCATTGTTCGATGTCGACTACGACGAGATGGTGATCGTGAAGGATATCGAGATGTTCTCGCTGTGTGAGCACCACATGCTGCCGTTCTTCGGCAAGGTGCACGTGGCGTATATCCCCAAGGGGAAGGTGATCGGGCTGAGCAAGATTGCGCGCCTCGTCGAAGTGTTTGCGCGCCGGCTGCAGGTGCAGGAGCGGCTCACACGGCAGATCGCCGATACGATTCAGGATGCGATCAAGCCGCAGGGTGTGGGTGTGGTTATTGAGGCACGGCACTTGTGCATGATGATGCGCGGCATCGAAAAGCAGAATTCGTCTACCGTGACTTCAGCGATGGTGGGCTGCTTCCGGGAGAAGGAGACGCGTGCGGAGTTTCTGTCGCTTGTTCGTCAGAGCGGAAACGGATCACTGTGAACCTGAGGCGAGTCGACTAGAGTAGTTGGGTGAACGGACTCCTGATTATCGACAAGCCGGGCGGTTTGACCAGCCATGACGTAGTGGGCCGTTTGCGGAGAATCACGGGCGAAAAGTCAATCGGACATCTTGGCACCCTCGATCCCATGGCGACGGGTGTTTTGCCGCTGTTGATGGGCAGATTCACGCGGCTGGCACAGTATTTTTCGGCGTCGGAGAAAAGCTACTCGGGACGAATCCGATTTGGATTTGCGACGGACACGTACGACGCCGATGGCGATCCAGTCGGCGCACAGAATTCTGCTTTGTTAACGCTCGATCAGATTTGCGATGCGGCGTCACGCTTTCAAGGCGAGATGGAGCAGATGCCGCCGCCGTTTTCAGCGAAAAAGATTGCGGGGACGCCGGCATACAAACTGGCGCGTGCCGGCAAAACGGTAGAACTGAAGCCGGCGAAAATTACGATCAAGTCATTTGCGGTTACGGCGCTCGACGGCGAAGAAGCGACATTCACGATGAGCGTCAGCGCAGGCGGGTATGTCCGCTCAGTAGCGCATGAACTCGGAATCGATCTGGGATGTGGGGCGCACCTCAGCAGCCTGCGACGCACGCAGTCGGGCGTATTCACGCTGGCCGAGGCGCACACCCTGGAAGAACTTGAGCCGCTCACCGGCAATCTCGAGAAGTTGGAAGGGCTCTGCGTGCATCCGCGCAGCCTGCTTGCGGAGATGCCGGCGGTCACGGGTGACGACCAGGCACTGGGAAGACTCCGCAATGGCGCCCAAGCGAATCTCCCGGAATTTTCGCAGGCACCGCTGGTTAAGATATTCGCCGGGCAGCGCGAACTGGTCGGCATTGCAAAGCGCATAGCCGGGACGCTGTTTCAGCCTGTGGTGGTGATGGGGTAAAGGCAGGGAACGGGAACAGGGAGCAGGGAGCAGATGGCGACTCTCGGCTCGTTGGCCTCGCATGCGTTCAGGCTTCAGCCGTGCTCTATTTTTTCAGTAGCGGGGTGAGCAAGGGCATCAGGGTTTCGGCAAGGATGTCGGCGCCTTTCGCGGTGGGGTGGATGCCATCTTCCTGGATGGTGCCGGGCTGGTGCACCAGGTCCTTGTAGATCATGGGAACGAACGCGGCAGGATGTTCTTTGGTGGCGACGTCGCGAAAAACTGCATTGAAGGCGTTGACGTAGTCGGGGCCGTAGTTGGGCGGCAGGGTAATTCCGGCCAGAAGGACCTTGACGTGGGCATCTGTGAGCGCGCCGAGAACGGTCTCGAGGTTCTTGCGCGTGTCGTCGACGCGAAGGCCGCGTAGCCCATCGTTGCCGCCGAATTCAACAATGACCACCGATGGATTGGCGCGCAGAACACCCTGGAGACGGGCGACGGCGTCCTTGGTCGTTGCGCCACTGGTTCCCATGTTGACTACCTTGTAGTTGTAGCCGCGACGGTCGAGGTGCCGCTGCAGGTCGTCAGGATAGGATTCGCCCGGCTGGACCCCGTAACCGGCGGTGATGCTGTCGCCATAGCACACGATCACGGGCCTGTCGGCGGCCAGCAACGGAAAGGGAAGCAGCAGCCAGAACGAAACGAGAATCTTCCGCCAAACGTCCACATGAACAGTGTAAGGCTTTGTAAAGATGGAACGGGCAGCGCGGGAAAGGCGTAAGAATGGATATGCCGGGTGGGAGGGTTAGCGGGTGATTGAGGTCCGAAACGTAAAGAGGTGGATCCAGAACGGCTCGCGGCGGGTGGAAATCCTGAAAGGAATCTCTCTCAGTATCCCGGCGGGGCAATTTGTCGCGATTGTGGGAGCGAGCGGGAGCGGCAAGAGCACACTTCTGGGACTGCTCGCGGGCCTGGACACGCCGAGTGAGGGCGAAATCTGGCTCGACGGAACGCCGATCCACAACCTGGCCGAGGCGGACCTGGCCTCGATCCGCGGACGCAAAATCGGCTTCGTCTTTCAGTCCTACCAGTTGATTTCGACGCTCACTGCGCTCGAAAACGTGCTGCTTCCTTACGAATTGAACGTCGAAGGCCACGGACTGAAGCAGGCACGGACGCTGCTGGAAGCGGTGGGGCTCGGCGATCGCATGGATCATTATCCGGTGCAGCTTTCCGGCGGAGAGCAGCAGCGGGTTGCGCTTGCCCGCGCATTCGTGGTCAATCCACCGATCGTGATGGCCGATGAGCCGACCGGCAATCTCGATTCGGCCAACGGGCATCTCGTTCTCGACATGCTTCTGGAGCGCAACAGCCACGCCGGAGCGACGCTGGTGCTGGTGACGCATGATCCGGAGATCGCCAGCCGCGCCGACCGCAAGATCGTTCTCAAGGATGGAATGATCATCGAAGATACGCTTCTGTCTAACGGCGCTGGCGAGGTACTGATCCATAGCGAGCAGAGCCATGGCTGATCGGGCACTGAGCTGGCGGCGAGCGGCTGCAATCGGCTGGCGGGATCTCAAGTCGGCGCCCGGCAAGTTCGCATTCGTGGTGCTTTCCGTGGCGGTGGGTGTGGCGGCGCTGGTCGGAGTGCGCGGTTTCAGCGAGAGCTTTCGCACCACGCTGATGAGCGAAGCGCGATCGCTGATGGCGGGCGATCTGAGCGCGCGGGTTTTTCGGCAGCCCAGTGCTGAAGAGTCGCAAAAGCTTGCGGCGATGGAGAGAGGAATTCCGGATAGCGATCTGACGTGGGTCACTGAGACGCTTTCGATGGCATCTGTGCCCTCTGATCCAGTGCCGATTCTGATCACATTGAAGGCCGTGGATCCAGCGAAGTACCCGTTTTACGGCACGGCAAAACTCGAGCCGAAGATGAATCTTCAGCAGGCCCTTGAAGGCGATTCGGCGGTGGTGGCCGACGAGTTTCTCGTACGGATGAATGCTCAAGTGGGCCAGACCCTGCGGCTCGGCGGAAAGACCTACCGGATCGCCGCAGTGCTGACGCAGGAACCGGACCGTATCTCGGCCGGGGCCGGGATGGGGCCGCGAGTGATGGTGTCGCGTGCGTCATTGGAGGGCACCGGTCTGCTGGGGCCCGGAAGTCGGGCTGCGCAGCGCCTGCTTGTTAAGATCCCGGCCAAAGCCGATACGGCGGCGGTGCGTAAACAGGTGGAATCAATTCTGCCTGACGCACAGGTCGTCGATTTCAAAGAAGGAAATCCGGCGCTGAGCCAGGGGCTCGACAACGCGACAGCAATCCTCAGCCTTATCTGCCTGGTTGCGATGGTGCTTGGAGCAATCGGCGTGGCCATGGCCATGCACGCGCATCTTGAGCAGCGCATGGATATGCTCGCGATCCTCAAGGCCGTAGGCGCACGGTCTTCGGATTTGCTTCGCATTTTCCTGCTGCAGACGCTGGCGCTGGGGTTGGTTGGTGCACTGATCGGCGTGGCTGGTGGAGCTGCAGTAATGGAGGCGCTGCCGGCGGTCTTCGGCAAGCTGTTGCCCGTGCACGCTGTGTTGCACTTTCCGTGGCGCGCGGTCGGTGCGGGCCTCGGTACGGGGCTGCTGACAACCCTGTTGTTCTGCCTGCCGCCGCTGCTCGACGTGCGCGCAGTGAGGCCCATCCTGGTTTTGCGCAGGCTGGTGGAGCAAGGGCCGACGACTGCCCGGGAGTGGTTCGCGCGCTGGTGGTCGCGTCGTTTGCAAATTGGCATCGCGGTGGTGGTGGTAGCAGCCCTGGGAGCTATCGCATGGGCGCTATCGGATTCTGTCAAGGTTGGCGGGTGGTTCGCGCTGCTGTTTTCCATTGCGCTGCTGGTACTGTTGCTGCTGGCTGCCGTCGCACTGCGTACGCTCCGTTTCGTTCTAAACCGGGTACGGCTGCGCCTGCCGTCTTCGCTCCGCCACGGATTGGCGAATCTATATCGGCCCGGGAACCAATCCGCAGCGGTGCTGGCTTCGCTTGGGACCGGTGTCATGCTGATCCTTGCCGTTTATCTGATGCAGAGCACGTTGCTCCGCGACATCCGCGAGACTGCTTCGCCGAAACTGCCGAACGTCTTTCTCATCGACATCACGCGCGACGAGGTCGACGGAGTGAGAGCCTTCTTCCAGCACCAACAAGGAGTGACGCAGCAACTGGACCTCATCGCCGGCGTACAAGGGCGATTCGTTTCACTGAACGGCAAATCGCTTGACCAGATGAAAGACCAGCACTTCCCGCGCAGAATGCTCGAAAACGCGGAACTCAGTTGGGCGGATGCTCCGCCCGACGGCGACAAAGTTACCCAGGGCACATGGTGGAGCGACGCAAATGCGGCGGAGATTGCGATCGGAGAGGGCACAGCGCAACGACTTCAGCTGCACGTGGGCTCAAGCGTGGAAATTGCTGTCGGCGGACGCGTTCGCACCCTGAGAGTAGCAGCGCTTTACAAGGCTGACGGACAGCACCTTGCTGCGCGCATCTCATTCACGCTACCTTCCGGCCAACTCAAAGACGAGCCTGCGACGTGGTACGGCGGCGCCCATGTCGATATAAAGCAGATTCCCCAGATGGAGCGGGCGCTCTTTGCAGCATATCCGACGATAACGGTGATCAACATTGCCGATGTGCTGACTCGGATTGAGACGGTTGTCGATCAGATCACATTTGTCGTGCGATTTCTGGCAGGATTTTCAATCCTCGCCGGCCTGATGATTCTGGCCTCCAGCATTGCCAGCGCGCGTTTCCGCCGCATGCGGGAGGCCGTTGTGCTGAAGACGCTGGGCGCCACGCGCATGAGGATCGTGCGGACATTCAGCGTGGAGTTCAGCGTGCTCGGTTTGCTGGCGGGTTCGGTGGGCGTGGTGTTCGCCAACATCCTGACGCGCGTGTTGCTGCGCAGGCTTGAAGTGGGGTTCCACATCGACTGGCCGGCAACCGTGATTGCGCTTGTGGGTACGGCAGTTCTGGCGACGGCAACGGGCTGGATCGCAAGCTACCGGATTCTGGGCCTGCGGCCGCTCGAGGTGCTGCGCGAGGAGTGACGGACCAGGTTGAGGAAAAACTTGACGGTAATGTTTGTTTGATGGGAGAGGATCAGGGAGCAGGGCTTCGTCGGTCGGTTCGCTCGCGGATGGCGCTGATTTCAGAAGGATTGCACTAAATCGAATGGCGATGCTTGTTTGACCCCATAATCGTTTGTCCGTATGATGAAAAGGTTGGCTTTCAGCGCTGAACACTCCGTTCCAAGCCGAGCCATCACGGCTGCAAGTTGGCCTTTTTCGCGCTTGTTGCCCCCTCGTTCAATGGCAGGACAGCTGACTCTGGATCAGCATATCGGGGTTCGAATCCCTGGGGGGCAGCCACTTTAGAATCAGCGACTTGCCCTCAACAATAAGCCCGCACGGAAGCACTCAGTGAAGTACCGCTAAGTCCTTTAAAGGCGCAGTTGGGCGCATCCGGTACGGCACACTCTATGGCACACTCGGCGGCAGTGCGAAGTTTAGCCGACCGATGAATTGCGCGATATTTGAAACACTGAAATCTACCCCATTTCGGGTCATGATCTTGACCTATAACGCTCATCCATTTTGCACCGCGATGGCAGTCCTGGCAGTTCAGGTCAGTCCGAGACTTGTGTGCGGCAAGCCTACGCGAAATCGCAGTCGGTCGTACTCGATCTGAGGCTTGAAGCAATCCGGTTCCTGCATCGCCCACACGGAAGCTGGTATCGCAGTCGAGCCAGTTTTCGTGAGAATCGCGTTCACTGCACGACGGGCCGCCTCATTCGCGGCTTCCATACATGCGAGATCAGTGAATGTGCGCACATAGTCGGATGCCAGCAACAGGTTCGGTATCTCGGTGTCTGCATTCGGACGATATTGTAGAGAGTTTGCCACGTTGATGAGCAGTGGCTCCAGGTTGGTGACAGCGGAAGGATTCGGGAACTGAATGTCGGGATCGAGAAACCACGTGAGAAGGTTCTCGTCGCGAATGGGCTCGGCTCCGCAGACGTTGAGGTGAGCTTTCATCTGTGCCCAGGTTTCATCCTTGATCTCCTGCGCAGTACATTGCATCGCCGTTTTCCCGTAGAGAATGCCGGGTGTTTCCCAATCGGAGATGTCTACAGAGAGGATGCCGCCCACCTGCCCGTCCCCGTAGTTTGCCAGGTTGGCCTGCCGCCAGAACTGTTTTTGTGAGATCGAAGTAAGCGCCCATGGCGAGTCTGCATAGAGCGTATGACCGAAGTCCAGCGGAACATCCTGCTTGAGGAAAAATTGGATACCGTTCATCCACGCCGTACGGAGGCTGCCGAGGTGCGCAAGCGACGGTGCCAGCGCCTTCATCTCGTCGGTGACGAGGCCTGTCATGATCTCGACCGGTAACGCGGCAATGTAGAAGTCTGCCAGGATGTCTGTCTGGTTGCCAGCTTGCTCGATGGTGACACCAGCGATCCCGCTGGCGTCGGTCTTGAAGGCCTTGACGGTCGTGTCCGGCTGGAATTGGACACCCTTCTGGGAAAGGTACTGTGTCCACGGCGACAGCCACACCTCGCTTGTCGGACCACTGAGCAAGCGGTCGAAGCCTGCCCAGGTCAAGATGCCGAAGATCAATTGCAGAAGGATGTACCCGGCGGTACGTGTGCTGCCCTCCTGTGCCCTTACTGCGACCAGAGATCTCGTGAGCCCCTTCCCCAGGAGTGTCTGATAGCTGGCTGAGCGGCTCTCCGCGCCGATAAAGGTCCACCAGGGTATCTGTTCATACTCCGACACACGGCGTTCGGGACAACTGGTGAGGAGAGTGAGAAGGCGGTCAGCGAAGTACAGCACCTCGTTGTCGGGAACCCCGATGCCTCCGAAAAGTTCCTTGAAGGCAAGCAGCCAGTCCTCCATATCTTGCGGCAGCCTGCCTGTAAGCATTAGAGGGGCCTTCCCCGTCTGTGCCACCTCAATGCGGGTTGCCTGAACAAGATTGTTGAAGACACTTACATTGCCCGCGAAAGGGATACGCGTCAAGGTATCCGGGAGATGTTTATAAAACGCGGGGAAGAATCGAAAGCCATGCTCACCGGGCAAGGGATTCCGTCCACCGACGCCGGAGTTGGGAACGTAAAGGCTTCGCGCTTTGCCTCCGAAGACGTTGTTGCGCTCGAACACAGAAACCGCAAATCCTCGCTCGATCAACTCATGCGCGGCGCTAAGGCCGCCAACGCCACCACCGAGAATTGCAACCTTACAAGGCATCATCGACTCGTAACTGGACGGCGGTTCGCCCGATTGCTGGAATCTGGGTGAGCGTGGACGCGTTCATACGCTGGATGGCTGCTATCGACAGAATGGCGCTGCTTCCCCGTAGCTCGCATGAAGGAGTCTCCGAACACATTCCCATACGCGTGGGCGAGTATTCTCCTGAACATCTCGGTTGTCAATCGATAACGAACAAAGTAGCGGCGCAGTTTGGTAGTCAAGGGGCTAGCGGTGGTTGGGGCTAATTTCCCTTAAACTTCTTCCTGCGTACGAATCTTTCTGCCGTTTACCAACGCTATCTCATAGCGTCCAGTGCTTACAGGCACAGCGCGCATAGATTACTTGATTCTCTCCAACCCTGCAAGCTCCAACCAGGAATCGTCGGGGAACATTCGAGCCCACTCGTGTCTTCAAACTGTCGGACACGAATATGCGGATCGCTGCTTTGCCCTGGTAAGCCGCTTAGGACCACTCGGCATCCCGCTGCAGAAGCACTTGGCCCTGAGTCGTGGTCGATGCGGAAGTTTCGGACCAAAGGCCGCCAGCCGTGCCGTCCTCAAAAGCGAAGGTTTTTCAAAGGTCAGAGTCGACGGTCATCCAGACCCCAACCGACGGATGCCTGAAGAGCTGCTGACGCCGACAGAGGTAAAGAGTTGTCTCGAAATCAGAGTTTAGGATTCCACTGTGATTCGGTGAAGTACCTCGTCCAGAGCTTCCGAGACTCTTGTCAGGAGGCCGTGTTCAACCATGTGTCTGAGAAATTGCTTCGCAGTGTGAGCGCTGAGACAAGGCTGATAACCCGATGATCGGGACCGAAACGCAATTCCGAAAGAACATCTCGCACAGCTGAAGGCCTCACAGCGATCACGATTGTGTCGGAATGATCGAGAACATCCTGGTTGCAGGACGCGACCAATATTCCTTGGAAACGATCGGCAAGTCCGTTCGCGATGGCGGAGTTGCGAGGGGACAACCAAATGGACTTGGTCGAGATGCCCGACGAACGCAGGCCAGTGACGATTGATGATGTGATTTCGCCTGTTCCGATGAACCCTAGTTGCATAAGTCTTCCTTTCGCTTCCAAGCGGCAGAGCGCACAGATCTTGAACGGTCCTCAAAGTCTTCATTAGCGATGATCCGTTCAACATGCAGTTGCAGACAGCCTATTCCTTGCTTCTGGGGCGAGAAGTGGCCAATCCGTCAATTGTCTTTTTGACAACAACGGGACGCAAACTTTGCCCGCGACTTAGGGTTTCAACGAAAAATGCTTAACGAACAGCTCTTTCGAGCGCTTCAAACCTTCTTCACTCAACACGACCGATTTGGCTTTGCTCTTGGGATCAGAGATGAAGCCTCTTGTGTGAAGTCGTTCCATCGTATCCCAGTCCTGCCCCTTCCAGGCTCGCACCCCGACAGGGTCTTTGAAACTAGTCAGCCACAGAAGTGCGAGAGTGATCTCATCGACTTTGTCCTGGTCGTAATCCATCGTTCGCCTCCGGCTTCACCGACATAGTACTACCGGTTGCCATCGCGAATAGCACAGCGAGGTTCGATTCCGATTCGATCATTGACCGCCGACTGAATCCGTTGCTTGCAGCCCAGGTAGCGTTCCGTTGTCTGAATGGAAACATGCCCCAGCAAGAACTGAATCTGTTCCAGTTCTCCTCCGGCGGTGTGGCAGAGCCGGGCACAGGTGCGGCGCAGGTCGTGCGGAGCCAGCTTTTGCAATCCGATCCGTTTCGCCGAATCCTTCACGATATGCCAGACAGCTTTCTCGGTCATGCCTTCGCCCAGGACCCGGCCCATCTTCGTCACCCGACGGAAGATCTTCTCTCGGTTGATCCCTGCGGCGTTCAACCAGACGCGCAATTCTTCCATTACACAGCCGGGTACTGGAACCGTGCGGACGTGTCCTGCCTTGCCCTTCAGATCGACAATGGCCCGGTGTTCCTCCCGTTGTTCCAGATGTTCGATTCTGAGGCCAACAGCTTCGTGGCGACGAAGACCGAAGGCGAGCAATAGCGCAAGAAGCGCCCGATCTCGCTTGCCCTTGAGCTTGTTGCCGTCCGGAGTTCGCCAGAGCGCGATGCTCTGCTCAACAGTCAGCCAGTTGCCCAAGCGCATACCAAGATTCCTGACCCCCTTAACGCGGCGAATTCCGGCGGCCAGATCGGAACTCAGCAGGCCGGAGTCGGCCGCCTCATAGGCGAGGCGCCGAACGGCACCCATGCGCAAATTGACAGTGCCGGGAGCAAGCATGCGGGCCGCAAGGTAGCTGCGATAGCGGAGAACCACGTCTTGTTCAAAGCCAGTCGCGGTTCCGAGCAGTACCAATCGACGAACTCGTCGATGGCATGGCCATATCCGCGTTGGCCATCAACACTGGTCAGACTATTCAACACTGCTGATTTGGAGAATTCAAGGTCCGGCAGACGGAGACGCGCTTTGGGGTGCTTGCGCTGTTTCGAGGAACGCGGTTAATGCTTCATCGACCTGTGACCTCCTCGCCATAAGCTGATCATGCTCCTTTTTGAGCCTTACTTTCTTCGATTCACTGGTGATCGCATCTGACCAGACCGCGAGGACCGCGATACGATTAAGCCTCCACTGGAGGTTGGGCATGAATCCAAAGTCCGAAGGAATCCTCGAGTCATCTCTGTATGTCAATGATGTAGTCGGTTCGGCTTGGTTTTACGAGAAGATCTTCGGGTTTCGCATCATCAGCGATTTTGGTGAACGCGGCTGCGCAATGCAAGCCGGGAACCGCCACGTGTTGTTGCTATTCAAGAAGGGTGCTTCGCGCCTAATCCAATCTCCGCACGACGGCGACGGCGAGCTTCACATCGCATTCGCGATTCCGGCTTCCGAGTTGTCAAGTTGGGAAGCTTGGCTGGCGGAGAACGGGATCGCAGTCGAGGAGAAGCGTACGTGGGAGTTGGGCGGCAAGAGCGTTTACTTTCGCGATCCGGACCGTCACCTGATAGAAATCGCTACGCCTGGTGTCTGGTCGATCTATTGATGTGGCTGCTTCTAATCTTCGAGTTCTGTCCGGGTTGACGTTTATACGTCCGCAACCAGTGCCAGCCAGAGACCCGTGATGTCGTCCTGTTGGACAAAGGCCTTCGCAGCTTCGGCGGGGTTCTGCGCGGGCCTGGGGTGATACGGCTAATAAAAGGTGATGATTCTACCTTCGAGGGAGAACTTGCCCATCGGGAGTTCGAGTACACCATCCTTCTCAACCGCTTCTGATCGATGCTCCTTATAGTACTGCACGGCGGCCGCGGTGTAGTTCCTGAGCGAACCATAGCGGGTTCCGTGTTTATCATAGCGTTTAGCCACGTCACATGTCACCGCGTCGAACTTCCCCTCAGGAGTTTCAACGACCTCGAAGCTGCTGGGTCCCAACATGCGCGAATCTCCGGGGTGAGGGCGCCTCGCGTTGCGATGAGGGTCACCAAGCTCTTTCCGCGATTTAAGTCGTGCAGTATCGGGTCGACGTTCGGATAGCTTCCGGTTTGGCGGTCACCCGCCGTGCGCCGGGATAAACCGACATGTTGTAGGGGTGCAAGTCCCTGCAGGAAAGGAAATGGCGAATCCATCCTGACCTCTAGTCTTGCGTGACACATCGCGAGGTGTGTGGCGAAGCGTAGATCGAGGCATCGGTGGGCCGGGTGATTGAGCTTCGAAAAACCGCGGATCAGGATGCCGACTCCCTAGTGAGTAGGAGGAAGGCAATACGGCGGCTGCATTACACGCGAGCAGTTGTCCGGTCCTGCGTAGTCGTTAGAGCCCGTGCACGCTGAGAAAACAACATGGACGAGAACCGGGAGATCTCCAGCACGCCTTTGGCATCATGCGAAGGCCGGTCCGTGAAGGCAAACAGCCGCACGACGGACATGCACGTGCAGGAGAAGTCGGACTGCGCCGTAATACCTGTGAACCGACCGAACAAGGGAGGGCAACTTCCCGCGGAGGCTGGGGAGGGAAGGGCGCAGATGAAGGAGAACATCGATCAGTCACGCATGCTCCTGACACAGAGCGGGGAAGGCATGTCTCAGCGACTGGACGGTGTGCGCAAGGCAGCAAAAGGAAAAAGACAGGAACAGTTCACCGCTCTGCTCCACCATCTCGACGTCGATCTTCTGCGCGACAGCTTCTACGCTCTCAAGCGTCAGGCTTCGCCGGGAGTCGATGGTGTGAGCTGGCAGGAGTACGAAATCGGACTAGAGGATCGACTTACTGATCTTCATGGCCAGGTTCACCGTGGAGCGTATCGGGCACAACCTTCGAGACGAGTCTATATACCGAAGGCCGACGGACGGCAACGTCCGCTGGGCATTGCAGCACTGGAGGACAAGATCGTCCAGCAGGCCGTGGTGACGATCCTCAATCAGATATATGAGGTCGACTTCAAAGGCTTCTCTTACGGGTTCCGTCCCGGACGCAGTCCGCATCAGGCGCTTGATGCGCTTGCTGTAGGGCTGTCACGGAAGAAAGTGAACTGGGTGCTCGATGCCGACATCCGTGGCTTTTTCGACAACATAAGTCACGAATGGATGGTCAAGTTCGTTGAGCACCGGGTGGCCGACCGAAGGATACTCCGCCTGATCCAGAAATGGCTCAGGGCGGGAGTGTCGGAGGACGGCCAATGGTCGGAGAGCAAACAAGGTACGCCGCAGGGCGCAGTCATATCACCGCTGCTCGCTAATGTGTATCTGCACTATGTCTTCGATCTGTGGATAGATGTCTGGCGCAGGAAAGTGGCCAAGGGCGACGTCATCGTCGTTCGTTATGCCGACGATCTTGCGCTGGGCTTCCAGCTAAAAGCCGACGCCATGCGCTTCCTTAATGAGTTCAAGGAGCGGCTGGCGAAGTTCGGCTTGGAACTCCATCCAGATAAGACTCGGCTGATCGAGTTCGGCCGCTATGCGGCCCGCGATCGGAAACTGCGGGGCGAGAGAAAACCGGAGACGTTCAACTTCTTGGGCTTCACCCACTACTGTGGGCAACGGCACAAGACCGGAACCTTCGCCGTCTGGCGTATCACAGCGAAAACGCGCATGGCAGCGAAGCTCAAGGCCATCAAGGGTGAGCTTCAGCGCCGTATGCATGATCGCCCCGCCAAGACCGGTGCATGGCTCCACAGCGTCGTCGTCGGTTACTACCGCTACCACGCAGTGCCGGGCAATCTCGGACAACTGAGCACCTTCCGGCAGCGCGTCAATCGACTGTGGTACCAGGCACTCGCACGCCGCAGTCAACGGGCACGCAAACGGTGGGAAACGCTTGTCCCGATCTTCGAACGATGGATACCACGCCCAAAAGTCCTACACCCTTATCCCGATGCTCGCTTCTACGCCACTCATCCTTTATAAGAGCCGTATGCGTAGACGCGCTCGTACGGATCTGCGCAGGGGGCGATCAGCGATGATCGTCCCTACTGCGACCACGCTTGTTCCATTAGCCGCGCCGTCACTCGGAAAGTTGAATGTTCTGGCGCCTCAGAAACTCCGCGAATGCATCCTTGAGGTCGGCTTCGATGCGATCCCACTGGGAGCGTGGAGCGTTCCTCGCTTCCTTGGACAGATCCACAATGCGCCTCAAGGAATCCGGTGGTTCAGAAAGTTCGCACAAATGGATGCGAACGTGCGTAGCTTCGTCGAACACGTTCGATTGTCCATGTAGCGCTTTTAGCGCCGATTGGATGGCCAGAACGAGCCGGGCCTGATCCTTCGTGATCGGAGCGTTCACGCCCATCTCACAAAAAGCGGAGTCAACCTCATTTGCCGGAATGTCTTTGGCTCGAATGTCGCCACTGCTCAGACCCACCAGACCAGCAAGTGTCCTCAAGGCGGGGCCGTCGTAACCCTCTTCGAGCGCGTCCGCAGCGATTCTCGGAAGCTTCCAATACTGTAGATCGCCAAAATAGTACAGAAGCGCAAGTTGTTGCTGGTCAATGGGCATGGGGCGGACGACCTCGTCTAATGAGGATAAAGCTGGTTTCGGGAGTGTTGTTTGAATGCTAGTCAGTGAGGAGCACGAGGTGTTGCAAAAGGCTGAACTCAGCTGTGAGGCTGATTCAGAGAACTACCTCGGAGGCTCCTCAGAGACTATGTATTACATCGGACTGGATGTTCCCAAGAGGACGATCAGCTATTGCGTGAAGGACGCGGCTGGTCGTGTGCACATGGAAGGCAAGATCGGATCGACGCGGCGCGAACTGGACAGCTGGATCAAGACCCTTCCCCAACCCCGTACGACCGCCATGGAAGCGACGATCTTCACCGGCTGGATCTACGATCATCTGCTTCCCCATGCTGAGAAGGTGAAGGTGGCGCATCCTGTGATGCTGCGGGCCATCGCGGCAGCCAAGCGGAAGAACGACAAGATCGATGCCGGAGTCGGCCCGATCACGGCGCTGACCTGGGCTCTGGAGATCGGCGATATTTCCCGCTTCCGGTCGATCAAGCAGGCCATCAGTTATTGCGGACTGTGCGGAGCGGAGAAGAGTTCGGCAGATAAGATGCTGCGCACGCCCATTTCCAAGCAGCGCAACAAACACATCCAGCACGTGCTGGTCGAAGCCGCGAAGCTGGCGCCCAGACAGTGCCACGAACTGGCTCTGGTCTACGAAAAAGAGATGCAGAGAGGCAATCGCAACCGCGCCACCCTCGCGGTGGCACGGAAGATCGTAGCCTATCTGCTCGCAGTCGAACGCAGACAACAGGATTTCGTGCCCACCGAGGAGTTCGGAGGCACGGCGGCAGCCTAAAAACCTGCCCAAGAATGAAAAAACATCAGGATTATTCCGTGCGCAGACTGCCAGGTCCTGCAATTAGGCCACTGTGCGAAGGAGCTCAAACTCCGGAGGCTCACCACGAATTGTTTCGGGACTGGCAGAGAACACAAACTCAATCTTCGGCGACGGCTCTGCGGAGCCCGAGGCTGCAAATAGATGTCTGGTTCTGCTTGAGAGCAGGGACCATCGGCCAAGAGGCCACTGATGCGAAACGGCGCATCCTGATTCGATCAATGCGCGCTCTCCCGAGCGCGCCACCGACACCTGCGCTTTTCTCTTGACTTTGACTTACATAAATGTGGCCAACCCGGAAACAACCCCCGTTTTGGCGTTTTGCGATTACTTCCGCTTATCCAGGCATAGCAGGAACAAGCCAGGCCAACTTTTAGTGAATGCCCGATTTTGCGATGGCCCAAGAGGCTACATACGCCAAGTTCAACGGGAGAGTCCACCATAGTTGGACCGGCGGTCGCCACAAGCGTTCGGCCACACTCTGGAGAGAATAGAATCGTTGATTTGCATATCGGAATCCTGCCAGGAGTTCCTCTACGCTCATTTGGTGTGGCCGAAATGAACAGCGCTGTTCGTGTCGGAACTGTCAGCCTAGTCAATCAGCCGGTGTACGCGATTTTGATAAGCGTCGGTGTCTCGACGGTTGTGGTCGCGACCGTCACGTTGTTCTCCACCATGTTGATCACGGTGTCGGGACCGGCGTTAGCGAGAAAGTCGCTGGGACTACCTCCGCCCATGGCGGAATCGAAATAGATTTCGCCGAAGTTTGGCAGTTGCGGAGACTCGCCGGTCACGCCCGGGTGTTCCATTATCCACTCGATCTGGTTTTCCAGCGAGGTAGTGGTACCCGGCGCGGTGAAAGGAAATGACACGTGCATACCCGTGGTCACGTTTACCAGGTTCGCCGAGGCTTCGGTCGTGGAATCCATGCAAATCAAGCCGATCATGGTGTCGCCGAAGTTGACGGGGAAGTTATTGATCGTCGTCCAGTCGTTTGGGAACCATTCATAGACGGCATAGCAACTCCTGCTGACCTTACCGTGCCCATCCGACGTTACGTACTGAATCGTCCCTATCTGGGTGACGTCGCTGTTTCCATCGATACCGATCCAGGCGAACGAGTAGAATTCGCCCTGGCCGGTGTTTGTTGGAGGAGGCTGGACATCCGGGACGTTCCACTGACCCAGCACCCAGGTGAACGCCTGACCGGAAGCGGCGTGCACGACGCCGCCTGACCAGAACGGGAGGTCGATGGGCGCAACAGCCGGGCGCAAAGGGCCCCGGGACTTTACGCCGGGCAGAAGCTCCGCAAGGGGCTGAAACGTGGGCGTGATGTAGGTGAGCTTGAGCGAGAAAATCTTGTCCCAGAGCGCCGCCAGTTGCGGGCGGGCGGACGGATCGGGTCGCTGCGGCAGGCCGTAGCGCCGCAATTCCTGTGGCGATGCGGTACGCGGGTCGAATCCGGCTGGCGGCAAAGAATGAGACCTGGCGCGACCGGCAACGGTCCCCGGCGAAACATTTCCTGTAGCCATATCGATGAGCTCCGAGCGGTGTATTTAGGCGAGCTGAGGAGAGAACTGCTTTGTCTTGGTCCTGCGTGGTTTTGCACTTGGGAACACAGATACCCAAGGCAGCCGGAAGCATAACCTGAAAAACCCGGATTTCTCAACTATTTTTTTTAGCGCTTCATTGCTTTACCTGTCATGCGTTAGCAAGGGTGCCAAGAACCATGTCTGAAGATCCGATCAAGCTGTTCTCGAAACGCTCCGAACGGTACCCCGGACCGGACAAGCCGACCTAGTTCACGGCGGCACCCGCGCCGAACCGGACGCAGCTTCTGCCTTCGTTAGTCCCGAGTGGTGGGCAACTCGTCACTATGCCGTCTCTTCGCCTGCACGATGCTGGCTCCCGGCCACGGCCCCCGGCAACCGGTTAGGGACGAGTGGGCGGTCAATCAAACGCAATCTGGAAATCGGTTCAATCTTCAAGCCCTAGCGCTCGGTGATTGCTCGATGGCGACAATGTGCCAATTTAGAACTGGAAAGCGTCGATGGCTTTGTATGATGTTTCCAAGCGTGGTGTACCCATCCGAGTAGTAAACTGGAGTGGCATTTTGCGACAGACGAAGGCCTTCACATACATCCCTAAAGCAGATGCTCGGAGGAAGTCAGTACGATGAAATTCTCCCTCACCTTCCCTGTCCACGCGATCCCCTTGTGGTTCCTTGTCCTGTCGCTCTTCCTGCCGCGCCTCTGCATGGTCGTCGCATGGTTCCAGCACAGCATGCCTCATTTCATCCCGTCGACGGTCGGCATCGTCCCGGTGATCGTCGCGATGCTCATCCCGCGCATCTTCATCCTCTTTTGGATATACCAAGACCAGGGCATCACCATCTGGTTCCTGCTGCATCTGATCGCGCTCCTCTGCGCCTGGGGCGGAGGCAGCCGCACCGTCTACCGCCGCCGCCGCGTCGAGGTCATCGAATAATCGACCCTGTTTGCTCCGCTGGCAGAGCACTCGACGCAGGCTGGGAATTCAGCAGTTCGGGAAGGTGCGTGTGCCCGGTAATACGTCCAGGGCGTCAAACGTGCAGGCCCATCATGCGAACAATTGCCAACCCATTCGTCTGGTTTGCAATTCCTGGCCGGAGGCGGTAATCGAAATCCAGCGGGTTGCCTTCACTCCTGCTTTGCATGCGGACGTTAGCCCCGCGCAAAGCTGATGGGGTTGGGGTCGAGTGGTGGACAATCCGGACAGGACCCTTTTTGGGGAGTTCTGTCCGGGTTGGCTAAGGGCACTTGGATCGCCTATTTCGTCCATGATCGACAGACATGCATGATTATCCACCCGGATGGAACTGGAGGCCAAAGTGTTCTTGATCTGCGGCGTCGGTCTGTGGGCTGGCTGTTTTACGCCGGATTAGTGTGGTCGCCCAACGAAGAGATGCTCCTTCTCAACGAAGAAGTGATGGACGGCGTTGATTGCAACGTCACGATGCTTCATCTGGCGACCGGTAAAGTCACCAAGGAGTCCAAGAAAGGCGAAGCGGTATTTGGATGGACACGGACGTCTGGAGAATGAGCCGTTCTCGTAAAGGGTGATATCAGAACTGCTCCTCAGAAATTAGTTCGGGTCCCGGCAGGGACGCTCATCACTGAGCGCCCCCGGACAGATCCGTATGTGCGCGTTTACGCATACGGCTCTTATGAAGGATGGATGGCGTAAAAGCGGGCGTCGGGATAAGGATGCAGAACGCGGGGTGGTGGTATCCGCCGGTCGAAGACCGGAGCGAATTTCTTCCACTTCTTCCACGCGCGTTGACTGCGACGTATCAGTACGTTGCGCCACAGTCGATTGATGCGTCTTTGGAAGATGCGCAGTTGATCGATGTTGCCGGGAACGGCATGGTATTGGTAATATCCGGTGACCACACTCCGAAGCCATACACCGACCTGACTGGTGCGATCATGCATCCGGCGTTGAAGCTGAACCTTGATGGCTTTGAGCTTCGCAACCATTCGCTTCTTCGCAGTGATTCGCCAGACGGTGAAGGTCTCGGCCTTGTGGCGTTGTCCACAGAAGTGGGTGAAGCCCAAGAAGTTGAAGGTCTCCGGTTTCCCTTCCCCACGCCGCTTCCGCTCCGGGCTGCATAGCGCCCGAACTCGATCAGCCGTGTCTTGTTCGGATGTAGTTCCAAGCCGAACTTTGCCAGCCGTTCCTTGAACTCATTAAGGAAGCGCATGGCGTCGGCCCGCCGCTGGAAGCCCAGCGCAAGATCGTCGGCGTAGCGAACGACGATGACGTCGCCCCTGGCCGCTTTCCTGCGCCAGACATCAGCCCACAGATCGAAGAGGTAGTGAAGATACACGTTCGCGATCAGTAGCGAAATGACTGCGCCCTGCGGCGTACCTTTATCTGTCTCCGACCACTGGCCGTCTTGAGATACTCCCTCCTTCAGCCATTTTCGGATCAGGCGAAGTATCCTCGTGCATGTTGTTTTCTTAGCGTGCGCGGGTTCTTAGACTACGCAGGACCGGTCAGCCACTCGCGTGTAACGCAGCCGCCGTATTGCCTTCCTCCAACTCGGAAGAGAGTCGGCATCCTGATCTTCCGCCTTTTCGAAGCTCAATCGCCCGGCCCACCAATGCCTCTGTCTATGCTTCGAGTGACACATCACGATGACACCCCAAAACTCGAGGTCAGGGTGGATTCGCTACTTCCTTTCCCGCAGGGGACTTGCACCCCCTACAACATGCCGGTTTAGCCCGGCGCACTCCGGATTGACGGTCATTCGCTCGCGATGCATCATCGCTTCGCGATAAGTTGCAGGCTCGATCGATATCATTCATGGAACTCGACCTCGGGCAGAGGATCGTCTTCACGAGCCATCCAAACGTAAAGTGCCGGCATAAGAAAGACACCAATGATCAGGTTCGCCATGAGGCCGCCGACGATTACGATCGCGAATGGTCGCTGGGAGTCGGAGCCGATAGCGTGCGACATGGCTGCAGGCAATAGCCCCAGCGTAGCGACCAGCATGGTCATCATGATTGGGCGCAGACGAAGCACTGCTCCCTCGATTGCTGATTCGATGATGTCATCACGGCTGGATTCGACCAAGGCACGCCGGCGGGCCCGCAGTTGATTGATGTACTCGAGCATGATGACGCCCGTCTGCACCGACACGCCGAAGAGCGCTAGGAATCCGACCGCCGAGGAGACCGAGAAATTCGTCCCCGTGAGGAACAGCGCGAGAGGTCCACCAATCGAAGCCATGATGACCGATACCAGAACCAGCATGGTCCACTTATAGGAGCGGAACATGATGTAGAGGATGAGAAAGATCGCAAGTACGGTAATGGGTATCACGATTGCCATGCGTTTGTCGGCGCGTTTCTGGCTTTCGTACTCGCCAGCCCACTCAAGGTGATAGCCCGCGGGCAGCTGCACATTGCGATCCACCTTGCCGATCGCTTCGGATACCGTCGAGCCAAGATCACGACCGCGCACTGAGTACTTGATGGCGATGTACCGCTCTCCGGCCTCTCGATAGATCTCCTCCGCTCCATCGTCTGTGGAAACCCCGGTGAGCTGAGCCAAACTGACGCGCTCTCCAGAAGGAGAAAGCAGTCGGACGTTTTCGATTGCCTCACGGGTATCGCGGTATGGCTTCTGGTACCGCAAGGTCACATCGTAACGCGCCTCACCCTGCTGTACCTGGGTAAGCGCATTGGCTCCGACGGCCGTCTGAACCGCATCCTGAATGTCGGCGACGTTGATGCCCCAGCGTGCCGCGGCCAATCGATCCACTGCGAAGTTGAGATTGGGCTGCCCGATTACGCGGAAGATTCCGAGGTCCTCCACGCCTTTCACGGTGGCCATCTGCTCCTGGACCTCCTCTGCCTTCCGTTCAAGCATGTGGAGATCATCGCCGTACAGCTTTACGGCTAGTTCCCCCTTCACACCAGACACAGCTTCCTCCATGTTGTCAGAGATAGGCTGAGAGAAGTTCCAGATCACGCCCGGAAACTTCTCCAGTTCCTTGTTCATCGCTGCAATGAGTGCCTCTTTGTCCTGATGAAACACCGGGCGCCATTCTCTCTTCGGTTTCAGATCAACGAAGTACTCTGTGTTAAAGAAGCCGGTTGTGTCCGTTCCATCATCGGGCCGGCCGGTCTGGCTGACGACTTGCGTGACTTCAGGAAACGACGCCATTGCGATCCGCGCCTTGTTGGTGAAGTCAATGCTCGCGGTTGGGCCTTCGCTCGGCGGAAGTGTTCCGCGGACCCAGATCGATCCCTCATCCAGATGCGGAAGGAACTCCGACCCGATGGGTCCACCGAAAGTCAGATAGAGCGAGAAGAGAAAGAGGACCAAAGACACCCCGACAGTGATGTTGCGATGCACGATCGCCTTGCGCACCGCGGTGCGATAGACACGTGTGAGCCAGACCATCAAAGGATTCTGCCACTCCTTCGCGCCGCGACCCAAGAGCAGGTTCGCGAAGACCGGCGCAATGATCATGGAGAATGTCAGTGCGCCTCCGAGTGCGAAGGCTACGGTCCAAGCCATGGGCTTGAAGAGACGTCCCTCAACGGCCTGCAAAGTGAAGATCGGAAGATACGCTGTGATGATAATAGCGATGGCGAAAAACACCGGGCGCTGCACCTCGTGTGCAGCGTCGCGAATCTTCTGCTCTGGCGTCCGTGGATCGTCCGACTGTGCAAGGTGCCGCACAATGTTTTCGATCATGACGACACTCCCATCGACGACCATCCCGAAATCGAGCGCACCAAGCGACAGCAGGTTCGCGGGAATGTGACTGAGATCCAGGCAGATGGAAGCAAACATCAGCGCGAATGGGATGGTGAGGGCGACGATGATTGCACCGCGAATGTTGCCGAGGAACAGGAAGAGGATGACCGAAACAAGGATCATGCCTTCGGTCAGGTTGTGTTCAACGGTATCTACTGTGAACCTGACGAGATCTGAGCGATCAAGAAATGGGACAACCTTGACACCCTTGGGTAGTATGCGATTGTTCAGCGTGTCGACTTCCTTGTGAATGCCATCGAGGACCGGATCGGAGTCTTGCCCTTTCTGAAGGAGCACGATGCCTTCCACTGTGTCGGGATTGTCAACGATTGATCCGTCTGGCCGATGCGTCGCACGCCCGATCTGCCCCAATCTGATCTTCGGCCCCTGCGTGACATTGGCGATATTGGCCAGGCGGATCGCCGCGCCGTTGCTGCTCTTGACGAAGGTACTCTCGATGTCCTGCACTGATCGATATAGCCCGAGCGATTGGACGTTCACCTGCTGCGAGCCTTCTTCGATGAAGCTGCCGCCACTGTTTGTATTATTCGAAGCAATCTGCTGTTCGACCTGGCTGATTGAAAGCCCATAGGACACGAGCTCTTCCGGATCAAGCTGGATCTGGTATTCCTTTGTGGGCCCTCCAAAACTCGAAACATCCACTACGCCTGGAACCGCCTTGAACGACTTCTCCAGCGTCCAGTCTTCGAGAGACTTCTTCTCCATCACGTCATACGACGGATTGCTGCTCTCCAGCGTGTACCAGAAAATCTGGCCGACTGGGCTCCAGTCAGTCCCCATCTGCGGCGTCAGGTTTGCAGGCAGGTTCACTTGTCCCAGCCGCTCGACGACATGCTCTCGATTCATGTCGCTGGTGGAGTCATCATCAAATATGAGCATCAGGCTCGATAGCCCGGCGAGTGTCGTGGATCGAAGATGCGTGAGGTGCGGAATACCCGCCATCTGAATCTCAACCGGCACGGTAACCTGGCGCTCAATCTCCTCCGCGCTGCGCCCGGGCCACTGCGTGATGATCTGTACGTAGTTGTTGGCTACGTCCGGGTAAGCTTCGACGGGAAGGTTGCGAAACGAAACCACTCCCCATGCCGACAGGACGAATGTCCCGCCCAGCACCATCCAGCGATTCTTAAGTGCAAATTCAACGAGTGCGCGCAGCATCACTAACCTCCGGTCCTTCAAAGAGTGAAGAGCCTGTTACAAACAGGTCATCGGGGACGAGTCTGGAGTTTTACGCGGCGAATCCGCGCTTGAGCTGCTCCGCGCATGCGCCCTGCAAAAAGAGGCAGGGCTCAGCAACGGAAACGAGCAGCATCCGATGATCCGCTATTTGCTAATTTGTCTGGCGAAGGCGCATGACGAGAGAAGCCAGCCGACCTGCGGCGCGACGCGGCACAGTTCTGTGCGGTCGTTGCCCGGATCAAGTCTTTTGGGGTTCGATGCCAGATGCGCAGTTTTCAGAGAGAAAGGAAGGAAGGAGGCGCGCGGGGGGAGCATGATGGGGAAACAAGTGCATTGTCAGGCAATGCCTCGCGACGAATCCTCCAACGTGAGGAGGAGGATTCGGAGCGAAGAATTTCCAACAGCAGAATTGCCTGATCGGTCTCATGCCTGGAAGGCAAACCGGCTACGAGAGACGCTTGAATCAACAAGGGAGCCTGCCATTTGCATGGCGTTTCGGTCAGCGACGGAAAGTCTTCGGCGCGCGCGCGGCGGAATCCTCCTTGTCCATCGTTGAGCCAGACTTGCAACCGCTTGTGAGTAAATGCCTGTTCGACAACAAGGTCCGGCATTCCGTCGCTGTTCACATCCAGCGCTGAGATCGCCAGCGAAGGATCGTTGGAAGCGAATAGCAGGTTGCGGTTTTCGCTGGCAGAGACGTGCAGCTCGATCCGAAACATCCGCTGACCGTCGATCACACCGGCGTCGATCAGCAAGGCGCCATCGAGCTTCTGATCGTTGTCAAAGTCGGCCGCAACGAGCCTGGATGTCAAGGGCGACCGCAACCAAGGGGCATTCGCAGCTTTTGATTCCGCGCCCGGCAATCCGTCCTGCGCCCACACGGTCTGTGCCGCGAGCGCAAGAGAGACCAGGAAGATCCGGAGGAATGTGGAACGCATCTGCATCGGACCAGGCAAAGGTAGTTTTTCACAGAGCCGGAAGAAGCACAACCTTACGTCCGGGTTCGCACAGACGTCAGGGTTGCAGGTGATACGCCAGCGGCTACGGCTCCCGATGGCCCAGATGAAGCCGAGCAGTTATCGTCCATCGCGGTCATGATCTTCCTCGGATCCTTGCCTGCCATGGTCATCTTCACGTAGCGCTTGTGCAGGCGATTCTGCGCTTTCCATGCAGTCTCGATGATCTCTGCCGGTACTCCTTGTTGTCGTTTGCGCAGCTTGGCCCCGACGCGGGGCAGATGCCGATAGCACCAGGCTGATTCGACCACGATTCGTCTGAGGTGTGCGTTGCCGGCCTTGGTGATGCCGCCTTTTCGAACGCGCTTGCCGCTGGAGTCTTCGCTCGGAAATACTCCGCTATAGCCCATCAGCTTCCTTGCACTCTCAAAGCGGGAGGAGATGTTGCCCAATTCAGCCTGCCGCGCCGGCTGCGCGTAGCGGACCTGCTGGACCCACTCCACATAACGTTCGGTCCACGCCTTCAGTCCAAGTGGTGGACGTTGACCCGTGCGAAGAAGGAACTTAGTTAACCGATGCCGCGCACGCAGTTGATCCTGCTTGGCCGCTTCCCGCTGCCGGACAAGATCGCGCAATGCTTCGGAGTCTTCATCAGGAACCCAAACTGCAGTCAGATCTCCGCAACGATGACTGCGGGCCAGCTTCAAGGCGTCCCGGCGGTCTGTCTTCACGCGGTCTCCTGGCTTCTTCGGAACCAGGCTCGGAGCGACCACTTTGCAGTCGACTCCCAACTGGGTCAGCTGCCAGTACAGTACGAACCCAGTCGGCCCCGCTTCGTAGCAGGCGCGCAGATGCTCTGACGGACCTAGCTTCTTTGATGAACTTGCAGATCGAATCTTCACGGTTGGCGATCGTACCCAGGCTGCGTACCTCGCCGTCTGGCTCTGCTACCGCTACGACGATCGTTTCGGCATGGACATCCAAACCCAAAAATCGTAACTTCTCTCTCAGGACCGGCTCCTCCGCTTGTGGCTCTGGACTGACGTTCCTAAACAAACTCAGCCTAATCCACGGCCAGCGCAGCGGGCCGGTCACTACATAATGACTATGTTTTCGGCAACATCGACTACTTCGAAGATTTTTATTGAAAAACAGAAATATATTATCGATATACTTGATATATTTATGGACATTCGATATGCAAGACGCTCAGAATAGCAGTCCATTAGGGGATAGTATGAACCTCATTGGTCCGAAGTCGATTGCTTCGAAACTCCATCTAGTGGTCAAGGTGCTGTTTTTTCTGGCAACTGCAGGTGTTCTGTTCCTGGCAATCGCTCCAATTGCTCCTTCTTCGTCTTGGCGCTATGTGTCGTT
Source organism: uncultured Acidobacteriaceae bacterium (assembly GCA_963774175.1). Taxonomy (GTDB): domain Bacteria; phylum Acidobacteriota; class Terriglobia; order Terriglobales; family Acidobacteriaceae; genus Telmatobacter. The sequence goes on from CAVZDT010000011.1 coordinate 70,352, forward strand.
TGTTATCCAAAGTGGCCCACTGGAATTCTCCTTCGATATGTTGCGAGGCACCGAAGCGAGATGGTGGATCTGGGCTATGGAACTCGTTTCACGAACCTGCCATGCGGTGGTTCTCTACCTGCTCATGCGAATCCTGGAACCCGCTGGAGCCGGAGAACCGTTTCATCCCAAAACACCGAATCGCTTGCGAATGATCGGCTGCGCCGTCGTCATCGGCTCCCTTCTGCGGACGGTCTTTTGTGCCAAATTGCTGAACATGGGGACAGTTGCCGAATCAGGCGCAAGATTCTCCTGGGCGATCGATTTCGACGCGATCTTTATGGGAATCCTGCTTGTGGTGCTCGCTGAGGTTTTTCGTCGCGGCTACGCACTCAAGACAGAAAGCGAACTCACAGTGTAGGTACGGAGCTATGGGGATTCGTGTACATCTCGACCGGGTGATGCTCGAACGGGGTATCTCTCTGACGGAGCTTGCCGGTCGTGTCGGAATTACGCTGGCGAACCTATCCATTCTGAAGAGCAACAAGGCAAAGGCCATTCGATTCTCCACTCTCGACGCTCTGTGCAAAGAACTGCAATGTGCTCCGGGAGATATTTTGAAGTTTGAGACACGTGCCGAAGAGACGAAATGAATCGCAACGGCCGTCTGAAAAAGACAGCTCATGCCAAGGGAGGCCCCGCTGATGTGCATCCGCTGCAGCAAATCCGATTTTTGGGATAAATTGCACGAGCCTGATTGGCCAGTGTTTGGGGTCGGCCATTTTTTGCAGGAAGCGGCCAGGATTTGGTCGTTTCGATAAACAACAACAAACTCGCAGGTTACCAGGTGCCGATTTTATTTTGACGCTGTTAAGCGGGGAGAAGATGCAGGATCTCAAATCCTTGCAGGATCATCCCTGGGCTGACTTTTTGACGCGATGGGCAAGATCGGCAAATGAAATCAGGTCGATGCCACGGTAGTCCTTGATGGCCATGAGTGCATTGCGTTCGATTTCGCGAGATTCGAGCAGGCGCGTGTTGACTCGGACGAGCTGCTCGTCACGGTACCCGGGGTGGGATACGAATTCAAAGGTTCCCTCCGGCATCGCGGTGATGAGCGCATTCACGACGGCAATATTCACGGTTCCGGTGGCCAGAACGCCGACGGCGCCCTCGGTTGTAGTGAAACCTTCTTCCGCGACGATGCGTCGGAACTTCGATTCGAACCGACGGAGGAAAACAATCTCGGCGCGTCGCAGGTCGGGAGCATCGACAGTCGCGTTCAAACTCCAAATGGGCTCGAATGGATTGCGAATGGCGTGGATGCCGGCGGCCTTCGCAGCACGCAGCACGGGGCGAAGGATCGAAGGGAACATGTGCAGGTGCTTGTGGGTGTCGACGTGCGTGAGGCGCAGACCAAAGCTCTGCAGCAAGGCAATTTGCGCTGCGGCTTCGGCTTCGACCTCGGTGCTGCGGATACGCGCGGTCAAAAGCCGCTTCAGGAAGGCGCCCAGGGTCGGACGAAAAGCGCTGGTACGACGATCGACAAGCGACGGGATCTTGCGGGCGTCTGAAACGGGAGTTCCATCGACAAGGACGATGTGGCAGCCCACGCCCAGCGTCGGCATGGCGAGGGCCATCTTGACAGCTTCTTCAGTGGCCGCAGCCTGTGCCATGAGCGTCGCGCTGGTGAGGACCTCAGCAGCGTGGAGCTCGAGGATCGCGCGATTGACTCCGGCGGCGATTCCGAAATCGTCGGCATTCACGATAAGGCGGGGCACGTGAATTAGCTTATCAATCCCGGCGCGAGTCTGCGCGCCGAAGGCCCGGAGGGCGGAAACGGATCGCTGCTATGATGGAGTAGTCCCGCCTCAGTGGGCGGCTAGCTCAGTTGGTTAGAGCGCCTGCCTTACAAGCAGGAAGTCGGGGGTTCGAGTCCCTCGCTGCCCACCATTACTTCGGTACTTCGCGTACGGCGAGTGGCGCTTCGCGAACGACCCCCTGTGCATCTACCGATCGTTACGTCAGATAGGTTCGACTTTTTTATTCTTGAGCGCCTGACCGACGTGAATGGGAGGGTACTCACACTCCGCGAAAACCCACTCTCTGTTTTTCCCATCGGCAAGCGAAGGATCGAAGAGAATCACTGTCCTGCAATGTCCGCAGCGGAAGCCGAGGTAGCCCTTGTCCCAATTTGTTTTCTTGTACCAGCCGAGGTCGGCCTGGATGACTTTCAGCGCGCTTCGGCAGCTTCCGCAGACGACTTTCTGTGCCCAATCGGGACCGACTGAAATGATTTCCATGAGTAGCTCCTCTTCTGATCGTGTGGGTTGCTGCTCCTTCTGACTCTGGGCCCAACCGGGCCGGAAGACTGCCGCACCCGCGGGCGAGGGGAGTTACCCAATGGCTGCATGTCCGGGTGGTAGGCATTTTATTCACAGGGCGAGGTTTCCGACAAGGAGGATTTTGATGAACCGCGTAGTCTTCATCCGGGCAGGGGCTCCGGCCAAGGTCGATCGAGGGTGCGAATTTGCGGGTGGATGTGTCGGCCCGACACCATCTGAGCGCTTGGTTTAGAGTTGAGGGCATGGCATTGTATTGCGCGGTCGGCGGAGAGGATTTTGAGCTATCGCCGCAACGGATGGCGGAGCTGCTCAGGGAGAGTCTTGGCCAGCTGGGAAGACGGGAGCGGGTGCTGGCTGTGCCGCCGGACATTACGCGGCTGCATTCTCACGCTGGTTTGCTGACGTGCGCTGCGCGGGAGATTCTGGGCGAGCGGCTGAAGGCTGTGTTGCCGGCGATCGGGACGCATGCGCCGGTGACGCCAGCCCAGATGGACGTGATGTTTCCGGGGATGCCGCACGAACTATTTCGGGTGCACAACTGGCGCGCGGATGTGGAGACGCTGGGCGAGGTTCCGGCGGAATTTATTTGCGGGCAGTCAGAGGGCAAGCTGAACTTTGCCTGGCCGGCGCAGGTGAATCGGCTGATCCTGAAGGGTGGGTTTGACCTGATCCTTTCGATCGGACAGGTGGTGCCGCATGAAGTGATCGGGATGGCGAACTACAACAAGAACATCCTGATTGGCACCGGCGGCCGCGAAAGCATCAATCGGAGTCATTACCTGGGCGCGGTTTATGGTTTGGAGCGGATCATGGGGCGCGCGGAAAACCCGGTGCGTGCGGTGCTGAACTATGCGTCGGATAAGTTTCTGCGCGATGTGCCAATTGTGTATGTGCAGACGGTTGTGGGCCGGCGCAATGATGGCGGGTTGGCAGTGCGCGGGTTGTTTATCGGCGATGATGTGGAGTGTTTCCATCGGGCGGCGGAATTGAGCCTGAAGGTGAACTTCGAACTGGTGGATGAGCCGATCAGGAAGGCGGTTGTGTTTCTCGACCCGCGGGAGTTTCACACGACGTGGCTGGGGAACAAGGCGGTGTACCGGACGCGCATGGCGTTGGCAGACGGCGGGGAGCTGATCATTCTTGCTCCTGCCGTTGGTGGATTCGGGGAAGACAAGACGATTGACGGGCTGATTCGGAAGTATGGATATCACGGCACACCGGCGACGTTGAAGGCGGTTGAGGAGAATAGGGACCTGGCCGCGGAACTGGGCGCGGCGGCGCACTTGATTCATTCGTCGTCGGAGGGGAGATTCAGGATTACTTGGTGTCCGGGGGAACTTAGCCGGGAAGAGGTTGAGGGAGTCGGGTTCAGTTATGGCGAGTTAGGCGAGATGATGGAGCTCTATAACCCGGATAAGTTGGCGCATGGTTATAACGAGGTAGATGGCGAAAAGATTTTCTTTATTGGGAATCCGGGGTTAGGGCTGTGGGCGCATAAGTCGCGGCTGCGGGATACAGTCCCCGGACCCGCGAATCCGGAGCCCGCAATCCGCCGCTAGTAGAGACGGAAATTGACCTCGATCGCGAGAATCACCGGAACGGGTTCGAAGCCTGCTTTGAGAGCGGGCTTAAAGCGGTAATGCGTTACGGCTTCAAGAGCTTTCTCGTCCAGTCCATATCCAAGTGAACGAACTATCCGAGGGTTCTGCGGCATACCTTGCCCATCGACAATCATTGAGATCAGGCAAATGCCGCTGATCTTTTTCCTTCTTGCTGAGTCTGAGTAATGAGCTTCCGGTGTGAGGAGCGGCACGGGCGCCGATACACCGCCGCCGACGTGGTACGGCTGGGCTGGCTTGTTCTCATCAGCAATTTGAGGAGTTTCTGGCGGATGCTGAAGCGCGTCGAGCTTCTGAATCGGCTGTGAGATCAGCCGACAGTCTGGAAAGGGATTCTTATCGTTTGGTTTTTCTCTGCAGCTTTGAAAATCGATGGTGAGTGATTGCCAGGCGGCGACGGCCTCTCCGTCGCGCATTGCGGGCGTGAATCGATCGGCGTGCGCGAGATCGAGGGCCTTCTGGTCAAGATCGTTTCCCGACGGATGGAGGAAAGTGATTCGCCGCGTCTTTCCGTCAGAGGTGACGATGAGTGAGAGACGGACCTCTTCATTTCTCTGGTTCTTTTTCTTGCATTTTTCGGACGCGAGTTCGATGGGTTGCACTGGGAGCAAAACCGGGATGGTTGCATTGGAGCTATTCGAATTCGAAGCTGGACACGAAGGAGTTGGCTGCAGGGCGAAAATTGCAGCTGCAGCGAGAGTGAAAGACCATGCTGCTGTGGATTTGGTCTGCATGAAAGTTCCCGGAGTCGTTGCGACGACTGTATCACAGGATTCTCAACTCGCGGAGGAGTAAGGCGGGGTTGCGGGCGCTGAGTCGCGGTTGATGAATTGAATTTCTTGCTTATTGGGCCAGCCGTGAATAGAACTGCCCATAAAGCCTGAAACTCACTTCGATAATCACCTTGACTGGTACTGGCTGTTTGCCCATCCCTCAGCGGCTAAAGCCGTCCTCAATCCGCGATATTTACGGCACGGCTGAACAGCTTGCTGAAAAAGTCGGAAATCTGAACGAAGCGTCATGCATGGGTTAAAACCCAATACTCATTTTGTTGTGTTTGTGGCCTGGCTCACCCAGAGGGTCCCCGCATGCCCTTGCTACAAAACCTCGTTTTCTCGGGTTTTTCAGCAAACTGTGAAGCCGTGCCCTTTCAAGACCGGACTTCAGGCATTTGGTCAGATTGAATCTGACACCCGAGCATTTTTGCGTTCACGACAGCGAAGGTCTGTATCGCGAATCACATTACGCCCAATTCGCGGAGCAGGAAGGCGTAGTCGAAGGCGATTTCTTTGAGGTAGTCGTAGCGGCCGCAGGCGCCGCCGTGGCCGGCGTCCATGTTGGTGACGAGCAGCAGCGGGATGGTTGTCGGTTTTGAGGGTGCGGAGTTTGGCGACGTACTTTGCAGGCTCCCAGTACATGACCTGGCTGTCGTTGAGCAGGTCTTGACTAGGATGGCGGGGATAAGCTGCGCGGGTTCGCAAGTTGTCGTAGGGCGAGTAACTGAGCATGTAGCGGAAGGCTTCGGGCTGGTTGGGGTTGCCCCACTCTTCGTACTCGGCGACGGTGAGCGGGAGCGATGGCGTCGAGCATGGTGTTCATGACGTCGACGAAGGGGACGTGGGAGAGGACGACGCGGAAGAGGTCGGGTGCGCATGTTGGTGACGGCGCCCATGAGCAGGCCGCCGGCGGAGCCGCCTTCGATGGCGACGCGGGCGGGGTCACCGTAGCGCTGTGGCGGTGAGGTGCTCGACGGCGGCGATGAAGTCGGTGAAGGTGTTGCGCTTGACGCTGCATCTTGCCGGCGTCGTGCCAGGGGTTGCCGAGATCGCCGCCGCCGCGGATGTGCGCGTAGGCCATGACGACGCCGCGATCGAGCAGGCTGAGGCGGTTGGAGTTGAAGCCGAGCGGGAGCGAGTAGCCGTAGGAGCCGTAGCCGTAGACGTAGAGGGGATTCCTGCGCGATCACTGGTCGGGAGGGGCACCCGCTTCGTCTCAGACGAGTCTTGAGGTTCCGACCCCGCGAATTTGTCGCGGCGATAGACGAGGGAGATGGGGACCTGGACGCCGTCGGCGGCAGTGGCGTGGATGCGCTCGCTGGCATAGAGGGTGCGGTCGAAGCCGCCGGGGACCTCCTGCTGCTTGAGGAGCGATGGATTCGCGCGGCTGCGAGGTCGTATTCGTAGACGGAGCCGGGCGTGACGAGCGACTGGTAGCCGTAGCGGAATGCTTGTGGTCTCGAAGATGCGGTTGATGTGCGGGCGAGGCGGTGTAGGCGGGCTCGGGAAAAGCGATTTCGCCGGAGGGGATGGCTTCGGGAGCTTCGCCCGGGAACTTCCAGAGGCGCAGGCGGGGCAGGCCGTCTTCGCGTTCGCAGGCGACGAAGAAGTTGGCGAAGAGGTCGACGTCTTCGAGCATGACGGCGTCGCGATGGGGAATGCGCTCGGTCCAGTGTTCGCGGCCGGGGGCATCGACGGGCGCGGTGACGAGACGGAAGTTGCGGCCGCGATCGTTGGTGCGGATGTAGAACAGGCCGTTGCGATGGTCGACGGAGTACTCGTGTTCGTCCAGGCGCGGGCTGATGACGCGGAATTCGCCGGCGGGCTGATCGGCGGGGAGGAACCGGCACTCGCTGGTGGTGTGGCTGCCGGATTCGAGGACGATGAATTTGCCGTCGCGGGTGCGGCCGACGCCGAGGTTGAAGCGCTCGTCGTCGTCCTGGTAGACGAGGACGTCGTCGGCTGTGCGGCGTGCCGAGCGTGTGGCGAAAGAGCTGGAACTGGCGCTTCTGCTCTTCGTCTTCGACGGTGTAGAAGAGGGTTCGATTGTCCGCGGCCCAGACGACGGAGCCGACACGCTCGACTGTCACCGGGGAGGGTTTCGCCGGTTTCGAGATCCTTGATGTGGAGGGTGTACTGGCGGAAGCCGGTGGGTCGGTGGTGTAGGCGAGCCAGCGGCCGTCGTCGGAGATGTCGGAGGCGCCGATGGCGAAGAAGGCGTGGCCTTCGGCGAGCTGGTTGCCGTCGAGAAGGATATGTTCGGCGGTGCCGGGAGCGGGTTGAGGATTCTCGTTTCCCACCCAAGACAGCGATGAGGTCGCTGTCTTGGATGGGGCACCCGGCTTGGGTGGGGCACACGGAGGGTCGAGGATGATTTTTTCGGGTGTGTCGGGAGTCGTGCCGGATGCGCGCTTGCGGCAGAAGATGGAGTACTGCTTGCCTTCTTCGGTGCGGACCTGATACCACCAATCGCCTTCGCGGTAGGGGGCGGACTCGTCGGTCTGCTTGATGTGGCTGAGCATCTCGTTGTAGAGGTCGTCGCGGAGGCCGGCGAGATCGGCGGTGAGGGCCTCGGCGTAGGCGTTTTCAGCCTTGAGATACTCGGTGACTTCGGGGCTGTCTTTGTCGCGGAGCCAGGCGTAGTCGTCGGTGAGGGTGACGCCGTGGAGGGTGGTCTCTTTGTGATCTTTGCGGGCGACGGGCGGGGTGGTGAGGGCGATCTCGGTCATGGCTGGTTTTAAGTGTAGAAGAACAGATAACAGGGAGTAGGGAACAGGGAACAAGGAGTAGGGGCCCTCGCGGGCGCAATCTGCTTTTTGATCCCCGGGCAGATTCCCTCGCTCGGATGGGGAGATTCTGGACGGGGTGAGTGTTCTGGGGGAGGGCGAAGGTTTACTTGCCGTGATGTTTAGCAGCTTTGGCGATGGCGGGTTCGGCGGCGGCGAGGTCCTCTGGATTCATGACAGGCCGGAACGAAACCTTGGCATTGAACGCAAGGAACCAGGGCTCGGCGATTGCGGGGATCTGGGAGCTGTCTTTCATGTCGAAGACGATGGAACCGGAGCGATTGCCATTGTCGTCGGCGAAGAAGTAAGCAGCTTCGGGTTTCAGGTCGGCGAGGATACTTTTGACGGTGGCGCCAAGGGTGCCGGCCTTGGCAGCGGCGTTTCCGGTTTCAACCGGAATGGATACTCGAAGCAACATGCGCATGGGGTCTTTCTCCTTTTCTGGGGGAGGGATTATAGGTAGCGGGCAAAGATGTGAAGTGTCAAGAGGAACTACGGGTTCCTCCGCCCGTCGCCGATCACCCCAGCGACAAGGACCCGTCGCTGCGGACCTCACAGCGGCGACTCGGTCGGAATGTCCGGTCATCCGTGGTGGTATAACGAGCACACGAATTGAGTGAGGTGCAGGATGAACGTGAGTTTTGCGGACAAGGTGGTGCTGGTGGCGGGCGGCACCGGAGGGCTGGGACGGGCGGTGAGCCTGGCGTTTCTGGCGGAGGGAGCGAAAGTCAGTGTGACTTATCGCAAGGAGGAGGAGTTTGCAGCATTGCAGAAGGCGGCGGGGGCGAATGCTTCTTCGCTGGAGGGGCACCGGGTGGATGTGAGCGATGAGAATGCGGTTCGCCAACTGGTTGATGAGATCATTGCGCGCCACGGTCGTCTCGATGCGATGGTGAATACCGTTGGAGGATATGCAGGCGGGATCAAGCTTTGGGATCTCGACACGAAGACGTTTGATCAGATGCTGGCGCTGAATCTGCGGGTGGGGTACGCGCTATCGCGCGCCGCGGTGGCGCCGATGCTGAAGCAGAAACGTGGAGCGATTGTGAACGTGGCGGCGAAGGCGGCGCTTGATCATGGTGGGGGCGCGGCGGCATATGCGGCGTCAAAGGCGGCGGCGGTGGCGATGATGGATTCGCTGGCGGCGGACGTGAAGGGGACCGGCGTGCGAGTGAATTCGATTCTGCCCAGCATTATTGATACGGAGGCGAATCGAAAGGCGATGCCGGATGCGGATTTCGCGACGTGGCCGAAGCCGGAGGATATTGCGCGGGTGATTCTGTTTCTGGCGAGCGATGAGGCAAGGGTGATTCATGGTGCGGCGATTCCGGTGTATGGGGAGTAAGTGAGTAGGAGGGATTAGGACAGGGAACAGGGAGAAGGGAGTAGGGAACGGGATTTGTTAGTGGAGGGAGCGGATCAGAAGGAAGGCAATGAGGGCGACCAGGGCGAGGAGAAGAGTACCGAGAGCGGCTACGGAGATAAATGAGCGGCGGCGGGGCGGGGGTGGGAGCAGTTCGGGATCGGGAACGGTGGGCGCATCCGGCGGAGGTTGCGGGTCTGAGGCGACGGGAGGAACGAGATATGGTGCGAGAGTTGGGGGCTCACTCTCTGAATCGGAGGCGGCTTGCAAGCCGGCTTTGCGGAGACCGTCGAGGAGATGGTTGACGAGTGTGGTGTCCCACCATTTGGACAGTTCTTCACGGGCATTGACGGCGAAGCTGGGCCTGGCGGTCTGGAGGGCGTAAAGATACCGCTGGGCGTTTTCGAGGTCACCGAGCTGACCGTAGGCCGCGGCGAGTACGACATTGGTGCGCCAGAATTGCGGCATGTGAATGCGGATTCCGATTTCGACGGCTCCGGCGTAGTCGTGCTTGCGGTAGGCATTGAGGACGTGCGCGAACCAGTACCAGCCGGGGTGATGCGGATTGAGGTCGCGGGCCCGTTCGGCGAGGGCGCAGCCGAGATCCCACTCGCCGGAATATGCGATGAGGAATCCGAGGTAGGCGATGGTGAATCCGTCCATGGGATTGAGGGCAATCGCGCGATCTGCGGCGGCACGGAAGGCAGGGATTTCCTTGCGGAAATAGAGAGCTGCGGCGAGGGCGTGGTAAGAGAGGTGGTTGGATGGATCGGCTTCGACAGCGCGATGAGCCGCGGAAAAGGCGCGACCGAGGGGATTGGGGCGCAGATTGAAGCCGTGCGCAAACTCCTCTTTGTAAATCAGCGATAGCATGGCCCAGCAGTCGGCCTGATTGGGCGCAAGCTGGACGGCGCGCTCGAGAGCTTCGCGGCATGCGGCGTGTTCCTTGGCGGAAAGGCGCTGGAAATGAGCGAAGGCGCGGAGCACTGCTTCGTTCGGCGTCATGCGCTCAATGTCTTTGGTGCGGAGAGCTTCGCTGATGGTGCGGGGCAGGATACCGCGGCCATCGGCGATGGTTGATACGATGCGGGGGACCAGGGTGTCGTGTAAATCAAAGAGAGTTTCGGGCCGGAAAGAGGGCTCGTAGGTTTCGGACCAGAGATTTGCACCCGAAAACACATCGACCAGGCGCACTGTGATTCGGAGATTTTCACCTGCCTGGCGGATATTGCCCACCAGAACATATCGCGCGCCAAGGTCGTTGCGCAGGGATTGGACATCAAGGCCATCGGCCGCGAATCTCTGCGTCAGGCTGCGGGCAATGACGCGCAGGTAGGAGAAACGCAAGAACCCGGCCACGAATTCTTCGGTGAAGACTTCGGCGAGGGTGGCGGCTTCAGGGAGGGTGCCGCTGAATCTGAAGGGCAGGACAGCGATCGCATACTCGTTGTCGGGAGTGGCGGGGCGACGGGCGACCACAACCGGAGGCTTTGGCTCCGGTTCGATCTTGACGGGAGGGGCGGGAACGGCCGGGGCGGCGGGAACAACGGGAGCAACAGGTGCGGCGGGAACAACGGGACTGACAGAGACGACGGGAGCGACGAAGCGGTAGCCGCGCTTTGGGATCGTTTCAATGTAGACGGGCGCATCGGCGACGTCGCCGAGTGCGTAGCGAAGCTTCATCATTGCCGTATTGAGGCTGTGGTCGAAATCGACGAAGGTGTCCGCGGGCCAGAGCATGCGGCGGAGGTCTTCGCGGGTGACGAGATCGCCGGCATGCTCGAGCAGGTAGACGAGAATGCGGAAGGACTGCTCCCGGAGCCGGACGCTGACGCCGTTGCGGCGCAGTTCGAGATTGCGTACGTCGACCTCGAAGATGCCGAAACGCCAGATCCCGGAATTTTCCAGGGTTCCCACGAGGCGATTCTCCCGACCAAGGTGCTCTTCGCGCGAGTCTAGCATGGGAATGGCAATGAGCAGGAACGAAATCGGCAGATGACAAGATAGGGTAAATCGCTCGGGGAGTATAGCTTGCGCGACTAGGCGATTTTGACTGCGGAATTACCTCGGGTGCATTGAGGAAAAGAGGAGGTGGGCGCAGGTTGTAGAGCATGGCAGGCCGGAACCGAGACGAAATCCGGCAGCCAAATTCAACTGGAGGAACTCCCATGACCCGCAGCCAATCAACACTGAAGAACACGATCCTGATCGCCACCTTTGCGCTGCTGCCGTTCGCGGCGGTGCATGCCTCAGCCCAGAACTCCAGCCATGTGAACATTCCGTTCGCATTCGTGGCGAGCCACGCCACGCTTCCGGCCGGTCATTACAGAGTGATTTCGTCGGAGTCAACATTGACTTTGATCAACCAGGACTCCGGCAAAGCGATAGCCATGCTGGTGACCCGGGACGAATCGGGTGCAATTGAGTCGCGGGGCTGCCTGGAGTTCTACGTTAGCGGAAGCCGGCACTGGCTCACGGAAGTGCAGTTCGCCGGAGTGAGCATGCACAAGGTGCTGCTTGCGCAGCCGAAACGGGAGCGCGTGGTAGCTCAGAATGACGACCCTGCCAGGACGACGATTGAAATTGCGATGAAGTAGGATCACAATGGGGTGTTGGGGCGGTTCTCAATAAGGCATCTTTGGTTGTGTTTGGAAGATGCCACTTAGCAGAATCGCTTCGCCTTACGCCGATTGAAGAACCGCTGTGGGGCCGGACGCCAGCGAGCGCCCGGCCCTTTCCCTTTGCGCGCCGCCGGGTCCTGTTCACCGCATCTGACTTGCATATGGAACACGAGGAAGAGCCCGTCGGCTTCGAGTCCATGGCTGCCCTGCGCACCCAGATGGACCAGCCTCCGGCTTTTGTCTTCAAGGCGTTCTCGGGATCGCTCCTCGAAATGCCCGACGCGCCCGCGCCAATGTCGCATACATCCGAGTTTTTCCTGCCGCTGACCAGCCAGGCCGAACCAAGTGCCGGTGAACCTGCGCCCGCCCCATCCATTTCTTTCGCCTTTCAAGACTTGCCAGCCGAGGACACTGTCGTCGCGCAGTCTCCCGATCAGCCCCGATTCGCAGATCTCTCGAAAAAGAAGGGCAAACACGAGAAGAAGGCGCCGCGGTTCGCCGACCCCACACAAGACGGCGGCAAGCAGGCGAAGGAGAAACCTCACTTCTACCATCCCACGCCGATCCGGTTCTTCGATCCTGTCGCGGCTGCCGAAACCGGCGACGCGACAGGCGAAAATGTCCTGCCTGGTGAGGAGACAGGCTCACGCTTCTCAAACCAGCTTCCTCCGGAGCTCAAAGCGGCAATTCGCAGGATTGACGAACAGCTTCGCCGGCTACACGAGCCGAAAGAAAAACCAGTCAAGGCGAAGAAATCCCGGTTCAAAAAACCAAAGCCGCCTGAGCGCTCCGAAAAGCCGGTGTTCGAAGACTCCACAGCCGAGCCGGAATCCGCAGAGGCCCCTGCGCCTGGCGAATATCTGGTTCTTGAACCGCAAGCCTCCGAAACACTGCGCCTTGAGCCCGTTGTCGAGGCGCCGGTCTCGGAGAATGTGTCGTTCGATGCGGCCCAACCGCCCGAAATCGTTCCGACCCTGGCAGCCCATGCGGCTTCAGCGATGGAGCTTGAGGAAGGCGAGCAGACGGCCAGCCCGCCGGACGAGTTTACGGATGCCCTTTCCAGCCCTGAGGAAATCGCAGAGTTCCTTGAAGAACCACTTGAAAGATTTGTCGAACTCCACGCGATCAAAGAGCCTGTTTCTGCGGTTGTGCCGCCTCCGGTCCCAGCTCCGCCAGCGGCAGCGGAGGAAGCCGCCACAAGCTTCGAACAAATTGCAACTCCTTCGGAAATCTCAGAACTCGATGCGATCCCAGAGCAAGTTGCTTCAGATGCGCCGCCCCCTATCACCGAACAGATCACCGAAGAACCTTCGGAAATTCCCACGACGGAATTCCCCGCAACCGGGAAACCCAAAAATCAGCAGCCCCGACTCTCGCTCTCTGAGCGTTTTCAGCTCTGGCTTGAGGGCGAAGCGCCCGTGCTCGACGGCAGACGCCGCGCCTCTCGAACGGAGATGCCGGATCTGGTTGCTTTTTATTGGAGCGGCGGAACCCCGAGGCCGCACGAAGTTGTCAACATCAGCATGACCGGGTTCTATCTGCGCACCAGAGATCTCTGGTCTCCCGATACTCTCGTGCGCATGACTCTGCAGCGGGGGCAAAGTTCCGAGTACCAGGAAAGGCAAACGATCGGCATCCTGGCCCGGGTGGTGCGGATCGACGACGAAGGGGTCGGCCACGAGTTCGTCACTTCCCGCGCGCTCCTCAGTGTCCGTACGCGCGACGTTCTTCTTCCCGAACACGGAACCAACGAAAAGGAATTGGAGGAGTTTCTGGGGTTGGAGTAGGCACGCCCCTGGGGAGCGACCCGAGCGGCGGAGGTTTCGGCGGTGGAAGTTTTGGCGATGGCGAGGCCGAACGTGTTGGTAGATCGGGATTTGCGGCATCGGGAACTTCTGTGAGTGACGGAACGTACAATTGAGTGCGATGAACCGTTTTCACCGCAAGGGTTCGGAGATCGGCCGGCTAATGCCGGCAGGTCTCCTATTTCTCTCTTTCATCTCTCTCCAGAGCGCGCTGGCCGAGTCTGTAAGCCAGCTTCCCAAACCCGATGATTATGTAAATGATTTTGCGCATGTGCTTTCGCCGGAGGCGGTGGCGAAGCTGGACCGCATTGGCTCAGAGCTGGACCACTCGCAGGCGAATGCGCAGATGGCTATCGTTACGGTGCGGAACCTGGACGGTGAGGACGCGGCCGAATGGGCGAACGAGCTGGAAGATAAGTGGCACATGGGCAAGAAGGGATCGGACCGCGGGCTGCTGGTACTGCTTGCGGTGGACGATCACAAGTACCGCATCGACGTGGGATACGGGCTTGAGGGGATTCTGAACGACGCCAAGGTGGGCGACATCGGGCGGTCGATGGTTCCCGACCTGCGCGCCAGGGATTATGACGGGGCTATTCTGGGCGTGGCCGGGCAGCTGGCGCAGGTGATTGCGACGGATGCGCATGTGACTCTGAGCGAGGAGCTGCCGAGTCCTCGACCGGTGGCGCAGCCGCAACACCATGGATCGGGACTGATCGGGCTGATTCCATTCATTATTCTGTTCTTGATGTTTGGCGGGTTTGGGATCTTCCGGATACTGTTCTGGCTGGGGCTGTTTAACAGCGCGCTGGGCGGACGACGGCATTATGGCGGACCGGGACCGTTTATCGGCGGTGGTGGCTGGGGCGGCGGTGGAGGAGGCGGCTTCGGAGGCGGCGATTCGGGTGGTGGCGGTGGGTTTGGAGGATTTGGCGGTGGAGATTTTGGAGGCGGGGGCGCGGGGGGAAGCTGGTGAAGACAGTGAACAGTGGGCAGTGAACAGTGGACAGTGGACAGGGATCAGGCAGGGATCGGGGAAGTAGGGACTAAGGGACTAAGGGACATAGGGACTAAGAGATCAGGGATTGGGGACCAGGGAGGAAGGGAAAGATTATGGGCAAGGGACTGCTGGTTGTTCTGGGTGTGGTGGGAGTGATTGTGCTGGCGCTGCTGCTGGTGGGCGGCAGCTATGTGAGCGCCAAGAATCAGATGGTGGCGAAGGACCAGGCGGTCAAGTCGGCATGGTCGGAAGTGGACGTGCAACTGGAACGGCGCGCGGATCTGATTCCGAACCTGGTGGAGACGGTGAAGGGATTCACCAAGGAAGAGAATTCGGTCTACGCCGATATCGCGAATGCGCGGGCGGGAATGCTGAATGCGCAGACTCCGCAGGCAAAGATTGCGGCGAACGGCCAATTGGACGGTGCGCTGGGACGGCTGTTGCTGTTGACGGAGAACTATCCCACGCTGCGGTCGAGTGATCAGTTCATGCGGCTGCAGGATGAGCTGGCGGGGACCGAGAACCGGATCAGCGTGGCGCGACGGCGGTATAACCAGGCGATCCAGGACTACAACACATTCATCCAGCAGTTTCCCAACAGCATCTGGGCGGGGATGGCGGGCTATCACACCAACGATGCGTACTTCAAGGCGAGCCCGGCGGCGGAGCAGGTGCCGAACGTGAAGTTCTGAGAGCAGCTGTCAGCTTCTAGCTCTTAGCTTCTAGCTTTTCCAGTTCCAGAAGTGAGACCTCCGCCCCGTCGACGCACCCCGGTCAGAGGTCACCGGGTAGCGGCTGTCGATGGGGACCCAGGGCTTGGGACACCCGCTTTTCAGTTGGGCTCAATCCGCATCGTTCAACATGAGCTTTAGTACTTTGGATTTCCCGGAGTGCGATAGGTCACCGAGGACTGGATCAGTCTCTGGCAGAGTGGAATTATCCGCGGAGGCTGGGTGTTCGCTGTGATCCGGTTAGATTATTTGTCTTGTTGTCTTACGGTATTGTCGACAGTTCTGGTTGGGCAAAAGCGGTGGGCGGGGTTGGCCGTCGCCGGCGTCAACAGTGCGATTATTTGCGTGATCGGGCTGCGGACAGGGCAGCTTGGGTTCATTCCGGCGAACCTGTTCTGCATCGGGGTGTATGTGTTGAGTATCCGGTCGTGGGTGAAGTCGGAGACAAGTTCGTAGGGGCCGCGATGGTATTGTTCGGCACGATTCGTCAAACAGCAGCCTGAATCCATCGCATTTTCGGCCCTTTTCGGCACGACTCACCCCAGAGGGGTCCGGCGTGCCCTGACAACAGAGCCAAAGCAGGTTCTCTTCTGATTTCAGAGTTGTCGGAAAAGGAAAGGGCCATCCAGTGGGATGGCCCTGGGTGTCTCTGGAGATCGACGAGGTCTTCTCAAAGGAGGTCGCGCGACCGGGTGAACGAAGTCGCGGATGCGACTCACGGGAGACGGGCGCCGACTACTTGAAAGAGGCGATGGCACTGGCCTCGTCGTCGTAGATGTCGAAAACAGTGTAGAGCTTGGTGAGCTGCAGGACATCCTTGACCTTTTTGGTGAGGTTGAGCAGCTTGAGCGAGGCGCCTTGATTCTTGGCAGTGGTGTAGGCGCCGACGAGTTCGCCAAGGCCAGAGCTATCGATGTAGTTCACGTCGCCGAGGTTGAGCAGGATGCTCTTCATGCCCTTGCTGATCAGGTCACGAATGGCTTCACGCAACTGTACACTGCCCTCGCCCAGCGTGATCCGCCCGCTAAGGTCCAGGACAGTGACGCCGTCCAATTCACGGGAAGCAATAGTAAGTGCCACGGAAATTCCTCCTTTGTGAGTCATACAAGTTATAGCATCCCGTTCCAATTCGCAAAAAGCGCGAAATGGAATGGGGCACGCGACTTCGGTTCGGGTGAGTAGATTTCCCATGCACTCGCAAAAGGCGCGAATGCGTGGAGCACACCTATCAGGATGTTTCGTGCGCGGGGGACAGATGTTTGATCAGGGTGAGTTCGGTTCCAGGTTCGAGTTGGCGGAAGTGGACCTCATCCATGAAGGAGCGGATGAGGAAGATGCCGCGGCCGGTGCCGCGCATGAGATTTTCGGGAGCCAGGGGATCGGGCAGGTTTTCCCAGTCAACGCCCTTGCCCTGGTCGGCGACGGAGATGATGAGGGATTTGCCGTTGTTCTCAAAGCTGGCGGTGACCTGCTTGGCCGGGTCGTAGTCGTTGCCGTGCAGGACGGCGTTAACCGCAGCCTCGCGCACGGCCATGGTGATGCGGAAGCGCTCTTCTTCATCGAGGCCTGCTTCATCGGCGAGCTTATCTGCGGCAGCTTCGATCTCGCCGACGCTCTCCATCGTTGAGGGCAGCGAGAACCTCCGCTTTCCAGGATTCGGGTTGGTCACCGGGTCGTCTCCGCCTCTGCGAGGACAAGGCAACCGCTCCGCCTTACCGTGAGAGGATCGAGTGATGTTTTCCATTATGACGAGGAAAACGTTATAGACGGCATCTTCAAGTCTGGGGGGCGTTGTGTCAAGAACTGGTTTGAGTTAGGGGGTTGCCCGGTGGAGCAGTACACTCACTTTATGCATCAGCATGCTACAACGCGCGTGAGCTTGACGGCATTGCTGGGGACGCCGGTGACGGATCCGCAGGGCAACGTGCGCGGGAAACTGAAAGATGTTGCCGTGGCGATTGGTCCCGATGCAGGCAAGGTGGCGGGGCTGGTGCTGAAGACGCGAACGGGGTTGTCGCTGGTGCCGTCGCAGGAGGTGCGGGAGACGCCGGCGGGAACGCTGGAGTTGACTTCGCCGGAGACGCTGGTACCGCTGAAGGAACAGGGCAACTACATCTATCTGCAGCAAGACCTGGTGGACCGGCAGATCATCGACATTCACGGGCGAAAAGTGGTTCGCGTGAATGACGTGGACCTGGAGTGGGCGGTAGAGGGTGCGACGCGTCATCTGCGGGTGGCCGAGGTCGAGGTTGGGCTGCGCGGGGCGTTTCGGCGCGTATTCAAAGGGATGCTGCCGAGGACGTCGCTTGAGGGGCTGTCGCGGAAATTCAAGGAGCGGGGGATTCCGTGGCAGTTTGTCGACGTGATCGAAGTAGATCCGGCTCGGCGGGTGAAGCTGCGCATCGAGTACGAGCGCCTGGCGGAGATGCACCCGTCGGATCTGGCGGAGATCCTGGAGGACCTGGCGCCGGCGGAACGCGAGGCCGTGTTCGGTTCGCTGGATGAGGAAGTGGCTGCGGAGACGCTGGAGGAAGTCGATCCGAAGCTGCAGGCCTCGCTGCTGGAGAAGCTGGACGAAGAGAGAATTGCCGACATCGTGGAGGAGATGGATCCCGGAGCGGCTGCGGATCTGCTGGCGGAATTGCCGGAGGAAAAGTCGGACGCAATTCTCGAAGAGATGGAGCCGGAGGAGCGGCAGGAAGTTGCCGAGCTTCTGGAGTTTGACGAAAAGTCGGCCGCCGGCGCGATGACCACGGATTTTGTTTATCTTGACACGGACGCAACAGTAGCGCAGGTGGGGCCGGCGCTGCGGAGCTTCGACGGAGACATTGAAGCGGTGACGGAGATTTATCTGCTGGACGAAAAGCGCGTGCTGCGCGGGGCTGTGCCGCTGGCGCGGCTGGTGATGGCGCTGCCAGAGTCGCGTCTGGCGGTGCTTGCGGAGCCACGCGTGCTCTCGTGCCCGGCAGACATGAAGCGGATCGATCTGGCGGAGATGTTCGACAAATACAACCTGCACGCGCTGCCGGTGGTGGATGCGCTGGGGCGCATGGTGGGCGTAGTGCATGCCGACCACGTGATCAGTTTTCTGCGCGAAATTATGTGATCTCCGCGGCGGGAATCCTGCTAAGCTTCGGTTCAAGTCCAACTGCTGCATTCCTGTGAAGGCGCGAGCCGGGCTTGATGTGTCGCATCAAGGCAATCAATTTCAATATGCAGTCAAGACATCCTGGGAGGGAGCATGCCGCCGAGAGACGGGATCAGAACGTATGTGCCCCAGAAGCAGAGTACCGGGCCATCGCGGGAACGTGGCGATTATGTGGAGCGGGTCAAGCTTCCGGTGCTGATCCGGCTGTTTGTGTGGCTGCTGGTATTTCGGTCGGCTGTGAACCTGATATTTGCATTGATTGTGGGGCTGGCGCCGGATACGGGCGTGGCGAATTTTGTTGCGACAAATTTTGATGCGTGGCCGAAACAGATGCCGGCCGAGGGCGTGTTTTATGTCAGCGCGTTTCTCTACGCGCTGACGGCATGGCGCTGGTACAGCCGCGACTGGCGGGCGCGGTGGGTGGTGATGTTCCTGTCGGGAGCGACAGCGGCAAAGATGCTGGTGAATTTTGCCGGGGACCGGGCCGTGGGGACCCCGACGCCGATGACGCCGGGACAGGAGGTGTCGTTCTTCATGAGTGTCGCGCTGAACCTTTTGATCTGCGGATATCTTGCGTTCTATCCGGGGATGGCGCAGGCGTTCAAGGAGACGCCGTGGGATTAGCACCCCACAGACGAGGACCTGTCTGTGGGGACCCCGCCTCCACACGGATTAGGATTCTGTGGGGACGCTTCGGGTCGGATATCACAGACAGGTCGATTCTGTCTGTGAAACAATCCTCGGATGTTTCAATTCCCACGAATTATCCAGGGCGGGATGGGCGTCGGTGTGTCGAATTGGCGGCTGGCGCAGGCTGTCTCGCGGCTGGGGCAGCTGGGTGTGGTTTCCGGCACGGCTATTGACCAGGTGCTGGTGCGGCGACTTGCCGATGGCGATGCAGACGGCAACATGCGTCGCGGCCTGGACGCGTATCCATTTCCCGAGATGGCGAAGCGCATCTGGAACGAGTATTTTGTGCCTGGTGGGAAGGCTGCTGGCACTCCCTATCGCAATGTGCCGATGCACCAGAAGCGTGATTCGCGCAGCCTGATCGAGTTGCTGATGGTGAGCAACTTTGTGGAAGTGTTTCTGGCGCGCGAGGGGCACGTAAACAAGATCGGCGTGAATTTTCTGGAAAAGGTGCAGTTGCCGCACCTGGCGTCGATTTATGGGGCGATGCTGGCGGGCGTGGGATACGTGCTGATGGGCGCGGGCATTCCACTGCATATTCCAGGAGTGCTGGACAACTTTGCGGCAGGGAAGCCAGCGGAGTACAAGCTGGCGGTGGCGGGCGCGACGGCTGAGCAGGACACGATGATGCGGTTCGATCCGCGGGAGTACATCGAGGGTCCACTGCCAGCGCTGGAACGGCCGAGGTTTCTGGCGATTGTGTCGTCGAACACGCTGGCGACAACGATGCTGCGGCGGGCAACGGGCAAAGTAGATGGTTTCGTGATCGAGAGCCCGACGGCGGGCGGACACAATGCGCCGCCGCGGGGAAAGCTTCAATTGGACCCGAGCGGGCAGCCGGTTTACGGAGAGCGCGACAAGGTTGACCTGGCTGAGCTGCGCAAACTTGGCGTGCCGTTCTGGCTTGCCGGCGGATATGGAAATGCTGCGAAAGTGCGCGAGGCGCTGGGACAGGGAGCAGCCGGAGTTCAGGTGGGCACGGCGTTTGCGTTCAGCGAGGAGTCGGGGCTGCGGCCGGACCTGAAGAAGAGGCTGGTGGCGCAGGCGGCGAAGGGAACCGGAGAAGTGTTTACGGATCCGCTGGCCTCGCCGACGGGGTTTCCGTTTAAGGTAGCGCAGCTTGCCGGGACGTATTCCGATGCAGGAGTGACGGCGGCGAGAGCGCGGGTTTGCGATTTGGGATATCTGAGAGAACCGTATGCGGCGGAAGGAGGGAAGATCGGCTATCGATGCTCTGCCGAGCCCGAGGCTGCGTATGTGGCGAAGGGCGGGAAGCTCGAGGATACGGTGGGACGCAAATGCCTGTGCAATGCGTTGATGTCGAATATAGGGCATCCGCAGACGCGCAGGGACACGGTGGCGGAGCCTCCGCTGGTAACCGTGGGCGACGATCTGAATACGGTGGCGGCGTTTTTGACGGGTGGCAAGGAAAGCTACACCGCTGCCGACGTCATTGCCTCGCTGTTAGGCAAGGCTGGGATCACGACAGGCAGCGAACCGCTCGTGGCGGCCACAACATAAGGTGTCTCCAGTCCCGCCCTTCATCCATTCTGGCTGTTGGTCTGAAACATCCATCGCACGCCAAACTGGTCATTGAGGGCGCCATAAAAACCGAAGAACTGCTTCGACAGGGGATCGGTCACATTCGCTCCCGCGGAGAGCTTTTCGAACAGCGCCTTGAGCTCAGGAAGCGTTCCGCCGCTGAGGAAAAGACAAACCGTATTCCCGCGAATCGGGGTTTGATTGGGTTGCAGCCAATCTGAGGCGGAGATCTCCACGTCGCTGCTCTTGAGCTGCGCATTGACGACTCTGTCATGCAGGAATGCCGGCATGAAATCCTTCGCCGGCGACTCTTTCACCTTGGTAACGCGCAGCTCTCCGCCGAACACGGAATGGTAAAACTCCATCGCCTGCGCGCAAGTGCCATCGAGCAACAAATAGGTCGTCAAAGTTGTCACTTCGTTTCCTTTCGGTGTCTGCAGTTGAGACTGTGACTCTGAGCCCGCTTTGGGTTGAATGCCCGGCAGCACGGCTGCTGAAAGCGCGGAAGCAACGAACCTGCGGCGAGAGAAACTGCTCGTTGTGGACATAGCCGTTCTCCCTGGCGGTGTTTCTCAGCAATCAGATGCAGAGGGGCCTATTGGTTTTCATCCTCATCGGCCAGGAACTGCCCAAGTCGGTCGAGGCTTAGATCCCAGTGGGACCGGTGGTCCTTGATCCATTTTTCGAGCAACGAAAAGCCGGCGGGTTCGATGCGGCAGGTTCGGACGCGGCCAACTTTTTCGGTGCGGACGAGATCGCTTTCTTCGAGGATCTGGAGATGCTGCGCGACGGCAGTGAGGGTGATGCCGAGAGGCTCAGCCAGTCGTGTGACCGACGTGGGCCCCCGGCTCAGGAGGTCGAGAATGGCGCGGCGCGTGGGGTCGCCGAGGGCGTGGAAGAGGCGATCGATTTGGGGTTGATGAGTGGGCATGCCTGCTCGAATCCTGGCGTTGCCGCTAGCTTGCCAGTTCCTTTTCGAGCCGGTCGAGAAGGCTGCGCCAACCCTGCTTGATCATCTCCGGACCAACGGGCCACTCGATGTATGCACCCTGATGGGTGAGGGTTAACGTGGTGCCTTTTTCCGCGGGCAGAAACTCGAGAGTTGCGATCATCACGACGATCGGTTTTCCATTCAGCGACATCTTCGAGGTCATCACGATCCGCTTCTCGGCGACGATGTCCTGATAAGTGCTCTCGTTGGAAATTTCGGAGCCGGCGATGGGATGGCCCGCCTTGAAGATATAGCGGAACCGTTCGGAGCCCCCGACGCGAAACTCCATCTCGAACTCCTGAATTTCGTGATCGCCTTCGGCGTACCAGCGGCGCTTGCGGGCGGGCTGGGCGAAGGCGCCGAAGACGCGGTCGGGGGGCTGGGGATAGCTGCGCTCGATGACGAATGTGCTGTGGATGACGGTGGGGTCTGCCATGGTTTTGATCCTCCTGGCTTCGCAATAGTGAAGCAATAACTTCAGTATTGAGCAGATGGGGAGGATTGTCAAGTGGATACTTCAGTATTTTTGGGGAGGGCGTAGGAAATTCTTCCATTGTCTTCCCGAGCCGCGGTATCTCTCGATGTTTCTGCTGGTTAACGATCTTCAACCAGCTGAGGTATTTCGATAATGGCAGGCGGGTCGTCAGCTAGCAGCGTGCCGCGCTGACGAGGTAATAGGCGAGCGGGCCGATGGGGTAGCCGACGAGGGGCAGGAGAATGGGGGCGAGGACGTTGTTCCAGCGGGCACGCGTCATTTTTCGGTCGCCAAAGACGACGGAGGTGAGAAGGAACTTGAGCGTCACCCAGGGGACGTGAAGTACGGAAGGCGTGACGCGAGCCTGAATCTGTTCGACCACGATGTCGCGGAAGCCGGCGCGCTGGAGTTCGCGAGTAAATTCTTCGATGTGGCCGATGGTGTCGATGGCCCAGCAGTCGCAGAGCGCGCGATAGATGGCGCGCTGCGGGCCGCGGAATTTGCCGGGACCGACGAAGCCGTCGGCGACGACGATGCGGCCGCCGGGGCGGAGGATGCGGTGGGCCTCGCGGATGAAGCGGGATTTGTTTTCGCCAGCGCTGTAACAGCTGCTTTCGATGGCATAGACGGCGTCGAAGGATGCGGACGGATAGGCGGTGTGTTCGTAGTTGCCGAGACTCAGGTTGACTGATTTGGGCTGTGAGCTGGACTGGTTGAGCAGGCGGCCTTGCTCGAGTTGCCAGGGAACGAGGGTGATGCCGGTCAGGTTGGCCGAGGGAAGACGGCGCGCAATGCTGCGCAGCGTTGCGCCGAGACCGCAGCCCATGTCGAGGATGCGGGGACGCGCGGCAGAAGAGTCGCCGAGACGGAGGCGATCGAAGACTTCGCGGTTCATCTGCTCGAGCATGGCTTCGCGGTTGAAGAGGTTCATGCCGCGGCGGAAGAAGCCGAAGTGCATGTTGAAGCGTGGGCTCCAGGCTGCATAGTCGGGGCCGGCCTCTTCGTAGTAGCGCTGAAAGGTGTCCGAGGCGGTCTCTGTTGATTTTTGGACGGCCGTGAGAGTGGTGGCCATCAGTCCAACCTCCGTCTGCGGGATTTGGGAAGGAAACGGGTGATGCCGCTGCCAATGCTGATGAGGGAATGGAGGCTGGCGGGCGGCAGCTTCTTCACCTGGGTGTACCAGCCGTGTAGTTCTTCGAGGAAGACCTGCATGGCGGTGATGCGGGCGGTGACGGCGGGCTGAGGCGGGCGCTCGGCGCGGGCTTCGACGACCAGGCGCTGCAACATTGCCATGGTGGGAAGGATCTCGCGTTCCACCCGCTGCTCGACAACCGTGAGAAACAGTGTCCAGACGTCGGCGGAGGTGCGGAAATAGTCGCGCCGGTCGCCCATGCGGCTGTCGGTCTTGACGAGGTTCCAATTCTGCAGCTCCTTGAGGCTGGTGCTGACGTTGGAGCGCGCGACGGAGAGGGCGTCGGAGATTTCTTCGGCGGTGAGGGGTTGAGGCGAGAGGTAGAGGAGCGCGTGGACCTGGGCGACGGTGCGATTGACTCCCCAGCGGGCGCCCATTTCGCCCCAGTGGAGGATGAATTCCTTCATGGAGACGGTCAATGTCATGCGTCTAGTATATCAGATATTTCTGTACATACAGAAATATCTGATATAACGCAAGCCGATAAAGGCGGAGTGTTTCCGCGCCGAGCTTTACTTGTTGGCTTGCAGGACCTGGGCGGAAGCACCGTGGGAAATAAACCCGTGCGAGGGATTGTCGCCGTCCCGGAACACCATATACTCGCTCGCCGGCAAGTCCGAACCCTGACTCTTTACAGTGCTTAGCGCATCATTGCCTGCAATCACCAGGACCATGTGTGCCGGGTCGAGTGGATTCTGCGCGGCCAGGATCAAGGCTTCGCGCTCCGACGCATGAACCTCGCCGTTGACCTTGAATATCGCGCCTTCGTAGTCCAACCCTATCCGGCTTGCCCACTGGGCCAGGGCGGAATTGGCTTCGGGACGACCCACAAACACGACATCGCGAGTGCGCAGCAGCTCATCCGAAGCTTCGAAGTCCTTGTATACGGGGACCTGACTCGCGTAGCCGTCCAGAAACGCTCGCTGCAGTTGTTCTGCCGCATAGCGATTGGCGCCGGCGTCGCGCTGGGTTCCATAGACGATTGCCGCAGTCGGCAGGCGGCGCCAGATGTCATCTACAAGGTACGAGGCGCCCTCTTTCGAGCCCATCGCGTCGCCATGCAGGGCAGCCAGTTGCACGCCGGCCTTATCCAGAAACGATTGGGCAGTTACTGTCTTCGTCGTGTTTGCGGCGTAGTAGTCATCCATCAATTTCAGAAAGGCATCGTCGCCCATCTTTCGCCGCAGCGAGTCGAGATAGAGAATTCCTCTCGTTCGCTCCCGTCGATATTCATCCAGCGGAGTGTTCGCGTTCGACTGCAGTCCCCGCCAGACCGCGCGCTGCGCATTCATCGCAGCCTCCACATCATTCGACTGCAAAATCTGCTGATAGCGCGCCGATCCTGCTACAAACCACACATCATTTTCGGATGCAGGAAGCAGCCATCCCTTCCACAGTCGCCCGTCAAACTGCCCGTTGCTCGCGGTTGGAGCAGCGGCCGGCCTGTGACCCTCCACCGCGCCGGACAGCCGTGTCTTCTCATTCTCCTCAATGGATGCGCGCAGGCTATCGGAGGGGTCGGCTGCAAACAAGTGGTAGCCGGACGGATACAAACCGGCATCCAGGGCCGCATCGTATTTCTTGTTCGGAACCCACTCGGTCTGGTTGGGCCTTCCGATCTCCGCCCACACCATCATGTGTTGCGCCATATCCGCGGTCAGGACCTTGGCATCCATCGTGGAAGCAGCCACCAGCGGCGCAGACCGGAATGCCAGGAATCCGAACTGCTCGTCGATCTTTCCCCGATATTGCTTGTAGAGTTGCTGCCAGGCCATGTCGCGCACGGCCGGCACATAGGGAATGTAATCGGGATCGGCCTTGGGATCCGGATACTCCTCCAGCCGTACGGGCAGGTCTTTTGCGTTGTTATCGCCCCAGTAGAATCCCGGCGTATCGCCGAACCATTCGCCCTTCGAGCTGCGCCACAATTTGGTGTGATTCGTGCCCAGGTCGAGCATCGCGATCTCGTTCGTCTTCGAGTCACCCATGATCCATTCGTTGGTGTAAAGGCCGTTATTCCGGGTGCTCAGAATCCGCGCCATATCGTCGATGTTGTCGCTGTATTGAATCGCCATGCGCGCGCGGTATGCGACCGAGGTTCCACTCTCATTGAATGGAGTCTGGTCGATGGTCGTTTCGGTCAGCACCATCCCGGCATCGTTCTGGTACCAGTCCGTGCCACTTTCAATTCCTCCGGGGTAGCTCTGGATCAGCACGCGATGTCCCTTTGCCGGCTTGATGTCGAGCATCACATTGGTCTGCTCGGCCAGCGTCAAGGGCCACCAGGTGACGTGCCCGATCACCATCTTTCCGTCGCGGGTCGCCGGACCGGTCGCGGCAAACGCGCTGCAATGGTCCATTGCCGAGTCGCGCTTGTGGGCGGCATAGGGAGGCGCGTCAAAGCTCAGGCCCTCGAGGCCGGTCGGCGTTGCCTTTACGGCCGGCGCAAGCTCACCGATCTCCACCGTTGTGTTGGCCACTACTACGTCAAGAAGGTCGATCCTGCGCCCATTCCAGCGCGCACCCGCGTCAGAAGCGCCTTCCGCGATGCCGCGCATCTCTTCGAGGATCTCGCGGTCAAACCCGCGCAGAAACAGCGCATTGGCCGTCGTACGGTAGTCGTCCCAATGGTCTTTCGACCCGATAAGGGCTGCACAGCGCTCCATGTATTCCGGAATTTCGCGCGCCATCAGGTGTCCATGCTGGTATCCCCGTTCGTAAGGCTCGCCTTCAATATGGAGATAGATCCATCCCGCTGCCGGATACCGGTATGCAGGTCCGAAGGTCTGCACGGCCTCCCGCGCGGGCCATTCGCTTTCTGACGACGGAATCTCCCGCAGTTGGACGCCTTCGAACCATGCCTTGCCGTGGAATGCCCCGCCGCTCCCCACGTTCAGCACGACCTGATCCTGAGTACGGGTGGCCACAAACTGAAGGCTCAGGTGCGTCCACGGGCGAGTGCCGCCCAATGAAGCCGAATGGACGTCGAACGGCATCGAGGCCATTGTCAGCGCCGCACCCACAGCAATCGGCGTGCGGTTGACGTCTTGAACTTCCACTTCTTCGGTGCGAACCCATCCGCTCAACTCGTATCGCTTGCCAAGGTTCAGCGTCACCGGGGCCAGCCGTACGCTCGCATCCTGCCCGGTGGCATCCCGGCCCAGGCGCAGCGACGCGTGGCCATCCCGCACCACGGCCGAATCGGCCGCGGCGGTCCCGTGAACCGCCGTCCAATGCTCCTCCAGGTTGTTGAACGCCGGCGGGGTTGCAGGAGCGGCCGCATGAGCAGCGATTGCAAACAGGAGGCAGAGAGAGGAAATTCGAAGCATGGAGACCTCCGTCGATTTCCAGGTGGGGAGTCTTGTCGAATTGACCCGAATGATACTACAGCACGAAAAGGGCCGGCGCTCTTCTCATTGGGAGTAATCGTGGTCGCCTTGCTGGGCGCTGAGGATGCGGATGACGCGCTCAGCGGTGAACTGCTATGTTTCGTCTTCTCAGCGATTAGCGAGTCAGCTTCGCGCTGCGGGGGAATCGCAGGTCGGCCGGGTCCCGGCGGTGTTCTATTTTGTTTGGAATCGGGTGAAACAAATTCGGAGTTGGTTCATCGGATAGAATGAGGACGCCGGAGCACGCATATATACACGCTTCGGCGTCCTGACATGACCCGGCGGCAGGTACAAGTCATCCCATGGCTCTCCCCTCGCATATTCTCCTCACTTACGGTTACCTGCTGCTTTTCAGTTGGGTTCTGATCGAGCAATTTGGGATTCCCCTGCCGGCTACACCGGTGCTTCTGGCGGCTGGCTGGCTTTCGGCCGAGCACCAGATGAACTATGGTGCGGTTTTCGTGGCCGGGCTGTTGGCATGCCTGACGGCGGACACGAGTTGGTTTCTGATCGGGCGGCGCTATGGGCACCACGTGCTGCGCATTCTCTGCAAGCTGTCGATGGAGCCGACGATCTGTGTGCGTCGCACGCAGGACTCTTTTGGCCGGCGGCGCGGCGTCATGCTGATGTTCGCGAAGTTTGTACCGGGATTGGCGACGCTGGCGGCGCCGGTGGCGGGCGAAAACGGGATGAGCCTGGGCTCGTTCCTGTTTTTCGACGGCATCGGCGCAACGTTGTGGCTGACGGCGCTGCTGATGACCGGCAGGCTGTTTGGTGACGCGCTGAAGCGCGATCCGAGCCTGCTCAACTGGGTGGGTCGATTCTCGGGCGCATTGTTGCTGCTGGCAGTCCTGGGGTTCTTTATTATGCGGGTCTATCGCCGGCGTTCGGTGCTGAAGAAGCTGGTGCAGTCGCGGCTGGAACCGGAGGCACTGAAGGCGCAGCTCGACGCGGGGGAGCAGGTGTTTATCGTGGACCTGCGGCATCCGCTGGAACTGATGGCCGAGCCATTCACACTGCCGCATGCAATGCACTTTTCACCGGACGCGCTGGCGGCGCGGCATATAGAGATTCCGCGGGACCGGGATGTGGTGCTGTTCTGCACCTGTCCCAGCGAGGCGACGGCGGCAAAGACCGCGATGACGCTGCACAAGCTGGGAATCGAGCGGGTAAGGCCGCTGCGTGGCGGCTACGACGAGTGGAAGCGGCTGGGGTTTCCGCTGGATGAGATTCCGGCGGTGAATCCGGTTGTGACCACGGTGCAGGTGGGGCGGAGCAACTGAAGCGGATCTGTTATTCCTGGAGGATCGATCTCTAAGGGGAGTTTCGGGTTGCTGCGATTGAGCACGGGGCTAAAGTGTAACTGCCGGTTCTCCACGCCGCCCTTCGCTGCGCCGCAGGCTCCGGTCGAAATGACAGTTCCTGTTGAGGGCCCTTCGATTCGTAACCCTGCAGTTACGCGCCAGGAGGAGCCCAAGCCGCTCCGCTCAGGATGAGACCCATGAAAGTCGAAAGAGGGATGCCCACGTATTATCTTGCGGGGGCGATGGCGTTCACGGGCAGCAGCATGTCTTCCTTGCGCATCACCAGGTTGGTGGCGTTGAGCGAGGCGAGTTCGAAGCCATGGCCGTGGGTGATGGCGTCGGTGGGGCAGGCTTCCACGCAATATCCGCAGAAGATGCATCGGTTGTAATCGATGTTGTAGACCTTCGCATAGCGCTCGGACGAGGAGATGCGCTGCTCGGCGGTGTTTTCAGCGGCTTCGATAAAGATGCAATTTGCGGGACAGGCCGCTGCGCACAGAAAGCAGGCTACGCACTTCTCAAGGCCGTTTTCGTCGCGTTGCAGAACGTGGGCGCCGCGGAAGCGCTCTTCAAATTTCGCTCCGCGCATGGGTCCCTTGCCGTCGGGGTAGTTTTCGACCTGGGTGGGCTGCAGGATCTCCCCAAAGGTGATGCTCATGCCTTTGGCTATGGCCGCGATATTGCGCACAACCGACATAGTCCCAGTATACGATGGATTCCGTGGAGGCGATGACCCATGCAAACGATGAGTAAGTACAAACTGCTTCTCCTGGGCCTCTTCCTCACTGGATGCACGGCCTACTCGCAATCCGGACCACTTACGGACCTGCCGCTGCACCCTACACATCCCCCGGACACAACGACGGCGCGCCAGCAGGCGGACCAGGGCCGGGACGCAATGAGCAATCCTCTGAAGATCAGCTACGGAAAAAAATCGCAAGAATGGACGGCGCAGAAGTTGGCTTCCCTTCCGCACGAGACCTTCCAGGTTGCCGATGCGAAAAACCAGGCGATGACACTCTCCGGCGTACCGCTGATGGCTCTGCTGGTTGAGGTTGGTGTTCCTCAAAAGCTGAAGGGCAAAGACTTCAGGCTTTACGTGGTTGCGGAGGGACGCGACGGAAACAAGGTCGTATATTCACTGGGCGAAGTCTCACCGGATGAGCACGACGGCTCAGTGCTGCTGGTGGACAGCGTGGATGGCAAGCCGCTGGCCGACAATGGTCCGATTGCCTTGATCAGTTCGGGAGAAAAGCGGGATTCGCGCTGGGTGCGGGGAGTGGTCTCAATCAAGGTGCAGGCGGCTGATTGAGAGCGTTAGCGGGTTAATGGCGAAAGAGATTTGCCGAGTGGCTTTTCCGTGATTCGACGGGAAAGCCACTCGGCAGTTGAGGGGCGTGTTACTGCGGCCGCTGCTCGTCCGGCTTTTTCGGCGGCGCAGGTTTGCGCTCAGGAGCCGGATGGGCGGCGGGCGCAGCGTGCTGCTGGGGAGCAGGATGCTGCTCAGCCGGACGCTGCGGGGCTGGATGCTGCTCCGGAGCGGGTTGCTGGCGTTGAGGATGCTCAACGGGAGCGGGCCGCTGCTGTTGCATGGGCCGCTGCGGCGTAGGAGCCTGGTGTTCGGGCGCGGGCTGGGCGTGCTGAGCAGGGGCCTGTCGTTCGGGAGCAGGCTGGGCGTGCTGAGCAGGGGCTTGTCGTTCGGGAGCCGGCTGCCGCTCAGTATGCTGCACGGGGGCCGGGTGTTGCTGCTGGGGCACTGGTTCTGCTGTCGCGATGCAGGCTGAGCCCTCTCGGGTGCGGCTGGCGCGTTCGGTGCGGGATGATTTTCACGCGGCTGGAGTGCAGGTTCGCCGGGGCGTCCAGCGTTAGACGCGGGCTGCCGCATGGGTACGGGAGCCGGAGGCCGGATGTTGTGGTCTGCCGGTAGCGGCTTCGACACAGCTACCACCTGGGGGCGTCCGTGATTGACGGCGGCGAAGTTGCCGCGATCGGATCGGGCGGACTGTGCCTGCTGCACCTGCGCCGTCATGGGCGGTGTGTGCTGCTCGCGGACGGCCACGATCTCAGCCGGACGGGGCCTCGCTGAAACGCCACCAGGACCGTTGTAGCTGACGCGGTTCACATTGTTGTTTACGATGCGGTAGTTGTAGACGTTGTGAACGACGGTGGTGTTCACGTTGTTGACGGTGCGGTTGTAGTCGAAGTGATCGCCTTGCCAGTACCCGCCCTGGTAGCCGGAGCCGACATAGCCGAAGCCGTAGTTGATGCCGCCATAGTAGCCGATGTGCCGACCCCAGTAGCCGCGATGCCAGCCGTAGCGGCCGCCTGCGAAGCCCCAGAATCCGGGGGTCCAAAGAGCGCCCTGATACGGCGCCGAGACCCAGGCTCCAGGCACCCAGTAGTAGCCGTCAGAGTAGTTCCAGTAGCCGGGCGTCCAGATGTAGTCATCGCCGGGGCAGGGGGGTTGATCGTATTCGGGCAGCGGTGGCGGCGGCTGCGGGGCGTAGTCCACGGGCTGATCGTAGCTGTCGTAGTCACCGGACGGGCCCGATTGGTCGGCATATTGGTCCGATTGCTGCGCAGGAGCAGCCCCTGAGCCGGATTCTGGGGCTCCACTTCCGGTTGTGGACGCGTTGGAGATGGGAGCGATGTTGGCTTCAGCGGGGTCCTGCGACTGGTCCTGGGTGGTCGCTGTGTCGGTATTCGCGGGAGTTTGATTGTTCTTGCAGCCAATGGCGGCAATTGCGAGGGCAGCGGACATAGCGGTCAAAAACAGGTATCGAGAGAAGAGCTTCATTGTTCGACCTCTTTTGCTGGTTGGATGCTTGGAGGATGGAATGCGTCAGGGTGGCTTGTCTGGGAAACCGCTCGACGTTGTTGCCGGCCAAACCCGCCTCAACAGTGAAACCCTTTCTGCCGTGCGGATTGGGGCGATTGTCTTATTGCCGGGATCCGGGCGGTCTTGACTGGCCCTGGTTGTTGGCGGGCGGGGTGGTTATGGGCTTGCGCTCGTAGCGGGGTTTTTGTCCGGTCTGGCAAAGGGGGGAATCCTGCCCGCGGACCAGGCCGGGAACGACCTCCTGTGCGTGGCAAAGGCGGTCCTTCATGCTCGTCGCATCGCGGCCGGAAAGAAGCTGCGTGCGCTCAATGTCGCTCTGCGGATCGATGTCATAGCGGTAGAGAAAATCTTCGGCGGCCTTCTCTTTCCCATGGTCGATGTGGGTCCACGTCGCCAGGGTTTCGAGGCCCGCGGAATTGGCCATCACAGCGTACACCTGAGATTGGGTGGCGCCCGTCGGCTGGTTCGTGGTCCAGACGGGTACGGCCTTTCCTCCCTGCATCCAGCGGCCAGCCCAGGTGTGCTGGCGCAAGTCGTAGTGGAAGGCGGTGAGGTAAGTGGTGGCGGCGCAGTCGCTGCAATCATCGTAGAGAGCGCCGAGTTCGCGACCCGCTCCGACGTTGAGCAGCAGCCAGTCCCTGAGGCGCAGATTTGTTCCATCGACGAGATGGGTTAGCGCACGGTTGCTGAGCGAGACGCTCCAGATGGAGAAGGTGTCGCGATCGGGGGAAGCCTGCGGGGAGGCGCGAAAGGTGGTGACAACCAGGGCCGCGTCATACTGCACGCCGATTTCGCGAATCGCAGTCCACTTCTGGCCCTGGAGCGCGCGCGTCACCCATACGACGACGTCCTGGTCACTGGGCGAGTGGAAATCGATCCAGCGAAAGGTGTCGGGGGCTTGCGCAGTACAGGGGGAGACGGCAGATGCCATCGCCAGGGAAATGAGCCACGCGATGGCCCAACGGGGAATACTGCGCATGGGTTAAGGCTATCAAAGGGAGATGGGCTATCGCGGGAGGGAGCAGCGCGTCGGTGCGCTTGAAAAACAACTGCGGATTTCTCCACTCCCTCCGGTCGGTCGGAATGACAGAGCACTTGATCGATGCATTCACAGGCCGAGCGATGACCAGAGGGCGTCGACTTTGGCTTTGGTGGCGCGGTCCATTTCGATCATGGCGGGCCAGGGGCGGTCGAAGCCTTCGGCCTTCCATTTGCGGGTGGCGTCGATGCCCATCTTGGAGCCGTAGTTGGGCAGGCGCGAGGAGTGATCGAGCGAGTCGACGGGACCGAGGGTGAACTGGATGTCGCGCTCGGGGTCGATGTTGTTGGTGACGCGCAGAACCACTTCGGCGATGTCCTGCACGTCGCAGTCTTCGTCGACCACGATGATGCACTTGGTGAACATGGCCTGGCCGAGCGACCAGATGGCGTTCATGACCTTGCGCGCCTGGCCGGGATAGCTCTTGCGGATGGAGACGATCATGAGGTTGTGGAAGACGCCTTCGACGGGCAGATGGATGTCGACGAGTTCGGGGATGGTCATCTTCATCGCGGGAAGAAAGATGCGCTCGACGGCCTTGCCCATCCATGCGTCTTCCATGGGCGGCTTGCCGACGATGGTGGCGGCGTAGATGGGGTCTTTGCGATGGGTGATGCAGGTGAGGTGGAAGACCGGGTAGTCGTCGGTCATGGTGTAGAAGCCGGTGTGGTCGCCGAAGGGGCCTTCGCTGCGCAGTTCGCCGAGTTCGACGTAGCCTTCGAGGATGATTTCGGCGTGGGCGGGGACTTCGAGATCGACGGTTTCGCACTTGACGATTTCGACGGGCTTGCCGCGCAGGAAGCCGGCGATCATGAACTCTTCGACCTCGGGCGGCGCGGGGACGATGGCGGAGAAGGTGAGTGCAGGATCGGTGCCGATGGCGACGGCGACTTCAAGGCGCGAGCCTTTCAGATTGCCGAGGGCGACCTGCGGCAAGGCCGCCGATGGGGCCGTCGGGAATGGCGACGGCGCCGCCGGCGGACTCGGCCATTGCAGCGACTCCTGCGCGCTGCGGGCCGGACTGGTCTTGGTTGAAGGCGTCGGCGGATACAGCATTGCGCATGGCTTCGCGATAGTGCTCGGCGGCGACTTTCTGGCGCTGCCAGTGCATGCCGGTGGTCTGGCCGTCGTAGACCTGCATGCGATACATGCCGATGTTGCGCTTGCCGGTGCGCGGGATCGCGGGTGTGCACGCAGGGCAGGGTGATGAAGCGGCCGCCGTCGTGCGGCCAGCACTTGAGGATGGGAAATTGGTTGAGGTCGAAGTTGTCGCGGAGAATGACTTCCTTGCAGGGGGCGTCTTTGGCGGCGACGGTTTTGGGAAAGGCGCTGGTGAGCGCGCCGAGTTGCGGCAGCATCTTGAGCTTGTCAAAAAGGCCTTCGGGAGCCTTCACGTTCATCAGGCCGGTGATGCGTTCGGCGATTTCGTCGAGGTGTTGACGCCGAGGGCGAGGGCCATGCGGCGCTCGCTGCCGAACTGGTTGATGAGGACTTTGTGGCCGGGATGGCCTTTGATGTTTTCAAACAGCAGCGCTGGACCGCCGGGAGCGTACTTCGCCTTTGGTGCCGGCGGAGTCTGGTTCCCGCGTGCGCCGATTTTGCTGACGCGGTCGGTGATCTCGGTGATTTCGAGCTCGGGCGAGACTTCTTCGCGGATGCGCTTGAGCTCGCCGTGCTTTTCGAGAGTCTTGATCCAGTCGCGCAGATCGTCGTAGGCCAAAGGTTTTCTCCGGTGGTCGACCGCTTCCCACTCATACTAAGGCTTGTGAGTTATGCGACTTTCGTTACCCACAAATCCCCGAGGCTGGTTGCCGCATACGAATTTTCGGCATCTAAGCGGACAGTAAAGCACACAAACTGCGAGGAACCTGCCATGACGCCCTCTACCGTGGTGAAATGCCATCCGTACTTCAAACTGCGGCGGCTGACGCCGCATGTCCAGATCGGTCCCGAAGCGCCGGCCCGTGGAGATGTGCCGAACCTCTGCGCCGCTTACAACTGGCCGACCGGGCTGGCCGGCGGCGGCGTGATTGCGATTGTGGAGCTGGGCGGCGGCTGGGTGCAGTCGGACATGGATCAGTACTTCAGCGGCGATCAGTCAGCCGGTGCCGCAGATCACGGATGTATCGGTGGACGGCACGCAGAATAGTCCCAACCAGAGCGTCGGCTCGGCGAGCGATCCCGACTACGAGGTTGCGCTGGATATTCAGGTGTCGGCGGCGGCTTATTACGCGGCCACGGGCAAGCCCGCGACCATTCGCATGTACTGGTCGCAGGACATTGCTTCGGCAGTGCAGAAGGCGGCGCAGCGATGGCTGCGATGTGTGCTCCATCTCCTGGGGCGCGGACGAGGCCATGTTGGGCACGACGGCGGCGCAGCAGATGGAAACGGCCGCAGCGACGGCGACGGACGCGGGATGGTGGTGTTCGCCGCGTCGGGCGACAACGACTCGAGCGACGGCGGCTCGACGCCGGCGAATGTGGATTGTCCGTCGTCGTGTCCGCACGTGGTGGGCTGCGGAGGAACGTACAAGACAACGACGGTTGAGACGGTGTGGAACGACAACCCGGGGCAAACGAATGGCGAAGGGACAGGCGGCGGATATTCGACGATCTTTCCGGTGCAGAGCTTTTCAGATTGGAGCGCCCGCGCCGCCAGCGAATACTCCGTATGGCAAAGGACGCATGGTGCCTGATGTTTCTGGGGATGCGGATCCCAACACCGGCTACAACATCGTGGTGCACGGGTCGACGAGCGTGGTGGGCGGGACGAGCGCGGTGGCGCCGCTGTATGCCGGGCTGTTTGCGGCGTTCGGGAAGAAGCTGGGGTTTGTGACGCCGACGCTCTACCAGAACCAGGGCGATTTCAACGACATCACGTCGGGCGGGAACGGGCTTTATAACGCGGAACCGGGGCCGGATCCATGCAGCGGGATTGGGTCGCCGATCGGGAATAAGCTGGCGGGGCTGTTTGTCAAACCGGCGTAGGGATCGGGTCGGGGAGAAGAGAAGAAGCAGATCCTTCGTTCACCACCCCCAAGCTCTGCCCCAAAGAGCCCAAATCGCTCTCTGGGGACCCCGGCGAAAGGCGCTCCGCGCAGGAACACCCACCTTACTGCGGTTCAGCCTCGCAAACTCTCGATCCAACTGGGGTTTACTCCTGTTCCCTGTTTGGCACGCGATGGTGCGCGACGCCGCCTTTTACAATCATTAGAGAGATATGACGACACCACGCACACATCCCCTCGTGGAGATTTTGAAGAATCGCATTGCCATTATCGATGGAGCGATGGGCACGACGATCCGCACCTACGGCATGACCGAGGCGGATATTCGCGGCGAGCGGTTCAAGGACGCGAAGAAGGACCTGCTGAATAACGGCGACCTGTTCTCGCTGACGCAGCCGGAGATGATCGGCGACATTCACCGGCGGTTTCTGGAGGCCGGCGCGGACATTATCGAGACCAACACCTTTGGCGCGACGAGCATTTCGCAGAGCGAGTTTTTTGTCGACGATCCGCGCGAGCATGGCGGGCGGAAGGATCCGGAGTTCTACCAGAAGATCATCGACGACAAGTTTCTGAACGAGCTGGCGTGGGAGATCAACGAAACATCGGCGCGGCAGTGCAGGGAGTGGGCGGATCGCGTGGCAAGGAGACGGGGCGGCAGCGGTTTGTGGCGGGGCGATCGGGCCGCTGACGGTGTCGCTTTCGAATTCACCGGACGCGGACGATCCGGGATTCCGCGTGGTGACGTTCGACCAGGTGAAGACTGCGTATGCGGAGCAGGTGCGGGCGCTGATTGCGGGCGGCGTGGACATGCTGCTGGTGGAGACGATCTTCGACTCGCTGAATGCGAAGGCGGCGCTGGTGGCGATTCGCGAGGTGTTCGATGAGGACGGTGTCGGAACTGCCGGTGATGATTTCGGCGGCGGTGGGCCGCGGCGGCGAGACGATGATTTCGGCGCAGACGATGGAGGCTTTCTGGAATGCGGTGAAGCATGTGAAGCCGCTGTCGGTGGGGCTGAACTGCTCGCTGGGGCCGGACCTGATGTATCCGTTTTTGTCGGAGCTTGTCGGAGAAGGCGGACGTGGCGATCTCGTGCTATCCGAATGCGGGGTTGCCGAATCCGCTGTCGGAGACGGGGTTCGATCTGGGGCCGGAGGATATGGCGCGGTATCTGGGCGAGTTTGCGCGGGCGGGCTGATCAATATTGCCGGCGGATGCTGCGGCAATACGCCGGAGCATATTGCGGCGATTGCGAAGGCGCTGGAGGGGGTGGCTCCGCGCAAGTGGGCGGCGAATTTCACGCAGAGGACTCTCTGGACCAGGGTGTGGGCACTGCTGAGGTTGCGCCGATGAAGCCACTGCGGCTTTCGGGGTCGCAGCCGTTTACGCAGCAGCCGGGCGTCTACATCATGATCGGCGAGCGGACCAATGTGGCCGGGTCGCCGAAGTTTGCGCGGCTGGTCAAGGACGGCAAGTTCGAAGAGGCGGTGAGCGTGGCGCGGCAGCAGGTGGAGAACGGCGCAAACGTGCTCGACATCTGCATGGACGAGGGCATGATCGACGGCGTGGCGGCGATGACGCGCTTTCTGCAACTGCTGGCGAGCGAGCCGGAGGTGGCGAAGGTGCCGTTCATGGTGGACTCGTCGAAGTGGGAGGTGATTGAGGCGGGGCTGAAATGCCTGCAGGGCAAGGGCATTGTGAATTCGATCTCGCTGAAGGAAGGCGAGGAGAAGTTCCGCGAGAACGCGGCGACGGTGCTGAAGTACGGGGCGGCCGCGGTGGTGATGGCCTTTGACGAGCAGGGCCAGGCGGCGAATTTCGAGGACAAGATCCGCGTCTGCGAGCGGGCTTACCGGATTCTTGTGGACGAGGTAGGGTTTCCGGCGGAAGACATCATCTTCGATCCCAATATTCTGACCGTTGCGACGGGGATGGAGGAGCACAACAACTACGCGGTCGACTTTATCAGCGCGACGCGCTGGATCAAGGAGAACCTGCCGCATGCGAAGGTGAGCGGCGGCGTCTCGAATATCTCATTCAGCTTTCGCGGCAACAATACGGTGCGCGAGGCGATGCACTCGGCGTTCTTGTATCACGCGATTGCGGCGGGCATGGACATGGGCATTGTGAATGCCGGCATGCTCGAGGTGTATGAGGAGATTGAGCCGGAGCTGAAGGAGATGGTGGAGGATGTGCTGCTGAATCGCCGGCCTGATGCGACCGAGCGGCTGGTGGAATATGGCGAGACGCTGAAGGGCGCGGGCGCGGTTGTCGACGGAGAAGAAGGCCGAGGAGTGGCGCAACGGAACGGTGGAGGAGCGGCTGACGCATGCGCTGGTGAAGGGGATCGACGCGTATATCGAGATCGACACGGAAGAGGCGCGCGCGAAGCTGGGCCGGCCGCTGCTGGTGATTGAAGGGCCGCTGATGGACGGGATGAGCGTGGTGGGCGACCTGTTTGGCGCGGGCAAGATGTTTCTGCCGCAGGTGGTGAAGTCGGCGCGCGTGATGAAGAAGGCGGTCGCGTACCTGACTCCGTTCATGGAGGCCGAGAAGGCGGCGATGGCC
The DNA here is from genome assembly GCA_963774175.1 of uncultured Acidobacteriaceae bacterium. Classification (GTDB taxonomy): domain Bacteria; phylum Acidobacteriota; class Terriglobia; order Terriglobales; family Acidobacteriaceae; genus Telmatobacter. Next base: position 107,563 of record CAVZDT010000011.1, read on the forward strand.
GCGGCCGGGCAGGTGGTGAAGGCGCAGGGAAAGATTGTGCTGGCGACGGTGAAGGGCGATGTGCACGACATCGGCAAGAATATTGTGGGCGTGGTGCTGGCGTGCAACAACTACGAGGTGATCGACCTGGGCGTGATGGTTCCGGCGGAGAAGATTCTGGAGCGCGCGAAGGAGGTGAAGGCGGACATCATCGGGCTGAGCGGGCTGATTACGCCGTCGCTGGATGAGATGGTGCACGTGGCGCGGGAGATGGAGCGGCAGGAGTTCAAGGTGCCGCTGCTGATTGGCGGAGCGACGACGAGCCGCGCGCATACGGCGGTGAAGATTGCGCCGCATTACAGCGAGCCGGTGGTGCACATTCTGGATGCGAGCCGGGCCGTGCCGGTGACGACGAGCCTGCTGAGCGACGACGGCAAGGCGGAGTTTGTGGCGCAGCACGGGCTGAGTACGAGGCGGTGCGCAAGACGCATGCGGCGCCGCGGCAGAAGACGGTTTCGCTGGAGGAGGCGCGGTCGAGACGGACGCCGATCGAGTGGCGGGCCGAGGATCTGGCTGTGCCGGAATTTACGGGCGTGCGGGTGCTGGACGATTTTCCGCTGGAACATTGCGGGAGTTTATCGACTGGAGCCCGTTCTTTCACGCGTGGGAGTTGAAGGGCGTTTATCCGCGCATTCTCGACGATGAGAGGCAGGGGGAGCAGGCGCGGCAACTGTTCGCGCGAGGCGAACGCGCTGCTGGACCGGATCATCGCCGAGAAGTTGCTGCGGGCGCGAGCGGTTTACGGATTCTTTTGGGCGAACGCGGTTTGCGACGATGTGGAGTTGTATGAGCACGATGCGCGCGGGCCCGTGACAGCGAAGCTGCACTTTCTGCGGCAGCAGGCGAATCGCGAGGGCAGCGAGCCGTGCCGTTCGCTGGCGGATTTTATCGCGCCGAAGAGCACCGGGTTGCGGGATTCGATTGGGGCGTTCGCGGTGACCAGCGGGATTGGACTGAAGGAACTGACCGAGAAGTTCCGCGCGGAGCACGACGACTACAACGCGATTATGGCGGAGGCGCTGGCAGACCGGCTGGCGGAGGCCTTCGCTGAGTGCCTGCACAAGCGCGTGCGCGACGAGTGGGGCTACGGGCGCGAGGAGAAGCTGAGCACCGCGGAGTTGATCCAGGAGAAGTATCGCGGGATCCGGCCGGCGCCTGGATATCCGGCATGCCCTGACCACACGGAGAAGGGAACCATCTGGCGTTTGCTGGATGTGGAGGCGAAGACGGGGATGCGCCTGACCGAGTCCTACGCGATGTGGCCGGGGTCGAGCGTGAGCGGGTTGTATTTCGCGCATCCCGAGTCGCGCTACTTCAGCCTGGGCAAGATCGATCGCGACCAGGTGGCCGACTACGCTGAGCGCAAAGGGATGAGCGTGGCCGAGGCGGAGCGGTGGCTGGCGCCGAATCTCAACTACGATTCGGGGCGATGATGTTCAGCGGCCTGCAGAGGCTGCGGAAAAATCTTCGATACCGCAAATCAAGCCGCCGAACATCCTCAGCGGCTAAAGCCGGTCGTTTTTGGAGCATTTGCGGCACGACTGAAAATCGTGCCCTGACACAAAGCCATTCGACAGAGTCCTTCCGCGGCCTGTGAAGGTCCCTGCTCGTTCCGATCTGATTCATGAGACAAGCGATTGTTCAAGGAGTGATCGGGCCGCCGGAAATTTCTTTATCGGTTGTGTCCTCAGTCACATCCCACGCAAACGTTGATGATTGACGCTATCAGACGCGGAATGCTTAGATGGCGATGGTGTCCCCGGCATTCGCCGTCAGATGGAGAACGTACATGCGGATGAGGTCTGATATGGTTGCAGCTTTGGTTGTGGCGGGCGCGTTAATTTGCGGATGCGGTGGTAGCGGAAGCACCAGCAGCGGGGGCGGCGGCGGAACACCACCGGAGACTCCGGCGGCAGTGCCGACGATAACGACGGCGGCAGCGCAGAATGGCGCGGTGATCGTCACCCTTGCCGATACGACCACCGGCGCCAAAATTTATTTCACGCTCGACGGATCCACACCCACCAACACATCGCAGCAATACCAGGCGCCATTTCTGGTTTCGTCGACCTTGACTGTCAACGCGATCGCCGCGGCAGCCCCGGGTTACACCAACAGCTCCGTTGCGACAAAGAGCTTTACGCCCGGTATTCCCTCGGGCACGCTGGTGTGGAGCGACGAATTCTCGAATTCGGGAACAGCGAATGCGCTGCCCAACTCGAGCACCTGGACCTACGACACGGGTTTCCAGTGCTGTGGAAACAATGAGCTCGAGACCTACTGCGCCGCTGGTTCGACAACCACGCCATGCGATCCCAGCAATCCAAATGCCTACATTGACACCACGGGAATCCTGCACATTGAGGGGCGCAATCCCTCAGGGACCACTTACACATCAGCGCGACTGAAGACCGAGGGATTGTTCAGCTTCATGTATGGGCGGATTGAGGCGCGGATGCTGTTGCCGGAGAGCCAGGGCATGTGGCCGGCATTCTGGCTGCTGGGCAACAACATCATCGCCGAGTCCTGGCCGGGGTGCGGTGAACTCGACGTGATGGAGCACATCGATGGGAACGATCCGCCGCCGGCTGCTGGCGGGACCCCAGAGGGTTATGACTGGATTGCCGGCTCCGTGCACGGAGGCACCAGCAGCGCCGAGTTGAATGGCACCGAGCAGTTCACTGCTTCTGCCTTTTCGGCTGCTACCTGGCATGTCTACGGGATGATCTGGCAGAAGGGTGAAATCGAATATTATGTGGACAACCCTTCCAACGTTTACGCGACGTTCAAATCAACCGATGCAACCTGGGGAACAAACGGCTGGCCATTTGACCAGGGACCGCAGTTCATCCTTCTGAACCTGGCCATCGGCGGGGACTGGCCGGGCGGTCCGAACGCGACCACGGTTTTCCCTGGAGATATGCAGGTGGATTACGTGAGGATCTACACGAACTGACGTTGGGATCCCGTAGCTCGCTGAGGTCGCATCCCAGGTCTCAAAGGCGAGACCTGGGGCACCCGGGCCGTTAAAGAGATAGCGGGCCGCTTCTGCTTACAGCTTGATGTTTTGGATCCGCTTACCGGCGGCGGGAGCTGAGCCAGGTCAGAACCGCGCCTGTCATGACTCCGACCGCGAAAACGATTCCCACCGCTTCAAAGGGCTTCTGCCTGACTTTGTGCTTGGCTTCGTCGAGAGCATCCTCCGCGGCATGACGGCCTTGTTTGACCGCCTTGAGCGCCGACTTAAAGCCATCTTCTACGGCGTCGGTGACGACTGTCTTAATGTGGGAAACTTCGCGAAGAACTTCCTCAACGGATGGCGCCTTTTCGATGAAATCTGTCGGCATAATGTGTCTTCTCCTTGATTTAGATTCCTTTACCGATTTTGATCCAAGTACGGAGCTGGATCCCGGTTCCGCAGCAGGTCTCGCTGCCCGGTTACAAAGACCGTGTACGAGATGTGATGTGATCCGGGGCGCAGTTGTTGCACCATCCACGTTTGAATCGAAAACGGCGACGGCCGAGGGCCCGGTTTCGCCCATTCGACCCGATTACCAGCAAGGAACAGCGATTCGCGTACCGCCACTGGGAAGATCCCGCGTTTAAAGTGAAGGATCACATGTCTTTCTGGAATAAATCGGCTCTTGGCATTGTATGTGTGAGAGCGCCATGGGAAGAGGACCCCGCCATGTGGAAACGGGAGTATCCGAGAACCGGGAAAACGGAGTACATGTAAAAAGCTACACTTCCAGGTCTTGATTTTCAGATTTGGGATTACTGTCTGCCGAGCCTCCAACTACGACATCTGAGACGTCATTTGTCCCGCTTTGCTGCAATTGCTTGCGCTCGACCCGGCGCTATGGTACAAGTGAGATATTCAAGTTTGCCCCCAAAGGGCAAGCCTGAGTTTCATGCAGAGTGGCTGAGGGACGGGCCCTGTGACGCCACGACAACCTGCCTGGGCAAACCAGGAGTATGGTGTCAACTCTCGCCCGCCGTAGGCGGGGAACATGAGATTCGGGGGTCGCTTCAGCACTCTTCGCAAGGCGGCTTCGCAAGCGTTTCGAGTCAATTCAGCGTTCGCTCATTCATTGAGCCGGTCACGCGCCCGCAGTTCCGCTGTCACTCGCATACAGCGAGGGACCTTTGACGACTGCGTATTGGTTGCGATGTCGGGAATGCGGCAAGACCTATGGTCATCAGCCGCTTTCCATCTGCGATGAGTGCTTTTCCCCGCTCGAGGTGACGTACGACCTCGAGTATGCCCGCACCCGTTTTACCCGCGAGACAATTTCCCAGGGCCCGCTGGACATGTGGCGCTATCGGGCGCTGCTGCCGGTTGCGGACAGCTATGTTCCGCAGACGCCGTCCGGGCTTGACGCCGCTGGTGAAGGCTCCGCGGCTGGGTGCGCAGTTCGACGCGCACAATCTTTACATCAAGAACGACGCGGTTTGCATGCCCACGCTGAGCTTCAAGGATCGCGTGGTGGCGGTGGCGCTGGCGAATGCGCAGGACTTCGGCTTCGACACGGTCGGCTGCTCGTCGACCGGCAACCTGGCAAATGCGGTGGCGGCGCACGCGGCGCGGCTGGGGTTGAAGACGTTCATCCTGGTTCCGGCGGACCTGGAGCCGGCGAAGATTCTCAACACGCAGGTGTACGGGGCGACGCTGGTGCGCGTGGAGGGCAACTACGACCACGTGAATCGGCTGTGCTCGCAGATCGCCGATCGCTACAACTGGGGATTTGTGAACGTGAACCTGCGGCCGTATTACGCCGAGGGATCGAAGACGGTGGGGTTCGAGATTGCCGAGCAGCTTGGATGGCGGCTGCCGGACAACGTGGTGGTGCCGATGGCGGGCGGTTCGCTGATTACGAAGATTCGCAAGGCATTCAATGAACTGATCGAGCTTGGGGCTGGTGGAGGAGAAGCCGGTGCGGTTCTTCGGCGCGCAGGCGACGGGATGCTCGCCGATCGCGAAGGCTGTGAAGAGCCGGCACCGACGTGATCGAGCCGCAGCGGCCGAATACGATTGCGCGGTCGCTGGCGATTGGCAATCCGGCGGACGGCATTTATGCGGCGCGGGTGATTCGCGAAACCGGCGGCTGGGCCGAGGATGTTTCGGATGTGGAGATTGTTTCGGCGATCCAGGAACTGGCGGAGACCGAAGGCATCTTCACCGAGACGGCAGGCGGCGTGACGACGGCGGTGACGGCGCGGCTCTATGCGCATGGGCGCATTCAGCCGGATGACCTGACGGTTACCTGCATCACGGGCAACGGACTGAAGACGACGGACTGCCTGAGCGGCGCCTACGAGCAGAGCGCGGCGATTCGTCCGCGGCTGGCTGACTTTGAGAACTTTGTGGAAGAACACAACGCGGCAAGCCAGGGACTGAGCCTGGCAGGAGAGAGCTATGGCCGTTAGAGTTCTGTTGCCGAATGCATTTCAAAAGCACACCAACAACGTGCGGGAGATTTCGAGTACCGCGTCGAATCTTCCGGAACTGGTGACTGAAATTGAAGGGCGCTTTCCGGCGCTGCGGCAACATCTGCGGGGTGAGGACGGGCAGATCCGGCGGTTTATCAACTTCTATGTGAATGAGGAAGACATCCGTTTCCTGGGAAACGAGAAATATGCTTCCAGGAAGGCGATGAGGTGCTGGTGATCCCTTCGATCGCGGGGGGATGCTGCTGAGGTTTTTCCGGAGGGGAATGCGAGACGTGGCCTTCGCGCCACGTCTCGCTTTTGGAGTGCTTGACCAGGCCGAGGGCCCGTAAAGAGCCAACGATCGAAATGTTGATCGAATATCCTGCGTGCAGCCCTATACATATCCACACACCCATGGCAGAATCGAGAAACCAGTTCGCTGAATATGTTCACGCAAGCGCAATACGAGCGATTCATCGCTGGCTACTCCGGCTCCGATATCATCGCCGAGATCGCTAACATTCTCGTCCCCATCTGGTGCGACGATTATGCCTTCATGAGTCCCTCGGCGCAGATCGTCGAGGTCGAAACTGGCGAATCCGGAGCTTCCTTCTCCTATCTGTTCGACCTCACGCTCGACCGCAATATCATCGCCTGCGGCATTCCCTCTGCATCTAAACACCGGCGCGACCGCAGCCGCATGGCCGGTCATCCTCTCGGCAACTCCGCCCGCTACGACCGTGGTCACCTCATGGCCAACGCGACCGGAGGCGGTTGTGACATTAATCTCGTTCCTCAACTCGCCAAAGTCAACCGCGTCCAATTCCGTGTTCTCGAGCGGAAAGTTCTCGAACTGGCCCGCGATCAGATGCAGAGCTTCTATTTCGTCCGCTGCCTCTACACCAATACGACGCAGCTTCCGGCTGCCTTCGAACAGGGCATCATCCAGCCCAACGGCCGGCTCCTTTACGCCACCCACGGCAACCTCTGATACACCGGGCTTAAGACCTCATTCGTTGGCGTACCGCGTGGGCTGAAGCCGCATCCTTCTGAGCAATAAGCTGTCGGCTCAGTCGGTGGTCACGTGCAGGGCGACGATGGCGAGGATGACGAATGCTGTAGCCGTCGTGCAGGCGATGAGCAACGCGGCAGCGTGGGCGCGAGCCAGGCCGAGCATTTTTCGCGCAGCGTCGCGTAGTGAGTCGTCGCGGCGCCATTCACGCAGCAGGGTCACTGCACCGATGATGAGCACAGCAAGGGGCAATGCGATCAGGAGTAGCCACAGTCCAATGTGCGTCCGGGCGGCAAACCAATCAACAATGACTTGCGCGGTGTGCGCCGGTTGGTATTGCTGAGGCTGGATGTTACGCGCGAACAGAGCAGTCATAAAGAGCAGCGCAGGAAAAACGAGCAGCAGTTCGAGTGCGGCGAGGGAGCGGCGAAGCGTCTTCATAGTTTTACTTTGTACTACAAAGTAAAGCGCGTGACAACAGAAAAACTGTGAGATAAATCACATGAGCCGAATTGGTATCTCGTTTGAAGGCGGGCTCTTGGGGCTTATTTCACAGATCTGCAACAAGTTATTCTCATTTCATTTGCATTCGCTTCATCCTCTTCTTACAATTCCTGCCGGATACTACTCCCGTGATAGCGCAAGCAGGGCAGAAGGCTCCGTTCGCACTCTTACCTCCGACCACCGCTCCGGTGGAAGCTCCCCAATTATTTCCTCTTGAAGCGTTGCCGATGTCGCCGCCGCGGCCGCGCATTCATGCGGAGGTTGGGCGCTACAGGCTGCGGCTGGCGCAGGGAATTGATGATCGCGAGGCCGCGTGCCGGCTGCGCTTCAAGGTCTTCAACATCGAAATGGGCGAGGGTCTTGAGAGGTCTTATGAGACGGGCCTGGATACCGACCATTTCGATGCCTTCTGCGAACATCTGCTGGTGGAAGACAAGAAGGAAGGACAGCGTTGTCGGCACTTATCGGATGCAATCGGGAACGACCGCGGCGATGAACCTCGGCTATTACTCGGAGCAGGAGTTTGCGTTTGCGACCTTATGAGCCGTTGCGACGCGACATACTGGAGTTAGGTCGAGCGTCAATTGATCGCGAACATCGGACTCCCGAGGTACTTACGTTGTTATGGCGCGGGATTGCGCAGTATGCTAACGACATGGGGCTTCGTTACCTGATAGGTTGCTCTTCTTTGAATTCCAAGGATCCAGCGGAAGGCTGGCAGATGTATCGCGAACTCGAGCGGTATCGAGTTTCGCCGGAATTCGAGACGGTGCCTACTCCAGCGTACGATTGTCCCATCGAGCAGGCAGGGTCGCGGATACACAGCAATCGCCGGACCCGCAGAATTCTGCCGTGCCAACCAAGGTTCCCAAGCTATTGAAGACATATCTGACCATCGGTGCGCGCATCTGCGCTCCACCGGCGTGGGACCGCGAGTTCGGCACGATCGATTTTCTTACGTTGCTCGATCTGAAGATGCTTTCGTCGGCTGCGCGCAATCGCTTTCTCGCGCCGCTGACGCAATGAGCTTGCGCATGATCCGGCGCGCTGTGGCGCTGGCTTTCGTACTGGTCTCAAGCATTTTTCGCTTCTGGCTGATGCGCCTCGAGCGGACCCGCTTACGCTGGAGCGGCGCGCCCGCTGGGTGCACGAGACCTGCTCCGGGTGCTTGCGCAGTATGGATATTGATTGCCGCGTCGAGGGGCAGCGTTCCGACGCACGGAATGGTGGTTGCGAATCATCTGAGCTATCTCGATATCGTGATCCTGAGCGCGGCCATGCCCTGTTTTTTTGTCGCCAAGGCAGGAGATCGGACAAGTGGCCGTATTTCGGCAAGGCCGCACGCGTGGGTGGAACGATGTTTCTCGATCGCTCCAGCCTGGCCAGCGCCGAGCGGTTGCGGCCATGATCGGCGAACGGCTCAAGCTGCCGGTTCCGGTTCTGTTCTTCCCAGAGGGCACCAGCACGGACGGCACGATGCTGCGCTTTCATTCGCGGCTGTTTGAGCCGGCGATTGTTGCTGGTGCGCCGATTACAGCGGCTTCGATTCGCTATGTGATCAGCGATGGTACTCCGGAGCGGGAACTGTGCTGGTATGGGGATGAAACTTCGCGACCGCATCTGTTGAAGACGCTGAACACGGCGGGATTTCATGCGGAGCTTCGCTTCGGAGAGCCGCGCGTGTATCCGCATCGCAGGGTTGCGGCGGACGAGACATTCGCGGAGATTTCTGCAATGCGCGAGAGCGTGCTTCATCGCGATGAGGCGGAGATGCTGCAACCCGTCTAGCGCGGTGTCTCAGAAGTTATTGGCATAAGTCCGGAAGTCTAAAAAAAGCAGATTCTTCGCTCACCACCCCCGAACTGAAAGGCGCTCGGGGTCCCGTTCGTTCAGAATGACACCACCAACTTTGATCGTGAACTTCAGGGACGGATACTAGTCCCGCTTCAAAGATCAAAATAGAAGATTTCAGACGCCGACGGGCGGTGGTGCAGTCGATCCGCGTACGACGAGGCTGGTGGAGACGAGGAACTCGCGCTGCAGACGCACCTTTCCGGGTTCCTCTCCATGCTGGCGGAGGGCTTCGAATGCCGCCTTTGCCAGGTCGACACGCGACAGGCGAATGGTGGTGAGCGGGGGAAGCGTGAATTCGGCGAAATCGATGTCGTCGAGGCCGATGACGGAGAGATCCTGAGGCACGCGCAGATCCTGCATGTAGGCTGCGCGCAGAACGCCGATGGCTGTCATGTCGTTTGAGCAGATGACTGCGGTGGGCTGGCGCTGAGGGCCTGCAGTTTGCCGAATCCGACGACGCCGCCCTTGAGGGTGTGATCGCACTCGATGATCCACTTCTTCTGGATGGGCAGTTTGCTTTCCTGCATGGCGGTCTGGAAGTCGTTCTGGCGGGTGATGGCGGAGTGCAGTTTGTGCGGTCCGGCGAGGAAGCCGATCTTGCGATGGCCGAGGGCGGCGAGATGATCGACGGCGGCGCGGATACCGGTGGTGTAGTCGAGGACGATGGTGCTGGCCTTGGGCTCGGAGAGCTTGAATTCGGCGAGAACCATGGGCACATCGTGGAATGACGAGCTGATCGAGCACGGGTTCTTCTTCGCCGAAGGTCAGGACGGCGACGCCCTCCACCTTGCGCTCGAGCATGCGGCGCACGCAGGTGGTCAGCACGGCGGGGTCGCTGTTGGAGGAACTGACCAGGATTTCGTAGCCGTGGGCCACGGCGATTTCTTCGAAGCTCTGGATGAGTTCAGGGAAGAACGGGTTGGTAATGTTTTCAACGATGATGCCGAAGAGGCGGCTGCGGCCGGAGACCAGCGTGCGCGCATGGGTGTTGGGGAAATAATTCAGCTGCTCGATCGCCTGCCAGACACGCTTGCGAGAGCTTCTCGCTTACGACGGGAGAACCATTGATGGTGCGCGAGACGGTGGCGATGGAGACCTTGGCCAAGGCGGCTACGGCCCGAATGTCGGGCGTTTTATCGGCGCTTTTGCGACTTGCTTTTCTAGCCACGAGCAGATCCTAAGTACATATCGAAGGTAAATCAAGATGGAACTACCATCATAGCGCCGTATGCTTGGCGCGGGGCGGAACAGGCGTTGAACAGGAAGTCGTCGATTCAGGACTTGTCAGAGATGAGCAGCCGCAGGTCGCGCAGGTTATGGCCGGTGGGTCCGGTGACCACGGTGTCGCCGAGGGCCGTGAACAGCGGGCAGGCATTGAAGGTGCGCAGGGACTCTTCGGGATCGAAGCCGAACGCAACGGCGCGCGCCACGGTGGTCGGATCGGCGATGGCGCCGGCATTCTGCGTGTTGCCATCGATGCCGTCGGAGCCGGCGCTGAGCACGGTGAGCATCTCGCCGGGATGATGCGCCAGCTCAAGCGCGCAGGCCAGTGCGAATTGCTGATTGCGGCCGCCGGCGCCGGGCGTGCGATTGAGCGCGACTGTCACCTCGCCTCCGGAGATGAGGCAGAAACGACGGTGCAGCGCGCGCAGATCGTGGAATCGATCGAGCAGATAGCGGGCGGCATCGGCGTAGTCCCAGTCGTCGCAGGAGTTGTCGATCGCGACGAAGTAGCCGGCTTTCTGCGCGAGGGCGCGCGCGCTTTCGACCAGGTCGTGGCTCGACAGCAGTACTTCGAAGACCGAGTCGCGAAAGGCCTCGTCTTCGCCGGTGAGGTTGACGGCCGAGGTGACGCGGCGCGGGCTGGCGTTGCATCGCCGCGTTGAAACCTGGGAAAGAAACGGCGGACGCCAGCTCTTGTTGCCGGGCGATTCCGGAAGGTCATTGCGTTCGAAGAAGGCGCGGACCGAGTCGGAGAAACTTTGAGGCGAGATCGTATCTTGTCGATGATCTCGTGCACCTCATCGACGGTGGAGTGATCGGGCGAAGTTGGACCGGACGAGAGGGCATCGAGCGTCCGCAGGGGCACATCGGGGAGCAGGAAGGAGATCTTCAGTGCCTCAGGCGCCGCGATCGCGAGGCGGCCGCCCTTGACTGCGCTGAAGTGCTTGCGCAGGGTGTTGATTTCGTTGATGGGTGCGCCGGAGCCGAGCAGCGCTTCGTGAAATGCGATGGTGTCGTCGAGGCTGATCTGCGGATCGAGCGGCAGGTCGAACATGGCAGAGCCGCCGCCGGAGATGAGGAAGAAAACGAGCGTATCCTTCTTCGCCTTCTTCAGCAGGGCGAGCGCGGCACGCGCGGCGGCGAAGGATTCCTCGTTCGGCAACGGGTGGCCGCCTTCGAAGTAGCGGAAGCGCCAGTTGCGCTTCTTCGGCAGGTACTTGGTACAGCAGATGCCGCGCAGGCCCTTGCGGCGCTTCATGCGGTCGAGCAGGATTTCGAGCATGGGGCCGGCGGCCTTGCCGAGCGCAATGACAAAGATGCGCTTGAACTGCGAGAGATTGATGATTGTCGGGACCGCTGCCGTCGGGAAGGAGCCGCTTGAGTGTGTTGCCCTCGAAGCGGATGCGACGGTCGAAGGCGGACGTCGATGCTGCACGCTTCGAGCGCGCCGGTAAAGAATTCGGTGGCGCGGGCGTGAAGAAATTCGAGTGCGGTATCGCTGGCCGGCGTCATGCGACGTGCTCCTTCAGCCACGCTGCGAGCGCACTTCTGCATGGATTCGAGCCGACCGGTAAAGAAGTGATCGGCGCCGGGGATGAGCACCAGGGTTTTGGGCTCGGCGGCGGAGTCAACCACCTGCTGCAATTCGTCTTTGGATGCAAACTGATCGCGATCGCCGCTGAGAAAGAGCTTGGGCAGAGCGCAATCGGAGAGGACGGGTAGTTGTATGTGCGACCGGAGCCGTGGGTGGGAAGTCCCAGGGCGGCGAGGCGCGAGGTTGCGCTGGCCGGTCGGGCGTTTTTGCGCAAGACCGCTGCGAGCGCCATGGCTGCGCCAAAGCTGAAGCCGACGACGACGATGGGCAGGTTGTATTCGGTACGGAGCCAGTCGAGCGCGGCGAGTACATCGGCCGACTCGGCGTGGCCATCGTGCCGGCCCTCGCTCAGGCCGGTGCCGCGGAAGTTGAAGCGCAGGACCGGCCAGCCGAGGCCCCATTCCGGCGCGTTCAAGGACCTTCATGGCGTGGTAGACGACTTTGTTGTGCATGGTGCCGCCGCCCAGCGGATGCGGATGGCAGACGAGCGCGGCAAAGCGGCGAATCGGGCGCGCCTTCGTTCAGCAGCGCCTCCAAGCCGGCCTGCGGGACCGTGCAAATCGACGGCTGCGCAGGGAGGGTCTTTCCGAACTGTTTCGGAGCCGGCCAAGGAGGATGGCGGAGGTCATTCCAAGGGCTATTTTACGCCGGCTTGCGCGTCGTGTCACAGATCGCCCGACGGTGCGAATTTCGGCGAGTCGGACGCATCGAGGTTTCCCAGCGTGGACTCTGCATCCGCTCATGCGCGGCCTGGCCGCATTCGAGCGAGCGGCTGATCGCGACGCGGGAAATCGATGACTGCGATATTCTGGCAGCACTATGCACGAGTTCTCCGCTTGCTCGATCCGGTCTCGTTTACCCGGCAGTTATGCGAAATTGAATCCACGACCTACAACGAAGGGCGGGTGGGCGATTTTCTGGCGGGATTTCTTGCGGCAGCGGGGCTGGGCGGTGGAGAAGACTCCGGTGCCGCAGCCGGACGAGAGCGCAGGGCGGGGAGCGCGCTGGAATGTGTATGCCGGGGTCGCAGGGGCAGACGCCGGACCTGGTCTTTTCCACGCACATGGATACGGTGCCGCCGTACATCCCCTTCAGCGAGGATGCGGAGTTCATTTACGGCCGCGGGGTTTCCGATGCCAAGGGCATTATCGCCGCGCAGGTGGCCGCGGCCGAAGTCGCTGCGGGCGGCGGGGTTTCGGATCGGGTTGTTGTTCGTGTCGGGCGAAGAGCGCGATTCGGCCGGCGCGAAGGTGGCGAATGAATCGCCGAAGGGCAGCCGCTTCCTGATCAACGGCGAGCCAACGGACAATCGCCTGGCGCTGGCGTCGAAGGGCTCGCTGCGCGCGGTGTTCCGCGCGACGGGCAAGATGGCGCACTCGGCGTATCCGGAGCTCGGCGACAGCGCGGTGCACAAGCTGGTGGAGGTGCTGGGGCGACTGCTGAAGCTGGAACTGCCGGTGACTGAAGATGTGGGGCCGAGCACGCTGAACATCGGGCAGATTCACGGCGGCCACGCGCCCAACGTGATTGCCGACAAGGCCGAGGCGCAGGTGCTGGTGCGGCTGGTGGGCGATTCGGAGCCGGTGCGCGCCGCGTCTGATCGAAGCAGCTGGCGATCTGGCGGAGGTGGATTTCACGCTGGAGATTCCATTCGTGCGCCTGCGCGCGGTGGAGGGACTGCCGACGATGATCGCCAAATTCACCACGGACATTCCGCAGCTTTCGAACTGGGGCGAGCCGCTGCTGCTGGGGCCGGGCTCGATTCACGTGGCGCACACGCCGTATGAGAAGCTGGCGAAGAAAGAACTCCGCGAAGCCGTCGAGCTGTATATTCAGGTTGCGAAGCAATTGCTGGCTTGATGTGCGCATCAATTGCATGCCAGCGCATCCAATCAAACGACAAACGCATTTTTATTCAGGAGACTTCATCATGAGTACCGCTATTTATGACATTCCTGTGACACAAAATCACGCGGCGAAGATGCTTCGCTCGCGCGAATTCAAAGGCAAGGTTCTGCTGCTGGTGAACGTCGCTTCGAAGTGCGGACTGACGCCGCAGTATGAGGGCCTGGAGAACCTGTATGAGCAGTATCGCGGCCAGGGACTTGTGGTGGCGGGATTTCCGGCGAACAACTTCAAGAGCCAGGAGCCGGGCACGAACGACGAGATTCAGATCGTTCTGCACGACGAATTACGGCGTGAAGTTTCCCATGTTCAGCAAGATCAGCGTGGCCGGCGACGACAAGCATCCGCTCTACAAGGTGCTGACCACCGCGCAGCCGAAGGCGATCAGCGTGGCGGAGGTTCCGTTTCGCGAAAAGCTGAAGGGATACGGAATCGAGACCAACGCCGATCCCGAGGTGCTTTGGAACTTCGAGAAGTTTCTGGTGAGCCGCAAGGGCGAAGTGGTGAAGCGCTTCTCGCCGGACACGCTGCCGGACGCGCCGGAACTGATCGCCGCGATCAAAGAAGAACTGGCGAAGGAATAACGTCGCCGTCGAGCTACTGGAATCGGCCGACGAATCCGCGGTCGGACCGGCGATAGGGAAGAAGATCCGGAAGACAGTGCCGCAACCGGCCCTGGTTCGCACGGCAACGCGGGCGTTGTGGTTGTCGAGAATCCCCTTCGAGACCCACAGTCCCAGTCCGGTGCCGGCTTCGCCCTTGGTTGTGACGAAGGGGTGAAACAGGCGCTCGAACATGTAGCGGTCCATGCCGGAGCCGTTGTCGGCGACGGTGACGACGACGCCCTCGCATGCCTGCCGGATCTGGTCGCAGGGCGGACGCGCGAGGACGAGGCGGCCCTTTTCCGGCAGGGCATCGAGGGCATTCGAAACCAGGTTGGTGAAAACCTGCTGAATCTCTCCGGGCTGGCACAGAACTGGCCGGCGCAGCGCGATAGCGACGTTCGATGGCGATGTTGCGGACGCGGATCGAGGGATCGTGGAAGTAGATGCACCGAATCGATGACTTCATCGAGCGCGGTAAACGCCGGCGCGGTGCGCTGACGATAGAACTTGAGGCTGCGCGCGGTGATGTGCGAGAGGCGCTGCAGTTCCTTGTCGGCGATTTCGAGCAGTTCCTTTGAACTCGTCGAGAGGCCGACATCGCTCTTGGCGAGAAAGAGCAGGTTGGTTACGGCCTCGAGCGGATTGTTGATCTCGTGCGCGATGCTTGCGGCCAGGCGGCCGGCTGCGGCCAGTTGTTCAGAGCGCCGCAGGGCCTGCTCTGCTTTACGCGTCTCGGTGGTGTTGCGGCAGTAAAGAATGATTCCTTCGCCGGGCTGCGGATAGACGTAGAACTGGAACCATGTTTCGTTTCCGGGGACTGGGAAGAACTGCTCGAATTCGACAGTAACGCGGTCTTCCATGCTGCGGCGGATGTTCGATTCGACGTCGGTGCCGACCAGGTCGGGATACAGATCCCACAGGCAGGCCCCCATGTGAGGCCGGCCGGAGTGCGCGGCAAGCTGCAAAGCGGCGGCATTCATGTAGGTGATGCGATATTCGCGGTCCATGGTGCAGAATGCGACGGGAACGTGCTCCAGTGCTTCGCCGGCCATCTGGCGCGCGCGGTTGATCTCCTCAGTCAGAGCAACCTTTTGTTCCGCGGCTTCGCGACGCATGCGCGCCATCTTCAATTGCGCTTCGACGCGCGCAACGAGTTCGCGGGCAGTGAAGGGCTTGGTGAGGTAGTCGTCAGCGCCTGCTTCGACGCCTTCGATGCGGGCCTCCTCTCCGGCGCGCGCCGAGAGCATGATGACGGGGATGGTGGCGGTTGCAGGATCCTTGCGCAGGGCGGAGAGAAGCGCGAACCCATCCATCTCCGGCATCATCACGTCGGTCAGGACGAGATCGGGGCTGTGCCGGCGAACTTCTTCGAGCGCGCGCGGCCATTGCTGGTGGCGACGACTTCAAAGCGTCCGACCAGCAGGGAGCGGACATACTCGCGCATGTCGGCGTTGTCGTCGACCAGGAGGACGACCGGCTTGTCTATCTGTTGACGTCTGTTCGTCATCCTGATCGCCCGAACCGGCGATTTCGCTTCGCCAGCTGATCGTATCCGGGGAGCCAGCCGAGGGCTTCCTGCACGTAGGCGACGGTTGATCCCTGGTGGACGAGCGAGGCTGGCGCTTTCGCTTGCGACATCGCCGTGGGAAAGGTGTTCGTGGCCGAAGCGAAGATGGACTTTGAAGGTGGTGCCCGATCCCACTTCGCTTTCGACTATGATTTTGCCCCCGTGCAATTCGACCAGTTCATGCACCAGGGCGAGACCGATTCCGCTGCCTTCGTGGCTGCGGCTGCGCGCGCCTTCAATGCGGTTGAAGCGCTCGAAGAGATGCGGAAGTTCGTTCTCGGGAATACCGGTTCCAGTATCTTGCACGGTGAGCAACGCGCCGGATTCATTGGATGAGACAGAGACGCGAATTTCGCCTTCGAAGGTCGCCTTCAGCGCGTTGGAGAGGAGGTTGAGAACGATCTTCTCCCACATTTCGCGATCGACGTAGACCGGCTCGGGAAGCGGCGGGCAATCGACGATCAGTTTGAGGCCGGCGCGCTCAACGGCGGAGCGAAAGACACTGGCAAGCTGCGCGGTCAGGAGGGAGAGATCGGTAGGCTGGTAGTTTGCGTGCATGCGGCCGACTTCGATGCGAACAAAATCGAGGAGCCCATTCACGAGCTTCAGTAGCCGGAGGGAGTTGCGATGGAGCATGCGCAACGCATCTTCAGTGGGCGGGGACTGGTTGAGAAGCGCATCTTCGATGGGACCGAGAATGAGCGTGAGCGGCGTACGCAAGCTCGTGGCTCACATTGCTGAAGAACGCAGTCTTGGCGCGGTCCAGTTCGGCCAGCGCCTGGGCGCGGCTTTTCTCGGCCTCGTAGGCTTCGGCGTTGGTCATGCTGGCGGCATATCTGTCCGGCAGCGAGATCAAGATATTCCTCGTAGCTGGCATCGAACTGGCGGTATGGATTCAGCGCGGCGATGAAGACACCCGCCGCCTTTTCCTGGCCGCGCCGGATGATCGGGACCAGTCTTGCCTGATCGGGCGGCTTGTTCCAAACGCCTGTAGGCAGGTCGGGAAAGAGTTCGCCAAGGCGATCGATGGTCATGCCGCGATTGGAGTTGAAGAGGATATCGACCGGCCAGGGAGCAACGATGGAATCCGTCTCCATCATCCGGGGCGCGGCGGGATGTTGAGGGGCAATACCGCTGTGCGCAACCAGGCACAGCTTGGCAGGGTTGCCCTCGAAACAGTAGACGAGGGCGAACGGAATGTCCTTCTGGTCTGCCAGACCATGCTCGATGGCGGCGAAGACCTCATGTTTGGTTTTGGCGTCGGCAAGGGCGCCGGCAAGCCTGCTTAGCGAGGAGAGCTGGCGTTCGCCGCGGACGCGCTGGGTCTCCTCCATGACGACGCAAAGCATTCCCTCGATCTTGTCATTGGCTCCGGCGAGGGGGCTGTAGGAAAACGTGTGATAGGTTTCTTCGGGGAATCCGCTGCGCTCAAGAATGAGGCCGAGGGTTTCGTCCCAGGAAGCTTCTCCGGTCTGCATGACCCGCTCGATGCGGGGACCGATGTCGGACCATATCTCATGCCAGACCTCGGGTGCCGGTTTTCCCAGCGCCCAGGGATGCTTTTTCCCGAGGGTGACCCGGGCGTATGCATCGTTGTAAAGGAAGGTGAGTTGCGGACCCCAGGCCATCCACATGGGAAAGCGGGATGTAACGAGGATTCGAACTGCAGCTTTCAAACTGTCGGGCCAACTTGCCACATGGCCGAGCGGGGTGGTTGACCAGTCGTAGGAACTGATCAGATCGATCATCAGAGGAGGCTGCAAGGTGTCTGCCTGCCCACTCAGCTGTGCGCCATCTTCTTGCATCGGGTCCTCACCGGCGTATCTTCAGAGGAGTTCTGCAGTTGACATAGCCGTTTCTGGCCTCATTTTCGAAGTGGCTTTTTCTCGTCGAAGAAGCCACTTGGCAGAGATGGCTTCGCGAAACCGGAACTGCAAAACTGCTGTAGCCCACAAGATTCCCACTGGCCCCCAAATTCTGGTGGGGAAGAGAACGCTGGTTTTTTGCTCATTGCTCGCCTGAAGGTTGGTAGCTGGGACGCGCAATCAGATGAATTCTGATGCACTTACACGTCCGGCCGTTGCCCGGTGCGCGGCGAACGGACGGAACCATTGGCAGCCGAGTGGAGCGGTGATCTCATCCGGCAGTCGAGTGGCAGAGCAGCGCGGCACGCGTGTATGCTCGGCCCATGAAGGTAGATCATTCGACGACATCCGTGGCGGCCAATCAGCTGGAAAACGCTTCATCCTCTTATCTGCGCTCGGCCCGGCATCAGCCGGTTCAGTGGCACCCGTGGGGCGAGGCGGCGTTCGCGCGGGCGCAGGCGGAAGACAAGCCGATCCTGCTGGATATCGGTGCAGTGTGGTGCCACTGGTGCCATGTCATGGACCGCGAATCCTACGAGGATCCAGAGATTGCGAGGATCATCAACGATCACTTTGTCGCGGTAAAGGTGGACCGGGATGAGCGGCCCGATGTGGATTCGCGGTACCAGGCCGCGGTGTCCTCGATCAGCGGGCAAGGGGGATGGCCGCTGACCGGATTTTTGACTTCGGATGGCAGGCCCTATTTCGGGGGAACATATTTTCCCCGTGACGATCGCTACGGACGGCCGGGGTTTGGACGCGTGCTGCTGACCATGGCTCAAGTGTGGCGGGAGCGGCGGGATGAGGCGTTGGAGTCGGCGGAAAGCGTGATGGCGGCGATCGAGCACAATGAGAGCTTCTCATCGCGCAACGCAGACTTGAACCTCGCGCTGGTGGACAAGATTGCGTCGTCGGCGGTGGCGCAGTTTGATCCCCGCAACGGCGGATTCGGATCGCAGCCGAAGTTTCCGCATCCCTCGGTGCTGGATCTGCTGCTCGAGGTGGCGCTGAATCGGGGAAACAAAGCCGCGATGGAGGCTTTCGCCGTCACCCTGGAACGAATGGCGCAGGGTGGCGTGTACGACCAGCTTGCAGGAGGGTTTCATCGTTACAGCGTGGATGAACGGTGGGTGGTGCCGCATTTCGAAAAGATGATCTACGACAATACCGAGCTGCTGCGCAACTACGTGCACGGATATCAGAGCCTGGTGCGCGAGGATTTTCGCAGGACAGCCGAAGAGATCATCGGGTGGCTCGATGCGGTGATGACTGATCGCGAGCGAGGCGGGTTCTATGCGTCGCAGGATGCAGATATCAACCTTGATGACGATGGCGACTACTTTACGTGGACGCTGGACGAAGCGCGTGAGGTGCTGGATGCCGACGAACTTGCGGTGGCCTCGCTCTATTGGGATATCGGCGAACTTGGCGACATGCATCACAATCCGGCGAAGAATGTGCTTCATCGCAAGTTCACCATCGATGAGGTGGCGAAGCAGTCACGGCGGACCGAAGAAGAAGCGCGACAGCTGATTGAATCAGCGCAAAGAAAACTGCTTGCCGCGCGTGCCGGGCGGCCCACGCCGTTTATCGATCGCACGCTGTACACCGGGTGGAATGCGATGGGGGTGACGGCGTACCTGGAAGCGGCTCGCGTTTTGCGCGTGGAATCTCCGCGGCGGTTTGCCTTGCTTACGCTGGATCGGCTGCTCGCCACGGCGTGGGATGGAGAGGGCTCGCTGCTTCGCGTCGTTGCGTATGGTGATGCCGACGCCGCAACCGGGAAGATTGCCGGCACGCTGGATGACTATGCGATGACCGTGCATGCGTGCATCGATGCGTGGATAGAAAGCGGCGAGATGCGTTATTACGCGGCCGCCGTAAAGCTGGCGGACGCCATGATTGCGAAGTTTTACGATCGCACTGCGGGCGCGTTCTTCGACACGCCAAATGTTGAGGGCTTGATTCCTCTGGGCGCGTTGACGGCGCGGCGCAAACCGCTGCAGGATTCGCCTACGCCCGCGGGCAATCCTACGGCCGCAGCGGCCCTGGTGCGGCTGGAGGAACTGAGCGGCCGAGCCGAGTACCGGGAAATCGCAGAAGACACGCTGGAGTCGTTTGCCGGGATTGTGGAGCACTTCGGGCTGTATGCGGGCAGCTATGGACTGGCGCTGGAGCGGCTGCTGCTGGATCCGATGCAGGTGCTGGTCGTTGGCAACGGATCAGAAGCAGACGAACTCGAGGCGCTTGCGATGGCGCGGTACGCCGTGAACAAGACGGTGATTCGGCTGCGGCCGGAGCAACTGGTAGCAGGCGGAATTCCCGAGGCGCTGGCGGAGACGGTGCTCAACGTGCCCCCGCCGGAAGGCAAAGCGACCTGGGCGCTGGTGTGCCGCGGCCGCACATGCATGCCGCCGGTGGCGGATGCGGAGGCTCTGTTGTTGGCATTGAGCTAAAGGGAGCTCTGATTCCGCGGTTCGACCCTCAGGGCTAAAGCCCTCGCCCTTTTATCAGGCTTATGCGGCACGACTGAAGTCGTGCCCTGACACAAAATTCGAGATTCAAGAACTGGGTTGATATGGATCGGTGCTTTCCCACCCATGCTGCGCATGGATGGGGCACCCGGCAAATGTGGCTACGAGGACTCAAAACGAGAGCAGCGGGACCCGCAAAAGAGCATCCTCAGGGGCTAAAGCCCTCGCCCTTTTATCAGGCTTATGCGGCACGACTGAAGTCGTGCCCTGACACAAAATTCGAGATTCAAGAACTGGGTTGATATGGATCGGTGCTTTCCCACCCATGCTGCGCATGGATTGATGGGATAAGGACGAAGGCTTCAGGGCTGATCTTGTAGCTTTTGGTTGAGGACCAGAGCGTCTGGATCAGGAGAAGCCTTCTATGAAGATTGTAGGATGTGATTTCCATCCCAGGTGGCAGCAGGTGGCGGTTTTCGATGTGGAGACCGGAGAGATAAGGGAACACCGGTTGTTAAACGGCGATGGCGAAGCGGAGCAGTTTTATCGGTCCCTGGAAGTGCCATCCCTGATAGGGATGGAGGCGTGCGGCAACAGCCAGTGGTTTGTTGAGCTGCTGGAGCGGCTGGGGCATCAGGTGTGGGTAGGTGATGCGGCCCAGATCCGCGCCAGTTATGTACGCAAGCAGAAGACCGACCGGCGCGATGCTGGTCACATTCTGAAGCTACTGATGGAGAACCGATTTCCGAAGCTGTGGGTGCCGACGGCCGAGCAGCGTGATCTGCGGCAGTTGCTGATTCACCGCCACAAGCTGGTGGAGATTCGCACCCGGGTGAAGAACGGTTTGCAGCACCTGGCGCTGAACCGTGGTTTTCAGAAGCAGAGAGGCCTGTGGAGCGTTCGGGGGAGGGCTGGTTTGGAAAAACTTCCCCTCCAAGGCTGGACTGCGCGTCGGCGCGAAGACTTGCTGAAGCTGCTGACAGAACTGGACCAGCAGTTGGGCGAGTTGGATGAAGCGGTAAGCCGTGCGGCAGAAGAGCATCCGCAGGCGCGCCTGCTGATGACGCAGCCGGGAGTAGGCCCGATTACTTCCCTGGCCTTTGTGCTGACGATTGGCGAGGTGAGCCGGTTCAAGCACAGCAACCAGGTGACCAGCTATGTGGGGCTGATTCCGCGCGAGCACAGCTCGGGCGGCAAGCAGCGGCTGGGTGCGATCACCAAGCAGGGCAACCAGTTCATGCGCCAGTTGCTGGTGGAAGCAGTGCAGAACACATGCCGGCTGGATGAAGGATTTCGCAAGCAGTATCAGGCTCGTTGCCACCACAAGCCGAAAGGCGTGGCCAAGGTGGCGGCGGCACGCAAGTTGGCAGTGCGACTCTACTGGATGCTCAAACAGAACGTCGGCTATCCGGAGATCGCCCTTATCGAGAGCAGCCCGCGGGTGCCCCTGGCCAGAACAGAAAAGGCCGAAGGATTGATTGGGCGCTCTCGCATCCAGCAATAGGCTGGATGTCCGCATAGAAGCATCATGGCCTGTTGCTGATGGCCGTATCGATGGTTGGTGGGGCGTTAAACTCTCACCCTAGGGTGATGCAGCGTGAATCTACCAGAGCTCTGGTCCTCAACCCCTCTGGAAAGACAAGCGGTGCTCACGCACCGCACAGGATTTTTATGTCCTTGACAAAGCCTTCGTCCTTATCGAGGGGCACCCGGCAAATGTGGCTACGAGGTCTCAAAACGAGAGCAGCGGGACCCGCAAAAGAGCATCCCTCAGGGGCTAAAGCCCAATACTCATTTTGTTGCGTTTGTGGCCTGGCTGAAGCCATGCCCTTGTTACAAAACCTCGTTTTCGCGGGTTTTTCAGCAAACTGTATAGTCGTGCCCTGACACAAAACCCGCTTCGGCGGAGTTTTTTCCGCAACCTGTAAAGCCCGAATCATTTTGCGCCACTTTACGACACGAGAAACTCGTGCCGTTACAAAACCGAGCCTTTCAGCGATCTGTGGAGGCGCCGCCCTCCTTCGATTGTTTTGTGCGCCGTTCTGGTATGGAGGCTCGATTGGAGAGGTTGGCGGCGAGATGCAGGCCGTAGAGAAGAACACCTGCGCGCCGCGTGTCGGTGAGGGGCGAACTCAGGGCTGTGAGGGCCTTGGACACGGCGGCCTGAAGGGCGGGGAGATGCTCGAACGATTGCCCGGTGCGTTGTCCTGGCTTGCGAACGGAGTTGCGAAAGTGGAACTTGGCGTGATGGAATCAGAAGGCCTTGCCGCGAAGTGCGGCGGCGTGGCACTTGCGGCCGTTAGGCAAGACATGTCGACATTCAATGAACTTGAACATACGCGTTCTCCCGGGGGGGTGTCCCCCCTACTCTGTGGCTAAAGTCTCTTCTTTCAGCGGCCTGGCAGCGGTCAAGGCGCCAGCTTATTCACCGGCAGGAACTTAGGCGTAGATATTTCCCGACAAAGGGTTTAAAGGCAGCCTTCAGCCTTCAGCCGTCAGCCATCAGCGTGACTTCGCACTGGACGATGCTGACATTGAGTCCATTGTGCGCCGGAAAGGGGAAATAACATGCAGAATGGTGCTGGCGGGAAGTAGCTGAGGAAAGAGGACTTAGAGAATATTTTTGGAACTGGGGGCTTGACGGAATGGGCGCTGATGGACTGATCGTCGCGCCCCGCCGCCAGTGAGGGCCTCTCGCGCTATTCGCGCCGAAGGGCGGTAGCTGGTTCCACCTGGGCAGCGCGAACTGCGGGAACCAGTATGGCTACTGCAGAGGCTGTGAGCAGGACTGCCGAAACGATCGTGAATGTGACCGGGTCTGCTCCGCTGGTGCCATAGAGCACGCTGGCGGTAAATCGGCCAATCACTAACGCGAATACAAGTCCGATGACGAGTCCCATGCCAGTCAATATGAGGCCCTGACGGAGAACCATCGTCAACACAGAGCCGCGCTCCGCGCCAAGCGCCATGCGGATGCCGATCTCGCGTGTGCGACGGCGAACCGAGAAACTCATGACGCCGTAGAGTCCGATGACTGCGAGCGTGAGACCGACCGCGCCAAATATTCCAAGCAGCAGGGCCGAAATTCGTGGCAGCAGGAGCGACTTGTCGACGTGCTCCTGCATTGTGTCCACGTTGAACACGGCCATGTTCGGATCAAGCGAGGCAATCTGTCCGCGAACCGACTTGGCAAGGTCCAACGGATTTACAAATGTCTTGACCATGATTGTCGTACCGAAGAAGCTGTTGGCCTTTTCCGGCGCCGCGTTGAGAAAGATATATGCGGCGTCTGACGGCTTTTCCCCAATGGTCTTCAACTTCGAGTCCCGCGCGACGCCGATCACCGTGTAGGCGTCCTTGTCCTGGACCATGTGACGGCCGATCGGATCCTGGCCGGGAAACAGAGCCGCGGCCATCGTTTCGTTGATGATGGCGACATGCTGGTCGTCGGTTTGAAGCAGGAAGTCCCGGCCGCGGAGCATGGGTATCCCCATTGTCTGGAAATATCCGGCGCCAACGTTGTTCACGTCGGCTACGACACCTTTTTTGGGGTGGTCCTTATCGGCCTCCACGTCGAATTTGTAACTGGTGCCGCCAATGCTCAATGGCACCACTCCCACAAAACTGACCGAGCGAACACCGGGCAGCAAGGCGACCCGGTCGTGTAATCGGGAGAGGAACTGTGCTGCCTGGTCGTGCGAGTAATTCTGGAGTTTGGGATCCAGGGACATGATCAGGATGTTGTCCGGCTTGAACCCGATATCAATGGAAGAAGCATTTCCGAGGCTGCGGAGGAAAAGGCCGGCAGTGGTAAGCAGCACAAGGGACAGCGCAACCTGGACGATGACCAGCGTATTGCGCAGGCCCGAACGTCCAACGCGGCCAAACAGGGCAGGACCGTCTTTCAGCGCTCCCACCAGGTCGGGGCGCGATGCGCGCAGAGCCGGAACCAATCCGAACAGTAGAGCCGTAACCACCGACAAGCCCAATGTGAACGCAGCCACGCGCCAATTTACGTTGAAGTCGAAGACCACCGGAAAAGGCAGAGGGAGTTGGAAATTTGAGATGGCTCTTGCGGCGCCCGCCGCCAGCAGAAAGCCGACTCCCGCGCCGGTTAGCGCAAGCAGGAAGCTTTCGATGAGCAGCTGCCGGATGAGCTGGCGGCGTCCTGCGCCCATCGCGAGCCGAATGGCGATCTCCTTTTGACGCCCCGTGGCGCGTGCCAGCAGGAGGTTTGCGACATTGGCGCAGGCCACCAGCAGCACCAGCCCAACCACGACCATGAGCACGGTCATCAGGGTGAATGCCGGTGTGGCAGAGCCGGCGATCAGGCCGCCCGCTGTTTGCAGGGTTACGCTCTCATGCAGCTTTTCATCCTTGCGGTACGCGTCGTCGAGGCGCTTCTTCACGACGTTTACCAGCACCAGTGCTCGGGCGCGGCTGATTCCCGGTTTGAGACGGGCATTGAGCATCAACCACTGATTGTCCCGCTTGGATCTCAATCCGCCGGTCATGGCGAGATCGGGCATGATTTCTTCTGAAACGGAAAGCGGAACCCAGAACTCGGAATTGATGCCGCGATCGACGCCGTAGAAGCCAAGTGGGGCGATACCCACCACGGTGAATTGGTGGCCGTTCAGCACGACCTGGTGATTGAGAATGCCGGCATCGCCGCCGAATCGCCGCCGCCACAAGGTACTGCTGAGCACGGCCACATGGTCGCGGCCCACCGTCCCGTCGTCTTCAGGAAGGATGGGCCGGCCGAGCATCATCGGGACACTGAGACTCGTGAAGAAGTTGCCGCTGACGGCCTGGCCCCATACGCGCTCGGGCTCGCGCTTGCCGCCAATGCTGGCCGGAATGAGGGGAAAGTGCGCGGCCACGCCGCCATCAAAAATATCTTGGGTTTGCTGGTTGTAGTCGAGGTAGTCGGGATAGGAAAAAGAATCACCTTCCGAGAACATCACTACCCGCCCAGGATCCCTGACGGGCAGCACACCCCAAAGGAGGCCATTTGCAATGCTGAACACCGTGGCATTGGCCGCAAACCCCAACGCGATGGAAACGATCACGACCGCGGAAAAGCCGGGAGCCCTGAGCAGGCTTCGAAGAGCGTACCGAAAATCCAGTGCAAGATTCTCCATGATCGGCCTCGATTGGTTTGAAGTCCTTTGCGGGAGGTACGCAAACGAGTCAGGGAAAGTTCTCCTGGCGCATGCGGTTCGTCTTCCCCAAGGACATTTGGTCGAGGAGGGTTGCAGTACCCCGGTCCTTCAGTTGTGGGGTCGATTGCCATCTCTGGAAGATCGCTCACGTAGAACTGGCAATCGTGATCGGAGCGCAATTGAATGCGGCAAGGTTTTGCTGGGATCGGCAAACTTTTGGTTGTTTTGGCACTATGTTCTCAGGACCTGCATCGGATTGAGACGCGAGGCGCGCCACGCGGGGAATGCGCAGGCAATTGCCACAACAACAAGCAGGGTTCCCGACACTGTAATGAAGACAGTCGAATCGAGCGGTCCGGTTTCATAGAGCATAGAGCCCATCAGGCGCACAACGGCAGCACCTCCTAAAAGTCCGAGGAACAGTCCGAGCAATGCGGGCCGCAGGCCGTCGATCAAAATCGTAAGCAGGATCTGCTCTCGTTGAGCGCCCAGTGCCATACGAATTCCTATTTCGCTGGTGCGTTGAGCGACGATATAGGAAAGCACGCCGAATAATCCGACCGCGGCAAGGAGCAGCGAAAATGCGGCAAATACGAGCAGCAGAGTGACATCGAAACTGGCTTCCATTGTGTTGCGATGCAACACCTGATCCATGGTGAGCACATCGGAGACGGGCATATCGCGGTCGAGTTGTGCAATCGTTCGCTGAATGGGCAGAGCGAGCGTGGTCACATCCTGGTCTGAGCGAACAATGAGCGCGGCTCCAGTCATTTCAGAATTCGCATCAAGAGCGAAGTACATCATTGGTTGCGCCGGGTCTCCGACAGTTGATTGGGTATCGCGGACAATCCCCACAATCTCGTATGGGCCAGCGCCCACGGTGAGCAAGTGCTTTCCGATGGGGTTTTCTCCCGGAAAGATTTGCCTGGAAAACGTTGCGGAGATAATCACCTGGGTCGAGTGGCCGGGTCGCTGATTGTCGTCAAAAGTGCGCCCGCGCAAAAATGGAATCCCGATGGCTTCAAAATAGCCCGGATCGACCCACCTGTGAACCGCGTCCATGCGCTGGCCCGCAGGCGGCTTAGGGTGTTCGACAACGACAAAACCGCTATCTCCGCCATATCCGTCTCCCGGCACTACCGGGGAGACCAGGCCTGCAGCGCGAACGCCGTGCAGAGTGCGCAGGTGTGCGAGAAGCGAATCAAAAAAATTCGCTCGCTCAGCCGCAAGGCTATAACGTGCTTGTGGCAGGTCGAGGTCCATTTTGAGTACGTTGCGGGTGATGCAGCCAAGGTCGGTGGAGCGTAATTTGGCGAAGCTCTTGAGCATCAATCCCGCCCCAATGAGCAGTACGACGGTCAATCCCACTTCGAGTGAGATCAGCGCAGCGCGCAGATGAGTGCGGCGGTTTCCTGTACTGTTAGCGCGCGACGCCTCCTGCAGGAAAGAAAGCACCTTATCGTCGTGCATGGAAAACGACGAGAGCAGGCCGGCAAAAGTAGCGCAGAGCACGATCAGTCCAAGTACGAACACGGCCGCGATGCCGTCCATGTGTATGGCCTCGACGCGTGCCATGTCCGGACGAGCACTCACTACCCACTTCAATACCCAATAGGCCAGGAAAGAACCTGCCACGCCTCCGGCTGACGACAAAAGCAGGCTTTCCATCAGGTGTTGACGCAACAGGCGCAAGTTGCTCCCGCCCAGCGCCATCCTGATGGCCAGTTCCTTGGTGCGGTCGGCTGCACGGGCCACCAGAAGATTGGCCACATTGAGGCATGCGATTAAGAGCACACAGCCGGTCGCCGCCAGGAGCGCATAGAGGGACATCTTCACATCGCCCACAATCGAATCCAGCAAAGGCCGGCCGTTTGCGGCTTTGCTGATAAAGACCAGGTCACGATGCTGGTCGTGAAGACGGCGCGTGATCAGGGAAACCTCGGTAACAGCCTGGGTCAGGGTAGCCCCGGGTTTGAGGCGCCCGATCACTCTGAAATCGTGCATTTCCAGACTGCGCATTTCACTTAGCGGTTCCTTGTAATAGACCGGCGTCCAAAGCTGAGTCGCCGCGTCGGGATAGGAAAACCATGCGGGCATCACTCCGATCACCGTGTAAGGCTTAGCATCGAGCAGAATGTTCTGATTTACGATCGAGGAATTGCCGCCGAAGCGCCGCTTCCACAAGCCCCAACTGAGAAGAACGGTTGGATTGGCCGACGGCTTATCCTCATCCGGCGAGAAATTGCGGCCCAGCGCGGGCTGAACCCCAAGGATAGGCAGCATATTCGATGAAAACGTCGCCGCCCGCGCACTCTCCGGCAACTGCTGGCCGGATTCAGACAGGTTGTAGCCGGCGTAGCCGCAGAGGGCGATGTCGGTAAAGCTCGTGTTGAGCTTCTTCCACTCGGCAAAGACCCCCGCTGCGACGCCGTTCCACGGATACTTGTCGTCGGGGCTCTGTTCATAGAGCCTGACTAACCGACCGGGATCCTGGAACGGCAGCGGCTTGACCAGTACGGAACGGACAATCGTGAACAGGGCAACATTCGCACCGATGCCCAGACCCATCACGAGGACGGCAGTTGCGCCGAAGACAGGAGTACGCGCCAGGGTGCGGGCGCTCAAGCGCAAATCGCGCCGTAGAGATTCGAGCCAGTTCCACGTGATCCGGTTCTTTGTTACAGATGAAGAACGATTGTGTTTATGCATAGTGCCCACATCCTGTGGTGAGGCTACAACGCAAAGATCATTTGTCTACTCGCTTCAAAAGTTGACCTACTCTATGGAAATCTGCCCGGCCAACGCGAAAAACACGGTACAGTTGCTCACATTTCGATCACTTGTGAAAACCAGAAAAGCACCTCGTTTGATTCGAAGACGCTCGAAGCAACGATGCGCGCCAGACGTCAAGGAGATCCTGACGGGGTGATGTTCATGCGCCGCTGCTCTTTGACAAAGAACCTGAGCAAATGCGAGCATAAGTCTCACATTCGCACGGTAGTGCAACCTCGGCTAATCGCATTTTGGCGCACCAGAAATGAGAAAAGAACCGCGACAGGAGCGGGCTCGCGCAACGGTGGAGGCAATTCTAGAGGCCGCTGCCCGCATTCTCGACCGTCAAGGCTGGGGTGGATTCACCACCAATGCAGTCGCGGAAGTGGCGGGCGTCAGCATCGGGTCGCTGTACCAGTACTTTCCCAACAAACTGGCGCTGGTAGAAACTATCCTGCGGCGTCATTTTGACGAAGTGCTCTCGGCGCTGCGGTTTGCAAACGAGCACACATCCCGCATTGAACGCATTGAAGATCTGGTATCGGGGATGATCACCGCGCATGCCAATCACCCCTCGCTTCATCGCGTACTTCTTGAAGACGTTCCGCGGGGGAAGATTTCAAAATCGATACATCGGAATTTTGAGAGGGAATACTGGAGCCTTTACACGAAGCTGATTGCGGCGTGCGAAGGTTCTTGCGCGAGTCCGCGCCGCGTCGTCCGAGCGCAAGTGCTTTCCGCTGCGATTTCGGGAGCAGTTCACGATGCCGCCCGGAGAGGAACACTGAGGTCACCTGCTTTTGAGCAGGAACTTGTTCATCTGGTCGACGCATATCTGACCGCTCTGGCAAGCGACCAGAACAAGCCCGCTATTCGAACGGCCAGCGCGAAACCTCGTTCGGGCTAGAAGAGGGCCTTCCCTGCAACACAAGTCAACACAGATTCGATCGCCTTTCATTTGGCCAACGCGGACATTACTACTTGAAATGATCATCCCGATCACGCATGTTTCATGAGCCATTAAAATGTGGTGATGGGCAGTAAGACAGTAGCGGAGAAGAGGTTTGACGAGATTCTGCGACGGATGTTGCAGTCCAAGCCTCTATCTCGGTCTGAGATCAGCACGAGGATTCAGGCGCAGCGCGGAGCGGTGAGGATCAAGAAGTAGGTCGGCTTGTGTTTTAGATTAAAACGCAACCAGCGTCTTATACGGTAACGGAGTTCTACTGACCATGCTGGCCAGTGCCATCTCGAAGATTGAAGCCTGCATGGCGCGGCGGTTGTATCTCCAGCAGAACTCGCGCATGTAGCGGTCCAGGTGCCAAGGACTGAGCTTGTGATAGTTGCCGACGATGGCACGCTTGAAGAGTGAAAACGCATTTTCAACTGTCTGAGTTGTTGTCCAGACGTTCCCTGCTTCCTCGCTCATTCACTCGTGTCTGTCTTATGGTAAGTTCGCTGTGAAGACACTTCGCCCCCAGGGAAGGAGAATTGTATGAGCGCTTGCGCCTGTCTGGCCGCTGTTCTGGTCCTCGCCCCCGCAGGGATGCTCGCTGCCCAGGTTGCGCAATCTGACTCCGGCGCGCATACCGGCGTGATGAACATTCGCGGCAAGGCGGGCATTGCCACACAGGTGAGCCCATCGCAGATCAGCCTGGCGATCCCCGAACATGTCACATTCACAGTACGTATCCTGCCTGGTACACGGTTCACACAGGAGGGCCAGTCGGTGAGCGAGAGCGCGGTCCAACCGGGCAGCGCCATCTTCGTCCACGGTTTGTTTGATATGCAGGCGCGCACGGTGGATGCCGAGGTGATTGACCTGATGCCAGAGTCCAGACCGCTCAGGATGCGAATGGAGAACTACGGCAGGACGTGGACATCCGGCGAAATCACAACCGTTCAGAACGGGTCAATTACGATTCAGCACCTGGATGGAAGCTTTGGCACGCTCGTAGTCAAAACGAGCAGCTCGGTCCTGTTCCACAATGATCCCGCCCTTCTGTCGGACCTACGACGAGGCGAGCGCGTCGAAGTAGAGCTGGAACGCAATGATCCCTCGGTCGCGGAGACCATCAGGATTCAGGGGATGGTCAGCGGCCATTAGTAACTGACCCGGTGCGACCGCATTGCCCGGCGCAAGACACGACGATCATGTAGAAACAATCAAAACCTCGCCGCACTCCAAATGTGCTTGTGATCGACCACATCGAACGACCGTCGCCGAATTGAGGCCGGTTAACCCTCAACCCGGACATTAACCAAATCTGGTGTAAATCCGTTCGCGGCTGATTCGATTTCTATGAGCCGGTGAAGGGATTGGACTCCTGCGGCTTGATGGTTGTGGGATCGTGTGCGGGGGGTTCGGCGGGTGCATTTGCTGCGCCGGGCTTTGTGTTCGATCCACCGGTGTAGACGCGGTAGGGGTCTCCGGGCAGCATCCCGTTCTCTTCGAGTGCCAGGCGGATGCGGCGTTTGAATTCGCGTACCGGCGCATATTGCTGGGTGGCCTTGGTTTTGAATACAACGGGGAAGATAAGTTCCGAGCCTTTTACGGCGTCGACTCCGAGCACCTGCGGGTCGGCGATGAAGATGTTTTTGAAGTCTTCGCTGTTGCGGATTTCCATGGCGATGTTCTTGAGCAATTCCATGACTTTGTCAGGGTTCGCCGAAAAATCGACACTTACGTTCACGGTGGCTACCGAGTAGTCGACACTCTGGTTGGCGACGGTGGTGATCTGAGAATTGGGGACGACGAAAAGTGTTCCATTTCCATCGCGCAACGTGGTCTTGCGCAGGGTCATGGATTCGACGACGCCTGAGACTCCAGCAACTGTGATGGTTTCGCCGACGTTGAACTGGTCTTCGAGGAGGATGAGGATTCCATTCAGCATGTCGCGGACGATGTTTTGCGCGGCCAGTCCGATGGCAACTCCGGCGACCCCGGCGGAGGCCAGCAGCGGGGCGAGGTTGACACCCACGGCGGCAAGGAATTGCATGGTGACAATGGCAGCGATGATGGTCAGTCCGGTAGCGCGGATGACTCCCGCCATGGTCCTTACCTGGGAGATACGGCTGTATGCCGCCGCGTGCTGCTCGGCAATGCGGATCATCCGCGCGGTGATCAGGCTGAGCAAGCGGTAGAGCGCAAAGCCAATTAGTGCGGCGACAAGCAGATGGGGCAGCTTCAGGCGGACGAACTCCTGAGAGTCCACGATCCATTCGTCCAGCACTTTGCCCAGAAAGCGGCCTTCGGCAAACCAGCCGGACCGCGCTGCCAAAAGAAGCACAAGCATACAAACTCCTCTCTTCAGTATCTATATTCTGCAGAATTGGGCAGAGGCCCGGCCATTGGGACCCTGTTTGATGCAGAGATGCGCGTAGCTGTCAGGCTTGGTGTTGTCTGTGGTGCGGCGCAGTGCCTTCGGACTGCGCTCTTTTCCCTGTTTACGAAGCACGAGGTGCGGCTGATAATAATACGCACCTCATGCAGGAGGTTCAGATGCGATCTGCCAAAGTGACTGATTTCGGTCGGTGCCGATCGGATGCCGGCGGACGGAGACGACCGCCAGGACGGCCAAGGTGGAGGCTGGCCAGTGCGGGCCTGGTTTTTGCGGCTGCGTTCGGATGTCTTGCGCAGGACGGGCGTCCGGCGGCAAATCCGGTGTCCGGAGACGGCGCGGCCGCTCAAGTTCCGGCTGCCACGCAGGCAACGCCACAGGCTGAAACCGCTGCCAGGCAAACAACGCAGGGAAAGGCCACGGGGGTGGAGGGCATGCGGAAGAAGCTGATTTCCGACGAGAGTACGCAATTGCTGGCGATGGCCGTGGCCCTGAAAGCGGAAGTGGACAAGACGAACAAGGACGTGCTGTCGCTGAATGTTATCCGCAAGGCCGATGAGATTGAGAAACTGGCTCACACCGTAAAGGAGAAGATCAAGCAGGCTTCCGGACCGGGCTAGCTCGGAAGTGAGGGCTTGAAGTTCGGAACGCAGATGGAGGTCAACGTGCAGATTCTAGTGGGCGCAGAAGATCGATGCGCAATGGAAGCGGGCTCGGCGTGGACGTCCTTCAAAATGGGGAGATTGTCGATTTTGATCGGGAGTCTGGCAATTGCAGCGCTTCCGTTGGCTGCGAGCGGGCAGCAAGGACCAGGGGAGGCGCCGAAGGTTCAGCGGCCGATCATCATCCTGAACCGTGACCCCGATGTACATGATCTCAACGCGCTTGCCGAGAAAAATGCCCGGAAGCGGAACTTCGATGAGGCGAACGAGGCCCGAAGGCGTGCGATCGAAGACGAAACGAACAAGCTGCTCATTCTGGCCCGGGATTTACAAGCCAAGACTGAAAAGCAGGGAAGGGGTCCGTTGCCGCCGCTATTGGTTCGCGAAGCCGAAGTGATTGAATTCCTGGCGAACGATGTGAAGGAAAAGATGAAGCTGACCGTGGGCGCGGACTAAGGGCCCCGTGGGAACCCGAAGATGAAGGCCAAGACTTGTTGGGAGATCGCAGTAGGCGGATTCGCCGGGGTGGTTTTTACCGCGGGCCTGCTGGGCTGGGCGCAATATGGCCCGCCCGGGGGAGGCGTTCAACTTCAGAACCCAATCAATGTAAGTCCTCGCCAACAAAGCGGGCTTTCATCGGGAACAGAGGTAGATCCGGGTTTTGCCCAAAAGCACATGCGGGCTCTCAATGCAGATCGGCATAAGTCAATGGTTTCGGATACTGATAAGCTTCTGCGCCTGGCCCGCCAGTTGGACGCCGAAGTCGCATCCAACCCAACGGACGGGTTGACTCCGGACGAGATGCAGAAAGTGGCTGAGATTGAGAAGCTTGCGCGCAGCGTGAAAGCCAAGATGTCTCAGTCGTTTTCAGGTGGGCCGCAGGTTCGTCCATCGTTTGTGCCGATCGGGGTGCCGGGAGTGGACTGAGGATTGTTACAATCATCTTTGGATAGAGATATATAGATCGGCAGAGCTCAAAAGAACCCGAATCTTGGAGTGAGACAGAATGGGACTTGCGGTTTCAAGCGCTCATGCGGCGACGGGAAAGAATGCCTCAAGCGAACTGAACTCACAGGATCTGATCGAGATCTACCGGCTGATGTACCTTTCCCGCCGCATTGACGACCGCGAGATTCTTCTCAAGCGACAACAAAAAACTTTCTTCCAGGTTTCGGGAGCCGGGCACGAGGCGTTTCAGGTAGGGGCTGCCCTGGCGCTGAAACCGGGATACGACTGGTTTTTTCCCTATTATCGCGATCGCGGACTTTGCCTGGCGCTTGGTGTGACGCCGACCGAGATGTTTCTGCAGGCGGTTGGAGCCCGGAAGCGACCCAGCCAGCGGCGGACGGCAGATGCCGACGCACTGGAGCAGCGGTCCGCTGCACATTGTGAGCACATCGTCATCGACGGCGACGCAGGTTCTGCATGCGGTGGGTTGCGCTGAGGCGGGACGGTACTTCACGCGCCATCCCGGAGCTGCGGCGAGAGTTGAGGGCGATTACCGCGCCTTTCGCGATGTCACCTTCCACGGCGATGAAGTGGTTCTCACCTCGATAGGCGAGGGCTCGACTTCGCAGGGTGAGTTCTGGGAGGCGTTGAACACGGCCTCGAATTGCAAGCTGCCTGTCATTTTCATGGTCGAAGACAACGGCTATGCGATCAGCGTCCCGGTTGAGGTGAATACACCGGGCGGAAACATTTCGAGGCTGGTTGCGAATTTCCCGAATTTCTACTTTGACGAGATGGACGGCACCGATCCCGTGGCGAGCCTGCGTGCATTCCAGAGAGCGGCAGAGCACTGCCGTGCGGGTCACGGGCCGGCCTTTGTTCACGGACACCTGATCCGCATCTACTCCCACTCGCAATCGGATGACGACAAGCTGTATCGTTCGGCAGCCGAAGCGCGAAGCGGACGCCATGCGCGATCCAATCGCGAAGATGCAGATGCGCCTGCTGCGCGAGGGCATTCTGACGGCCGAGCAAATCAACGCGCTCGGAACGCGAGGCGGAGCGCGAAGCGGCCGAAGCAGCCGACCAGGCGCTTGGAGGCGCCGCTGCCCGAGATATCGTCGGCATTACGCGGCACGTCTACTCTGAAGATCTTGATCCGACGCAGCGCGGCGTTCGCCACGGAGGCAGGTCCAGCCAGCCGGAGCGAAACCTGGGAAGTCGGCCAGCGCGAAGGGCAGCGACCCGCGCACCATGGCGGACCTGATCAATGCCTGCCTGCACGACGAGATGCGCCGCGATCCGCGCATTATCGTCTATGGCGAAGATGTGGCCGACGCCAGCCGCGAAGAGGCGCTGTCGGAAGTGAAGGGCAAGGGCGGCGTTTTCAAGCTGACCGTCGGGACTGCAGACGGAGTTTGGCTCGGAGCGGGTATTCAATTCGCCGCTGGCCGAGGCCAATATTGTGGGCCGTGCCGTGGGGTACGCGGCGCGCGGGCATGAAGCCGGTGGTCGAGATCCAGTTCTTCGATTACATCTGGCCGGCCGTGCACCAGATTCACAACGAACTGGCGTTGATGCGCTGGCGTTCGAATGGTGAATGGGCATCGCCGGCCGTCATTCGGGTGCCGATCGGCGGATACCTGACCGGCGGCGCGATCTACCATTCGCAGTCGGGCGAGAGCATTTTCACGCATATTCCGGGCCTGCGCGTGGTGTTTCCGTCGAATGCGCTCGACGCGAACGGGCTGCTGCGAACGGCGATCCGATGCGACGACCCGGTGCTGTTCCTCGAGCACAAGCGGCTCTACCGCGAGTCCTATGGGCGCGCGCCCTATCCGGGGCCGGATTTTGCGATTCCGTTTGGAAAGGCAAAGATCGTCCGGCCCGGGCAGCACATGACGCTTGGTGACCTACGGAGCCCTGGTGCCGCGCGCACTTGCAGGCCGCGCAGACGGCGAGCCGCGAGAACGGCATCGAGGTGGAAGTGATCGATCTGCGAACGCTGAGCCCGTACGACTGGGAGGCCATTGCGACATCGGTGCGCAAGACCAGCCGCGTGATTGTGGCTCATGAAGACATGCTGAGTTGGGGATACGGCGCGGAGATTGCCGCGCGTATTGCCGACGAGCTGTTCGACGATCTCGATGCGCCGGTGAAGCGGATCGGCTCGATGGACACGTTTGTCGCGTATCAGCCGGTGCTGGAGGATGCGATTCTGCCCCAGCCGGACACGGTTCTGAAGGCCATCCGCGAGTTGCATTCGTACTGATGGCGGGGCTGATCGGGCCGGAGCGGACCTCAGCCAGACCCAGATACAATGTTGGGATGGACACCCATCCTGAACATTGCCGGTACCGGGCAAGCCGGCGGGCGGACCAGGCCGCATGAGGAGTTTCTTCCGCCTCATTCGCTACGGTGTCCCTTACTCACTTGAATGGATACCGGGCGTGGTTTTGCTGGCAGTGGTCGGCGCGCTCGACACTTTTCGTGTTCTGCTGCTGCAGCCGATCTTCGACCAGGTGCTACGGCCGGAAGTTCCCGATGGGCCGATCATGCTGGGCCTGCCGCACAGCAAGTGGCATTTTGACGTCCGCGTCGTCATTCCGCACTTCCTGCATATTCATAACGACTGGGACGTGGTGGCCTTTGCACTGGTGGTTGCCACGATCCTGAAGGGGATATGCGACTACGTCGGCACTTACCTGGTGAACTATGCCGGATTCGGGATGATCACGGACCTGCGCAATCACCTCTACGAGGTCACGCTGCGGCGTTCCTCCAGCTTCTTTCACAAGCACGCGACAGGCACGATTCTCTCCACGCTGATTAACGACGTGGATCGGGTACAGGTTGCGGTCAGTTCTGTCATCGGCGAATTTCTGCAGCAGTTCTTCACCTTCGTGGTCGGCCTTGTGTTTGTCATCCGGCTCGGAGGGCATCTCAGCTGGGCGCTCGTGCTTTTCGTACCGGTGGTGATCACCTCGGCGCGAAAGCTCGGCAGGGAAGTCCGCACCCGCACGCGCACGGGCCAGGACAAACTGGCGGAGATCCAGAACATTCTGCATGAGACGGTAACCGGCAATCGCATCGTTAAAGCGTTCAACACGGAGATCTGGGAGATTCTGCGCTTCAAAAAAGCGGCGACCCGGCTGTTTCGCGCCAACCTGCGCAATGTACGCATCCAGTCCATCAGTTCGCCGTTGATGGATACCATCGGCGCCATTGCCATCGCCATGTTTCTGCTTATCGGCCGCAACGAAATTCAGCACGGCCGCATGACGATGGGCCTCTTCGGAGCGTTTATCATCCTGCTGTTCAAGCTCTACGATCCGGTGCGCAAGTTTGCGTACTTCTACAACAGCTTCCAGCAGGCAATGGGCGCATCGACATCGATCTTCGGCTTCTTCGATGCCAAGGATGACGTGAAGGAGCGGCCGCATGCGGCGGCGATGCAGCACTTCTCTCGTTCGATCAGGTTTGAAAACGTCGGCTTTTCGTATTCCACCGAAAAGGGCGAGAGCCAGATTCTGCACAACGTCGATCTCGAGGTGCGAGCCGGCGAATTGCTGGCGCTTGTGGGCCCGAGCGGCGCAGGCAAGTCGACGCTGGTCAATCTGATTCCGCGGTTCTTCGACGTGACCATCGGGCGCATCCTCATCGACGGCCACGACATTCGCGAGATGACGCTGGGCTCTCTGCGCCGCCAGGTGGCTCAGGTCACGCAGGAGACGATTCTCTTCAACGACACGGTGCGCAACAACATCGCCTACGGCCAGCCCGATACGAAGCTGGCACTGGTGGAACAGGCCGCGCGCAATGCGCTGGCTCACGACTTCATCATGCGCATGCCGCAGGGATACGACACGGTGATCGGCGAGAAGGGCTTTCGTCTTTCCGGCGGCGAGCGGCAGCGCCTGGCCATTGCGCGCGCCATCCTGAAAGACTGCGCCGATTCTGATTCTCGATGAGGCTACCTCGGCGCTCGATGCCGAGAGCGAGTCGCTGGTGCAGGCCGCGCTTTCGAACCTGATGCAGGATCGCACCGTGCTGGTGATTGCGCATCGGCTGGGCACGATTCGCCGCGCCAATCGCATTGCCGTGCTTGAAGACGGGCGCATCACGGCCATCGGTTCGCATGAAGAACTGCTGACGACTTCGCCCACCTACCAGCGGCTCTATCAATTGCAATTCATGGATCTGCCCGAGCACGAAGACTCGCTCGAGAACGAATCACGAGCCCTCGATCGGCTGCTGCAGCCGACACTCTGGGCCGAGGCCGAGGATAAGTAAGCATGCCTATTTACTCGATGACCGGATTTGCCCGCACGCAGGTGCGCGTGCACGATCAACTCGCCTACACGCTCAGCGTGAAGAGCGTGAATCATCGCTTTCTCGATATCCAGTTGCGCCTGCCCGCGGGACTCGACGCGCTGGAGATGGAGCTGCGCCGGGTGCTCAAGGAGAGCCTTGTGCGCGGCCACGTGGAACTGACCCTCTCGGTGGATCGCTCCGCGTCAGCAAAAGGCCGGGCTATAACCGCGAACTGGTGGCCGGCTACCTCGATGCATTCCAGCAGGCGCGCGCGGAATTCCGGATCAAGGGCGAGCCCGATTTGAACGTGGCACTGCGCATGCCCGGCGCATTGCAGGCGGAGATCCGCAACAACCTCGACGAGGATGTCGCCGCGCTCGACCGAAAGCGCGATGCGCGAGATCGGACCGCTGCTCGAGGAGCTGAAGATGATGCGGGCCCGCGAAGGCGAAGCGCTCGAGGCGATCCTGCGAGCCTGTCTCGACCGGCTTGGCCGAAGCGGTGGAGGGCATGGCTCGCGTTGCGTCCGGAAGTGGAGCAGCGCTACCAGGAGCGGCTCACGCAGCGACTGATCGCGGCGACGGGCAACGAATTCAACCGGCAGCGCCTGCTTGAAGAAGTTGCGGTGCTCGTGGACCACAGCGACATCTCGGAAGAACTGGAGCGCATGGTCACGCACATCGGCCACTTTCGCGAGTTGCTGACCACGGGTGGCGAAGTGGGCAAGAAGCTCGATTTTCTGCTGCAGGAGATGAATCGCGAGGCCAACACACTGCTGTCGAAGACCGGCGGCGTCGGCGGCAAGGGAACGCGGATCACCGAGTTTGGCCTGGCCATGAAGGCGGACATCGAAAAGGCCCGCGAGCAGGTTCAGAACGCGGAATAAGTGCAGCTACCAGCTTCTAGCTCTAGCTTCTTCGCGCTGGAGCCAAGATCGGTGGCTCATCGATGGAAGATCTAGAAGCTGGTAGCCAGGAGCTAGCAGCTCAAAGGAAGGTACGTGGCAGGAATTCTGTTCATCATTTCGGCGCCGTCGGGCTCGGGCAAGAGCACGCTGGTGAGCGAACTGCGCAAGCAGGTCAGCGGCGTGGATTTCTCCATCTCGTGGACCACGCGTCCGCCGCGCGGCTCTGAGGAGAATGGCCGCGAGTACTACTTCACCAGCCGCGAGGAGTTTGAGCGCATGATTGCGGAAGGCAAGTTTCTGGAGCACGCCGAGGTCTTCGGCAACTACTACGGCACGGCGCGGCAGTCACTTGAGGATGCGCGGCGGCAGGGACACGACCTGCTGCTCGACATCGATGTGCAGGGCGCAGCGCAGGTTCGCGGCGACGATGCCCGAGGCGGTGAGCATCTTTGTGCTGCCGCCGAACCCGAAGGTCCTGCGCACGCGACTTACGCAATCGAAGCCGCGCCGAAGGGGTTGTAAATGAAGAGGAAGTCTACCGCCGCCTGAGCGAAGCCAGGAAGGAAATTGAGAATTATCGCGATTACAGCTATATTCTGATCAACGACATCCTTGACCGGGCGGTCGCACAACTTGAGGCTATTGTGCTGGCTGAGCGATACTATCGCAACGCCGAGCCGATCGCTTACCGTTCGAGCAGGGTGTTGGAGGTTGCCGCGGGCTGCAGACTGTCGAACTCGCGGGAGCGGCTGAAACCTGTGCTGGAGGCCTTCGGAATCGAAGGCGGTTCCGGCCAGCAACAACTTCCCTTTGGAGAGGATCCCGATGACGATTGAGACCAGCTTTCGATTCGAATTATCGCAAGGTACTTGTGGCAGCCCGTCGTGCACGCCAGATTCAGAGCGGCTCCGCAGCGCTGGTCCCCACCCGCTCGACGAAAGCATGTCGCATCGCGCAGGATGAGATCGACGCCGGCAAGATCTCTTACGTGAAGAAAGAAGTTCCGGTGGTAAAGCCGCTGGTGGCGGAGAACGGGATTCCGATCCTCTAGGGATCGAAGGTCTTTGGCACCACGCCTTATCGCGGCCCTGCTCCTTCTGTCTTCGACGATGAAAGAGCGATTGCATCCGTCTGCAACCATGCGAGTTGCTGAAAGCTGACAAGCTGAGATCTGACGGCTGACGGCTTCTGACTTCCAACTGGACTACAATCGAAACATGCGAGTGACGGTCGGCGTCTCCGGCGGAATTGCCGCGTACAAAGCGGCGGAACTGGTGCGCGCCCTGCAGCGGCGCGGCGCTGGAAGTGCACGTGGTGATGACCGAGGCGGCAACGCGCTTTGTTCAGCCGCTGACCTTTGCCGCGCTCACCGGCCACAAGGTGATCACCAGCCTGTGGGACGACGCCGGCAGCAACGAAGGAACCTACGAGTCCTCCATCGAGCACATCGGCGAGGCGCAGTGGACCGAGGCGCTGGTGGTTGCTCCGGCTACCGCCAATATTCTGGCCAAGTTTGCGCACGGCATCGCCGACGATTTTCTGACCACCATGTATCTGGCCACTCCCGCGCCGGTGCTGGTGGCTCCGGCGATGAACGTGAACATGTGGCAGCATCCGGCGATGCAGGCCAATCTTGACATCCTGCGCCAGCGCGGCGTGCGCGTCATCGAGCCGGGCACCGGCGACCTGGCCTGCGGCATGGTGGGCGCGGGGCGCATGGCCGAGCCGGAGGCGATTGCCGACGTGGTCTTCAATTCGCTCGGCCGGCGCCACGATCTGGCCGGCGAAATCGTGCTGGTGACTGCCGGCGGCACGCGCGAGGCGCTCGATCCGGTGCGCTATATCGGCAACCGCTCCAGCGGCAAGATGGGCTATGCGCTGGCTGAGGCGGCGCAGAGCCGCGGCGCAAAGGTGATCCTGATCAGCGGGCCAACGGCGCTGCATCCGCCGGCGCGCTGCGAAGTGGTTCGCGTCACCACGGCCGAAGAGATGCGCAAGGCGGTGCTGGGGCGCATGGTGGAAGCCACCATGGTGATCAAGGCCGCGGCGGTTGCCGATTATCGGCCCGTGAACGTCTCCGAGCAGAAGCTCAAGCGCACCGGACCGATGACGCTCGAGCTTGCGCCGACGGAAGACATTCTGGCCGAGGTGACGAGGCAGCGCCGGCCGGGCCAGCTCATCGTCGGCTTTGCCGCCGAGACCGAGAACACCGATGGAGAACGGACGCGCCAAGCTGCTGCGCAAGGGCGCCGACGCCATCGTGGTCAACGACGTTTCCGGCGAGGGCGTGGGCATTGATGCCGATCGCAACGCGGCGACGTTTCTGACCCCGTCCACCTCCATCGAACTGCCGGAGATGACCAAGCGCAAGCTGGCCGACCGCATTCTCGACGAGATTGTTGCGCTGCGCCGGCCACGGCCGCTGGTATTCGAAGTGGATGAGGGCACGGACAAGCCCCAGGACAAGGTTCTGAGCGAATCGGCTGCGCCCGCCGACCTCGCGCCGCCAGCATCATCGTGGAGTAGCCCGCGTTGCCGATCGCTCGATCCCGCAACCCGCGAAGCACTTGAGGCGCGCCTGCGCTTTTACCGCGAACTGGGCCTTACTGATTTCTATCGCCGCGCCGTCGACGCTTCGCACGATATCCATTTCTGAAACCGAATCTTTGAGTACGGGAGACGCGGGTGTCCCAGGTCTCGCCTCTACCCAGGAACCGCAGGAGAACGAATCCATTCCACCCCGCAAGCAGATCTCCACACCACCTGAAATCGCGCGCTGCTGTATCTAGCGGCAGACCGCGCATCCGCCCTTCGCCTCATCCGCGAGGACATTGGCGACTGCACCCGCTGCGCACTCCACAAGGGCCGCAACAAGATTGTCTTTGCCGACGGCGACGCAAATGCGCGGCTGATGTTTGTAGGCGAGGGACCCGGCGCCGATGAAGATGCGCAGGGGCTGCCGTTTGTGGGGCGCGCCGGACAATTGCTCAACAACATGATTGCGGCCATGGGCCTGAAGCGCGAAGAGGTCTACATCGCCAATGTGGTCAAGTGCCGTCCGCCGCAGAACCGCACGCCGGAGCCCGACGAAGCCAATACCTGCTCGCCGTTTCTCTTCCGGCAGATCGACGTGGTGCGGCCGGAGGTGATTGTCGCGCTGGGCGCTACGGCGGCGACGTATCTTCTTGGGCAGCGCCAGCCACTGGCCGGCTTGCGCGGGCGGGTGCACGCTTTCCGTCGGAGCAAGCTGATTGTGACCTACCATCCGGCGTTTCTTCTGCGCGATCCGCGACAGAAAAAGGAAGCGTGGGCCGATCTGCAGATCGCCATGCGCGAACTGGGGCTCAAGCCGCCATCCAAATCGATTTCCTGAGAGTTTTGCATGAATTCTGACTCGGCGCGAGTGGCATCGCTCAGGGGCTGAAGAGCGTGCGAGAGAACCGATTTCGAGGGATTTCGGGGGAGCTGTCAGGGATCTTTCGTTCAAAGAAATAGCAGGTTAGCGCCGCTTCGCGGCATGGCAAGTTAGCGAGTTAGCTACGAGATGCCGGTTCTCACGCGGACACGAAAGCGCTGTCGTTTTCTGGGACCTTTTCGGCACGACTGAAAGTCGTGCCCTGACACGAAACTTGCGTCGGCTACAGCGCGTACATGACCAGGTAGAGGTCGAGCGCGAATCCAGCGACGATGGATGCGGGAATAACGAGCCACCATTTTCTTCCGCTTGTGGCGGCGAGGGCACCGAGGACACAGGAGAGAACGGCACAAGCTAAGTTGATGGGGGTGCGCCATTCGCGGTACGGAGGAATGAGGACGACCAGGAGAAGAACTACGCTGGCGATTCCTGCTTTGGTTGATCTTTTCACGAGCCACCTCCGATGCTTCGCGATCCGATCGCCCGACCTGGCGGCTGCATCCGGAACCCGATCCAGAGGGACCCCAGTTCCGAAGCGAAATTCGGCCGCGATTCTTACCGGCGGCGGATTTTCGACTTTGCGGCGGCCATGACGGCGATTGGTGGGGCGACCGTCAGGAGAACGAGAGCAAAAACCATCACGAAACCGATCATTTTCCTTCTCACTTTCGCGTTCCCGTCGGACTCAGCGTGGAACAGTAGCAGGATGGCGCTGACGGTTGGCACTAGCCATAGCCCATTGGGAGGTGGTAATACCCGAAAGGTTGCAGAGCAGATGAAAAACTCAGG
Organism: uncultured Acidobacteriaceae bacterium; assembly: GCA_963774175.1. Lineage (GTDB taxonomy): Bacteria > Acidobacteriota > Terriglobia > Terriglobales > Acidobacteriaceae > Telmatobacter. Next base: position 149,949 of record CAVZDT010000011.1, read on the forward strand.
TCGCTGACGCTCGACGAGCAGCCAAACCCCTGGCCCGAGTTCGATAATCGACTTTTCGCAGCGGCTCCTACAATATTTTCAGGTCCCACCCGTCCTAGCTAGTAGATGCGCGGGGATCGAAATGGTTTCGATGATCGAGCAAGACCGCCAGATCGCGGATGTCATCGCCAACGAACGGCCCCGGCTGCGCAGTTTTATTCGCCGCCGCGTTGCCAACGAAGCGGACGTCGAAGACCTGCTTCAGGACGTTCTCTTCGAACTGGTCCGCGCGCATAGGCTGCTGATGCCGATTGAGTTCGTCACGGGCTGGCTTTATCGTGTCGCGCGCAATCGAATTACGGACCTCTTCCGCAAGAAGCGGCCCGAGGCTTTCGGCGATGCTGCTTACGAAGACGAAGACGGCGAAGTGCTCGAGGTCGAAGACATGTTGCCCTCGCCCGACGCGGGGCCGGATGCACAGTATCTACGCGGCATGCTACTGGATGAGTTGGAACTGGCGCTGGCGGAACTGCCACCGGAGCAGCGCGAGGTTTTTATTGCAAACGAGATGGAAGGGCGCAGCTTCAAGGAGATGTCTGCGGAAAGCGGAGTGAGCATGAATACGCTGCTCTCGCGAAAGCGCTACGCGGTACTGCATCTGCGCGAGCGGCTGCAGCGAATTCATGACGAGTTTCTGGAGAAATGAGGAACGGTATGAAAAAGATCTGGATTGCACTGATTGCTCCACCAGCGATTGTGCTGTTTGGCTGGCTTTTCGGCGAACTGGTGATGCACCTGTGGAACTGGCTGTTGCCGCCGTTGTTCGGTTGGCACCTGATCACCTTCTGGCAGGCCCTGGGGCTGGTATTGCTGTGCCGCATTCTTTTTGGGAGCTGGGGTTCCGGCGGTGGCAATCGCAAAGCGCGGCGCAGGGAACGGTGGGAGCGGATGTCTCCCGAAGAGCAGGATAGGTTCCGGAAAGGTTGGAGCGCAGCATGCGGCGGCGCACCCGCGGCTCCCAGCCAAAGCAGCAATCCGGCGTAGGGAAACTTTTGCACGCGCGAAGCTGACGATGCAGCCGCCAGGATGAGATGCCTCGGCGGCGCCTCAATGGTTATAGTGAAGACTGCGAATGCGAGTGGAGGGTTATGGCACAGGTTCGGGTTTCGAGCTTCAGTGTTTCGCTGGATGGGTTCGGAGCCGGGTCGAGCAGGGTCTCGATCACCCGCTGGGTAAAGGCGGGATGGCATTGCACAATTGGTTTTTTGAGACGCGTGTCTGGCGCGCGATGCACGGCCTGGAGGGCGGCGACACGGGCGTCGACAACGATTTCGCCCAGAAGGGCTTTGAGAATACGGGCGCATGGATTCTCGGTCGCAATATGTTTGGGCCGGTTCGGGGTCCGTGGCTGGACGACGCGTGGAAGGGCTGGTGGGGTGACAGTCCGCCGTATCACACGCCTGTATTTGTTTTGACGCATCATGCGCGTGAGCCCCTGGTGATGAAGGGAGGCACGACGTTTCATTTTGTGACCGAGGGGATTGAGCGCGGACTGGAACTGGCACGTGAGGCGGCCGGGGACAAGGACGTGAGAATCGGAGGCGGGGTCGCAACGATCCGGCAATACCTGGAGGCAAAATACATTGATTCATTGCACCTGGCCTACTCGCCGCTCTTTCTGGGGACGGGCGAAAGCCTTCTGCACGGAATCGATCTGAACGCGCTGGGGTACAGCATGCGGCGCCATATGCAGACGGAACGTTGCCTGCATGTTGAGATTGCGAAAGAGTGAGCACGCGGGCTTTCCCGGATACATACAAAACGATGTGCCGAACTTTACGTCGGTTATTCATTGAATCGAAAACGAAGACGCGCGTTTGTCACAATCACGCATGACGAATGCTCGCAACGTGTGACGATCGCGGGTCGTTTAAACCGCGGAACATGATCCCACATCTGGGCGTATATTCATTGCAATTCCCCGCATCGAGGTCACGAGAGGGTTGCGATGCGAACGTTGCGTCAGGATGTTCTCTATGCGTTGCGGCAGATGCGTTTGTCGCCTGTGTTCACGCTGACAGCGATGCTGACCCTGGCGCTGGGAATCGGCGCGACGACGGCGATTTTCTCGCTGATTGACAGCGTGATGCTGAAGTCGCTGCCGGTGGCCGATCCGTCGCGGCTCTATCGCGTGGGCTCGGGAATGAACTGCTGCGGGCAGATCGGTCCGCAGAAAGGAATGGGGAATCTTCCCCTACACGCTGTACCAGCGGATTGCGGCAGCCGCTCCGGAGTTTGAACAGACCGCTGCGTTTGAAGCATGGCACTCAGATTTCAGCGTGCGCCGCGCTGACAGCAACGAACCAGCGAAGCCATTGCGCAGCGAGTATGTTTCGGGCAATTACTTTGCGACGCTCGGGGTGACAGCGTTTGCGCGGGCGCACACTGACGCCGGCAGACGATCAGTCGGCGCCTCGCCGACCGCGATGATGAGTCATCGTGTCTGGCAGCAGGAGTACGGATCGGATCCAAAGATTGTGGGATCGACGTTTCGTGCTCGATGGACATCCGTTCACGATTGTCGGGATTACGCCGCCGGGGTTCTATCGGCGAGACGCTGCGCAGCGATCCGCCGGAGATGTTTGTGCCCTTGCAGCAGGAGCCGGTGCTGGCGGGACAGAACACGGTGCTGAAGACGCCGCTGGCATGGTTGCGAATCATCGGCCGGTTCGTGCCGGGTGCGAAGACGGACGGAATGGCCGCGCGGTTCACGACGATTACGCGGGCGTGGCTGCTCTCTGATCTCGGCGCGGAGTATCCGCAGTATCTCGATCAGCTGAAAGCGCAGTTGCCGAACGAAACGGTGAAGGTGATTCCGGCAGGCGGCGGTATTGCGGAGATGAAGGCAGGCTACGAGAGCAGCCTGCGCATCCTGATGGTCGGTTTGCGGGACTGGTGTTGCTGATTGCCTGTGCGAACCTGGCAAACCTGTTGCTGGCGCGCGGGACGGCGCGCGGAACGCAGGCAGCGAGTGCGGCTGGCCATGGGCGCGTCGAAGATGCGGCTGGTGCAGCAGTCCCTGACGGAGAGCGTGGTGCTGGCGGTGCTGGGCGGCGTTGCGGGCATCGTGATCGCGTTCGCAGGCGTCAAGGTCATCGTCGCGCTGGCGTTTCACTCAGCCCATTTCGTGCCGATTGATGCGACGCCCTCGTTTGCGGTGCTGGGATTCGCGTTCGGTATGTCGCTGATCACCGGCCTGCTGTTTGGGACGGCGCCGGCGTGGTTTGCAGCGCGCACGAATCCCGCCGAAGTGCTGCATGGCGCTGGGACGCAGTACGCGGGACAGCCAGGGCACTGCCGCAGAAGAGCCTCGTCGTCGTGCAGGCAACGTTGTCTGTCGTTCTGCTGACGGGTGCGGGGCTGTTAACGCGCAGTTTGATGAAGATGGAGCACCAGAATTTCGGGTTCGAGACCGAGCCATCGCGTCAGCCTGCGGGTGAATGCACCGTTCTCTGGATATTCGCCCGAAAAGCTGGATGCGACCTATCGCGCACTGCAGGCGCGTTTAGAGCGGATTCCCGGCGTGCAATGGCGCGGCGCTGGCCATGTATACGCCGTTTACAAACAACTGGGACGCCATGATCGCGCGGCAGGGGCAGGCCACGATCGATGTGAACGCGGATAACGTCTCTTCATGGGATCGGGTGAGCCCCGGTTATCTGGAGATGATGGGGCAGCACATTGTGCGCGGACGCAGCATCACGGAGCAGGACACGGCGTCGACACCGGGAGTGGCCGTGGTGGACGAAGCCTTCGTGAAGAAGTTCTTCAAGCCGGGCGAGGAGCCGCTTGGCGCGCATTTCGGCATGAATGATGTGCAGTACAGCGGAACGTACGAAATCGTGGGCGTGGTCAAGTACGGCAAACTACACCGATCCCAGCGGGCACTGGAGGCTGCCGCTGCTCTTTGTGCCACTTGCGCAACGCGCACACTACAGCGCCACCATGGCGCAAATGATCGAAGATCGTTCGCACCTGATTGAAGGCGTGGTGCTGGATATACACGGCAGCATGCAGGGCCTTGAGCCGCAGGTGCGGCGTGCCTTTGCTGAGGTCGATTCGAATCTGACGCTGGTGAGCATACGCACCATGGAGGAGCAGGTAGCGGATCGGATGGACCAGGAGCGGACTGTATCGCGATTGACTGGTTTGTTTGGCATTCTGGCGCTGGTGCTGGCAGCGGTGGGGCTTGTATGGAGTGACGGCCTACGGCGTAGAGCGTCGCACCGGCGAGATCGGCCTGCGCATTGCGCTGGGCGCGAATCGGCTCCAGGTGGTGGCGATGGTGTTGCGCGGGGCGTTTGTGCAGATTCTTGATCGGGCTGGCAATCGGAATTCCGGTGTCGATCGGATGCGCGCGGCTGATAGCGTCGCAACTATATGAAGTGAAGGGATGGGATCCGATGGCGCTGGGTGGATCGGTGGCAGCTCTCGCGCTGTGCGCGCTGGTGGCGAGCCTGGTGCCTGCGCGGCGCGCGGCGACAATCAACCCGGTCCGGGCATTGCGCGCGGAGTAGGGCAGTTCTTCCTTTGACATGGATCCCCAGGTCTCAGACGCGAGACCTGGGGCACCAGTTCTGAATCGGCAAGGAGGATCGTTACTCGCCGCGAAGGGCTTGCATCGGATCGATGGATGCTGCGCGAAGTGCCGGCAGCGTCGACGCAACGACGGCGAGCAGGAGAACGCCGATTGCTGCCAGCGTCATCACCAGGGGATCGAAGGGGCTCACGCCGAAGAGCATCGACTTGAGAAGCCCCGACGCTGCTGCGGCGCCCGCGAGGCCGATGACACATCCGATGGCGGCGAGTTTCGCGCCCGACTGAATTACCAGACGAACGATCGCGGACCGTTGCGAGCCAAGCGTCATGCGGATCGCCATTTCCTGCAGGCGCGAGGCGACTGAAAAAGCGATGACACTGTAGATGCCGAGAATCGCGAGCAGTACAGCGGCGAATGCGAAGCTTGAAATCAGCACGGTGTTGAAGCGGCGCGATGCCTCTGAATCCGAGACCACCTGCTCCATAGTCTGCACCTGCGTGAGAGGCAGCAGGGGATCGATGGAGCGAACCGTGGATGCGAAGAGCATTCTCCATCTGTTCGGGCGGAACGGCCGAGCGCAGCGCAATGTAGCCGCCGTTGCCGTTCAGGTCTCCGGGCTGGGCCAGCGCGCCGACGGCTTCTTCCGCCTGATCGACGGGCATGTAGTACTGTTCGGATGCCGGATTGTCTGGTGAGAGGAGTTGGGTATCAGAGACCTCGCCCACCACGGTGAGCCACGGCGTCTGCATCTGCTCTGTGCCGATGCGGATGCGTTTGCCGATGGGGTCCTGGTTGGGCCAGTAGTGCTGCGCAAATTTGTGGTTGACGATCACGCACGAGCTGGGTGCCCGCGTGGTCAGCCTCGGTGAAGAAACGGCCGTGCAAGAGGCGAATGCCCATGGCCGGGAAGAAATTGCCGATGACCTGCGTAACCGTCGCGAGGTTCATGTTCGCGCCCGGCGGCGGCACGTATCCATCGACGACGAATGTCTGATTGTTGTGCACGCCTTGCGAAGGCAGCATGCTGGTCAGTCCTACGGACTGCGACTCCGGGAAGCTGGTTGAGCTTGAGCATCAGTTCGCGATTGAAGGTGTCGATCTGCGGCTGTTTCGGAGTATTGCTGCTGGGGCAACGAATAGGCGGCAGTGGTCACGTGTTGCGGCGTGAAGCCAAGGTCGACACCGCGCATTTTGTCGAAGCTGCGCAGCAGAAGGCCCGATGCAGCGAGCAGCACCAGCGCAATCGCGATTTCTGCAACCACGAGCGTGGAACGCAGGCGTGCATGGCCTCCGCCGGCGCTTCCGGTGCGACCGCCTTCCTTTCAGATTGCTGTTGACATTGGTGCGGATGCGCGGCAAATGCAGGAGCCAGGGCGCACACGAGCCCCGTGACCACAGCCAGCCCAAGCGCAAAAGCGACCACCTGCCAGCTGAGCGAGATTTCGTTGACGCGCGGCAGGGTCTTCGGGAAGCAGGCTTTTGCCCACATGCAACGCGAATGCCGGCCAGAATCAGTCCGAGGACGCCGCCGCTGACGCTGAGCACCAGGCTCTCAAGGACGGCCTGGCGGATCAGGGCCCACGCCGGGCTCCCAAGAGCGAGTCGCACGGCAACTTCGCGCTGGCGGCGAATGGCGCGAACAAGCATCAGTCCAGCGAGATTGAAGCAGGCAATCAGCAGAACGACGGCAACAGCGAGAAACAGTGTGCGCAGCAGCGAGCGCGATTGCTGCACGGTATCGTTTTGCAGCGGGCGGACCAGGGCGTTGATGTGCAGATTGGCCATGTCGGCCGGGTAGCCGCGCATGATCTCCTTGCGCAACGCGATCTGCGTCGCTTTGGCCTGCGCGGGCGAGATGCCGGGCTTGAGACGCCCGATCATCTGATAGCTCCAGTTCGACGCGCCGTTCGGGCAGAAAGTTCTGTCGGCCGTGAAGCTCATGGGAACCCACAATTCGGAGCGATTGAGCTGGCCGGGGATCAGCGGGAATTCAAATCCGCGCGGCATGACGCCAATGACGATGTACGGCTTGCGATCGAGCAGGATCTTGGTCCCACGATCTGCGGGTCAGCATGAAAGCGGTTGCGCCACGTCGCGTCGCTCAGGACCGTGAGTTTCTCTGATGATGCTCGTCCTCGTCGTCGGTAAACACACGGCCCATCGCAGGAGCGACGCCGAGCGCGGAGAATACGCCGGCGGTCAGACGCGAGGCATTCACCTGGGCGGGTTCGCCGCTGCCGGAAAGTTCGTACCCTGCGCCCTGGTATATCCGCCAAGCGCGGTAAAGGAGTGCGTGTCGCGGGTGTAGGCACGATATCGGCACCGTCACGCCGACTTCGTCACCGCCCCCGGGAATATCGACGCCCTGCGAGATGATCGGAGAGCACCATCAGGCGATCGGAATCAGGGAAGGGCAGCGGGCGCAGCAGAACGCCCTCGACGATGGAGAAGATCGCGGTGGTGGCGCCTATGCCGAATGCGAGCATGAGGATGGCGGTGATGGTGAAGCCAAGCGATTTGCGCAACTGGCGCAGGGCAAACTTCAGATCGAGAACAAATCTTCTGCATGCGACTCCTCAGAGTTTCTCTGAGTAAAGTGCGCTGCACGTGCGCAGCCAAATGGAGAGGCGGTTAATTCCGAGCAGAAACAAGGGGTTGGTCGGGCAGATTTTGGGACGAGCCGATACAGGGTGGCGTTCGAAAGCGGGAGCCGGTGTCCGGAAATGGACGGCGCAAGGAAATTCGCTTCCCCGGCTAATCGAAATCCGGGAGCATCGACGCGAGTCTCGGTTCACTGAGTGTTCAGACTGAAAACTGAAAACTGGCTTCTAGTTCCACTCGCGCCAGAGGGCTACGCCGCCCAGCAAGGCCGGCTTCGTTGGAGACGATCTCAACGTTCTTGCCGGGCTTGAAGTCGATTTTCTTGGTGTTGCCGCCGCCCAGGTAGAGGTGGTCCCAGTTGAAGAGCTTGCGGTCTGCTCGATGGCTTCCTGCAGCAACTTGTTCCAGCGCTTCTTGCCGTACTTGTCGAGGCCGCGGCGGCCGAGGTAGTCCTCGTACTCGCGGTCTCTTTTCCAGGGGTGGTGGCCGAGTTCGAGGCCGGGGCAGAGATGGCCATCGGTGAACAGCGATGAGCCCAGACCGGTGCCGAGCGTGAGGACCAGTTCCACGCCGTCGCCCTTGATGGCGCCGTAGCCCTGCACGGCGGCGTCGTTGGCCAGCGCGCACCGGCTTCTTCCAGCGCTTTTCGAGTTCGCTTTCAGAGGGAAATCCGATACCACGCCGGGATGCAGATTGGCGGCGGTGTAGGTGACGCCGTTCTTGATCACGCCGGGAAATCCGACCGAGACGCGATCGAAATGTGGGCAAGGGCTTGCGCAACTCGTCGAGGCTTTTGAGCACGGCCTTGGGCGTCGGCACGGCGGGCGTCACCACGCGCTGGCGCTCGCTGACCGGCTTGCCCTCGGCGTCGACCAGCATGGCTTTCAGGCCCGAGCCGCCGATATCGATGCACATGGTGATGGGGTTGGAGGTTTTGGTGCGAAGCGTTGCCCGCCGGTGTAGGCAGGGCTTGACGGCTTGGGTGGTCATCAGCAGGAATTGTACTGAAGACGGGGGACAGTGAACAGTGACTCAGTGAACAAGGACCAGCGATAGAGGACGCACCCGATGGCTCTCTCCATCGGGCCCGTTACGCACAGAAGGTCGTGACGGGGCGGCCCGCTAAACTGAGAGTTGCTCCCGATGCCTGCTTTCTGCGAAGTCGCGCTGCCGGTGCCGCTGGATCGCACGTTCACGTACGCCGTGCGCGAGGGCGAAGCATGTGCCGCGCGGCGCGCGCGTGATCGCGCCGTTTCGCAACGAGAAGCTGATCGGCGTGGTGACCGCGACTGAGGTCGCGGCGCCGACGGATTTTGAGGCGAAAGTACCTGGAAGCGGTGCTCGACGACGAGCCGCTGCTGAGCGAGCATCTGCTGGCGCTGGCCGAGTGGATCGCCGGCTACTATCTGGCTCCGCTGGGCGAGGTGCTGCGCGGCATGTTGCCGCTGATGGCCGAGGTCCGGCGCACGGTCTATTACCGGATCACCGATCTCGGACGCGATGTGCTGGCGGGGAGCCTCGATGGGGACGGAGGGTCCTGAATTCTCCGTTCTCACAGACGCGCGAGAAGGCTGGAGCATCCAATCACGCGAGCGGCGAAGACGCATCGCTGGGGATTCCGACAAGCACAAACGCCGAGCAGCGGATGGAGCATCGCGTTCTGGAGCGACTGGCCTCAGGAGAGCCGGTGAAGGTTTCGACGCTGCGCACGGCAACCGGGCGCGAGCCTGCCGGTGCTGGCGCGGCATGTTGCGCAAGAAATGGATTGCGCGTGAAACGGCAGCGACGGAGCGCGATGCGCGGCGCACGGAGCGCTTCGCAGTGCTGGTTCCGGATACGCGCCTGCCGGCGCTGACCAAACTGCAGCAGGCCATTCTGGCGGAGCTGGCTGCGAACGGCGGCGAACTGCCGCTGGCAGGATTTGCGGCGCCGCGAATCTGCCGTCTTCCACGCTGCAAACGCTGGTGCGGCGCGAACTGGTGCGCATCGACGAGCGGCCGGCGGCGTTTCGTCTTGGCGGAATTGAGGCGCCCGTCGCGGCCCGCTTATCCTCAACGAATCGCAGATTGACGCGCTGGCATCGATCGTCTCGAAGCTTGGGGAATTCCATCCCTTTCTGCTTCACGGCGTGACAGGATCGGGAAAGACGGCCGTGTATCTGACAGGCGATGCAGCGTGCGCTCGATCGCGGACAGTCGGCGATTCTGCTGGTGCCGGAGATCGGGCTGACACCGCAGATGGCTGGGCTGCTCGACGCGGCGTTCGGGCAGCGCGTGGCGTTGCTGCACTCCGCGCTTACGCCTGAGGAGCGAACCGAGCAGTGGCGCCGCATCCATAGCGGCGATGCGCCGATTGTGGTGGGAACGCGATCGGCGATCTTCGCGCCGGCACCGAATCTCGGGCTCATCCTGGTCGACGAAGAGCACGACCAGAGCTACAAGCAGGAGGAAACGCCGCGCTACAACGCACGCGATGTTGCCGTGATGCGCGCGAAACTGGCAGGCGCGGTGGTGGTGCTGGGCTCGGCGACGCCGTCGCTGGAGAGCTGGCAGAACTCGGTGCAGGGCAAGTACACGCGCATCGAGATGAACGACCGCGTCATGAATCGGCCGCTGCCGGAGGTCGAACTGATCGACATGCGCCGCGAATTTCAGGAGAGCGGGCAGGAGCAGCTCTTTTCGCGATCGCTGGTGGAGCAGACACGGCAGGCGCTGGAACGCGGGCGAGCAGGCGATCATTCTGCTCAACCGCCGCGGCTATTCGTTCGCGGTGATCTGCCGCGCATGCGGGCAAGAAGCTGGAATGCCAGAACTGCGCCATTGCGCTCACGCACCACAAACCGAGCGACGAAGACAGTATCGCGCGCGCGGGCCAGCGGCTCGAGTGCCACTACTGCGGTTTCAAGCGCACGGTGCCGTCGAAGTGCCCGGAGTGCGAGAGCGAGCATCTCTATTATCTCGGCGCGGGCTCGCAGCAGGGCGAGGAGCGGCTGGCGGAGATCTTTCCCGGAGCGCGGATCGGGCGCATGGATCGCGACACGGTGCGCGGCCGGCACGATCTGGAGCATCTGCTCGCGCGGTTGCACTCAGGCGAGATCAATCTGCTGGTCGGCACGCAGATGATCGCCAAGGGGCACGACATTCACGGAGTGACGCTGGTGGGCGTGGTTGGCTGCGATCACGCGCTTTCGATGCCGGATTTTCGCGCCGCCGAGCGCGTCTTTCAGCTGATGACGCAGGTAAGCGGGCGCGCGGGACGCGGCGAGCTGCCGGGCCGCGTCGTGGTGCAGACGTATTATCCGGATCACTACGCCATTGTGGCGGCCAGCACGCACGACTACGCCGGCTTTGCGGAGCGCGAGCTGAAATATCGGCGCTGGATGCACTATCCGCCATTTGGCGTGCTGGCGAACGTGCTGGTGCAATCGGAAAAGCTGGAGGAAGCGGCGACGTGGTCGGCGGAGATCGGCAAGTGGTTTCAGAAGACTGCGCCGGAGGGCGTGCGGGTGCTCGGACCGTGCACCGCGCCCATCGCGCGCATCAAGAATGTCTATCGCTTTCACTCTGATTCTGAAGGCTGCCTCGCGCAAGGCTTTGAATGCCGCGCTTCGAGGCGCCCTGGCCCATGCGGATGAGGCTGGAATTCCGCGGCGCAATATCGTTGTGGATGTGGATGCGCAGCGACTGATGTGAGCCGGATCAGGGAACGAATCGAAATATGCAACCGGATGGTTGCCTGTTATCCTCCCCCCCATACTCTGTAAGCAAAGGCTCTGTTTTCAGCGTTTTGTGAGGAGCGTTTTCGTCAAAAGTCTTTTCGGCAAAGAACTTAGCCGTAGAGTCGTCTCAAGAAAGGAGTTAGAGGTGGTGGCCATTGGTGAGTGAAGGGCGATCAGGGATCATGGATCAGAATGACTGGAGATTGACTGGTTTCATTATGCAACGGGGCGGGGAAATAGCCTGCAATTTGCCACTGGCTGTAAATGGTTGCTGGGAATGGGAATTGGAAAATAGTTTTGGATCCGGCTATTGACACCGTGTTCTTTGCGGCAAGTTAGTAATACTCAATCGTTCGTTGCACTTCTTCGCCGGTGTCCTTGAACGTTCCGTCGGGCAGCGAGCGCGAGGATGTCCTCTTTATGATCCAGTTTCCCTCGCTGTCGTACTCGTAGGAGTAGATTCGCTCGGAACCGCCGTTCCCGCCCTGTTCCGCATCGACGGTGTGGCTGAACGTCTCCTGCGTCGTTTCCTTCGCCACGTCGCCATGCTCGTTGTAGCTGGTCTCAATGTGTTGCTCCACGTGGCCCAATGTCTTCTGGATGGTCTGCGACTTCCGCCCCTGCGCATCGTAAATGTATTTCACTGACGACATCTCCGATCCACCAAGAAACTGCGTAATCCGGTTGCGCAGTTCCGGTGCGGAAACCTTGCCCAAATCGAAGATCTTCTTCTGGTCGGCTGGCGGGATCATCGAAAGCGGGTCATCCATTGTCAGCTTCTCTTCGATCACGTTCCCCTGGCCGTCATACGTGCGCAGCGTGCGATACACAATCTCGCCATTCGCTTTGCGAGTCTGAATCTCGGTCGGCCTGTCGTTATGGTCATAGAGCGTGATGGCGCTGCCGCCCTCCGGAAGAGCCGGTGCGCTTCCCGCGGTTTCAAATGAAGCCTCAACGCTATGACTGACTGCCGTTCCCGGGGGTAGACCGATCGGTTTTGCAATGGCGATCTTCGTCTTCCTGCCGGTTGCGTCGTATCGAAATGCAATGGGATTGCCGGGGTCGCTGGAATCGGTGATGCTCTGGGGGCGCCCCTGTTCATCGTATTTGTAAACAACTTCTCCTTGCAGCTCGTCATTCTTTTCGCGCCTCATGCGCAGCAATTGGCCGGCAGCGTTGTAGGTGTAGCGCGTAACCGATTCAGCAGAGTCCATTCCTTTTTCGCGCGACCATCCGCGCCCGCGCATCACCGCGATGCGTCCATCCCGGTCGTATTCGGTTTTGCTCCAGGTTTTCATTTCCGGAATCGAGTTGCCGTCTGTGCCGTTCCACGCCGGGTAGGTCCGCTCTTCAATCACGGAGCGAACCGTTCCATGTAGCCCGGCCTTCTCGCTGTCGGAAATTGATTTGGAACTTCCGGACTTCATCGCGCCGGTTTCAGAATCCTGGGCGGGCATCGGTTGAGTGGCCGCAAAGTTCGACGCGATCGCAGCGATAGCAAAAGCAATGACTCGTAGTTTCAATGGAGTTCCTCCTCGCTTTCGACCGCTGCAGCAGGAACCGCAAATCATGAACAAATCAATGTAGCCCCGAAGACTCTTCCCGATCAGTGACAATGCCAGCGAAAAAACAAGTCAGGCGAACGCTTTACTCACTATCGCCGGATCACATCCATTCACAATGTTCCGCGCTAGAATGCCACCGCGCTTCGAGGAGGCTAAATGGAATACACCAATGCATTTCTCGGCAAGCCGGAAAGGCCCAGCGACGCCGAAGTGGCTGCGGCGCTTGGCCAAACAGCGGAACTATGGAATGAATTTATCCAGTGGATGGCCAACGAAGAAGGAGTGAAGGAGCAGGAGTGGAAGGGCATCGTCGTGAAAAAGTACGGCTGGAGCCTTCGCTTGAAAAGTGGCAAGCGCAACATTGTTTATCTCGGTCCGGGCAGCGGCTGCTTCATGGTGTCGTTTGTATTGAGCGACAAAGCGCTTAAGGCTGCGAAGGGGGCACATCTTCCCAAGGCCGTTGCAGATGCGCTGGATTCCGCTCCTCGCTACCCCGAGGGAAACGGGCTGCGTTTCATTGTGCATCGGTCCGGCGATCTGGCCGCACTCCGCAAGATCGCTGCTATCAAAGTGGCGAATTAAGAGGGAATTCGCATCAAAACCGGGTTTTTTTTGACGGCAATTTACACGAATCCCGTTCATCGAAAACGCGGGGAACTCGCTTACTGTTCGGCCGCAGGCGTGAGGCAGCAGCGGAGTTTTCAGCCAATGTATGCAGTTCTTTGCCGGGCTTGAAGCGCACGGCTTTGCCGGGTGTGATGCTGACTTCGGTGCCGGTGCGGGGATTGCGTCCAATGCCGGTTTTGCGAGCGCGAACACTGAACACACCAAATCCGCGCAGCTCAATGCGCTCACCTGCTGCCAGAGCTTCTTTCAAGCCTTCAAACACAGTGTCCACCGCCGCTTCGGCCTTGGTGCGGGGCAGGCCTGTGCGCTCGATCACATGGTGCACGATGTCTTGTTTAATCAAAGCGGTCACCTCGCTAGCGCGACTGTTTTCGACTGTACCACGCCCTACCGGACTGATGGTACAGCCTTTGGCTCATTTGTGGAACACCGCCGCAGAGGATTTTTACACAATGTGACAAGAAAAGCAGGGGGCCCGGCGAGGCGCGCCAGGTGTTCAAGCTCACCTGCCTGTCGAGCAGGAGCCACGCGCGGCGGGTTCAGAATCGCAAATGCCACTCAGCCGGACGTGACAAACCGGCCCATTGTGACTTTGGAGATGGGCGACAAGGCTTTCCACAGGTGCTAAGGCCTATACGAAACAGTCACTTTGCCAGATACTGTTACTTCAAGGTAATCAGTGCTGCGATGCCGTCGGTAACCACCCCTGGCGAAGTGGCAGAATCAAAAGACGGGGATGTAACCGGCTCGCTTTCAGCGACACCAGGAGCGCGTAGCGCGGCTCGGCAGAAACGCGAGGCGCGACTAGCCCCGTCGCTCGTTGAACCCAGGCAAGGAGAGAGGCTCGATGTCCGCGATGTATCAGCTTGGAACCAATCCGAATCGGTGTCGTCGCCAACGAACCGATGCGGCTCGAAGGCCTCACCAGTATCTTTGAGAACCATGCAAAGCCGGGAGAACCACCCTTCTCCCCGATCGTGGGAACCCTCGAAGAACATCTGGAGAACGAATCGATCGAATATGTGCTGATCGACTGGAGCAGTTCCTCCAAGAAGCTTGGGGTACTCGAAGGAATTCGTCGCAAGCGGCCGACTCTGCGCATGGTCGTCATTGGTCCCGACAGCAACGAGCAGGTCATGATGGACACGATTATCGCCGGCGCGCGCGCCTATCTTGACACTGGGGCGGGTCCGCGCCTGGTGCGCGAGGCGCTGGATGTCGTGATTTCGGGTTCGATCTGGGCTCCGCGCAAGCTGCTCTCGAAGCTGATCGATCGCCTTCTCTCGGGCGAGGATGCCAGCGTCACCAGCCCGCGTCCGCATCTGACCGCGCGCGAAGAGCAGGTGCTGCAGTTGCTGTTGCTGGCCCGGTCCAATCGCGAGATCGCCGAAGAGCTTGGAATTGAGGAGCGCACGGTGAAGGCTCACGTTGGGAAGCTGATGCGGAAAGTCGGCGCCGAGAACCGGATTGAGCTTTCCATGCGGGCGCTACACGGCTCCTACAAGCCGTCGCCAATCACATACAGTTACCGCGAGGCAGTCGGAGTCTGAAGAGGCATGGGTTATCACTCCTAGTAACTCGAAAATTACCTGCAAACAGGTTACTAAGATTCTAAAACCTTAGTACTCTTGTGCGATTCTTGGAACATTACTAATAATCATTCCAGAAACAACGCAGATCTGGGGAAAGGAGTTCCCAGGCACCATGTGACCATGAGGCCTGTGAACTCCTCTTTTTTTGTCGCCCGGGCGTCTCCGGGCGGCCGGATTCGACCCGAATCGGCCGGCAGAAGACAAAGCACTTCTCCAGAGGCGGGTCCAACAAAGCGACGGGAGTGATCTAAAGGGCGCGGCGACGCGGATTTAGCGGCTGATGTGCATTGCGCGGCCGCGGACGATGCTGTAGGCTGAATCGGGATGTTGTTGCACGCCGATGTTCCTTGCTGCAAAACCCTCGGCGCCTCGTGCGCGACTTTTGGCTCCCGGCGCTGTCATAAGGGTCAGCAGCCAAAAAGCCCGCGCACTTGAAGTGTGTGGAAAAGTGAAAGGACTCCCCGATGAAGAAAGTTATTGCTTCCCTTTGTCTTTGTTTACTTGACTACTGGAGCCGCCAATGCGGCTTCGTCCAAGTCTGACTTGCAGGATCGCATCGAGGCGGCCAAGACGGTGCTCGACCAGATCATGCAGGCAAAGGACAGTACGATTCCGCTGAACATCCTGCAGCAGGCAACCTGCGTCGGCGTGGTTCCCGGCATGATCAAGGGCGCGTTTGTGTTCGGCGCGCAGTACGGACAGGGGGTGGTCACCTGCCGCACCGGACACGGATGGAGCGCGCCGGTATTCATCCGCATGGCGGGCGGATCGTGGGGATTGCAGATTGGCGGGCAGTCCACGGATCTGATTCTTGTCGCGGTGAACGATCGCGGATTCCAGGACCTGCTGAAGAGCAAGTTCAAGATCGGCGCCGATGCTTCCGCGGCAGCGGGTCCTGTGGGACGTGCCGGACAGGCGGCAACGGACTGGAAGATGAATGCCGAGTTGCTGAGCTACTCGCGCAACAAGGGACTGTTCGCGGGCATCAGCCTCGACGGCACCAGCGTCTCGCAGAACAAGGACGATACCGAGATATTCTACGGCGCGCCGCAGAGACTTCGACAGAGTGTGCTGAAGGGCAATGTAGGCGTGCCGCCGGGGGCGGTCGATTTTGTGCGGGATGTCGCGCAATACTTTTCCAGGGCCAAGCACCAGTAGCACATGATTTTCAAACTCGAAAGGCGGCCTGGATGCGGGCCGCCTTTTGCATTCTGCTGGTGATTCCGCGAAGCCCGGCGGCGATGGCCTACACTTGTCTTTACCCCAACCATGCGGGAGACGCTCGAATATTGGCTGGTAGTTGCGGTGTCGCGTGCGCTGGGCTGGATGCCGCGCGGGCTGGCGCGTCTGCTGGCCGGCGGACTGGCATGGTTCGTATACCATGCGATGGGCCGCCTGCGGCACGTAGGCGAGCGCAATCTCCAACTTGCACTGCCGGCGCTGTCGGCTGAAGAGCGGCGACGAACGCTGCGCTTGCTCTATCGTTACCTCGGCTGGCAGCTGGTCGAGTTCTGCCAGATGCCGTACTACACGCGCGAAAACACTCGAGAGCAAATCCGCACCGACGGCCTGGAGCACTACCTGGCCGCAGAAGCACTGGGCAGAGGAGTGCTGGTGCTTACCGGGCACCTTGGCGCGTGGGAGCTTTCAAGCTTCTACCATTCGCTGATGGGGCATCCGATGGGAATGGTCATTCGCCGTCTTGATAATCGCAAGCTGGACGACTTCGTCAACAATATCCGCTGTCAGCATGGAAATCGGGTGCTTCACAAGGACGACTTCGCACGCGGCCTGCTGACAGCGATGCATGAAGGCGCCGCGGTCGGGATCCTGATGGATACGAATATGACGCCGCCGCAGGGCGAGTTCGTCAAGTTCTTCGGCATCGCGGCATGTACTGCTTCAGGCCTGGCGCGGGTGGCGCTGAAGACAGGCGCCGCGGTGCTGCCCGGCTTCATGCTGTGGGAGGCGAAGGAGAAGAAGTACGTACTCCACTTCGGTCCGCAGCTTCACTTTGAACAGACCGGCAACAGCGAGAGGGATGTGCTGGCGGCAACCCAGCAGTGCAACGACGTGCTCGAATCCTGGATTCGGCGCTATCCGGATCAGTGGCTCTGGATTCATCGGCGCTGGAAGACGCGGCCGCCCGGGGAAGTGGGGCTGTATTGATCAGTCCGGAGATCACAGGCTGCGGGAACGGCAGAGAATTTCTGATCTTGCCCAAGTGACTCGCAGGCGATCGGCGAAACGGTACTTCGCGCAAAACCCTTTGCTGAGCGAGTTGCGATAACACGCCAATCTTATGTCGCGAAATTCTCCCCTTGCGTTCATAGGGGAAGTGTGAGAGGCTTCCCTTGAAAGCCTAGGGGACGGATGGACAACGCCAAACTCGAATTTCTGCGCGGCACGCTCGATGTTTTGATTCTCAAGGCCCTGGTGTGGGGCCCGCGCCACGGGTATGCCATCACGAGCCTCATCCGCCGGCAGAGCGATGACGCGCTGCTGGTCGAAGAGGGGACGCTCTATCCCGCCCTCTGGCGGCTGGAAAAGAAGGGGCTGCTCGAGGCGGAGTGGGGACTCTCGGAGAACAATCGCAAGGCCAAGTTTTACCGGCTCACCGCGGAGGGCCGGCGTCAGTTGCGCCAGGAAGTGAAGACCTGGGAGGCGTACGCCGCAGCGGTGGCCAAGGTGCTGGGTGCGACGCAACCACCGTTGCCGGAGGAGATGGCATGAGACCGGCTCCTTTGTGGCGGCGATACGACCGGCTGACGGGTTCCGATCCAGCGGCGGACGTGAAGGATGAACTGCGCTTTCACCTGGAAACAAAGATCGATGACCTTGTTGCCCAGGGCTGGTCTCCGGAAGACGCGCGCAAGGAAGCCGAACGGCAGTTTGGAGATATTCGCGCTGTGCAACGCATGGGCGAGCGCATAGGAGAGCATATGGAACGCCGCCGCCGTCTCGCCGACTACTGGGCCGACGCCCTTCGAGACCTCCGCTACACCCTGCGCACGCTCAGCCGCGACGCCGGCTTTGTAGTCATCTCGATCCTCATTCTCGCTCTCGGCATCGGAGCCAACACTGCCATCTTCACGCTGGTTCATGGGATTTTCCTGGTGCGACTGCCGGTTGCCAATCCCTCGCAGCTCTATCGCGTCGGAGATGACTACGACTGCTGCGTTCAGGATGGATTTCCGGGAAACGCGACCAACACCGGAGACTTCACGATTTTCTCTGCGGATTTGTATCGGCATCTGCGAGACAACCTACCGGATTTTGAGCAACTGGCCGCAATGCAAGCGGGTCAGGGACTGTGGAGCGTCCGGATTGGCGAGAACACCGCCAAGCCGTTCAGGACGGAGTTGGTCTCGGGAAATTATTTTCCCACTTTTGGCTTAGACGCCTTCGCGGGCCGAGTCTTCAATGAGAAGGACGATGCACCTTCTGCTCCTCCCGTAGTTGTTTTGAGCTATCAAACCTGGAAGAGCGAGTTCGGAGCCGAACCATCCGTTGTCGGGTCCACAATTTTCATTCAGGAAAAACCATTTACCGTTATCGGAGTCGCGCCGCGCGGATTCTTCGGGGACCGGCTGCGAGAGAGTCCACCGGATCTCTGGATGCCGCTTGAGGCGCAGGCCTATCTGGCCGGCGATGAGGCTCAAGCGTTCGTGCATCATCCCGATACGCACTGGCTCTATCTGATTGGCCGTGTTCGTAAAGGGACGAGTATCAATACTCTCCAGAGTAAGGTAACGACATCGCTGCGGCAGTGGCTGTACTCGCGGCCGTCGCTCACCGCAAACGGGGGCGCGCGCGTCATTCCCAAGATGCACGTGGTGCTTACTCCTGGTGGCAGCGGCATCCAGAACTTACAGGAAAACGAAGGCAAAGGAGTCACGCTGTTGATGATCCTGTCTTCAGTAGTGCTTCTGATTGCATGTGCCAACGTAGCCAACCTGATGCTGGTGCGATCAATGGCGAGACGGGCTGAAATAGCGGTCCGCATGGCGCTCGGAGCCAACACCGGGCGCGTCATACGGCAGACGCTGACCGAATCCATTCTCCTTAGTTGTACCGGCGGCATCGCAGGCGTGGCCGTTGCCTATGCGGGCGCCCGAGCGATCCTTCGATTGGCATTCCCGGAAACACATAGCCTGCCAATCGCGGCGAGCCCGTCACCGCTGGTGCTGGGGTTTGCTTTCGTGGTTTCGCTGGTGACCGGTGTTCTGTTCGGCGCCGCGCCGGCGTGGCTCTCTTCTCGCGCCCAGCCTTCCGACGCACTGCGCGGAGCCAATCGCAGCACGCGAGATCGAACAACGCTGCCTCAAAGATCGCTGGTAATCCTTCAAACGGCACTTTCCATTGTGCTATTGGCAGCTGCAACTCTGATGACACGGACGCTGATTAACCTGCAGGACCAGAACCTGGGGGTGGCAACGGCTAACCGGTATGTCGTGCACTTTGACTTCACCAGCGCGGGCGATGACGTGAGTCAGCTCCCAGGGCTTTACCGGCGGATTGAAGATCGCTTTTCTGCACTTCCCGGATTTAAAGCGATTGGCTTTGCTACCTATAGTCCGCTGGATCGAGATGGCTACGGCGCGTGCGTTATCCCGCGGGGGCACCCGGCACCGCGGCCTGGAGACCATTGCCTCTCCATCTTTGACAAGGTGAGCAACCAATTCCTCGATTCCGTTGGGGTTCCGATCCTCCGAGGCCGCGGGTTCACAGCCGAGGACACAGCGACTTCTACGCAGGTAGCGATTGTCAATGAGGCGTTCGTGAAGAAGTTTTTCCCCGGCCAGGATCCGATTGGCCAACATTTCGGAATCAACCACGTCGAGTATTCAAGCAGTTTTCAGATCGTCGGCGTTTTTCGGGATTTCAAGATAAACAATCCTCGCGGCGCCGAAGTCCCCATTTTTCTGCGCCCTCTTGTGCAGCGTTTCACTGGATACAAAGAACCGGAAATGATCCGCGGAGAGAAAGATACGCTCTTCGCGGACTCAATCGTTTTCAGCTTTAGCGCTCCGCCACCGGACGCGGATGCGCTGATCCGGCACGCACTGGCCGAGGTGGACCCGAACCTGACCATTACAGACTTACGGACCTTCGACTCGCAGATCGCCGGCAACTTCACACAGGAGCGAATGATCGCGCGTCTGACCAGCCTCTTCGGCATCCTCGCTCTCATCCTCGCCTCCATCGGCATCTATGGCGCGATGTCTTACCTTGTCGCACGCCGCACCGGCGAAATCGGCATTCGCATGGCTCTTGGCGCCACACGATCCGGGGTGGTTTCCATGGTCATCCGCGGTGCGATCTGGCAGATTCTTGCCGGCCTCGTCCTCGGCGTTCCTGCCGCGCTCTATGCCGGCCACCTGATGAGGAGCCTGCTCTACGGTGTAGGCAGCTACGACCCTGTAGCGCTGGCCGGCGCGCCACTGATTCTGGTCGTTTTCGCGGCCGGAGCAGCCTTTGTCCCCGCACGGCGCGCCGCCTCAGTTGAACCCATGCAAGCGCTGAGGACCGAATAAAGCGCGCCGCAATGAAGACCTGGGAGACGTACGCCGCCGCGGTGGCCAAGGTGCCGGGTGCGACGCAACCACGGGGATGACAGGCTCCGAGCAAATCGGGCGGATCTGCGTCATTGTTGTGAACCGCTTTCTGAAGAGATGAGGATCTATGTTGACCCTGCCGGGCCGTGATGACTGGTGCTCGTGGAATTCCTGGCGTGGCATGGTTTCAGTGGCAGCGTTCGCTGCCGCCATTGCCGTCCAGACAGATTTACCAAGCGCGTTGGCGCAGTCCGCGACTCCGACCGCATCCCAATCGTCGCAGCCCGTTCCCGCATGGCAGAAGTCGGCTGGCGGCAAAATGGAATTCGAAGTTGCGTCAATCCATTCCGCCGCGCCCGGCGCGAGCACGCGACAGAATTTCGATATGAGCGTCGAGGACGTGACCATACCAGCGGGCGGCCGCATTTCAGCGACAGGCGCCCTGGGGATGATTATCCAGTTCGCCTACAAGCTCAGCGTGTTTCAGGACAAGGCCGCGTTCGAGCACTTGCCCAAGTGGGCAACCACAGAATATTTCGACATAGAAGCTAAAGCGTCCGCGACCAACGCCACGAAAGACCAGATGCGGCTGATGATGCAATCACTGCTCGCCGATCGCTTCAAGCTGGTCGTGCATTTTGAGACACGCGATGTTCCGGCGATGGCCCTGGTTCAGGTCACTCCGGGCAAGCTCGGGCCGCGGCTCCGGCTACACTCTGAGGGTCCGGCATGCGACGCCAAAATTCCGCCTATCGACCGCAGTTTGCCGAAGATCCCCGACGTCTGGATGCCTGTCTGCGGCACGACGCAGATGATCGACTGGACGAATCACACGGTCATTCTGGGCTCGCGCAACACAACCATGGACATTTTCTCGGATTGGATTCCTTTGATCGAGACACTCGACCGCCCGGTCGTCAACCGGACCGGTCTTACAGAAAGATTCGACATCGAACTCAACTTCACGCCACCGTGGGTAAAGGACAAAGAACAAAACGCCGGCGCGCAGCTCGACCTCACCGGGCCCACTTTTCTCGAAGCTCTCAAAGACCAGCTCGGACTGAAACTTGTATCCACGCGCGCGCCTGTGCAGACCCTCGTTATCGACCACGTCGAACAGCCTTCGCCGAACTGAGCACATCGGCGAGGGTTGCCGGTCGCGGATCGCCCCCTCAGGGCTGAGCCCACGCGTTTATTGGGCTTTTGCGGCACGACTTGAAGTCGTGCCCTGACACAGAGTCGGCTTCAATTTGGTTTCTTCCGCGGCTTGTGAAGAGGATGCGGTCCCCGCGTGCCATGACACATGACTTGATTCAATCGGAGATTTTCAGCGGCGTGAAGCGGTGTCGGGTTGCACAAGCGGTTGCGCAGAGGTTTTCCGCTGCCAATGCATTTCTTACGCGCGATTTTAGCCGGAAGGGAATAGCTTAGCCTTTGGCGCCGGGCCTGGCGCCTGCCTGCTTCTCCACTTCGCTGAGCATCTGCTGGACTTTGTCTTTTGACTCGTAGTTGGGATTGGCGGCGAGCAGCTTTTTCCAATCGGAAATTGCGCCGGCGCTGTCGTGCTTTCCCTGCCACTTGACGAGGCCGAGATTGAAGAGGGTGTTGGGATTATTCGGCGCAAAGGTCAGCGCCTTGTTGAACTCCGCGATGGCGGCGTCGGCTATTTCCCATGTACCAGTAGGCCGTTGCCATGTCGGTGCGGACCGCCGCATCAGATGGCCTGGACTGAAGCGCGCGGCCGTAGAAGTCGACGGCGACGGGATATTGGTGTGCATCGTAGTACAGGTTTCCGATGCTGGTGAGAATCTCAGGATTCTTCGGATCGGAATTGAGTTTCTGGAGCAAGGGAGCTGCTTCGCTGTCGGCCATCGATTTCAGCTCGGCCGGGCTCGGTGTCTGCGATGCGGTGCCGCTGTAGCAGCGGCGGGTGACGGAAGACTGGCTGGCTTTGCGGCTGCGACTTGAGCCGGCCGCCGCAGGCCGCGAATCAGCCAGCCGCCGGTGATTCCGACCACAGGCACAGGACCATCAGTATCAGAGCTTGCTTGGTCGTCCATTGCTTCGGAAGAAGGCTATTGGTGTTCATTATTGCTCCGCGGTTTCTCAATCCCGTGTTGATCGCCCATCATGGTCATCACGTCGGCCATCAGTTTCATGACCGTTGCTTTGCGGTCGGGGCTTAGTTGAGGATTCGTTTTGAGCAGGCGCTGCCATGCGGCGATGGCGCCCTTGCCGTCGCTCTTTCCCTGCAGCTTGATCATGCCAAGATCGAACAGCGCATTGGCGTCTTTTGGGTGCATACATCAGCGCCTGGTTCAACTGCGTTATCGCTCCATCGACGTCGCCATTGCGATAGAGGCTGGAGGCCAGCTTGGTTCGGATGGCGACGTTTTTCGGATCGCTCTGGAGCGCTTTGGTGTAGCAGTCGGCGGCCTCTTTGAATCGGTGGCTGGTGTGATAAATGGCTGCGACCTGCACCAGCAACGAACTGTCGTTCGGATTGCTTTTGAGTTTTTCGAGCAATGGCGCGGCCTGTTTGTCGGCAATCTGCTGCATCTGTTCCAGGGTCGGGTGATGCGGGCCGGCGGTTGCAGGTAAGCCGGCATGAGCCGTGCTCTGCGCCGGCCGCACGGCGAGTTGGGAACTGCGCATCAAGTATCCGACCCCAAGCCCAAGGACCACGCAAAGAACTGCCATCGAGTAGACCTGCGCCGCCTTCAACAAGGGCGTTGCAGTGGTTGGCGTCGTTGGGTCGTTTTCCATGCTGAGGTCTCCGTTCGCTAGAAGGACTCGAGGGCGCGTTTCATGGAACAACATCGCGGCAGCAACTCTGCATGCACGTTTGCCGCCGAACACGGGACGGCAAGTGCGACATGCGGCGTATTCGATCCAGGGGCATGCCCATGCTGATTAGAGCAATCTGCGGCGCATGATGACGTGATTCAAATCACATGACAAAGCGTGATTCGGATCGAGAATGGGCTCATGAATCACAGTCTGCAAAGCGTTTGGATTCAGCGAATTGTGATAGCCATCACGAATCACGTGGGGGTTTTCACCAAGGCAGTGTGGGAGAACGCCCATCGGATGGTGGTGGAGTTCACCCGATGGTTCAATCGCTTTGCCGGGAAAGCAGAATAACCCGTCTGGTCAGAATGAATTACGGGTGGAATGGAAAATACGCCGAGGTGCCGGGGCAACGGCATGAGGCGTGCACCTTTTGGGTTAGGCCGAACTGGAAAGAAGACAGCAAAGTCGACGTGACGGTTCAGGCGAGTTATAGGAGTGCGCACTAGGAGGCTCCACGTAATGAAGAAAACTTTACTGATCGCTTTTATGTTTCTGGCAGCCGCGGGCTTCGCGACCGCCCAGATAACCGCACCGTCGACTGACGTCCTCGGCGCCCACCTCAACTACGGCCGCGGCTGCGCGGCCTGTCATGCACCTCACAGCGGCGTTTACGGCAACGGCAACGCCAAGACAGCCGATCCGACTGCCGGCAACGTCGCTCTCTGGGGCGAGGATGTCAGCAGCCTGTACGGCCAGACCATTTCATCCGGCGGCGGCGGCTTTACAGAAGTTCTGCCGACCAGCATGTCGGAGACCACCCCTGACGTGTCCGGTCTGCTCACCTGCCTGAGCTGCCATGACGGCAACTATGCAACAGGCGCCATGATGAAGAACCAGGTCTATGAGACCTTGCCTGGAACCTATGGCAACCACAACAAGATCCCGACGTTGCTCGGCAATGATGGCACCGGCCCTGGGAATTACCTGAACGACCACCCGGTGGGACTGACTGCCACGATGGGTTGCGGCGGACAGTACAACTGGGATTGCACCATCTCCACTTCCGCCAGCTCAGCGGAGCGGTCACTGCCACGGTGCAGATGACCGGACCGGCTTCCAGCCAGTTCGTGAAGAACTACGGCTTCTTTGTCAGCCCTGGCACCTACAACAACCAGCCGGTCGTGGTTTGCACCACCTGCCACAACCAGCACCTGATGAACGTGGTCAAGGTTTCGGGAACGATCACAGCGTCCAACGGTCACGGTCTCCGGCCTGCCGGCGGGCAACTACGCGACGATGTTCTTCATTCGCGCTCCTTACAACCCGGCCAGCACGACCGCCGGCAGCAACCAGACGGCGCAGTTCTGCCGCCAGTGCCATGGTGGCGAGTCGAACGAAATGAACGGCGGCACGGCTACAACAACTTTCTAAATTCTTTATGCATGAGGGGAGGGGCAGCACTTTCCCTCCCCTTCTTTTTAGACGGGGGTCAATTAGATATGAAATTCCCACTCTCAGTTCTGCTAGCTTTCCTTCTGCCCGCGTTTGCCGCGGCGGGGGCCCAGGTCACTTCCCATACGCCCACGGATTTTTCGAAATCTCCCGCGCAAGGCAGCACAGGCGGCAGCGTCGAGCCCGGCGGCGATTCCGGTTGCGCGCGTGAACGGCTCGATTTTGACGAGCGCCGACCTGGTTCGCGAGGAGTACGCAATTTTCCCTTACGCCGGCAGCATAACGGCATTCCCAAAGAGTTTGAAAAGCAGATACACGACGGCGCGCTGAAGATGATCATCTTTGAAGAACTGGTCTATCAGGAAGCGTTGCGCCGGAAGATGACAGTTGCGCCAGCAAAAATGCAGCTGCCGAAGCTGATTTCCGCAAACAATTTGCCACGCCGGAGGAGTTCAACGCTTTTCTGCAAGAGCGATTTCACGGATCGCGGCAGTTGCTCGATGACAAGATCCGGCGCTCGCTATTGATTGAAGCGTTTCTCAAAACCGAAGTGGAAAACAAGAGCACGGTTTCAGCCTCCGAAGTGAGGGCTTACTACGAAAAGAATTCGGCCCGGTTTCAATATCCCGAGGCATACCGGTTCCAGACGATTTCGATTCTTCCTCCCGCCAATGCAACGGCAGCCCAGCTGAAGGAAGGTCGCACGCGTGCGGGAAACGCGCTAAGCCAGGCAAAGGCGACGAAGACGGCCGAGGAATTCGGTCTGCTGGCTGAAAAGATCTCCGATGACGATTACCGGGTGATGATGGGCCAGCACAAACCGGTGCCTGTGAATCAGCTCGCGCCGCAGGTTCTTCAGTCTCTTGTCGCCATGCACCCGGGTGATATGAGCGGCCTGATCCAGATGGATCAGGCTTACACCATCGTGCGTTTGCAAGAGCACATTCAGGCGGGCATGACGAAATTCGACGAGGTGAAAGCGCAACTCCTGAAAGAAATGCAAGCCAACAGAAAGAACCAGCTTCAGGCCGCGCTGGACCAGAAGCTTCGACAGAACGCAAAGATCGAGGGGATGTAGCGGGCTGAGAAAAGGGAGCCTGATTTCCGGCCGCGAGACCGGTCCAGTAGAACTCGGAGAAACGCAAATGCGGGATCCGATAAAAGTCAAGGACGGCAGAGTTGGCTGAAGTTTATTCGAGTTGCGTGCCTGCTACCCGTGGGGTTGATCGTTCTGACATCGCCCACGGTCGCGCAGATTCGCCTCGGCGAGACCAGTACATCCGCGAGTGGTACGCTCTCGACGGGCTATTCGGCGACCTATGGGAATATGGCGGGATCGACGCACGGTTGGACGGTTGGAGGCTCGGGTACATTCACCGGGTTTTTCCATAGCCCCAACTTTCTTTCGTATAACTTCTCTCCATATTTGAATCAGTCAAGTTCCAATTCCAATTTCCAATCCATCTCCAATGCCAGCGGTTTCAATCTGAGCGCGAATATTTTCGGGGGCAGCTCATTTCCCGGGTTCAGTCATGTATTCCAAGGGCTACAACAGCGAAGGGAACTATGCGGTTCCAGGTCTAGCCAATTACGTGACCCACGGGAACAGCGATGCCTTCGGTGTCACCTGGAGCGAGCAAATTCCGGACAAGCCCACGTTTTCGGCGGGCTACCAAATGGGGGGCAGCCAGTATTCGGTTTATGGAACAAATGACAGTGGGAGTAACTCTTTCCGTTCGCTGAACCTCCATTCCGGCTACAAGTGGGCGGGCTTCAATATGGGCGCCTACTACACGGCGGGCGACGGTCACTCGACGATTCCCCAGGTGGTAGCGGGCGAGACGCTGGAAACTGATTCGAGCAACAGTGCGTACGGTTTGAATCTGTCCCATCTGATTCCCCTGGGCGGCTCGGTGTCAGCGAGCCTGAACCGGTCGAACTGGGACACTGACTATCTCGGCACCGGTTCCCACGGGTCGATCGACACGATTAACACAACCGCAAGTGTCCACCCGACGGAAAAGCTTTCAGTGACTACAAGCGCGAACTACTCCGACAATCTGACCGGACAATTGATCCAGTCGGTTATCTCCGCAGGTGGAGTAGTGCCGGGACTGAACACGAACGAATCGTCGGATTCGATGGATGTGATGACGGTGGGCACCTATGCCCCTTTGCGCAATATGCAAACGTCGGCATTTTACGAATATCGCAGCCAGGACTTCCTGGGCGAGACCTACAGCCTGACATCCTACGGCGGCAGCGGCACGTATACGCACTCTTTGCTGAATGGCATCATCAATGGCGCAATCAGCGTGAGTGCGAATTCGGCAAACCAGAACGGAGAAGACTCCATAGGTTTTTCGGCTACGGAGAATTATTCCAACGTGATCCTGGGATGGCATGTGAACGAGTCGTTCAGCTATGCGCAGAACGTTCAAACGCTGCTGGTGACCTACATGAACTCGTTCTATAACTACTCGGGCAACGCGAGGCACAGATGGGGGTTGTTCAATGTCAGCGTGGGGGGCGGCGGAGCACGCACGGCGCTGACCCAGCAGGCCGGCACCGCGAACTCCAGCCAGAGCTATAACGCCAACCTCGGCTACAGCTCCTGGCTCACGGCCACCGGCAGCTACTCCAAATCGGACGGACAGGCACTGTTGACCGGCTCCGGGCTCGTCGGTGTGCCGATTCCATCGCCGGTTTTGCCCTCTGACCTGGTGAGTCTGTTCGGGGGGAAGAGCTATTCCTTCAGCCTTTCCAGTTCTCCGGTGAAGAAGCTGATCATCGAAGCCTCCTACGGGAGATCAACGAACAATACCTTCACCAATGGGGTTTCATCGGCCAACGAGAACAGCCAGTTCAACTCACTCATTCAGTACCAGGTCCGCAAATTGAATTTCGTCAGCGGGTATTCCAGGTTGCAGCAGGGCTTCAGCAGCACGGGCACACAGCCGGAAATCGTTTCGTCGTATTACATGGGGATCTCACGGTGGTTCAACTTCTTCTAACCCGCGAACGGCGATACCGGCTGACCGCAGCCATGATCGTGGCATGCATGGTCGTGCTGCCGTGCGCGGTCTGGGCTTCACAAAAGTCGAAGGCTGCCGGCGAAGCCGGACCTCTGGGAGATGTCTCTCGATGGCGGACGCAAGCTGACCTGGGAGCACAACTTCAAGTCTGAGTCCGAGGTGAAGCCAAACCGGGGATTCTGGAACAAGCTGGTGGATGTCGTAGCGGGGGCTCCCGATTATCGCTTCCTGGTGCGGCCCTACAGTCTGGTTACCGATTCGCGCGGACGCATCATCGTCACCGATCCGGGCGCATCGGGCGTGCATATTTTCGATTTCGCACAGCGCAAATACAAGTTCATCGACCGCAAGGACAAGACGAAGGAAGCGATGACGACGCCGCAATGCGTGGCCGTCGACGCGCAGGACAACATCTATGTGACCGATTCGGACGCGGGTAAGATATTCGTGTTCGAGCCGAGCGGAAAGTTTGTCCGCGCCATAGGCAGCCTGAAGGGCGGCGAAGGTTACTTCAAGCGTCCCACCGGGATCGCCGTGGATTCGGCTGAACAGCGGATTTACGTGACCGATACGCTGCGCGACGAGGTGTTCGTTCTCGACATGCAGGGCAACATTCTGCAGACGATTGGCAAGTCGGGGCAAGGCGAAGGGGAATTCAATCTGCCGACGGAGCTGAAGCTAAGCGGTCCGGACCTGCTGGTGGTGGATGCGATGAACTTCCGCGTGCAGGTATTCGATCGCTCCGGCAAGTTTCAATTTGCCATTGGCAAGATAGGCGACACCACGGGCGCCATGTTCCGGCCGAAAGCGGTCAGCGTCGACTCGGAAGGCGATATCTACGTAGTGGACGCTATGTGGGGCGTGGTGCAGGTCTTCAACCGGCAGGGGCAATTGCTGTATTACTTCGGAGCGAAGGGTACGCACACGGGTGAGTTCCAGCTGCCTTCCGGACTGTTCATCGATCGCAATGACCAGGTTTTTGTCGTAGACTCGTTCAACCGCCGGGTGCAGGTGTTTCAATATGCCGGAATGAAGATTGCGGCGCGGGAGGAAGCGAAGTGAGGATCAGGATCCTGCTGGCCGCTCTCGCATTTCTCCTGATCGGGAGCACGGTGCAAGCGCAGGTTGTGGGCGACGCATTGGGCGTCCATAGCCTGGGGCCGGGAAGCCGGTCGCCAATTACCGGCGCGCGGCCTGACGCATGCGCATACTGCCACGCGCCGCACTCCGGATTGAACAGCGGCCTATGGAATCAGAAGCTCACGACGCAAAGTTACACGACGTACACGAGCGGTACCGAGAAGAACACCACGACTCAGCCGGCGCTCGGCGCGGTCAGCAATCAGTGTTTGAGCTGTCATGACGGAACGGTTGCGGTGGGAGCGACTGTTGCTTATGGGCAGGTGACAACGCGCGGATCGATGAATGCCGCCGACGTGTTCGGCAGCAACATGCAGTCTTCGCATCCATTCAGCCTGGCGCTGCCTTTGAAGGACAATATCGACCTGGCGGCATCGCTTGTGGCAAACGGGACAACCGCGGATCCAACCGGTGCAGTGAAGCTGATCAACGGCAACGTGGAGTGCACATCGTGCCACAATCCGCACGTGCAGGCCAAGGATCCGCTTTCGCTGAACTTCCTGGTGAGGGACGGCTCGAATGGCCAGCTCTGCCTGGCGTGCCACGATCCCAACCGGACGATGGGCGGACAGGTGAATCCGCTGGCTGACTGGGCGGGGAGCGCTCATGCTCTTTCGACGAGCAAGATTTCGCCGCAGGCTCTTCTGGGAAGCTACCCCACGGTGGGCGCCGACGCATGCATCTCGTGCCACGCGCCACACAACGCGAGCGGTACCTCCAGGCTGCTGCGAGGGCTGAACGAGCAGGATTGCATTGCGTGCCACAATGGCGGCACAAACATTTCGCCGATGCCGCAGTATGCGAATGTGTTTGCCGAGTACGCGACGCCGAAGGTGGGACATCCATTTCCGGCATCAACCAATCCGCACGATGCGGCGGAAGCTGTCCTGCTGAACAATGATCGGCACGCGACCTGCGTTGACTGCCACAGTGCGCATGGATCCCAGCCCGTTGGAGTCTTTCCGCCCTCTCCGCTGATTCGCGTCTCACAAAAGGACGTCGCCGGCATCAGCGCCAGTGATGGGACAAGCGTGCTGACGCCCGCCGTGAATCAGTATGAGAACTGCCTTCGCTGCCACGGCACGAGTTCAGGCAAGCAGGTGCTGCCGATTTACGGATACTTGCCGGTGCGGGCAGTTTCGGCCGGCGATCCTTTGAATCAGATTCCGCAGTTTGCGGTCGCGGCGTCGTCGAGCCATCCCGTGATGCACCCGCGGAGCAGCGCGCTTTCGCAGCCCAGCCTGCTGCTGAATATGCTGAACCTGGACGGCATCACGCCGGGACGTTCGATGGGCACGCAGATCTTCTGCACGGACTGCCACAACAGCGACGACAATCGCGAATTTGGCGGCTCCGGCGCGAACGGACCGCACGGTTCGCGCTGGACTCATATCCTGGAACGCCAGTATCAATTCAGCCAGGCAGCGACTCCGGGAGCGCTGATTTCCAACCCGTTTCCCAATCCGGATCTCAGCGTGAACGGGCCGTACGCCCTGTGCGGCAAGTGCCATGATCTGGCCAACCAGGTTATGAAGAACACCAGCTTCAACGACCACGCCAACCACATCAACGCGGGATTCTCGTGTTCGACGTGCCATACAGCGCACGGCATGGGAGCCACCAGCGGCAACATCAGCGGCGAGCGGCTGGTGAACTTCGATGTGAACGTCGTGGCGCCGAATGGAAGCTATCCGATTTCCTACAATCGTGCGACGAATACGTGCACGCTGGTATGTCACCAGATCGCGCACAATCCGAACGGAACTGTTGCCGCGGCCACTGCGCGCAGGAGTCCTGTGGTACGACGGTAAGCCGGCCAACCCAGCAAGCTGCAAATCGCGACTTGAATCATCCCTCAGGGGTTAAAATCCATCGCCTTCTCGGCCCTTTTCGGCACGACTGAACAGCTTGCTGAAAAAGTCTGAAATTTGAAGGAAGCGTCGCACAGGGGCTAAAGCCCATACTCATTTTGTGGCTTTTATGGCCTGGCTGAAGCCATGCCCTTGTTACAAGACTGCCTGGCTCACCCAGAGGGTCCCCGCATGCCCTTGTTACAAGACTGTCTGGCTCACCCAGAGGGGTCCCCGCATGCCCTTGTTACAAGACTGTCTGGCTCACCCAGAGGGTCCCCGCATGCCCTTGTTACAAGACTGTCTGGCTCGCCCAGAGGGGTCCCCGCATGCCCTTGTTACAAGACTGTCTGGCTCACCCCAGAGGGTCCCCGCATGCCCTTGTTACAAGACTGCCATGGGCTCACCCAGAGGGTCCCCGCATGCCCTTGTTACAAAACCTCGGTTTCATGGGTTTTTCAGCGAGCTGTGAAGTCGTGCCCTGACACAAAACCTGTTTCGATGGAATTTCCCACAGCTTGCGAAGCCGTGCGCTTTCAAAGCCTCGAGTTTCAGGCCTCGCGAAGATGCATTCTTTAAACCCGATTTATGTAATCAGGTTTAGAACACGGTACGCGCGGTGCTGCCGTTCATCTCGTTCGATTTGTCGGCATGGCATTGGCGACAGAATTGCGCGGTCTGGTTCGACATTGGATTGGTGTCGTTCGGATTGTAGGGAGCGCGCAGGAAAAACATGGTTGCATAGGTTCCAGCGGGCAATCCCGAATTTGAGTTGTGATTGACGGTGACAACGTTCATCGCGTGCGGATCGTGGCAGGTGGTGCAGACGACGACCGAGGTGTTGTTGTAGACGCCGGGCTTCACAAAGAATCCATAGCTCGAGACGAAGCGGCTGGAATTCGACCCTGTCATCCTGATTACGCCGTTCACCTGGGCGCAATCCCAGCTCTGCGCGCCGCCGCAGTCGATGGTTGCATTCAGGCCCATCGGATGCTCGTTGATGTAGCTTTCGGCTCCGGTGCCGGCGATCAGTGTCGGGATGGAACTGCGGTTGCCGTAGGTTGCGGGAAGCGACTCGTAGACCCGGTTCTTCATCATGGCTGCGGGAGCGAAGTTGCCGTCGTGGCAACTGAGGCAGGTCAGCATTCCGGATGCATCGGGAGTATTCGCGGAGATGCTGGACGGAAGTACTTCGACATATTTGCCTCCGCCTGTCGTGATCGTCCGGCCATAGAGCGGGCTGACGTCTTCGCCCCAGAGAAGCGAATTGCCCGTAGCTGCGCTGGCGATGCCGCCGTTGCCGGATGTGCCGCTGTGGGGCGAGTGGCAGGCAGTGCAGCCGCGGCCGTAGTTGAGATGAGCGCCAAGGATGTCGGTGCTGGGCTGGGTAATCTGCGCGGCGGCGCTTAATGAGAAAGCAGACAAGATCGAGGCGATGAAAAGAATGTGCTTCATGAACGAGGTCTCACTGAGCTTCGTTCATTTCATCGGCGGAATTGTGGTGGGCTTGAGTCGAAGTGGCGCGATTCAAGATGAGCGGCGCAAGGACCGAGCGCCAGATTCTGGTAGTGGAGAATGGCCCGGGGCTGAAGGCCGATACTTCCTCCGTCCCTTGTAATGTTTCTGAAGAACACAGTGACCGAATTTTTGACGAAGCGTCGCACAGGGGCTGAAGAGTGTGCGTGAGAACCAATTTTCGGGTCTCCCCGGCAAGAATCAGATTATTTTTCGTTCAAAGGAACAGCAAGTTAGCGCCGCTCCGCGGCATAGCAAGTTAGCAAGTTAGCCATAAGATGGCGGTTCTCACGCAGGCACTGGAGCCCAGACTCATTCATTGATTCAG
The DNA here is from genome assembly GCA_963774175.1 of uncultured Acidobacteriaceae bacterium. Taxonomy (GTDB): domain Bacteria; phylum Acidobacteriota; class Terriglobia; order Terriglobales; family Acidobacteriaceae; genus Telmatobacter. The sequence goes on from CAVZDT010000011.1 coordinate 182,302, forward strand.
TCTTCGAAGTCGGCGTGGGCCATGCTGAATTTTTTCAGTTTGTAGCGCAGGGCGTCGCGGCTGATGTCGAGCAGCTTGGCGGCGTTGGTCTGGTTGCCGTTGGCCTGGGTCATGGCCAGTTCGACCATGGAGTGCTCGAGCTCTTCCAGCGATGTTCCGCCTTCGGGAATATAGAGGCGGGGAAGGGCACGTCCGTTGGCAGCTTGCGACCGCCGTCGGCAGGCGAGGTTCGCTCGAAGAGCGTGCGGCCGCCGGATTCTCCCACCGAGAAGGGAAGATAGATCGAGCGCAGGTAAGCTTCATCTTCGAGGATCATGCCGCGTTCGATGGTGTTCTTGAGTTCGCGCACGTTGCCGGGCCAGTTGTGGCCGAGGATCAGATGCCGCGTTTCGTCGGTGATGCCGCGAATTGCCTTGCGGAAACGGCGGTTGTAGCGATCGACGAAGAAGTCGACCAGGGGGAGAATGTCTTCCTTGCGATCGCGCAGGGGCGGAATGAAGATGGCGATGACGGCGAGGCGATAGTAAAGGTCCTGGCGGAACTGGCCTTCGCGCACTGCCTTTTCGAGGTCGCGATTGGAGGCGGCGATGACGCGTACGTCCACCTGGATATCGCGAACGCCGCCGATGCGGCGGATGACCTGGTCCTCGAGGACGCGCAGCAGCTTGGCCTGAAGGACGGGAGAAAGCTCGCCGATTTCATCGAGGAAGAGCGTGCCGCCGTCGGCAGTTTCGAAGAGGCCCTTCTTCATCTGCTTGGCATCGGTGAACGCGCCTTTCTCGTGGCCGAAGAGTTCGGCTTCCATCAGGGTTTCGGGAATGGCGGAGCAGTTGATGGCGACGAACGGCTTGTCGTAGCGGCTGCTTTCGTAGTGCAGCGTCTTGGCGATGAGGTCTTTGCCGGTGCCGCTCTCGCCCTGGATGAGGATGGTGGAGGCTTCGCAGGAAGCGACCTTTTTGACGAAGTTCATCAGCTCGGTCATCTTCGGCGAGACGCTGACGACGTTTTCAAACCCATTGCCGCTGCGAGACTTGGCGCGTGAGGGCTGCGATCCGTTGTTCTGCGAACTGGTAGCGGCGAGGGCGTTCTCCATGGCTTCGTGCAGGGCTTCGAAGTCGATGGGCTTGCCGACGAAGTCGTATGCGCCGAGCTTGATGGCGGCCTTCACGTCGTCGAGTTGGGGATCGGCGGTGATCATGATGACGGCGCGGGCGTCGTTATTTTTCTTGAGCTGATCGAGGACCTCGATGCCGGTGAGGTCGGGCATGCGGACGTCGAGGAGGACGAGATCGGGTGATTCCCGCTGGGCGAGGCGGAGGGCCGGCTCGCCGGCGTCGGCTTCGATCACCGTGTAGCCCCATTCTTCGCATTTCTGGCGGAGCGACCAGCGCACCAGGCGCTCGTCGTCTACGATCATCACTTTTTCTGCTGACATCGGCTCTCTCATCGACGGCGTTGCTGACTGGACCGTTTCGGCAGTCGTTCTCCATGCATGTGGTTAGTAGCGGGGACCGTTTGTTTCGAGCGGTATCGTGAGTGATCCCCGATACTTTGCTGGAGCTATTAAAGGCGGGAATGCGGGCAAAGAATGTGATAGGGGTCACGCTAGCGATCAGAGACGGGGGAGGGTCGTCGAGAAACCCCGCCGAGGTTCAAGTTGGTGATGCCCCGCTCTGTGATGAAGTTCCTGGTTTAATGGACAGCGTGGTCTCCAAAGTCCTCGTCCGATACGGCTTAGCTAGGAGTTAGCGGAGCTAGCGGGGCTAGGGGCTCGCGGAGTTAGTGCCTCCTACAGAGACTATGCGACTTCGACGGCGGCGTGGGCGAAGGGGATCAGGACCTCGAAGGTGCTGCCTTCGCCGGGTTGGCTGTTGACGTCGATGCGGCCGTGGTGTTCTTCCACGATGCGGCGGACAAGCGAGAGGCCGAGGCCGGTGCCGTTGTTTCTGGTTGTGTAGAACGGGCGGAAGATTTGAGACAGTTGTTGCTCGGTCATGCCGCGGCCGGTGTCGGCGACGGTGACAAGGGCGCAGTCGTCCTGCGCGCCGATGGTAACGGTGACGGAGCCTGACTTATCGATGGCCTGGACAGCGTTGAGGAGGAGATTGAGGACGACCTGGTGGATTTGGTCGCTGTCGTGTTCGACTTCGGGGAGGTCGGGGTTCTGGTGGAACTCAATGCGGATGGGTTTGGAGATGACCTGCTGACGCGCGAGCATGACGGCGTGTTCGACGGTGGTGTTGAGATTGCTCTTCATCATCTGCGGCGGATGGGGGCGCGCGGTTTCGAGGAGATCGGTAAGGATGCGATTGATCTGGTTGATCTCGAGGCGCACGTCCTTCACCATTTCGCGGGCGGGGCTGGACGCGGGCAGATCGCGACCGATGATTTCGATGACGCCGGCGATTCCGGCGAGCGGGTTGCGAATCTCGTGAGCCAGTCCGGTTGCCAATTCGCCAAGCGTGGCCAGGTGCTCGGCGCGTGACATCTGTGTGCGATGCATGGTTTCTATCTCCAAACGGCTTTCTCGTAATTGCTGAACCATGTGATTGAATTTGCGGCCCAGGTCGCCGATTTCGTCGTTGCTCTGACTGAAGCTGACAGCTACGTCGAGGTTTCCGCTGCTGATGATCGCCATCTTTTCCTGGAGTTCGACCATGGGGCGCTGGACGAGATACGCCAGGACGCTGATGGAGACTCCGCAGACGATGACGGCTCCGGCTCCGGCAAGCAGCAAGAGGGCGTCGCGGTCGTCATCGCGCAGCGTGACGGTGGCGATGGTAAAGAGCAGCAGTCCCGCCAGCAGCACGAAGACTACCGGCAGAATCGCCTTGATCTGCCAATTCACCCTGACTTGATGCACAGCGGAGTCCTTTGAGCGGCCGAAGCCTTTCGGGAATAGATAAGCACGTGGTTTTCCAGACGGGTGAGGTAGGTAAAGGGCATCGCGCTAAGGGTTTGCGCGGGATGGAGGATTGGGTGTTTGGGCCAAATGGCGCATGGGGGATGGGATTTGGCGCAATGGGATGGGGTGTCGGCATCCGTCCCATGTCTCGGAAGTGAGAGATGGGGCACCCGGCTAGGGTGCTGAGCGAAAGCGTAGAAAAGCAACTGCGGGTTCCTCCACTCCCCTTCACTTCGTTCCGGGTCGGTCGGAATGACACGTCAGCAGGTCAGTTTCCCAGACGGCTGGGGGATTTGACGGAAGCAAGTGAGGCAGAACGCCCATGGTGTGTTTTAAATCACAGTCAGACGATTCGTTTCCGTTTTTAATCGAGGCTGCGAAGTGGCTGATCTCACATTGGTTGAACGAGGGTCGCGAGGCAAAGGTTTAAGTGGGAAGTTCCGGCGATATTCGTGCAACTGGCCTTGTTGAAGAGACATATGAAACTGTTCCGTAATTGCGTGTGGTTCCGCCGGTCGGCCGGCCTGGCCTGGACGATCGGCATGATGCTGTTGGCGCTGGTAGCGACACGGGCTACCGCGGCGGTTCACCCGGTGCCACTGGATAAGAACACCGACCCCAAGAAGTGCCTTGAATGTCACGACGACAAGACGAAGCACAAGTTTGTTCACTCGGCGATGCAGGGAGGGTGCCTTGCGTGCCACGAGATCCGGGTCAACAAAGATGTGACGCGGGTGAAGCTGATCACGGCGACGCCGTCAGCGCTGTGCCTGACCTGTCATGCGGACAAGGCTGCGGCGGAGATCAAAGGGACGGTGCATGCTCCGGCAGTGCATGATTGCCTGAAGTGTCACGATGCGCATTCGAGCGACAACAAGAATCAACTGGTGAAAGCGGAGTCGGGCGATGAGAAGGACAATCTCTGCCTGAGCTGTCACCAGACGGGATTGCATGCTTCTGACAAGGGAAGCCGGCATGCGGCGCTCGATGCGGGGTGCGACACGTGCCACACGACACACAAGACCGGACCGGAGCCGACGGCCGAGAATCGCTTCCATCTGACCAAGGCGGCGCCGGCGTTGTGCGTGGACTGTCACGATGTGAAGGATGCGGATCTCCAGAAGGCGCACAACAATCAGCCATTCGGGGCGGCCAATTGCGTTCAGTGTCACGATCCGCACCAGTCGGACGCGCCGAAGCTGATGGCGAAGTTCCAGCACGTGCCGTTCCAGGGCAATGGATGCGATACCTGCCACCAGCCGGCGAAGGACGGCAAGGTGGTGCTGACGCAGACGGACTCAAAGGCGCTGTGCCTGACGTGTCACGACGATATCGGCAAGCACATCGACTCGGCAAAGGTGCCAGCATCCGGGAGCGATGGGGGATTGCACGGATTGCCACAATCCGCATGCGAGCGCCCAGCCGGGATTGCCGAAGACGGATGCAGTGAATATCTGCCTGGGCTGCCACAGCGATGTTGATGAGCTGCGCAAGAAGTCGTACCACCATCAGCCGTCGTTCGACCAGGGATGCTCGACGTGTCACACGCCGCATGGCGGCGACATCGACCACCTGCTGCGCGCCAAGGGCAATGCGTTGTGCCTCGAATGCCACGGGCCGGACTCAGTTCCGCAGAAGGACGAGGCGAATCACCTGCTCACCATCTTCAACGGAGCGGTGAGGCTGCCGGACGACTACTACAAGAAGAACAAGGTTGCGATTCTGCCGTTGCGTTACGGGCTGGGGCATCCGGTGGAGTATCACCCGGTTTCCGACGTGATGGATCCGGCAGACCAGAGCAAGGTGAAGACGCCGTTGAGCTGTCTGTCGTGCCACCAGCCGCATGCCTCGTCGCAGCCTGATCTGCTGGTGAAGGACCAGGTAAACAATATCGCGTTCTGCGACAACTGCCACAAGAACCGGCTGAACATGAAAGAGACGACTCTGTCAGGGAAATGATTGCGCGCGGCGCAGTAATGGAGATTGAGATGTTTCACTTCCTCTTCAATTCGATCCGTACCCCCAAACGGCTTTGTGTGCTGATGGTTTTAGCGCTCTGTGTTCTGGCTCCGATGACGGCCGGAGCGGGCAAGAAGAAAAAGGCTGCGCCAGCGGCCGACACCGCGACGGGACCGCGCAAGTTTGGTTTCGACCCAACGAAGCTGTGGTGGCCAAGCCCGCCCAATATCGGGCGCATTCACTGGGAGGATTATTTTGCGGGAGCGAAGATCGATTACACGCCGGTGGCGAATTCCAAGCCCAAGGCGAGCTGGATGGACCGGCTTGCGGGGGGACAGTCGGAGCAGGAGAAGGTCAATCCCAAGACGTTTCCGTTTCAGTTGATCGGGCCTTACGGGATTGCGGTCGATTCCAAGGGCATGGTGTATGTGGCCGACCAGAGGGTTGGCGCGGTGTTCATCTTCAATACCGAGACGCGCGACGTCCAGATGATCCGGAACGGCATTGAAGCGCACTTCGGGTGGATCAACGGGCTGGCCATCGACGACGATGACCGGCTGTTTGTTTCCGACGGCAAGATGCATCGCGTGCTGATCTTCAACACGAAGCACGCGGTGGAAAACCAGATCACTGAGGGGCTGGTGGACCCGGTGGGACTGGCGCTCGATACAACCAATCGGTTTTTATACGTGGTCGACACGCAGCAGGACCAGGTGATTGTGTATGACGCGGATTCGCTGAAGCTGTTGCGCCGAATCGGAACGGGCGGGAAGAATCACTTTCTGACAACGCCGGGGGATTTCGGCGCGCCACAGGGCGTAGCGGTGGACCAGGACGGCAACGTGTACGTGACCGATACGCTGAACGACCGCGTGGAGATCTTTGATGCCGACGGAGGTTTCATCAGCACATTCGGCAAGGCCGGTGACGGGCCGGGATATTTTGCGCGGCCGAAGGGGATTGCGGTTGACGGCGACGGGCACATCTGGGTGGCCGACCAGGTGCAGGATAGGCTGCAGGTGTTCAACCGCGACGGGCAGCTGCTGACCTATATCGGGACCGGGCACGGAGAGCTGCCGGGGCAGTTCAAATCGCTGATGGGAGTGGCGGTCGACAAGAATAACCGGGTCTTTACGACTGAGGAAGAGCCGGGGCGGTTGCAGATCTTCCACTATGTGACCGATGCGCAGGCGGCAGAGGAAAAGGCGAAGCGGGACGAGGAGTTGCAGAAGGCCGCGGATCGGCGGCAAAAGGCTGCGACGCAACCGGCGGAGAAGCCGGCCGATGCGGCTCCGCAGAAGACGCCTGACGCGCCGGAGAAGAGCAGCGGCGCGCAGCCGAAGGCGCCGGGGCAGTAGGGCGGGCTGGGGACGGTTGCTCGAAGCCGTCGAGAGACTGGCGAGCGCAGTTGCTTACCATGATGATTCGCATGCGGTGATGACGATTGCCCGGCGGAAAGCTATTATCTACCTAAGCCTTCGGTTGCTGATGGTATGAGATTCGTGAGATGCAGGGCTCTGCGAGTGATCCTCGTGAGTTTGTGCGCAGCAGGGTTTGCGCGTGCACAATCGGAACCGTCTCAGACGGAGATCAAAGGCTTCGTCACCCAATACGTGGCTGCATACAATGCGAAGGATGCGTCCCGCCTGGAGGCGCTTTATTCTTCCAAATCGCGGGCCTGTATTGCCGCTGAGAAGAAGGATTTCAAAGACTACTATGATTTCTCGCTGGCGATGATGTGGCGGGACCCAGTTCCGGAGACATACACGTTCAGGGTTACTGCCATCAATGAAAACAATCTGAAGGCGATAGAGACTTTCGGGCATTTCCCCGCGAAGCCTGCGCGGGAGCTGCACATCGACTATCAGCAGGGCAATGATGTCGGGAGCGTGGAACTCTACCTGGTACAGGAAAACGGCCGGTGGGTCGCCGATCAGCCGTGCGTCTCGGAAGCAACGATGAAGCAGTTTCGGGATGACGTGCCGGCGCGGAGAGAACGCGAGGCGCGCTATAAATCCCTCGCCGCGGGAATTCAGGAACCTCTGCGTTCGCAACTGATCGCGCTGCTTCGCAATCACGATACCGGCGAGGCTACGGATCGCTACATGAAAGCAAGCGGCCAGGACGGCCGGACCGCGATGCTGGTAATGGACCAGCTTGCTCATGAAGGGAAGAGGTAGAGGGGCTGAAGCGGTTGAATGCCTTGCGTGCCGTGGCGATGCTGCTATGCGTGATTCTGATCACTCCCGTTCGTGCTGAGACGCGAGTGACGGTTGCCCAGCTTGAGGAGTTCCTGACTTCAAAACAGGCGGTGAAGGAACCTTGTCCGGTTCGTCAACTACCACAAAATTGGCTCGACTGTGCGCATTCTTCCCGGCATCCCTGAAAACAAGCCGGCATGAGGACCGCAGTACCTCCGTTTGAGATTTCCAAAAGCGAAAGTAACCAACCGGCGAGTCGAATGTGCCACGGCAATGCAACTCCTGAAGGATTTTCGGTTTAGCGGGTCCGGATTAGTCTCTGGGTATGGGATCGAGGGCCCCGGGGGCTCTCTGTTTCCCGGGGAAGTTTGCCGCAAGAGAGCGGGTTCCGAAGCTACGGCGCACCAGGCCGTTCAGCGTTCTGGGGTTCGAGGATAAGAGGCGGCGAAGACGTTCTAGGAGGCTAGACCGATGCAGTCGGATGCAGACGTGCGAAAGCAAAGCAGTAAGAGTGGCACGGTTGTGATGTGCAAGGAGCCGGCTCCGGGCGACGAAAGGATCGAGCTTCGTCGCGTAGCTTGCCACCTGACGGATTCGCTCTTCAAGCGGATGCTGCGAAGGATTTTCCCGGACCAGCGCAAAAATGATCGCCATGCGCAACCGCCCCTAGTCGGGTACCTGGGGACACTGCGGTCGACGCGGCCCTATGACCTGGCCGATATCAGCGTTTCCGGTTTCTGCCTTTTGACCGACGAGCGCTGGGAACCCGGGACGGAGATGCCGGTGACTCTGCAACGGAAAAATCTGCCGGTTGGGGATGGTCTCGATAGCTTTACGGTGCAGGCGACGGTGGTGCGCTGCGACGAGGACGGAGTTGGATTCTCGATTGTCCTGTGCGAAGACGATTCCAAGGCGGTTTACGGGAACCCGCTGCGCGTGCAGTGGATGTCGCGGCTGGAGATGGAGCGGTTCCTGAACAGTCTGAAGGAGCCAGGCGAGGCGAGCATCTCCGCGGCAGGGGGACGGGTGGAGAGGACGCCGGAAAGTGGCGTGCAGAACAATGCGAGTCGCGGGGCCGGTCACCGGCTGAAGGCGGCCTTCGTGGACGGCCGCTGAGAGAGTCGACTGCGCGAAACTGACACATTTGAGAACCCGGTAAATTTTGGGGCGTTCTCGATGTTTCGCTATGGAGCGATAAGCGCTTGCCGCGCTCGTGGCAGCGGGATTTACAGATTCCCAACCGAAGCGATTGTTTGCTGCATCTAAAATGGCACTATGACACCTGGGATTCCTACTCGCCGGCATGCCAAGACGCCTCCGCCGGGCGAGACCGGCCAAGAGGCGCTTTATTTGCGTTCGCTGAGCGAACGGCAGGTTCCTGTAGCGGTGAAACTGCGTGGCGGCGAAGTGGTGCGCGGATGGATTGAGTATTTCGACGATGGCATGCTGCGGCTGACGCGCGATGGCAAGCCAAATCTTTTTATCTACAAGCACCAGATTGAGACGATCACCGAGATGGGAAAGCGCCGCGCTCCCCGCAGGACCGGCGATGGCTCGGCCGCGAAGGGCAGCGAGTGAGCGAGACGGCTGACGCAACGACTCCGACAAGGATGAAATGGACGCCCGGGGCCGCGGAGATTGCGCGGGAGGCGGGCGCGCGGCTTCGCGAGTTTTTCGCCGAGGGTGTGGAGACCGAGTACAAGGGCGATGTGGACGTGGTGACGGTGGCCGACCGCACCGTGGAGAAGCTGATCAGGACGCGGCTGGGCGAGGTGTTTCCGGAGCACGGGGTCTACGGCGAAGAGGGCACGCGCGAGCGGATGGAGGGGGAGTTTCGCTGGTACGTGGATCCGCTGGACGGGACGACGAACTTTGCCCATGGGTTTCCGCAGTTTTGCGTGTCTATGGGGCTGGAGCAACGCGAGACAGGACTGGCGCCGGAGGAAGATGGAACGCTGCGAGCGGCGGTGATCTACGACCCTCTGCGGGATGAACTGTTCACGGCGGAGCGGGGGCTGGGCGCGACGCTGAACGGCAAGGCGATCAGGGTGTCGAAGATAGGGGAGCTGGCGGAAGCGCTGGTGGCAACGGGGTTCCCGAGCAGAAAGCGGCACCAGAGCCCGAACATTCACTTCTACCATGAATTCACACTGCGTTCGCACGGGGTGAGGCGGGCTGGGTCGGCGGCGCTGGACCTGGCATATGTGGCGGCGGGACGGCTGGATGCGTTCTGGGAGTTCAACCTGAACCCCTGGGATACGGCGGCGGGAATTCTGCTGGTAGAAGAGGCCGGGGGACGCGTTTCGGACTTTGCCGGCGGGGCGTTCCGGCTCGACAGCCGCGAGGTGCTGGCGTCGAACGGGCTGATTCATGACGAGCTGGTGGGGTTGTTCGACGACATGTTTGCGGGACGCGGACTTACGCCGATTCCGACGCCGCAGGAGTTTGCGGTCCTTCGCGGACGGCGATCTGCGGCTTCGCCGCCAGAAACGAAATAGCGGCAGCGTCGACTGCGCGTGGATTCCGGTCCGGAGAATCAGCAGGTCAGCGGCGCTTCGCGCCAGGCGAGTTAGCGAGTCAGCAGCCACGTGCCGCTCGTGAGGCCTGGTGGCGCGGAGCGCTTCCCGCATGGCAAAACGCCGCCTTTCCGTTTGAAGTCAGGCCTGAGGGGCGTGTGCTACTATCAGCGTCGAGACTTCACTCTTTCGGAGATATTGAAGATGGCTTATGTGATCACAGAACCTTGTATCGGCACGAAGGACACCGCCTGTGTGGACGCCTGTCCGGTCGATTGCATCCACCCTAAGAAAGATGAGGCAGGACACGGGGAGGCCGATCAGCTGTTTATCGACCCGGTGGAGTGCATCGACTGCGGCGCCTGTGTTCCGGCTTGCCCGGTATCGGCCATTTTTGCGCAGGACGATGTGCCGGAGAAGTGGGCACACTTTACGCAGAAGAACGCGGAACACTTCGGGCGTTAGGCCTGTTGTGACGTAGCGAAAGATGCGCGAAGTTGAAAACGCGTCCGCTGCGGCGGGCGCGTTTGTGCGTTTGGGGCAAGAATTCAGGAGCGCGGGTTTCGGGCGGTTCTGGTGCAGAGGGAGTGCCTTGTGAACAAAGCAGCGCGGGCAAAGCAGGGAGCAAAAGCAGATCCTTCGCTTCGCTGAAGAAGGCCGCTCCGCTCAGGATGACACATCCTACTGTTTTGGGGAGTTTGTTGGGTGAAGTGAATTGTGAACGCGTCTCGATGAAGCGAGGGAAGCATTGGCGGTTCTGACGTCGGAAGCGGTGGTGTTGCGGACCTGGCCGGTGCATGAGGCGGACCTGGTGGTCAGCTTTTTTACGCGCGACTACGGCAGGATGACGGGGGTGGCGAAGTCGGCGCTGAGGAGCCGCAAGCGCTTTGGCGGCGCGCTGGAGCCGATGACGGTGGCGCGGGCGTGGTTCGTGGAGCAGCCGAAGCAGGAACTGGTGCGGCTGGATCAGCTGGAGATTATTCGCTCGCCGCTGTCGGCGCCGGTGGACCAGGCGCGGCTGACGGTGCTGAGCCTTTTTGCCGAGGTGCTGGAAGAGGCGCTGCCGGAGCACGATCCGCAGGAGACGGTGTTCCGGCTGCATTGTGTCGTTGCTGGAGCAGACGACGGTGGAGCAGCCGTGGATGCCGCTGACATATTTTGAGTTGTGGATGACGCGGCTGTTGGGGCTGTTGCCGGACATAGCGCACTGCATTGCGTGTGGCGAAGTGCTGGTGACGGGCGAGACCAGCTTCAATGCATATGCGGATGGCCTGTTCTGCCGCGTGCATCGGCCGGGGAATGCGAGCGAGTTGTCGGCTGACTCGTGGCAGATGGCGCTGAAGATGCTGCGGGCCCCGGTGGCGTCGTTTGCGGGCGAGCCGTGGCCGCGCAGGCGCGGGCAGGACTTGCGACGGTTTACGCAGCAGGCGCTGGAGCGGCACCTGGAGCGGAAGCTGAAGTCGGCGGAGATGCTGGCGCGGATGACGGGGTGAAGTCCACGCATTCCCACCCATGCCGCGATGAAACTGCGTCATGGATGGGGCACCCGGCACCTGGCACCTGGAGCGGAAGCTGAAGTCGGCGGAGATGCTGACGCGGATGACGGGGTGATGATGCAGAATGATTGGGGCAGCCCGATCGAAGGGTTTGGGGTTCTGAATTGAGGTTCATGGCGATGATTTCACGCAGGCGGTTTCTTCAAACGGGATCTGTGGCTGGGGCGACTTACGCGCTGGGCGTGCGCATTCCGCGTGCATGGGGTGGTATGAGCGCAACGGCTGCACCGCTGGAGGAGTTTCACTACGGCGAGGTAGCGCTGGCCAGCGACGCACACGAGTCGCAGCTGATGAATACGCATGACGTGTTGATGGCGTTGAGCGAAGACAGCCTGCTCAAGCCGTTTCGGCAGATGGCGGGTATGGCCGCGCCGGGGGAAAGCCTGGGCGGCTGGTACAACTACGACCCGGACTACGATTACCGCAAGGGATTTGATGACGGGTTTGCGCCGGCTTGCACATTTGGCCAGTGGGTTTCGGCGCTGGCGCGTGACTACGCGATCACAGGCGAGGAAGCGACACGCGAGAAGGTGCTGCGACTTAACCGACTTTATGCCGCGACCATCTCGCCGGACTTTTATACGAAGAACCGATTTCCGGCGTACTGCTTCGACAAGCTGCTGCTGGGACTGCTTGATTCGCACACTTACGCGAAGGATCCGGATGCGCTTGCGATTCTGGAACGCACGACGGATACCGCAGTGCCGCATCTGCCGGGCCATGCCATCGAACACGATCATCCATGGCGAACAGACAAGGATCCTGCCGATGCGTCGTGGACGTGGGACGAGTCATACACCATGCCGGAGAATCTGTTCCTGGCGTACCGGCGCGGGGCAGGGGAGCGGTATTACGATCTCGGTTTGCAATACCTCGATGACAAGACGTGGTTCGATCCTCTCTCGCGCAACGAGAACGTGCTTCACGGAAGACATGCCTACAGCTATGTGAACTCGCTGAGTTCGGCAATGATGGCATACATGGTTGCGGGGAGCGCGAAGCATCTGGATGCGGCGCGCAATGGGTTCGCAATGCTCGCCGAGCAGAGTTACGCGACCGGCGGCTGGGGCCCGGACGAACAATTGCGCGCGCCGGGCAGCGACGATCTTTACAACAGCCTGACGAACACGCACCACACGTTCGAGACTCCATGCGGTTCCTATGCGCATTTCAAGGTGACGCGGTATCTGCTGCGCGTGACGCGCGACGCTCAATATGGCGACAGCATGGAACGGACGATGTACAACACCGTGCTGGGGGCATTACCGCTCCAGGAGAATGGCAGGAATTTCTACTACGCCGATTACAACTTCGATGCCCAGCGCGTGTACAAGGAGGCGCATTGGGCGTGCTGCTCGGGCACGCTGCCGCAGGTGGCCGCGGACTATCGGATCAATGCGTATTTCCGTGGACCGCGGTCGCTTTACGTGAATCTCTACGTGCCGTCCACGATCCGCTGGAATGAGGACGGGGTTTTGTTTTCGCTGACGCAGGAGAGCGATTATCCGTATGAGGATCGGGTGACATTCACCATAACGAGTTCTCAATCGGCGAGCCGGACGCTGTATTTTCGCATTCCGAAATGGGCTGAGGGCGCGCAGGTGTTCGTGAATGGAAACCGGCAGAAGGACACGGCACGGCCCGGACAGTTTGCGGCGATCGAACGTGAGTGGAAGAGTGGAGATCGCGTGGAACTGGAGCTTCCGCTTCGTATGCGGGTTGAGCCAATCGATGCACAGCACGCGGACACGGTGGCGCTGGTTCGCGGGCCGCTGGTGCTGATGGGCGTAAAGGAAAAGCCTGGTGGAGAAATGCCGAAGGTGACGCGCGATCAGTTGCTGGCGGCGCGGCGCGTGAGCGAACGGCAATGGCAAGCGGATTCGGTAAATGGAGCGGTGACGTTGTTGCCGTTTACCGGGCTTGGGTCGCGGCCGTATACGGTGTATATGAAGGTGAGCTGAGGGGCGCGGCTCTCAGAGGGCGTCCTCCCATGTCTCAGAAGCGAGACATGGGACACCCAGCGGAGTTCGAACGCCCCTCCGGGGCTTGCGACTCATTTGCCATTCGATTTCCTGGGGTTCCGTCCGCGGTGGCGGACTTCACCCCGGGCTATTCTCGGTGCTCCCTGCGGGAGCAGTTCGCCGCGACCGTTTTCATGACGTTCTTTTCGTCACCTTCTGCGGGCCGATCGGCTCATGGATACTCAGGATGACAGATCGAGAAATGTGATGACTTAGCCGACGAGGTCGGCGGAGAGTTTTTCCTTCCGGGCGCGCTCGCCGGGGTCGAGGATTTCCTTGATCTGGCCGCTCGAGTATTGGGCGCGGAGAGTCTTCTTGTCGTATTTGCCGACGCTGGTTTTGGGGACTTCTTGGATGAAGGCCCAGCGCTCGGGGACCCACCACTTGGCAACGCGCGAGGCGAGGTGTGCGCGCAGGATGGCAATTTCAATGGGAGCGCCGGATTGGGTGACGACGCAGGCGAGTGGGCGCTCGTCCCAGCGCTCGTCGGGAACGCCGATGACCGCGGCTTCGAGGACGTCGGGGTGGTCGGTGATGGCGTTTTCGAGTTCGACGGAGGAGATCCATTCGCCGCCGGACTTGATCACATCCTTGGAGCGGTCGGTGATGCGAATGTAGCCGCGCTCGTCGATGACGCCGACGTCGCCGGAGCGCAGCCAGCCCGAGTGGAAGCGCTCGGGCGCGGGGTTTCCGTAGTAAGAGGCGGTGATCCACGGACCGCGCACTTCAAGTTCACCGATTGACTCGCCGTCCCAGGGAAGGACGGTGTCGCCATCGCAGACGCGGAGTTCAACGCCGGGAATGATGCGGCCGGTTTTTGTCGTCCAATTCAGTTCTTCGCCCTCGGGGCACTGGCGCGGAGGACGCGCGGAGGCGGCGACGGGGCTGGTTTCGGTCAGTCCCCAGCCCTGGATGACTTTGACGTTGTAGTGGGTTCGGAAGCCTTCGGCAATGCTGCGAGGCAGCGCGGCGCCGCCGCTGAAGAGGATGCGGAAGAGCGAGAGGTCGACCTTGTGCGCGAGAGCGTGGTGCAGCATTCCGGAGAGGATGGTGGGGATGGCTGCGGAGATCGTGGGGCGGCATGTGGTGATGAAGCGGCAAAGCGGTTCTGGTTGCAGGAAGGGGCCGGGCATGAGGAAGTCGCTGCCGGCAAGCCAGCCCGCGTAGGGAATGCCCCATGCGTTGGCATGGAACATGGGAACGATTGCGAGAACGCGGTCGTCGATGTTAAGACCCAGACACCAGGGGGCGCAGATGCCGACCGCGTGGAGATAGATGGACCGGTGGCTGTAGACCACGCCCTTGGGATCGCCGGTGGTGCCCGTAGTGTGGCACATGGCTGCGGCGGAATGCTCGTCGAGGTCGGGCCAGGTGAATTCGGGCTCCTCAGCGGCGAGGAGGTCTTCGTAGCGGAGGAGGTTGTCGGGAAGGCCAGATGCATCGCCGAGGACGATGATGTGCTCGAGGGTGCGGAGGTCTTTGGCGACGCGGGCGAGGACGGGGTAGAGCGAGGCGTCGACGAGGACGATGCGGTCTTCACCGTGATTGATGACGAAGGTGAGCTGCTCGGGGAAGAGGCGGATGTTGAGGGTGTGGACGACGGCTCCCATCGAGGAGATGGCGTAGTAGGCTTCGAGATGCTCCTGCGTGTTCCAGCAAAGAGTGCCGACGCGGTCGCCGGGGCGGATGCCGAGGCGCTGAAGTGCGCGCGCCAGGCGGCGGACGCGGTCGCCGACTTCGCGAAAGGTGGTGCGGCGGGCGTGATCGCCCATCCATGTGAGGACTTCGCTCTCGGCGTGAACGCGGACGCCGTGCTCAAAGATGGAGCCGATGGTGAGCTGAAAGTCGGACATGGTGGACGGCATGGGAAGCATGCGCGGGACCTCCTGGGGAGCGGTGCGGCAATTCTATCTGATGCAAGTTTGGGCTCTCAAAACAAAACGGACGACGGGATAAGGCGGCGCGGGCTTGTTGTTCCGATCTCGGACGGGAGAGTCATGAGTTCAACAACGCGCGTTGGCTTCGAGGGCAGGAATTATTGAACGGTTTCGAGAAATGTGTCCGAGTCGGATGCGGTTGACTCAAAGCGCGGGAGCGGGCGGGCAGGCGATTCGGCGTCGCCCGCAGGGTTCGCCCCGCCGCCAGAGGGAATCATTCCGATCGCCTGATCCTTGCCGGCTTTTTTGGCCCGATAGAGAGCGCGGTCCGCGAACTTGAGGACGCGTTCATGGTTGACGGCTTCGGCATCCTCTTCGAGCCAGGGAAATGCAGCCCAGCCGATGGAGCACGTCTGATGAACCTCGTCCGGCGTACCGATGGCGAAGGGCCCGGAGCGAAACGCGTCCAGCACGCGCTGGGCGAGAATCCCGGCCTGACGACGATCGGTGCGGCGAGAGACGACCAGGAATTCCTCGCCACCCCAACGGACGAGCAGGTCGGAGTTCCGGATGGCGGCGGAGATCCTGCGTGCGGCCTCGATGAGGACGCGGTCGCCGCTATCGTGGCCATACCGGTCGTTCACTTTTTTGAAGTTGTCGAGATCGATCAGGTAGAAGATGAGGTCCCGTTCGAGAGCGCACTTCCTTCGAGGTGGGCCCGGGTGGACTGTGCGACATCGCCCTGTATGGTCGCTGAGAAGAACCGGCGGTTGCGGATTCCGGTCAGCGGATCGGTGGTGGAGGATTCCTGGAGCACGTGATTGGCCCGCTTCAATTGCTGGTGAAGCAATTGTTGCTTGAGCAGTACGAGGCCGGCCATGGCGAACATTGCCAGCGCCGTGACCAGTACCCTGAAGTGCATGACCTGGAGAGACAGGCCGCGTTCGAGAACAGCAACGAGGACCATCACGGGGAGCGACAGAACCGCCAGGAATGGCGACGACCGTCATCCACGTGCCGTATCTCTCATTCTCGGCCAATTCGCGGTTCAGCTGGAGTCTGCGGCCCGCGATCGCGACCACGACGAAGAATGCGTACGAAGCGACATAGGGGCTGTCGTACCAGCTTCCAATGAAATAGGTGTACTTCTCGATGGCGCGGTTTTCGAGTGCGAACCACAAATAGTTGAACAGCACAGCGCCCATGTAAAGAAGGTAGAGGCGTCTCCATGCGTCGCTGCTTTGCTTGATCAGATAGGCGAGCACGGAGACGAGGGCCAGGATCTCGATCATGTACAGGGCGTG
>CAVZDT010000012.1:0-51547 GCA_963774175.1 uncultured Acidobacteriaceae bacterium
CATCTCGGGCGGGATCGAGCTCGCGGACCACATCGGAAAAGAACATGATCTCGCGCGTCTGGCAATCCATGGCGCTGGCGATCGACTCGTAGCTTTCCTTCATTGTCTTCGGGCCCGTGCGGGTATCGAAGTAGCCGGAGATCAGCGGCGTGAGATCACCGAAGTTGGAATGCCGGAACAGCAGAAGTTGCGCGGCCACCGAACCCGACGAGTAGATGGCAACATGCGCGGCCGTCGACCATCGTTCAAGCGCCGGCGGAACATCTTCGAAGAGCGTGCCCTGGAGTTCGTCGCATTCAAAGCCCCCCTTCCAGATGCGCCCCTGGAGGCTTTTGAGCGCGGTCGATTTGCGATCCCGGTCCATCAGCCAGTTCAGGTAAGCGATCGCCTCGTCCCAGTATTCCGGGGTGGAGAATTTCGGCGACGATGGGTCGGTTTCGGCGGCATTCTCCTCGGCAAGCAGCGCCAGATCGTTCATCACTCCGGGCTCGCCGCCGTGCTTTTGCAGGAAATCAGGAAAGTGCAGGCGCGCGTAGGGAAACAGCTGATCGTAGACAAGCGAGATGGGTGCGATGGTGCCCTCAACATCCAGCAGAAACAGCTTCGGCGGTTTCGGCGTCATAGGCGAATCGCCGTATCTGCGCGCGAACCGAGATACACCGGACCGAAGCACAGCGGCTGGTAGCCCTTTTCCACACCCGAGTCCGTGTAGTGCGGAGTCCAGCCGGTGGTGTCCTGGAACCACCGGATGGCGCGGATGCGGCGGTCTTCGCAGAGGGTGAACCAGTGCGTAGTGCCCCGCGGCACGCGCAGCATGTCCCCCGGACCTACTTCGACAGAGGCCACGCGGCCATGGATGTTCAGAAAGAAAATCCCGCGGCCGGCGAGGATGAAGCGAACCTCATCCTCGTCGTGCGTGTGCTCCTTGTCGAACTTCGCGAGCATCGCATCGAGATTGGGCGTAGCCGGATTGACGTCGATGACATCGGCAGTAACATAGCCGCCGCGCCGCTTCATCGCATCGATTTCGACCGCGTAGGCCGAGAGCACCTCGTCGACTGACGCATCGGCACCGACGCGATCGAGACTCCACCGCTCGTAGTCGATGCCGAGTGCCGAGAGTTCCGAGCGAATCTCCGGTTCTTTTTCGAACGTGGTGTTCTCTTCGGGGAAGCGAAGAACCGCCATGACGTATTCTCCTCGTTGCCGCAGCGCGGTCAGCGTGATCCCAATTACTGAGAATGGCCGAAGAGCCGCCGACCTTCCACCTCGAAGAGGAATTCGAGTGCCTCCAGGTGACGGCGTGCTTCAGCCACCGATTCACCCCAAGTATAAAGCCCGTGCCGGCTGAGCAGAACCCCATGCGCATTTGCATTCTCACCGAGTACCTTGCTCAGATGATCGGCCAGCGATGCGTATTCCTGCGTGTTTTCAATGATCGGCACGCGCTCGGTGTATTCGTGAGTGGCGACACCGGAGAGCCCTTTCAGCAGTTCGTATCCGTTAAGAGGCACGTGCCCGATGGAGATGAATTTGCCGGAGAGAAGGGTGTTCCAGACGGTGTGCACATGCAGGATAGCGCGAGCTTGCATCCGCTGGTGGTAGATAACCGTGTGCAGGCTTGTCTCCGCCGAAGGACGGCCGTTGCCGGCCAGCGCGCGTCCTTCGAGATCGATTTCGAGAAGGTCGCTGGGCGTGAGCGTGCCCTTGTCGAGCCCCGTCGGCGTGATGAAGATGCGTCCACTCCAGCGGACGCTGAAGTTGCCGCTCGTGGCCGGCGCCCATCCCCGCGCATAGCAATTCCGGGCAGTCGTGCACAACTGCTCGATCTCCTGCCGCGGCAAATCCGTATCGGGGAACATGCGTGCAAGCAGTTTAACAATGCGTCTCGGGAACCGAAATAGCGTCCTGAGACACCCCGCGGCATCGGTTCGAAGGAGAAGCGCGATACGGCCAGATCGCGCCCGCTCTACAATCGTTCTTTGCTCACCGAGTCTCAACGCGCACGCATCGACCTGGTACTCGTCTCTCCGCGCAATCCGCTGAACATCGGGGCGGTGGCGCGAGCCATGGCGAACTTCGGCCTTGCGCGGCTTGCCGTGGTTTCTCCCTATGAACCACACTGGCGCGAGGCGCGCTCGGCGGTAGGTGCGCCGGAGTTGCTGGCAGCGGCAAAAGAGACGGCATCGCTGGCAGAAGCGGTTCGCCATTGCACCCTGGTGCTGGGCACGGGAGCGCTGACGCATCGCAAGCCGGAACAACCGGTAGTGCGACTCGACGAACTTGCGCCGCTCGTAAGACGGGAATTCGATCGTGGCGGAAATCTCGCCGTCGTTTTCGGGCCCGAGAAGCACGGACTGACGCGCGAGGATCTTTCGTATTGCCATGCACTCGTCGAGATCCCGACCGATCCGCGACAGCCCTCGATGAACCTGGGACAGGCGGCGGCGGTTTTCCTTTACGAACTTGCCGTCCGCGCAGGCGCCAATTCCGCCGCGGACCGTACCGAGCCCGATCCGGCAAATCCACCGCGGCATGGTCATGTGCAGGTGACCTCCAGTGATCTTGACATTCTGGCTGGACTTATCGAAGACGTCATGGTCGCGGCAAGGTATTCGCCAAAAGCGATGCAAACGGCCAACCGCCACGACCTGCGAGTCATGCTGCGCAGACTGGATTTGGATGCGGCGGACACCCGGCGGGCCCTGGGCATGTTCCGGCGAATTTTGTGGCGTTTGAAGCGAAACCAATCGTAACGTTACGTTCTGAAAGTTCAATCACTTACGAACCGCAGGCATCCTTTTCCATTCGAATTGCAATCTTGATAAATTGGCAAGACAGCAAGACGAAAGGTGACTGGATGCGAGAGGATCTTTACGTCCTTCGTGCAGGGCCAGCTTTTTCGAGAGTCTGCCGACCGTCGGTAGCGCTTTGCAGCATTGCCGTGATGCTGCTGGCGAGTTATGTTGCTTGCGGACGTGCGCAAGCGACGGCGCCTCCATCCACCGACGCGGCACAGCCGCTCGAAGATGCCCATGCACCCCAGCCCGGCACTCATACAGCGGCAGCAACTGCAAAGGACCCGACCGTGGGTCAGGGAGCGTTCTCCATCCAGACGGTCGGCGGTGAAATCAAAGAAGATCAGCTGAAACCGCTGCTGGTGGGAAAGACTCTGTATCTTCGCGCGGGCTACCAGGACAACAACCTCGAATTCGATGAACATGGGCGCCTCCTCAGTCACTCGCCCAAGGGCTCCTACACCTTGAGCGTGATTCAGATCAGCAAGGTCAAGCTTTCGAAACGCAAGCTGGAGCTTGATGGCGATCGCTATGCGCTGCACTTTCTGGGTGCGGCGCCCTTTGAGGATCCAACGGCCGCCACCGACAGGGTGAAGATCACGCCGAAGAAGAAAGTAGTCCGCATCAGCTTTGATCGCGAACAAGTGGAAAAGCCGAAGAGCAAGAAAGAGAAGCACAAAAATAAGCAGAAGGATTCGGATCAGGCCAAGACCGCGAATGCCGCACCAGCCGTGGCCGACGATCCTGCGGCTCCGCAGCAAACCGCGAAAACATCATCCGCGGCGCCGGACGACGCTGCACAAAACGCAGGTCACCCTTCCGACGACAAAAAGCTGACGAGCACAGCCTCTTCAGCGCACGCTTCGAAGTTGCTGCTTGCAGCTCTCGACAGCGTGTTTTCGCGAGGCATCGATGCGCGGATGATCGACGCAATGCCGGATTTCTGGAAGCTTTATTACCAGGCTGCCGCAGCCAAAACAGACTTCAAGCCAAGCGAGCCGGGCGTGCTTCGGCAGGATACGGTTGACCAGAAGGCAAAGCTGGTTTCAGTGCTCGATCCGCCGTCGAACGAATTTGCACAGGCCAATGGCGTGGCGGGAATCGCGATGTACCACGCAGTGGTCGGCAGCGACGGAAAGGTGACGGAGGTGGTTGCAGGCCGTCCAATCGGCTTTGGCCTGGACGAGAGCGCCGAGCAAACCCTTCGCAAAGCCGTGTTTGAGCCGGCGATGAAAGATGGCAAGCCGGTCCCGGTTGCTCTCGACCTGGTCGTATCGTTCCGGATTTACTCGAAGAGAACCTCGGAGCCTGCGCCGCAGGACGCGGCAGCAGAAAAACCCAACCAGCCTGTATTGCCGGGGCCTTACACCGCGCAGGCCATCGAGCAGGCTCACACCAACCAGCAGAGCCAGTCGCCACAACCGCCCCAGCCGGCGCAGACACCGCAATAAGGTTCGCCTGCCCAGGAATCAGGCAGCTCACTTCATTGCGCGCTCCGGTTCCCACAACTCGACGCGATTGCCCTCGGGATCCCATATCCATGCGAAGCGGCCGTAGTCGTAGTCTTCGCGGTTGGGATCGATGCGCACGCCTGCCGCGCTAAGTTTTCCAAGCAGCTCGTCGAGATTGTCGACACGAAAGTTGATCATCGCCTGCTGCGAGCCTTCGCCGAAATACTTCGTGCTCTCAGGAAAGTGCGCGAAGACCGTCATGCCGAGCGACTCCGGACCGTCGAAGGCGAGTGAGCCGCCATCCTGTGTGGGGATTCCAAGGTGCTCCGCATACCACGCCGCAAGCTTCTGCGGATCGCTGGCTTTGAGAAAGACACCGCCTACTCCTACCGCCTTCGCCATCTCTAATCCTCCTGCCGGATGATATCTTCCAGCGTCTGTTTGTGCTTGGCCCGGCGGCCGGTGCGGGGCTTCTCTTCGACCACGCGCGCGGGTTTGGGCTGGCCTACGCGTTCGCGCGCGTTTGCCTTAACGGCCTTGGTGGCCGAGAAAGTGCCTGGCTTGCGTTTCGTCATTCCAAGGATGAGTATGGAATAAGTCAAGCCTTGTTGTCTAAGTTTCTGAATTGATTTGGCGGGGGCGGTGTCCAAGAGAAATGTGGACACCTTGCGAATTAGAAATCGCCGCTGTTCATGCGGCTGTGTCCATTTGGGGTGGACACTCGCAACTCAACATAAATGTTGTGTGAGTGCGGTCACGTACTGTTGGGTTAGCGGACACAAAGTACACCTTTGATTCTGGAAAAGCAGCACGCTATCATCGCAAGCATGGCGATGTCTCGGGTAAAGCTGAACGCAACTGTGGCCGTTTTCATCGTGCTCGTAGTCTGGTTTGGGGCGATGTTTTGGATGGTCGGCGTGGCAGGTTATAACCAGTCAGCCCCTCGATAGGACGATAAGGTTTCAATCGGTAGGGCCGCGCGGAGCGCGGCCCTCTGCTTTTTATAGGCTTGGTTTATTTATGGTCCTTTGGCGCGCGGATGGCGATAAGGCGGCGGTGAGGCACGGAGGTTTCTCCCCCTTTAAGAACCGCGCGCCGTCCTGCGGGCCGCGCAGGGGGTGAGGTACGAGGGGGACAGCGCGGCCCGCTATGGTTCCTTTTTATCTATGGTCCTTTATCCGTGCGGAAGAAGGCGACCCATCACCCATCCCCTTCGCCGGTGCGAGCCTGCGTATCCACGGTGCGGACTGTGCACCGATGGCAGGCTCGCATCTTCCGCGCGGTATAGGTCTCTTTCTTATCTATGGTCTTTTCGCTGAGGCGCAGCCCCCAACCAGGGGGCGTGGCGCACGGGGGCGGGGCGCGCGCGACGGGCAACTATTCTCCCGCAGGTTTGATAACGCGTGTTCTGTCCGGCTCGCGCGTCCTGGCTGTGGATGCGTCGGACTGGCACGGCGAGAGGATAGAACACTCGTTATCTGACCGGCGGTGTTGCCCCTGAGCGCGCGGCCTTCTTTTTATCTATGGGTTTTTATCTAGGTGGGTTGTATCTATGGTCTTTTGTTCGGGCGTGTCCCGGCTCAGTGCAACAGGCGACCGATTGCCTGCGCCAGCAAGTAGAGGAAGAAAGCCATCATCAACAGGCCGGTTGATCTGTGCATGAATGTGGGATTGCGCGCCTGTCGCTCGGCATAATCTTCAAGCAATTTGCCGCCTGCGCTGTCCGACCAGTCAGCTTTCGGGCGGTAGCGCTTCTGCAGTTCGCGGAGCTTGGCCGGAACAAAGCATTTCAGGGCGCCGAGAGCAATTCCAAAGATGCAAATCAAAATGAAGACGAGGATTCCGAGAGATTGCATGATCGAGCATAATAGCCGAGCACGCGAAGAAGGGATGTGGAGTAGGTCACAACAGGTCGCGGCGGTCTAGGACGTCGGCTAGTCTACGGCGGGCGGCGGGGAGCATGTAGGCGAGTGTCCTGACGCTGCAGCCGATGGCGGCGTGGGCACCGCTGGACACCAGGACAATATGCGCAAGAGCCGCATGACTGCTGTGATCCCTGCCACTGAGGACATTAGAGGATTAGTATGGAGTAGTTCGGGCCAGAGCGGAAGTGTCTGGACTTTACCGGCGAGGCTCTCTCGGGAAGAAGTTTTTCCACGATGGGGCTTTTTCGCTGAAGTGGAGTAGAGAGGGACATGGAAGAACGGGAATTTTTCAACGAGACAACGGAGACACGCACGCACACCCTGACCTGCCCCAAGTGTGGCCAGCCGGGAGAATACAAAGTGACGTGGGTAGTGCGGCGCAAGCGCCCCCAGTTGCCGCGCAACGCCGACGAGCGCGACCGTGCAAGGTTCGCCAAGGCGCAGTCCTACATGGTGCGCCGCGACGACAAGCTTTCCTGCATGAATATGCGGTGCCGCAAGCCGTTTGAGATTACGTCGTTGCAATCCCTGGCGTTTCTGAACGAGTAGTGGATGCAATGAAAATTGCGGGCCTGTACGGCTGGCGCGGGTCCGGTGGCATGTGATTGAATCGAAAGAGCGGGAGGTCCAGGGCCGGAGGCCGCAATGGGCCCGCAAGGAGATCGTATCTGATGGCGAATTCCCTTCTTCCCCCCGAAGAGCGCAATCTTACCCCCGACCAGGTTGAGGCGCTGGACAAGCGCCGCGAGTGGGGGCATGCGCTGCTGGTGATTGCCTGCCAGTTTGCCGTGATTGCCACCGTCCTGCTGCTGTGGGTCGGACAGGACCTGACCTACTCGCCAGGCTGGGTGCATCCCATGGCCTTCTACTTTATGATCGCCATCGGGCTTGTGGTCGTGCTGGGCTTGACCGGGCTTGCCTTGCGGTCGGGCACACCGCGAATCGACTGAATCCACGCAATCCGGCTTGCATCATACGGGAATGGGCCTGTGCGCTGGCTCCCGAGGCGGCTCCGCTGTTCCAGGCGGCGAGGACTTTCCGCCGGGAATTGGCGAGGAAAAGCCGTTCAACGTCAAAGGTTTCCCTCTACTCCAGGCAGAGGACCGCTATACTGCTTTGTCATCTGCAAAGATCCCTAAAACGGTATAGCCTGAAAGTGTGCCAATGGCTGCTGCTTCCCCGATTGCATCTGCCGCTGAGACCACCGATCGCCGTCTGACCGACAGTCATGGCCGCGTGATCCACGATCTGCGCGTCTCGATCACGGATCGATGCAATTACAAGTGTGTCTATTGCCGGACGGGCGAGTTTGGCGCCCAGTATCCCGAGTTGGCAATCGATGAGTATTTCAGGCTGATCAAGCTCTTTGTGAATCTCGGGATCGAGAAAGTACGGCTGACGGGCGGCGAGCCATTGCTGCGGAATGGGCTGATCGATCTGATTCAGAAATTGTCTGGGTTGCGGACGCTCAAAGGCGAATTGCTGGACCTCGCGCTGACCACGAACGGGCATCTGCTGGAAAAGCTGGCCAAGCCGTTGAAGGCAGCCGGACTGAACCGCGTCACGGTGAGCATGGACGCCGTTGACGCACCGACGTTCGAGCGGATTACGCGGGTTCCGGGCAGCTTCAAGAAAGTTCTGGCGGGCGTTCGGGCGGCGCGCCAGGCGGGACTGACTCCGCTGAAGATCAACTGCGTACTGCTGCGCGGATTCAACGACGGTGAAATCGAAGGATTCGCACGCTTTGCGCGCGAAGAGGACGTGGTGGTGCGGTTCATCGAGTTCATGCCGCTGGAAGAAGGCAGGCTGTGGACGCCCGAAATCGTCGTCACCCTCAATGAAATCGTCGATCGGATCGGTCGCGAGATGCCGCTCGTGCCCATGCCGGCGCGCGAACCAAGCGAAACGGCGCGGCGTTATACGTTTACCGATGGGCGAGGCGAAATCGGCATCATCGCGCCGGTCAGCCAGGCTTTCTGCGGCGCGTGCAGCCGGGTGCGGCTTACCTCCGACGGCAAGATTCGGACATGCCTCTTCTCGCAGGTGGAACACGATCTCTACGGGAGGATGCGCGCGGGCGACAGCGAAACGGCACTGAGTGATTACATTGTGCAAACAGTACAGGGAAAGGAAGCACGACACCACATTGGCGAGCCCGGATTCCTGAAGCCTTCCCGGTCGATGGTCCACATCGGAGGATAATTCGGCGCCGCACGCCGGAAAACGCTTTCGGCCTTCTTTCAAAACAAGAAAAGCAGCAGACATCCGGCGAAAATGTGTGCAAGGGTCTTTTGTGCCCAACGCGAGTCTGCCGGGCGCCGCACGTAACTTTAGTACATAGCGGCATGAACTAAAGATACCTTTGACACAAATTTTGAACCGATCCCTATGACAGAATTCACATCAGACACAGTTTCCCCCGTCTCAATGCAGATGACGCCGTCAACTGAAAACCGCATCCCGCTCGACGACCTGATGGTCTTTCATCAGCTGGCGAGGTCCCTCAACTCCAGCCTCGATCTGGATACGATTTTGCGCACCATCCTCGATCAGATGGAGCGAATTGTCCAAGCCGACATGTGGACACTGCTGATGCTGGATGAGCATCGGAACGAGCTCTATTACGCGATCGCAGCGGGCGACGGTGAGGGCGCGCTTCGCGACCTGCGGGTCAAGGTTGGCGACGGCATAGCGGGTTGGGTGGCGGAACACTCCGAGACGCTGATTGTGCCGGAGTCGGAAGAGGATGATCCACGGCTGCAACAAAGTCTGGGTGCCGACAGAAGCATGGTGCGCTCAGCGATCGCGATGCCTCTGCGCGGTCGCAAGGGCGTGCAGGGCGTGATTGAAATCCTCAATCCGCGGACCAGCCAGATGAGCGACTACACCATCGCCTTCCTTCACATACTATGCGATCACGCGGCCATCGCGATCGAGAATGCGCGCGATGTAGCGCGAATCCAGCAGCTCACCATCACCGATGACACCACGGGCCTCTACAATGTGCGGCATCTCTACCATGTGCTGGAACAGGAACTGGATCGCTGCGGCAGCGTGGGCAAGCCGGTGAGCCTGGCGTTCATCGACCTGGACCGCTTTAAGCTGGTAAACGACGCCCACGGCCACCTTGTCGGCAGCGAACTGCTTGGTCGCGTGGGGATGCGTCTGAAACAACTGACCCGCGGCAGGGACATGTGTTTTCGTTATGGCGGCGACGAGTTTGTGATCCTGATGCCGGAGACAGGCGCGGACGATGCATTGCAAATTGCGTCCGGCATTCATCAGGAACTGATCAGCACGCGCTTCCGCATGGACAGTGGATTGTATTTGACGGCGAGCGCGAGCGTGGGCCTGGCCACATGCCCTCCGGAAAATGCCTTGGTCCACGCCATCATCGGCACTGCCGATGCGCGCATGTACGCGGTGAAGAGCAACGGCCGCGGCAAGGTGCGGGGAGCATAGTCACCGCTGAGCATCCCCGCCTGCGGAGCACACCCATCATAATGTCTTCATGGCTCCGAAAATCACTCTGACCGACAAGCCGGAAGCGAGTGCCGCGAAGGCCTTGTCGCTTCTGCTGATAGCGTTCAACAACGAGAAGTCCGGATATGAATACGATGGCCTCCCGCTGGCGATCTCGATCACCGATCAGGAGTCTGGGGAGACTCTCGGCGGGCTCTGGGGCGCAACGGGGTATGGATATCTGCACATCGACTTGCTATTTGTCCCGCAGGCGATGCGCGGCAACGGGATGGGGCGCAGCGTGATGCGGCAGGCGGAGAACGAGGCAATTTGCCGCGGATGCCGAGGCGTGTGGCTGGACACCTTCAGCTTTCAGGCGCGCGCGTCCTACGAGAAACTCGGATACACCGTCATGGGAGAGCTTGAAGATAGCCCCCCAGGCCACAAGCGCTTCATGATGAAAAAGGTGTTCAAGCAAAACTGTCCGAATAGCGACTAATCCAGTTATTCGCCGTTCTGCTTGTCCGCCAGTTTCTGGAGCTGATTGCGCCACTCAAGCGAATCGATGAAGGTTCGGGATTCGCGCCAGTTGGGCTCGACGATGACGTGGAGCTCGAGATACACCCGTGTCCCAAGCAGCGACTCGATCTGCTTGCGCGCGCCCGTGCCAATCTCCTTCAGCTTCGTGCCGCCTTTGCCGATCAGGATCGCCTTCTGCCCTTCGCGCTCGCAGTAAATTGCCGCGGCGATGCGCGTGAGCGGAAGCCTGGCCGGCCCGGGCCTCTTTTTGGACGTGCGTTGTGGCTCGTCGGGAGGCTCTTCGTAGCGTTCGATAACTACGGCAGATGCATACGGGACCTCTTCGCCAGTGTCAACAAGAATCCGCTCGCGGATCAGTTCCGCAACCATGAAGCGCATGGGCTGGTCGGTGTATTGTTCCCTCGGGTAGTAGCGCTCGCCGGTGGGCAATGCGTCGACGATTTTACGGATGAGGATGTCGAGGCCATCATGTTTGCGCGCGCTCACCGGGATCACCTCCGCGAAGTTGTACTGCTTCGTCAGCGTTTCGATCAGCGGGAGAAGCACGTCCTTGGCGACCAGATCGATCTTGGTGAGTACGAGAAAAACGGGACAGTCGAGTCCGCGAATGAGCGAGAAAAGAAATTCGTCTTCGCTGGCCCAGTTAGATGACCTTGACCGGGGTCTGTTTTCAGACTCGACTTCCTTCCGATGTCTCAAATTCGAGATCTGGGGCAAGCGCTTCTGTGCCTGCGCCGAGACGTCGCCGGGTTCGCCCGCGGCTTCCAGTTGCACCCGGCGGCTGGCATCGATGAGCACCAGCACCACGTCGCGCGTTTCGAGCGCCTCGTGCACCTCCTGCAACATGCGGCGGTCCAATTGCGACGCAGGCTTGTGCACGCCGGGCGTATCGACGAAAACAATTTGCGCAGCCTGATGGACACCTTTGCGTGCCGGCACTTCAACCACGCCCGCGATGCGGTTGCGCGTAGTCTGCGGCTTGGCCGTGACAATGGCCACTTTTTCGCCGGTGAGCGCGTTCAGCAGCGTGCTCTTTCCGGCATTAGGCCGACCGAGAATGGCGACGAATCCAGACTTCACAGGGGGCAACTCGCTCCTGAATGAGTGTATGACATTGTTCCAGTGAACAGTGAGCAGTGGACAGTGACCAGCCTGTTCCCTGTTCCCTGATCCCTAGTCCCTGATCCCTGCTCCCTGTTCCCCGCTCTTCACGGCAGCGCCGTTGCCTCTTCCTTCGCCGGCGGGTAGATGCGCAGCCGATCCACTCTGCGGTCGGTGGACGCCACCACCTGGATGCGCAGACCGCTGTGCTCAAGCAATACGACTTCGCCCGGCAGCGGGATGCGCCCCTCGATCTCGCTCACAAGTCCGCCCAGGGTGGTGGCCTCATATTCTCCGTCGACTTCGACGGTTTCGCCGAAAAGATGCGGGATCTCATCGACCGGAAAATCGCCGGAAACCACCCACACGCCGCCGGGTTCGCGCTGCGGATCGCCGATATGGCCGTCCTTCTCATGCTCGTCGCGGATATCGCCGACGATCTCTTCGAGCAGGTCTTCAATGGTGACGAGGCCGGCCACGCCGCCGTACTCGTCGATCACGATGCGCATATGCTGCTTTTCGCGCTGCATCTCGCGCAGCAGTTCATAGCCGCGCTTGGTTTCGGGCACGAAGACGGCGATCTGCTGGATGCTGGCGACCGTGCGGCTCCGCGCTTCCTCATCGGAGATTTGCAGCAGGTCGTGAGCAAACGCGATGCCGGTGATGGAATCGAGCGTGCGCTCATAAACCGGCACGCGAGAGAAGTTGTGTTCCTTCAGCAGCTCGAGGAAATGCTCCAGCGTGATCGATTGCGGCACCGCAAAGACCTGCGGACGCGGCGTCATCACCTCGCGCACCAGCTTGTCGCCAAACTCGACGGCGGAGCGCACAAGTTCGCGATCACTCTCTTCGAGGATGCCTTCCTCTTCTCCGGCTTCAAGGAGTGACTCGACATCCGGCGCAAGCTCTTCGTCTGCGGCGGCAGGCTTTTCGGCCAGCGAGGCGATGGAAAAGAAGAAACGGATGATGGCCGTAATCGGCGTCATGAGCCAGAGAAGAAAACGAATCGGCCACACCAGCCGCGCGGCCCATCTCCCCTTGGTGTGCGTAAACAGCAGCGAAGGCAGGATCTGGTTGCAGAAAACCACGACCAGCAAAACCACCAGCACTGCCTGCGCAATCTCGGCATACGTAGGCCGGGCAGCGTGCGGTGCGCGGTCAAACAAAACGGCCCCAATGGCGAGTGCGAATACGCCAAGCGTCAGTTGCTGCAGAACCGCCGCGCAAAGGGCGGCATGTTCGCGCGTGAGCCCGATCAGCGGCTCGACCTTTTCTTCCCACTCGTCAAGATTGTCCTGCACCTCGCGCGGGAGGATCTTGCCGAACTCCGAGTAGACGCGGCTGATGTATGCAGCAAATGTGTCGATGACGGCCGCGAGAGCCAGGAGCGCGATGGTCAGCCAGCTCATGGGCGCGGACCTTTCCGCATGCGGGCTTTCACCCGGGTCTCAGAATCGAGACCTGCACTCGTGCGCTCGATGAGGCCATGCGGCAGCCGCAGTTTTGCGCGGAGGCGCTGCTCGTGACGTGCCATCGCGCCGTTGTCGGTCTCGTGATCGTATCCGGCCAGGTGCAGCAAACCGTGAAGCATGAGCACCTTGATCTCAGCCGCAAGGGCGTGGCCCTGCGCAGCAGCCTGCCGGCGCGCAGTTGGGACGCTGATGGCAAGATCGCCGGCGACCTGCTCCGCGGGCTTTGCGTGCTGCAGCGGCTCCGCGGGAAACGAAAGAACATCCGTCGGCTTGTTCTTGCCGCGAAACTGGCGATTAAGCCGTCGGACCTCGTTGTCGGTGGTAAGCAGGACCGTGACCTGGCCGCGCAGCTTCACGGCAGACTGCGCCTCACCGAGAAAGCGGGCGAGCGTGCGCGCGGTCGGAATTCGGTGGTTCCGGGTATGAGCCGCTGGGTCGGAACCCGTTGACCGTCTCGGCAATTGAGTCTGCTTTGAGCGGTGACGGTCCAGGTCTGGGTGGAGAAGAATCATCGTGCGCGGGACCGCTATGTAGACTGCCCCGGTACCTTCATTCTATGCGAGTGGCGCATCCCCTTCGCTGGAGCAGTGACTTCGAGGACGAAGCTGGATTAAGCCCCCATCAGCCCAGCCACGTACGCATAGTCCACCTTCGCCGCCTGCAGCGCTGTCTTTCCGTGAAACGGCGGATCGTGATCCACAATGAAGTACTCCGTTCCAGCCTTACGCGCCGCATCATAGGCGCCCTTCAGAGGGGCAACTCCCGTCCCTAGATCAACAATGTGCCCGCCAGCCAACGGTCCCAGTTCGTTTATGGGCGGCGTCACCGTGCTGAAATCCTTAAAGTGCATCAGGCGCACCCGCCCGGCATTCGCAGAAATCAGCGCCGCGGGGTCGGCCCCTCCAGCAGCCATCCAACCCGCGTCCACCTCCAGGCTCACCAGCGCCGGATCGGTCTCATTCAGCAGGATTTCGTACCCGGTCATTCCGCCCTCGAGCTTCCGAAACTCCACATTGTGGTTGTGATAGGCAAACACCAGCCCACGTTTCTTCGCGCTTTCTCCGATCTCGTTCGCCATCTTGGCCATTCGCTTGAAATCATCCGCGGTTAGATGGTTCATCATCTGCAGGATTGCGTTCGGATTCCCATTCCTCAAAGCGTCGTCTTTCGACAAGTCAGCCGGCATGACTGAACTCACAACGTAATGCACTCCGAGCGTCCCGGCATCGTCCAGTAGCTTCTCTGGCGGGAAAAAGCCAAACGCGAAATGCGCCGACGGGCAACCCAACCCCGCATCCCCGACCAGCTTCCTGAATTCCGGCAGATTGCCAATCGCCATTGCGAATGCTTCGACATACCCGTACCCGATCGCCTTCAGCTTCGCCAGCGTGCCTGCAGGATCCTTCTTGTAATCCGCGAGCACCATGTACATCTGTACACCTGGTTTCGACTTGAAATCTGCGCCCAGTAGGTGCGTCGAGCCGGCCATCTGCGCACCGGCAACGACGGCAGCAGACTTAAACAGGAAATCGCGACGGTTAAGAAAAGCCTTCATATCGCTCCCTTGTGCCGCGAGTATACAGGGCGTAAAAAGGCCGGCAACAGATATTCCTGTCGCCGGCCTTCACTCCTTCGCCTGCTTATTCCATTACTGTGGTTTCGCCGTATGTGCTGCTTGTTGCTGAACTTGTTGTTCCGCTTGTGGCTCGATCCCTTCGCCAAGCGCCAGCGGCAGCTCCTGCTGTTGCGGCTTTGAGGCGTCGTAAGCGCGCACAATACGCTGCACCAGCGCGTGACGCACCACGTCGGTATCCGCGAAGTGGCAGAACGAGATGCCTTCCACGCCGTCGAGCACATTGATGGCGTCCACCAGCCCCGACTTGCGCGGGTTGGGCAGGTCGATCTGCGTGATGTCGCCCGTAATGACGGCCTTGGAGTTGTTGCCCATGCGCGTCAGGAACATCTTCATCTGCTCGACCGTGGTGTTCTGCGCCTCGTCCATGATGATGAATGCGTCGTTGAGCGTGCGGCCGCGCATGAAGGCGAGCGGCGCAACCTCGATGACATTCTTTTCGAGCATCTTGTCGACCTTCTCCGGGTCGAGCAGATCGTAAAGCGCGTCGTAAAGCGGACGAAGGTACGGATCGACCTTCTCCTGCAAGGTGCCGGGAAGGAAGCCGAGCCGTTCGCCGGCTTCGACCGCCGGGCGCACCAGCACGATGCGGCTGACCTTCTTCGCGTTCATCGCGGAAACGGCCATGGCCACGGCGAGGTACGTCTTGCCGGTACCGGCAGGTCCGACGCCGAAGACCATGTCGTTCTGCTCGATCGCCTCGATGTATTTGCGCTGGTTCAGCGAGCGCGGCTGCACCATGCGTTTAACGCCGGCCGAGCGCGCCTTGCCCGAGTCGGCAAGCGAGCGCAGGGTGACAGCCGGATCGCTCACGACCAGGCGAAGCATACCGTTCAATTCGCCATTGTGAGGATTGATGCCCTGGCGCCGGAGTGCCTCGAAGTCCTCGAAGATCCGCCGGACCCTGCCGACTGCCTCGTCTGGCCCTTCCACGTGCACGGCGTCGGATCTCAGGTCGATCCTGACACCAAGTGAATCCTCCATGAGTCTGAGGTTTTCATCGCGGGTCCCGAAAAGGGGCTCAAGATTTGGCGTGATCTCCAGATCAGCGTTCAGAGTGCCTCCGTTGGCCCTGCCTCAAGGGCAGAAAGCGGCTGTTCATTTGATGATTGCACGGGTGTAATGGGTGGAATATCAGCACAGATTTTTGCGGTTGGCGGAAAGAAGCCCGGGCCCCTGGCGACAGGCGGGAACCCTCCGGGTGGTCGCTGGGGTGGAAGAAGCGCACTCGATCGAGGCTGGTGTGGAAGAAATCCGTGTTGGCGCAGGCAACCAAGTGGCTATGTATGGGGAGAGAGTAGCGCCGGTGGCAAAATCCGTCAATCCCACCCCGCGTGAAGATTCGTGCAATTAGTCACCACTTCGATACGTGCCCAGGGGCACCACCGATCAAGACCAGGCTGGTCTAACATTGCGAGTGACTTCCCCGATGGGTACTTTTGGGGGACACAATGCCTTCTCTCAAACGCGCAATTCCTGCCGCCGCCTGTGTCTTGCTGTTCGCCGCGATCAATGGAATGAGTTCCTGCGGCGGGAGTCCCTCCGCAACGCCGACGCCCACTCCCACTCCCCCCCGACGCCGACCACTCCAGACCAGAGAGCCGACGCGCTGCTGGCGCAGATGACTCAGGCTGAGAAACTCCAGATGGTGCAGGGCGGTGTGACAACGAATCAGACATCCGGATACACGGTGCCACGCGGTGCCGGAGGCTGGGTTCCCGGAAACACGGCGCTCAACATTCCCGAACTCTACATGGGAGACGGTAGCGTCGGCGTGGGCAACGGCGTGGGCCCGGCAACAGCTTTACCCTCGTCGATCGCGAGCGCGGCCAGGTGGGATCTGAACGAGGCAACAAAATACGGCAACGTGATCGGCACCGAACTGGCAGCTTACGGAATCAACGTGAACCTCGGCGGCAACGTGAATCTCATCGGCCGCGAGCCGCGCGATGGCCGCACCTTCGAGACCAAGGGCGAGGATCCGATCCTGGCCGGCAAAATTACCGCCGCGCACATCAACGCGATTCAGGCGCAGCACATCATCGGCGGCATCAAGCATTTCAGCTTCAACGACCAGGAGTCGGGCCGCATCACCGCCAATGCCATCATCGACGAACGCGGCGGGCGCGAGAGCGATCTGCTGGCTTTCGAGATCGGCGTCAAGGATTCCAATGTGCAGTCGGTGATGTGCTCCTACAACCTGACCAATGGGCAGTACGACTGCGAGAATAGCCACTCTGCTGAACGATGTGCTGAAGAGTGATTGGGAGTTTCCGGGCTTTGTGATGTCGGACTGGTGGGCCACGCACAGGACGGCCACCGCGGCCATCAACGGCCTCGATCAGGAGCAGCCGAATCAGCAGTATTTCTCCAGCCTGGGAACGCGGCTGTCGAGCGGGCAGGTGCCGCAGTCGCGCCTCGACAACATGGTGCATCGGATTCTGCGCGCGATGTATCGAGGTTGGCATCTTCGACTATCCGCAGAACCTTCAGCCAATTCCGGCGTCGGCGGACGCGGCCGTCGCGCAGGAGATCGAGGAGCAGGGCGCGGTGCTGCTGAAGAATGCGGCGAATCAGCTGCCGCTTGAGCTCATCCGTACAGTCAATCGCAGTCATCGGTTCGCATGCCGATACTGCCGTGCTCTCCGGCGGCGGCTCGGCACAGGTGACACCGGTGGGTGGCGCAGTCCTCACGCAGACCAACAGTCCCTGCCCACCGTGTTGGTCGCCGGTCGAGTGGGATCCGTCGTCACCGCTCAAGGCCATTCAGGCCAAGGTACCGAATGCAAACGTGCAATATGCTGACGGCTCCGATGCAACGGCTGCTGCGTCACTGGCCGCATCGTCACAGGTCGCAATTGTGTTTGTGAACCAGTGGGCCAGCGAGGGCATGGACGAGACGAGTCTCGCGCTAAGCGATCTGGTAAACCCAACCCCGATCGACCAGGACGCGTTGGTAGCGGCGGTCGCGGCAGCCAATCCGCACACCATCGTGGTGATCGAAAGCGGCGGTCCAATCCTGATGCCCTGGTTGGGACAGATAAACGCTGTGCTTGAGGCGTGGTATCCCGGCCAGAACGGCGGCCCTGCGATTGCTGACCTTCTTTTCGGCACGACGAACCCTTCCGGCAAAACGCCGATTACATTCCCGGCCAGCGATGCCCAGCTTCCACGGCCCATGACCCCGCAGCCGCCCGACGGAAGCACTCCATTCAACGTGAATTACACAGAGGGCTACAACATTGGATATAAGTGGTTCGATGCGAATGGACTGACTCCGCTGTTCCCGTTCGGATTCGGCCTCTCCTACACCACGTTTTCGATCACGAATCCGGCGGTGGTCAACAATCTGACCTCAACCTCGAAGCCCAATTTCCAGGTCACGTTCAACCTCGCGAATACAGGCTCGATGGCCGGAGCGGAAGTCGCGCAAGTGTACCTGAGGATGCCGGCAGGTTTGAATGAGCCTCAGAAGCGCCTGGTCGGATGGCAGAAGGTGATGCTCGATCCAGGTGCGTCGCAAATCGTGACCATCGAGGTCGACGAGAACGATTCGTCGCACCCCATGTCGTACTGGGACACGACGTCGAACAGTTGGCTGGTGGCGCCGGGAACCTATACCGTCTACCTGGGCAATTCGTCGGCGATGTCAAGCCTGGCGACGGCGGGGACGATCGTCGTCCAATAGGAAGCGAAGCCGAGCGTTCCCTGACAGCTCGCCAAGGTTAGTGCACAGTCGCGGCCGCAGTCACCGGGTTCGGCCGATGCGGCTGCCATGCCGGTCCACCTTCTTCCCACTGATCATCCGTGAGCTGCTCCACATCGGTGCCGTCGTAGCGCATCACAAAGATCTCGCCGTAAGGTTGCGGCGCGAATGTGTATACGGCCTCGTCCTTGAATCCCATCCGCGAACTCGTGAACAGAATCCGCTCTCCATCCGGAGACCACGACAGATGGGCTTCGTTCCCATGAGTATGGGTGAGTTGCGTGAGCCCCTTGCCATCGGGGTGAATGGTGAACACCTCAAAATCTCCGCCGGTTCTACGGATAAACGCAATCAGATCCCCGCGCGGCGACCACACCGGAAAGTTATCCCACTCGCTGGTGAGAGTGGTGACAGAGTGGTCGGCGAAATTCATGATGCGCAGGCCTTCCTCGTCCGCGCCGGTAGTGCGGTAAACAATATGCTTGCCATCGGGTCCAAACGAGGCGAATGCGTCGTTGTTCTTCCCTGACGTGATGATTTGAAACCCGGACCCATCGGCATTGATGATCGCCACTTCTGCTCCGCCATTGACGGGATCAATCGGCTTCTTCCCTCCCGCGGCAATGTCGAGAAAAGAGGTGAAGTTTCCAACTCCGACCACGATCTGCTTGCCGTCGGGCGACCACTGGGGTCCGAGAATCAAATCCTTTCGCTCCAGGATGGCGCGAGCAGGCTTGCCTTCATCGATGATGTAGAGACTCGTGGTGCCGCTTGGATTCTTCTTGGTTACAGCCAGGTGATCCCCGGTTGAGTCGTACGCAGGCAGCCATGGAGTGGCGTACAGGTCGAAATTCGAGTTCCGGCTCCAGATCTTCGTCGGCTCTGTCGGGCGATTAGCAATCAAGCGGGCGTAAACCACGTGCGCGCCATCGGGAGACCACGAAGGAGATAACAGAAGGTCGCCGGATGGCCCTGGCTTGCCGTCCCCATAGAACACTCCGTGCGCTTTCGAGTCTCGACGCAGGTAGCCGACCTCGCCCGACGGCAACACAACCGGAGCAAATTTCACACCGGGACCTGCAGTTACAGGCGTCACCGCGCCGTTGGCGATGTCTATCTGGATGAGCTTGTCATCACCCTGGCCGTACCCAAAGCGATTCGCCCAGGTATCTTCGCCGGTCATGCAATACGCAATGATGCTCTTGCTGCCCGGGGTCCACTTCGGGCTGCCACAAAACCCTCCATGCTCGGATATGCGCTTGAGACCGCTGCCGTCCGGATGCACGAGATAGATGTCGACGATGTGCAGACGCTCCCAGCGGCCTTTGGCTGCGGGAAGATCGCTGTCACGGTCCGAGGAAAAAGCAATCCACTGGCCGTCAGGCGACCACGAAGGCCTGAAGTCTCCACCCTTGCCGCTGGTCAGAGCCCTGGCCTTGTGCGTTGCAACATCGAGAATCCAGAGATTTGCAAACCCGGCGGCACGCGTCGAAACGAAGACGATCTGCTTGCCGTCCGGCGAGAATGCCGCCTGGTCGTCGTATGCCGGATCGTCCGTAAGCCTCTCGAGCCCGGTCCCGTCGGGATGCACGCGAAAAAGATCGGCTGAGCCTTCGCGTTCTGAAGTGAATGCGATCCAATCCCCTGTCGGCGACCATGACGGGTTGTAATCCAGGTTTCCCTTTGAGGTAAGCAACCGCTCTGCGGAACCATCCGCGTTCGAGATGTACAAAACACCCTCGGTCGGCCCGAGGCGGGAGAAGAGAATCCTTTCCGCTCCATGGCAGCACAGCGCCGCCAGTGTCAGCGCAAGGGCAACACAAGTGACCCGGACACGAAATATGGACATCGTTGGCTCCGGAAGCTGATTTTGGGAAGGGAAGCTTCGCGCACGAGCATATCAGGCGAAACAGGCGCCGGGCGACGGTAATCCGTATTCAAAGCCCGTAGACGCTCACCTACGTAGCTCGCCTGGCACCATCAGCCATGCCCCAATGCCTGCATCGATTCCCCAGATTTCCTGCCACACCAGCGCGCGATCCTGCGCATTCATGCTCGTGGCATACCAAGCACGATAGTGGTCGGCTGCTTTGTTCAACAGTTCTGCATCGGCTGCATTCCCGTCGGCGCTGCCGCCCCCCTCAGTAATCGAGTACGCTTCGGCGAGAATGAGATGGATGCTCGGGGTCCACTCGTCGTTTGGATAGCGCGACAGGAACCGTTCGCCGTCTCGGATGAAGTCGCTGCAGTCTGAATCGCTGATTGGGGACCACTGGCAGCGTTGGTCAAGGACGGCAATCCAGTAAAGCTCGTTCATCTCTCCGCTCGGCGCCAACTTCAGAACCTGTGGGAGCAGACTGCCGGTGTAATACTCCGGTCCCGGACGGGCAGACTCGCCCGTCTCAATTCCCAGTTCGTGCAGCCCATTTCGAAGGGTGTCGGCACTTCCCTCCGGCTGTTCTCCCGGCGGGACGTAATCCGCAGAATCAATGAAGACGTCGCAATCCGACAGACGGCCAGCCACCCGGTCAGCGAGCAACAATGCAGCGGCGCGTTGCTCTGGAGCGCTTTTCGAAGCCAGTGTGAGCCAGTTACGCAAGACGGGTAGAAGTTCCCGTTCACAATGAAATGGAGGTTGCTGCCAGTAGACGCCAACCTGGGGAGACAGAAACGATAGCATCTCCAGTGTCGGCTGCAGCGGCAGTCGAGCAAGCATCGCAGCGCGCAAGGGAAGCGACGCCTGCCCCGTCTCCGGCTCTATCGTATTGGACGATGGCGGACCGTAATTATCAGATAAGCGTCTCCATCGCAGAAGGACCGTGGGCGACACATTTCGACTGTCCTCCGTTGAACTGCGAGCTCGGGAACGATGGATGAACAGAGTGTAGAAATCGCTTTTGTGAAAGGAATCTACCGGCCACCAATAGCTACTCTGCGAGACGTTTTGGATAAAGCTGCCCGGTTCTTCCGAACGCTCCCCGGGAATTTGCCTGGCGATGGCTTCAGCGAGTTCCCCGGGATCCGCACCGCTTTTGAACTCGTGGAGAATGTTGACGAGCCTGCACCCGTGCTCTCGCAGAGCGCTCCCTCTTTCGGCAGGCAGCGGCGGCAAGGGCTTGCCATAGATTCGCTCAACCAGGGGCTGATAGAAGAGCGCGATACGGCGCACATGTGCGCCCCCGGCAAGATCTATCTCTGCAATGGATCGAAGGCACCAGTGCCCTTCCAAGTTCCCGACCGACTCTTCGTCTGAACCATCCGCCTCGGAGTCCTGTTCCTGGTTCCCGGGCGTTTCCGCCAACTCTCCTGGATGCTTTACCGACCACTCGCCAATTGTCGCCGTCTCAATGGCCTCGGTGTTTTGGGACAGGTATTGCTGGAGTGTGAGTTTTGGCTGCTGCGCTCGGGTCGGGCAGGGCAAACCGAACAGAACCAATGCCATGGCGACGCCTAAAGAGATGACCCTGATCCGCATGACAGTGCCTTTCCACTGCAAAGCTGTTCGC
Source organism: uncultured Acidobacteriaceae bacterium (assembly GCA_963774175.1). Classification (GTDB taxonomy): domain Bacteria; phylum Acidobacteriota; class Terriglobia; order Terriglobales; family Acidobacteriaceae; genus Telmatobacter. Next base: position 21,595 of record CAVZDT010000012.1, read on the forward strand.
TGGAATTCTAAGTTCTCTACGTCTTATCCGGTTCGAGGATCGCTGCTGACCTTGGATTGACCTCATTCCCACTTTCCCGTAAACTAAGAAATTGCGAGGGATGCGGTGTGTCTGCATTCTGACCCGCATCCGGGCGGAAATACGGCCCGCACCATTTTCCCTGAAAAATCAGGGCCTTAGATGAAGGAAGCATAATGGCAAACCATGTATCGTCGCTGAAGCGCGCCCGCCAGACCGAGTCCCGTACCGCGGTGAACCGCAACAACCGTACCCGCGTGCGCAGCAGCCTCCGCGCCCTGCGCGAAGCCATCGCCAAGGGCGATGTGAAGGCGGCCAATACGCAGTTCCGCGAAACCGTTTCGGCTCTCGACAAGAGCGTGCAGAAGGGTGTTCTCCATTCCAACACCGTCTCCCGCTACAAGAGCCGCCTGAATACCCGTCTGAAGGCGATGTCGACGGCAAAAGCCTAAGTTTTGGGGTGGCCGAAGTACCGGGGTCCTCAGCGATACGTGTTGGTCGCAGGGGTGGTGAAGGCTGAATTGAAGCAACAACGGCCGGGAGCGATCCCGGCCGTTGTATTTTCACGGTACCGGATCCCTCGTCCCCATGGGCACGCTCGACTTGCATGACGCGATTCGCCGCACGCTCAACCAGCCGCCCTTTGCGATTCCATATTTCCGCACAGCCTCGACTGCAAAACGGGAGCACGTCGGCGTGTAGCGGCACTGCACATATCGCCTCGTTATCGGGTGAAGAAACCGGTGATATCCATCGACGGAGAGCGCAAAGAGACCAACACTCACCTGTTTCTGCGGCGGACGTAATGCGTCCACCGAGAAGAGCATCGCCACAACCAGCAGAGCCAGCAGCCAAAGCTTCGGATTTAGGAGCCGATGCCGCAATGCGGGCATTTCACGCTGGCCTGCAACCGCCTGTTGCCGCAATTTGGACATTGGACCATGTTTCCTTGGGGACGCGCGAAAAGATAAATCACGATCCCAAGCAGGGGAAAGAACAGAACCAGGAGCATCCAGAGAATAGCGCTGTCCATGCCACGCGCTTTGGCGTCGCGAGCCACCCACACCAGCAGCGCGATCTGCAACGCAATCACGCTGAGCCAGATCAAAATGAATAGGCCCCCGCATCCGCTGCATGCTGCACAACCGGCTGCGCCGGACGCATCGTTACTCTGGCCCCGAAGGAACGTGGAAAATGCAAAAGCGCATGCTGCTAATGCAGAAGGACCTCGAAATTGCATGGGTCGACCCTCAACTTGGATTCGGAGGAACCCCCATGATAGTCCAGTCCTCACCGACCGTCAACCATTTTGTTTACAATGAGATGGCGCTCAGTTCAGCCGCTCGAATATTCCCGCGGCTCCCTGCCCTCCGCCTACGCACATCGTCACCATCCCATAGCGCACGTTCCTGCGCCGCATCTCGCTGAGCAGGGTCGCGGTGAGCTTTGCCCCGGTGCAACCCAGCGGATGGCCAAGCGCGATGGCGCCGCCGTTTACGTTCAGCTTCTCCGGATCGAAGCCCAGTTCGCGCATCACCGCCAGAGCCTGTGCGGCAAACGCCTCGTTGAATTCGATCAGGCCGATGTCGTTGAGCGTCAGGCCGGCTTTCTTCAGCGCCTTGGGAACGGCATACACCGGGCCCATGCCCATCTCTTCAGGCAGACAGCCGGCAACCGCGTAGGCAACCAGCCGGCCCAGCGGCTTGATCCCCAGTTCCTGCGCGCGACCCGCCTCCATCAGCACGGAGGCCGCAGCGCCATCCGACGTTTGCGAGGAGTTGCCGGCCGTCACTGATCCCTGCGCACTGAAAACGGGCTTGAGCGCGGCAAGCGCGGCGGCAGTGGTATCGGCGCGAGGGCCTTCGTCAGCAGAGAAAACGGACTCCGATGTGATGGGCTTGCCGGCCTTCGCTCCTGGTACCGCCGTCGTCACATTTACCGGAACGAGTTCCTCATCGAATCGTCCCGCGGCCTGCGCGGCAATTGCCTTCTTGTGGCTCGAAAGCGAGAACGCATCGGCATCTTCGCGCGAGATGTTGTAGTGCTTCGCCACTCGCTCGGCAGTCAGGCCCATGGTCAGCAGCGCAGCAGGGTAATTCTCACTGAGCCATGGATTGGGCCGCGGCTTGTTGCCGCCCAGCGGCAGGATGCTCATCGATTCCGCTCCACCGGCAACGACCACCCGCTGCACGCCGCTCCGAATGCGCATATCGGCCTGGGCGATGGCTTCGAGACCGGAGGCGCAGAGGCGATTGACGGTCATGCCCGGAACCTCAACCGGCAATTGAGCGCGAAGAGCAACCATGCGCGCCATGTTGAAGCCTTGCTCGCCTTCAGGCTGCGCGCAGCCGAGAATGACGTCTTCGACTTCGGCTCTGTCCAGGCCACTCACCCGCTCCAAAGCATTGCCCACGGCCAGTGCGGCAAGGTCGTCGGGGCGAGTGGTGGAAAGGGCGCCTTTGGGTGCACGGCCCACGGGCGTGCGTACGGCGCTTACGAGAACGGCTTCGGGCATTTAGGTGCTCCTGGAGTTAGAGATGCGCTGCGCAAGAGGAACGAAGCAATGTTTAGACGTTTGCAGCCGGGTTGGTCAACTCGGTCGGCTCACTGCGGCATGTCCACAAGTGTCCACCCACTATGGGCATAGAAATGGTAAACGGTCTTCTGGTTCAGCACGGTATCGACCAGCGCGTCGTGATCGAGCGGCGGCGGATGATGCTCAAATCCGGCCTGGGCTTCCCGCACCTGCTCCGGCGATGCCGGATCGATTCCCCAGTCAAAGCCAAGAACACCTGCGGTGCCATGACTCTGCAAGCGCTCCATTTCCCGAACCGAGGCCAGTGTGACCGGCTTGTTTGGATTATGAGCAAAAAATACCAGCAATGTGACGGTGCCGCGAGCTGAGCACAGCACAGCCCAATCGGAGGAACCAGCCCGCTCCAGGCTGGCGTGAACCACATTTTCAGGGCGATGCGCCTGGTAGGTTTGCGGAATCAGGCAGCCGCGCTCATCCAGGGCGTCCGCGACGGCATCGGGCAGATCGGGAAACGAGTTTACCGGAAGCCGGCGGATGAGGTATGGAATGGTGCGCCCGTCCACCGTCGTCTCGCCGGATTCATTGAGAGATGTCCGGCTATTGATTGTCGGAGTCGAATCCTGGGCGAGTGCGCCGGAATAAACGAACGCGAGTGAAATCGCCGAAAGCAGGATGAGACGTGGGAGCTTCATTGCGCCCCTGTTGCGCAGCTTGGCCGATGCTAATTTCGGAGTGGCTTGCCGGTCTTAAGTGTATACGCGATACGCTCCTGCGTCTTGCGCTCGCCGCATAGCGAAAGAAACGCCTCGCGCTCCAGATCGAGCAGGTACTGCTCGCTCATCAGCGCACCGGCAGTGACGCGGCCGCCGCAAAGGATGTATGCGACCCAGCGGGCGACCTTCATATCGTGTTCTGACGCAAAACCGGCCTCGCCCATCAGGAAGATGCCGGTGTTGAGCACGGCGAGCGTTGCCGTCCCGGGCGCCGGAATCTGCGTGCGCGGCTGCGGCGCGGCGTAGCCGGCCTCGGCCAGTGCGACGGCCTGCGCTTTGGCGTCGAGCAGCAGGCGCTCGCGATTGAGCGTAATCCGGTCCGCAGCGGAAAGCAGGCCGAGCGCGCGGGCCTCTGCGGCCGAAGTCGAAACCTTCGCCATGGCGATCGTCTCGAGAGTGCGCTTGAGCGCCGCGTTCACTTCCGCCGACTGCGCGAATCGCGACGGCGGATCCTTCGGATCGGGCGGGGCCAGTGCGGCTGCGGAATCGATGGCGCGCAGCAGCATCTCCTTCGTGCCCCCACCCCCGGGGATAAGGCCGATGCCGGTTTCCACGAGCCCGATGTAAGTCTCTGCGTAAGGCTGGCGGCGCGCGGCGTGAAGGCAGATTTCGGCACCCCCTCCCAGCGTGAGATTGAACGGCGCAAGGACGACCGGACGCGGGCAGAACTTAACCGTCGCACACATCTGCTGGAAGGCATTGATGGCGCCTTCAACCACTTCCCACTCGCCTTCCTGCGCGCCCAGCAGAAGCTCCATCAGGTTCGCGCCCACGCTGAAGCGATCGCGATCGCCGCTGATCACGAATCCGCGGAAGTTCTTCACGGCTTCGGAAGCAGGGTTCAGTACGGACGTGATCATCGAGACCACGTCGCCGCCCAGGGCGTTCTTGAGCGAGTGCAGTTCGATGCACCCTATGCCATCTCCAATGTCGACCAGCGATGCGCCGGGATTGCCGCGGACCACCCCATTGCTGCGGCGGAAATCGGCTACCCTCGCGTGACCAGCCTGCTGCGGAACCGGTTCCCACGCGCCGGTGGTCGGGCTGTAGCACTGCGGCCCGTCCAGCGAGTACCACGAAACAGCCGCCGCTTCGGGAGCGGTGTCGAGCATCCGCTTTACCGCTGCGCTCACGAGAATTCCCAGCGCCTCCATGCGGCCCACGGTTTCCTTCACGCCGGCAGCATCCCAAAGCTCGAATGGGCCGAGTTCCCAGTTGAAGCCCGCGCGCATCGCTTCGTCGATGGAGGGCGCGTCGTTCGCCGCTTCGCCGATGCGGTCGGCAGCGAAGTTCCACAGCGACCCGAGAAACGGCCAGAGGAATCGGGCAGCCTTGTCTTTTTTCGGATCGTTGGCGAGAAGCAGCTTCACGCGCTCCCGAACCGTCGCCGCATTCTTCGCCATCTCCAGCGAGGGCAGGGCAGGCTTGGCGGATGGGCGATATTCAAAGCTGTCGAGATCGAGCGTGAGGCGCTGATCCTTGCCGTCCGCGCCGCGCGTTTTCTTGTAGAACCCCTGGCCGGATTTGTCTCCCAGCCAGCCGCGCTTCACGATCTCCTGCAGCTTTGCGGAAAAACCTCCGGGCGTAACGCCCTGCGGAAAGTTCGCCGCCACGTGCGCGAGGATGTCGATGCCGACCATGTCTGCGAGCCGGAAGGTGCCCGTCCGAGGAAATCCGAGCGCGGGGCCGGTCAGCGCGTCCACCTCCTCGATGGTCAGCCCCTGCTCCAGCATCAGTGTCGACGCCGTGAACATCACCATCACGCCGATGCGGTTGGCAATGAAGTTGGGGGTGTCGTTGGCGAACACCACCTGCTTGCCCAGCGTTCGATCGGCAAACGTTGCGAAAGCGGCGACCAGGTCGCCATCGCTCTCCGCGGTGGGAATAATCTCGAGCAACTGCATGTAGCGCGGCGGATTGAAAAAATGCGTGCCGAAGAAGCGATCGCGATGCGATTTGAGGCCGGCAGCGATTTTCGCGATGGGGAGGCCGGAGGTGTTCGTGCTGAGTACGGCCTGCGGCGCAAGATGCGGCGCCACGCGATCGAGCAGCGCCCGCTTGATTTCAAGATTCTCCGCGACCGCTTCAATCACCCAGTCGCACTGCTTGAGTTTGGGCAGATCGTCTTCGAAGTTTCCTGGAGTGACCATCGATGCCAGCGACGACTCGAAGAACGCGGCAGGCTTGGCCTTGGCAAGGTTCGCTAGGGCCGCTTCGGCCAGCCGATTGCGCGATCCCTCGCCGGCCGGAACCATGTCGAGCAGCAGTGTGGGGATTCCCGCATTGGCCAGGTGCGCGGCAATCCGGGAACCCATGGTTCCAGCGCCCAGAACAGCGGCGCGGCGCACCAGGAGCGGTTGGGCGGCGAATTGGCGAACCGGGGCGGTGGCCGGTGCAACGGTGCTCATGCTCGTGCTCTCCCCGCGCATGCGCAATCAAACGTGGCACATACGCATAATCGATCCCGAGCATACGAGTGTGCGCTTCGCCCGGTCAAGGCGAGCCGGTCTGAAATAACCGTCAGTTCACGATTGACCGGCTTCGTTTTTCAACCGGTAAAGAACATGGGGGCGCATGGGGTGACCTGGCGGAAGCGAGGGATGGTCGAAGTCGTCGCGCGGGTCGTGTGTCATTCCCAGTTTTTCCATCACCCGCCGGGATCGAAGATTTGCCGGGACGGTGAAGGAGACGATCTCCGCAAGCCCGAGTTCATCGAACGCGTGCCGCACAACTGCGCGGGCGCCTTCGGTCGCCAATCCCCTGCCCCAATGCTCTCGCGTCAGCCGCCAGCCGATTTCGATGCACGGCGTAAACCCAGCCTCGAAACGTGGCACCGCCAGGCCGATGTAGCCGATAAACTCACCGCTCACGACCAATTCCGCTGCACACAGACCGAAACCATGTTGCACAAGATGAGCATGGATCCAGTCCACTCCGGCATCACTTTCCTCTCGCGAAAGCAAAGCGGGAAAATGCTCCATCACCTGTGGGTCCCGGTTCATCCGCGCAAAAGGCTCGCGATCAGACTCGCGCCATTGCCGCAAAATCAGCCGCTCCGTCCTGATTCCCACCGTCTCACCGGTCATTTCGTCAGTAGTTTGAATGCATGCGTCCACTGGTTGTGCGTAAAGCCCGGAATGCACCACAGCATGCACAATGGCTCGATGGCGCGCGCAGCTTCGACGGCTCCCATGTCGGCCGTTTCCCACCCGAACTGCTCGTTGACCTGCGCAACTTGCTTTTTTGCCGCCTCGTTGTTGCCGCAGATGAACATCGTGGGACGGCCGCCTTCGAACTTCGGATTGATCATGCGCGGGGCGCCAACCGAGTTGTACGCCTTCACAAAGCGAGCCTCGGCAAATTCGCGCTGAAGCTTCTCCATCAGCGATTCGTTCACGTCGGTGAAGAAGCGAAGCACGCCGTTGGTCGGTGGCGCGTCCTCAATGGGATTGCAGGCGTCGATCACCGTCTTGCCGGCAAGATTCTTCATACCTGCCAGCGAAAGCGCTTCGCCCGCCACTTTGCCCTTCACCGCGAGCACAATGAGCTCGCCGAACTGGGCGGCTTCCGCGAAGGATCCGGTCGTACTGCCAGGGGTTTGGGCGGCCCAGTCCGCCAGTTTGGCGGGAGTCCGGCTGCCGATCTTCACCTGGTGGCCGTGTTTCAGAAAGCCACCTGCAAGCGTCTTTGCGACATCGCCCGAGCCGAGTACGCCAACCTTCATTGCTCTCCTCCGATAAACCCGAGTTTAGATGAATCGCAAGTAACCATCGATTCATGAAACTCTCTCTTCCCGTGGTACACAGAATTTCACTCTGCGGTATCCTCGAATCGGGACAAGTTTGGTTCCCCCCTCGCAATGACCTTCCTCAGTAGAAACGCATGGGAAGCAGCAACCGGAGTCACCTTGGTAGCGGGTATGACGGTTGGCGCGGTTCTCTATCTGCGGCGGAAACGCCCGACAGAAGAGGAATTGGAGCGGGCGCGCCGCAGGATGCTCGCGCTGTCGGGACGCCTGATCGACGGCATGTTGCTGGATGTGCGCGAGATAACCACCGAAGACGGGCGCCAGTTGACCATGCTCGAGTACAGCTACCGGAGCAGCGGGGTCGACTACGAGTGCTCGCAGGACATCACCACCCTGCTTGAAGTGGTGGACATCAGCCAGATGCGCGCCGGGTTTCCCTGCACCGTCCGATACCAGACCGGCAACCCCCAAAACAGCATCGTGATTGCCGAAACCTGGTCAGGTCTGCGTACCAGCCTGCCGGTGTATCCGCCCGTTGATCCGGCCAGCCGGCGAGACCTGAAACATCTGCACGCCGATCAGGGTTGACCCAGCCTCGAACTCGGAAATTCAAGCCCAGTCCGCCATTGGCATCCGATACCCAGCCCCGGTTACACTGGCACTATGCATGTCCACGCGGCGCCTTCTCCCGGCGCGTCCAGGACACAATCCGTACTCCGCATTTCCCTTGGGGCCACACTCGTCTACGTAGTGGTGACGTTTCTGGCCGGTTTGCGTGCCCACTCCCTGGCTCTGCTCTCGGAATCCGGTCATAACCTCTCCGATTTCTTCGCCCTCCTGCTCAGCTTCGCCGCCGTTTACTTCCAGACGCGACCCGCCGACAACTCCAGGACCTTTGGCTACCAGCGTGCCGGCGTCCTCGCCGCCTTTGTGAATGGGGCAACTCTGATCGTGATCTCGGTCTGGATCGCCGTCGAAGCCGTGCATCGCCTCAGCGCCCCGGTGAGCGTCCAGCCAAAACTGATGATGGGTGTAGCGGCCGCCGGCGTCCTGATGAACGGCGTGATTGCAGCACTGCTTTGGGGCGTCGCCCACGACGTGAACCTGCGCAGCTCATTCCTCCACATGGCCGGAGACACGCTGTCAACGGCGGCGGTCATCGTGGGCGGCGCGGGGATTCTGCTCACCGGCCATAACTGGATCGACCCCGTCCTCTCGCTGCTGATTGCCGCCCTGATCCTGTGGACCAGCATCGACATCGTGCGCGAAACCCTGAATATCCTGCTCGAGGGCATGCCCCGCGGCGTTACCCTCGGTGAGATTCGCGCAGGAATGGAGGGAGTGGAAGGCGTATTCAACGTGCACGACCTCCATGTATGGTGCCTCGGCTCCAATAGCCACGCTCTCGCCTGCCACGTCACCATTGCCGACATCCCCCCGTCGGAGAGCGCCTGCATCCTCGTGAAGCTCAATCACATCTTGCGCGACCACTATCACGTCCAGCACTCTACAATTCAGTTTGAACATCAGGGATGCGAGGAGTTGGAGGGCTGCGTGGTGCCGATCGAAGAGATGTGTGGCCCCGCCGCTCCCAGCCATCACGGCCACGCGCATTAGCGCGAAATCAGGAGGTCATCCGCTTTGACTCGATCTCGAGTTTCTGTCGCCGTTCTGTGTCTCCTGGTCCTTCTCTCCGCCGGAAATTCTGCTGATTTCACGACATTGGGCCAGGCCCCTTCCCCGGCCACGGCTCCGGCACAGCTCGACGCCCTCTCCGGCGAGTACACCTATCCCACCGACCCCGACACCCCAATCAGCTTCTACGCTCAGGATGGCAAGCTCGTCATGGAGTCGGAGCGCATGGTGCCGATGACGCTGACTGAAAACTCCCCCACCGAATTCACCTTGCCTAACGGCATGATGACGCTCAAGTTCACGCTCGATGCCGCGGGGCACCCCACGGCCGTCGTTGCCTCAAGCGAACCCGAGGCGGTTTTCAAGCGCACCGGCGACCCGGTTCATCATCTCTTCCACGATTACCAGCGCACCGAAGTGATGATCCCCATGCGGGATGGGGTCAAACTCCACACCGTCATCCTCAAGCCGGCGGACATCCCTGCGCCCCTGCCGTTCCTCATCCAGCGCACCCCCTACGGCGTGGATGAAACCAACAAGGCATCGTTCTTCGGCGGCCGCCCGGAACTGGCCCGCGACGGATACATCTACGTGGCGCAGGACATTCGCGGACGTTTCAAGAGCGAAGGCCAGTTTGTGATGAGCCGTCCCGAAGCCGATCATCACGACCCCAGGGCGGTTGACGAAAGCACTGACGCCTACGACATGGTGGACTGGCTGGTCAAGAACGTGGCGGGGAATAACGGCCGCGCGGGATTCGTCGGCACCAGCTATCCCGGATTCCTCGCGATGGAGGCTGGCATCGATCCGAATCCCGCAGTGAAGGCAGTTTCGCCGCAGGCCCCCATGATCGACGTCTGGATGGGTGACGACTTCTTCCACAATGGCGCCTTCCGCCAGAGCTACGGGTACGACTACGTCTTCGGGATGGAATCGAGCAAGCAGCAGACCGACGTGAGCTACGGCAAGGACAAGAACAGCGACCCCGTGGATGGCTTCACTTACTTCCTGGAGCGCGGATCGTTTGCCGAAGACGTGAAAAAGTCGGGCGCCAAGGTCCTTCCCACATGGAAATTGTTCCTCGACCATCCCAGCTACGACGCCGTGTGGTCCTCGCGTGCTGTCGAAAACCATCTCGACACGGTCGCCGTGCCGACCCTCAGCGTAGGTGGCTACTACGACCAGGAAGACATGTGGGGACCGCAGGAGGAGTACAAGAAGCTCGAGCCTCACGACACGAAGCACGAGAACTTCATGGTGCTGGGGCCATGGCGGCACGGATCCTGGGGGTCATCCTCGCGTCACCTGGGCAATCTCAATTATGGCGAGTCGATCGGCAATGAATTTCGCTCCCGGATCGAGGCAAAGTTTTTCGGCCATTACCTGAAGGACGAGCCCGGCTTCGATCTCGAAGATACCGCCAGCTTCCAGACCGGTTCGAACACGTGGAAGCGATACTCGCACTTCCCGCCGGAGCAATCTCAGCCCACCACCCTGCATCTCGTCGGAGACAACCTGCTCAGTTGGAATGACGCGAAGGAACCCGCCAAGGCTATCTATGTCAGCGACCCCGCGAACCCCGTTCCCTACCGGCATCGCCCCATCCAGCCTACATACAGCAAGGGCTCAGAGTGGTACACGTGGCTCACTGAAGACCAGCGCTTCGTAACCGATCGTAAAGACGTCTCCGTGTGGAAACTGCCCATGCTCAAGAAGGACCTGATCGTGACCGGCGAGGTGATGGCCGACATTTTTGCCTCAACAACCGGAACCGATAACGACATGGTCGTCAAGCTGATCGATCAGTATCCCGATGACGATCCCGACCCCAGGATGCGCGGCTACCAGTTGATGACCAACGAGGAGATTTTCCGCGGCCGCTATCTCCAGAGCTTCGAGAAACCCACGCCCATGCGCGCGGACTCCATTCACGAGTATCACTTCAGCCTGCACGACGTAGACCATGTCTTCAAAGCTGGACACACGGTGATGGTGGAGATCCAGAGCACCTGGTTCCCGCTCTACGATCGCAATCCCCAGACTTACGTCGAGAACATCATGACCGCCAGGCCGGAAGACTACAAGCCTGCAACCATCACCATCTACTCCGACTCCGACCACGACTCCAACCTGCAGTTGCCCCTGATGAACGCCTGCGACCACATCGAGTGCTTTTAAGCAAAGCCCTGCCGCTGCCACAGCCAAGGACCTGGGTAACCATCTCTTTGCACCTCCTTCGAATTCAATCTCTTTCCGCGTTAGAATAGAAACAGCGCAATGGCTCTCCACCAGCCCATTCCGGCTCTCCTCTAGCGGCGCCCGCCGCCACGAACTTCTGCGCCTTCTTCCTGATCTCCCACAACTCCAAGACACAAGAGCCGGAGGGCTGAATTATGTTTGATCGCCTGGAACAAATGGAACAACGCTACAACGACCTGCAAGCGCAGTTCGCGCTGCCTGAAGTATTGAACGACCATGAAAAGTATCAGAAGACCGCCAAGACGCTGCGCGAAATCGAGGAGCCGGTGGAGAAGTACCGCGAACTGAAGCAGGTCGATAAGGGCCTGGCCGACGCGCGCGCCATGCTTGCCGAGACCGACCCCGACCTGCGTGCCATGGCCGAGGAGGAGATTGCTGCGCTTGAGCCTCGGAAACTGGCGCTCGAAGACGAACTCAAGGTCCTGCTGCTCCCCAAGGACCCCAACGACGAGAAGAACGTCATCCTCGAAATCCGCGCCGGCACCGGCGGCGACGAGGCTTCGCTCTTCGCGGCGGAGATCTTCCGCATGTATACGCGCTTCGCCGAGCAGCATCGCTGGAAGGTCGAGGTAATGTCGCTGTCCGAATCCGGCGTGGGCGGATACAAGGAAGTCATCGCCATCATTGAAGGCGAGCGCGTGTATTCGCAGCTGAAGTGGGAGAGCGGCGTGCATCGCGTGCAGCGAGTTCCTGCGACAGAGACGCAGGGCCGCGTGCACACCTCCGCCATCACCGTCGCTGTGCTGCCTGAAGCGGAAGACGTCGACATCAAGATCGAAGCCAAAGACCTCCGCATCGACACCTTCTGTTCTTCCGGCCCCGGCGGCCAGTCGGTGAACACGACTTACTCTGCCGTGCGCATCACGCATATCCCCACGAATACCGTTGTCAGTTGCCAGGACGAAAAATCGCAGATCAAGAATCGCGAGAAAGGTATGCGCGTTCTGCGCTCGCGCCTCTACGAAGTGGAGATGGAGCGCCAGCAGGCCGAGTTGGCAAAGGAACGCAAGCAGCAGGTAGGCTCTGGCGACCGCAGCGAAAAGATCCGGACTTACAACTTCCCGCAGAACCGCATGACGGATCACCGCATCGGGCTCACCATGCACCAGCTCGACCTGATCATGGAAGGCCGGTTGCAGCCGATTGTCGACGCACTCGTCGCGCATTACCAGGCCGAACAACTGCGTGGTGAATCCGGCCAGGCAGCCTGATGAAGTTGCGCGAGTTCCTCGATCACGGCGAAGCCCTTCTGCGCGCCGGCCCTCACCCCGATCGCGCGCGCCGCGATGCCGAGATGTTGCTCCAGCAACACATCGGCAGGAACAAGGCGTGGCTGATGGCGCATGCAGACGATGATTTTGCCGGCTGCAGGGCGATCGGCTATGCCGGATTGCTGGAACGCCGCCAGAAAGGCGAGCCCATCCAGTACATCATCGGCGAGTGCGAATTCTACGGCCTTCCATTTCGCGTCACGCCGGACGTACTGATTCCCCGCCCCGAAACGGAACACCTCGTCGAGAAGGCAATCAATCTCGCAACACAATTGGGTGCCCCATCCATTCCGCGAACTTTGCGGAATGGGTGGGAAAGCACGAACCTCGCCCAATCGCCCCGCATCCTCGACGTCGGCACGGGCTCCGGCGCAATCGCCGTAGCGCTCGCTCACAGACTGACCGTGTCAGGGCACGACTTCAGTCGTGCCGAAAACGCCTCAAAAGACAACCGGGCTTTAGCCCCTGCGGGAGTCCATTCGGCACACTCGTTTGAGATCACCTGCACCGATATCTCCGATTCCGCGCTCGCCATTGCCCGTCAAAACGCAACCCGCAACGCCGTTACCGACCGCATTCGTTTCCTGCAAGGCGACCTCCTCGCCCCCGTAGCTGGAGAGCAATTCGAACTCATCGTTTCCAATCCGCCCTATGTGCCTGAGTCTGACCGCGACACGCTCTCGGTTGAGGTCCGCGAATTCGAACCATCTCTCGCGTTGTTTGCGAACGGCGACGGCTTTGGCGTCTATCGCCGTCTCATTCCGGCAGCATTCGGCGCGCTCGCCCCTGGCGGATTCATCGCACTCGAAATCGGACACGGCCAGCAGGAGACGATCCGAAACCTGCTTTCGTCCGCGGGATTCTCCGATGTAGGCTTTGTGGCGGACCTGCAGGGCATCCCCCGCGTCGCGTTCGCTCAGCGACAATAGCTCCCTCGATAAAAACATTCATAAGAACTCCGAACTGGGATTGCCCCGCAAAGCAGGTTCGCTGCACGCGTGATTTACACTCGTCTCCGGAAAGGAATCATTCATGCCGTCATCCAGAGGTTATGCCGCGCAGGATTCAAAATCGCCGCTCGCGCCATTCAGCTTCAGCCGCCGCGAGCCCGGCCCCACCGAAATCACCATCGAGATTCTCTATTGCGGAGTCTGTCACTCCGATCTGCACATGGCGCGCAACGAGTGGGGCAACGCCATCTATCCCATGGTTCCAGGTCACGAAATCGTCGGCCGGGTGACTGCGTCAGGCAATGACGTGAAGAAGTTCAAGCTCGGAGACCCGGCCGCCGTCGGCGTCATCGTCGATTCCTGCCGTCACTGCGCTGCCTGCGATCGCGGCGAAGAACATTTCTGTGCTGAAGGCTCTACCCTCACCTACGCCGCCAAGGATCGCGTCGACGGCTCCATCACCATGGGCGGCTACTCCAGCAACTACATCGTCGACGAGCGCTTCGCGCACACCGTTCCCGCCAACCTCGACCCCGCCGCCGTTGCGCCGCTGCTCTGCGCCGGCATTACCACCTATTCCCCGCTGCGTCATTGGAAGGCCGCCTCGGACAAGAAGGTCGGCATCATCGGCCTCGGCGGTCTCGGCCACATGGCCCTCAAATTCGCGCACTCCTTCGGTGCTCACACCGTGCAGTTCACCACCAACGAGCGCAAACGCGAAGACGCCCTCCGTCTCGGCGCCGACGAAGTCATCTTCAGCAAAGACCCGGCGCAGATGAAGGCCCACGCCTCCTCCTTCGACTTCATCCTCGACTGCGTCTCCGCTCCCCACTCCATGGATGACTACCTTCCGCTCCTCAAGCAGGACGGCACCCTTACCCTCGTCGGGCTGCCCGAAAAGCCACCCTCCTTCGCGCCCTTCAACCTCATCATGGGTCGACGATCCATCGCTGGATCCATGATTGGCGGCATGCCGGAGACACAGGAAATGCTGGACTACTGCGGCCGCCACAACATCACCGCGGATGTCGAAGTCATCCCCCTCCAGAAAATCAACGAGGCATTTGAGCGCATGCTCCGTCAGGACGTGAAATACCGCTTTGTGATTGACATGGCATCGCTCCAATGACGGATGATGGTGACACGCATGTTCTGCAGCCATAGATGGGCCCGGAGAAGCGGATGCCAAGCTTAGACAAAACAAAATCCGTCCTTACCGACACCCATTTCGTAATCCCCGTAGTCGTATTCTGCATAGGTCTTGCACTGCTCATTGCGCTCCATTGATTCCCCGGGTCGTGCGGTCTGACGAAAGGAAAACCTCAAATCGAATGAGCGCACCGGCCCGCACAAAACAGCCTCCGCTGATTCTCCCTTCAGTCCATGGTGTTGGCGTGGTCTGCGCGCTGGCTGCGGGTGTCTGGCTGGGCGCTGCCGAGGCCCCCACAAAGCTCGTCAACTCCGGCCTCTCGCCCTATGCCATCTCCCTGTGCATGGTGGCCGGCGTATTCACGGCACGCTGGACTGTTCCCACTCTCCTCAAGGGAACCCGGCAGGTCTCCGCTGATCTCAACGAAAATCGCCATCTCATCCCGATCGCCATTCTCGCCGGAATGCTGTGGGCCGTCGCCAACACCCTCACGGTCTTTGCCATTCGTGACGTCGGCCTTTCCATCGCCTTTCCTTTGTGGAACACTAACTCGCTCGTCGGCATTTTCTGGGGGCGTCTGCTCTTCGGTGAATTGAAGGGAGCCAGCCGCCTGAACGTCGCCAAGGTCGTGCTGGGCGCGCTTGCCATCATTGCCGCGGCCATCATGCTCGGCTTCAGCACCATTCACACCAGCGGGCCGCACGCGACTCGCGCCGTAGGAGGAATCCTTGCCGCGGTTGGCGCGAGTCTTCTCTGGGGAACGATGTACATCCCCTATCGCAAGGCCTACATCAGCGGCATGAATCCGCTATCGTTCGTCACCGTATTCACGATCGGTGAACTGGGCACGATGCTGGCCCTGGTGCTTGCGCTCGACGGGGGATTCAGCGCACCGGTGTTCCACTCGGGCGTGACCCGGCATATGCTGTTCTGGCTCTTCCTTGGCGGATTCGTCTGGGTCGTCGGCGACCTGTTCCAGCAGTTCGCCACCATGTACCTGGGAATCGGCCGCGCCATTCCGCTTTCGAACACCAACCAGATCTGGGGACTCGCGTGGGGCGCGCTGGTCTTCGGCGAACTGGCCCATGCTGACGCCGCACATCGCCTCCTCGTTGTTGTCGGGTCCATCGTCATGATCGTCGGAGCGCTCGCCGTCACCACCGCTGTCGCAACCGAGCGGGAGCGTGCCTCAATGCGCGAAGCCGTAGTGCGGGAGTGTGCACGCTTTGACCTCGACTACGACCGCGTTGTACTGGCTTCCTCCGGCACACCGGCGACGCGCGCCCAGGACGGCCGTTCGTGGTGGGACTACGCGATTCTCGCCGGCGGAGTCGGCGTGTTTATATGGCTGGGGGTCAATGCGCAGGTGCCCACCCTCGCGCTGAACCTGACCTGGGTCAGCATCCTCGCATCGGTTCTGCTGGTCGCCGCTTGCGGAGGCGCATGGGTGTTGTGGAGAGCAACGCGATTCTCCTAGAGCGGCGTAGCGCAAGTACAATAAACCTCATGACGGAGCCGGGAATTGTCGACCTCGTGGGCGTAGGTCTGAATGCAACTGACACGCTGATTCGACTACCGCAATTTCCCGCCCGCGGCTCCAAGACCGAATACAGCAACGCCAGCATCATGCCCGGCGGCCAGGCGGCGACCACCGTCATCGCCTGCCAGACGTGGGGCCTGAACACGCGCTACATCGGCAAGCTCGGCGATGACGATGCGGGCAATCTCCATCTGCAGGAATTCGCGCGAGCCGGCGTAGATGCGCGGCTGATCACCGTGCCCAATGCGGCAAGCCCGCAATCCCTCATTCTTGTGGACGAGGGCGGTGAGCGGACCGTGCTCTGCCGCCGCGACGAGCGTCTGCTGCTGCAGCCGACGGATCTCAATCGCGAATGGATCGTCAATGCCCGCGCGCTTCACGTGGACGGCTTCGAAACCGCTGCGGCTACGCAAGCCGCGCAATGGGCCCGCGCTGCCGGAATCCCGGTGGTTGCCGATCTCGACGAGACCTACCACGGAGTCGAAGACCTCATCGCCAGTGTGGATTACCTGATCGTCAGCCGTGATTTTCCCGCGCGGCTCACGGGCGAGCGCAATCTTGAGCAGGCTCTTCGCCTCATCAAGCGTCGTTTTGGCTGCACCCTCACTTCGGCCACACTCGGAGCGGAGGGCGTGGTTGCGTGGGATGGAAGGCAGTTCCATTTCAATGCCGCATACCAGGTTCCGGTTACCGACACCACGGGCGCCGGAGACATCTTCCACGCGGGATTCATCTACGGATTCCTGCAGGATTGGCCGCTTGAACGCCAACTCGACTTCGCCTGCGCAGCCGCTGCGCTCAACTGCACCTGCTCCGGTGCGCGAGGCGGCATCAGTAATGTCGAGGCCATCGAAAAGCTGATGGCGACCACACCGCACTACGTGGCCGCCCCGGCTGCGGACTGACCATCGACGCGCCCGGCAACTTCCCCTTGCTCTGCCCCTCCGAATCGCAGTACCATCAATCCTCCCCTCCCCTGTAAATTGCATGCGAAAGCAGGCACTCGGGCCCTTCGACACAATTTCCTGTCCGCGGAAATTCCTGAGGTTTTGGTCATGCGTTTCCCCTCACCTGACACGCGTCGCGTCCACGCCCGCTGGTTGACCGTTCTGGCAACAATCGCATGGGCTCTTGTTTCAACCCCTCGCCCGGCAGCCGCCCAGGACATCCTCATCGGCGCCACCTTCATCTGCAATGGCGAGCACATCTACGTGGAGAATTGCAACATCCGCGATACGTCAGACACCGCCAACTGCATGGTCGCCCATCCCGATCACCTGACGCCGACCGGGATGAATTCCTACACCTACATGACTCGCGGCGCCCTCAAGAAATTGCTGCCGACCTGCGAGCAGCCATCCGCTAAGCAGGCGGCGGCTGCCAAGGCTTTTCAGCAAAGGCAGCAGGACATTTACAACGCCAACGTGCAAAAAGCCGAGCAGCAGATGAAAGCTCCCGCACCGCCCGCCGGTGGCGGCGCCTCTGTTGGCAGCCTGGCGCAGGTCACGCCGCCCAAGAACGCCGAGGAACGCGCAATGCGCCGCTGCGTCAGTTCTGGACGCCTGCCTGCCAGTTGCACCGGCAACGCACTTCTGGGGGCATTCAGCTCGATGGTCGGGTCCGTTCTGCCATCGGTACCCGGTGCAACTCCGCCTCCGCCGGGTCCCGATATGGCCGGAGTCTTTCAAGGGGCGGGCAGCTGGCGGCTCGACTTCGTCGATGGCGGCGTGCTGGTGAACTGTTCATTCCTCTCGCCAAACCAGGAGGCCTATCACCTCAAGTTCGAAAGCAATCGCACGGCGCTGATCATCGACACCCGGCCGAAACCGCTTGACCTCACTCTCCACGCCGATGGCACCATCACCGGCCCCGGCCCCGTCACCATCCAGGGTGTCGTCGCCGCCGGCTACGTCAGCGGAGCCGCCGGAACCGGCGCCACGCAGCAGGATCAATACGGCAATCTCTACGATGCTGCGGGAAACCGTGTCGCGGGTAACGCGAATAACGGCTACACCAAATTTGCGCCGCGTACCACAACCTGCCCCGCGATCAATCTCTCCTCGAAGGGCGCGGGCGTGGGCATTCAGACCATGCAGACAGACCTGCTGAAAACCATGTTCGGCGGTGACAAAGGGGCGCCCACACCTCCAGGCATCCGCATGCACGGAATCTTCGCTGCTTCTACCGGTTTCAGCGTGCAATTCTTCCCGGAGTCCGTCATCCTCGGCTGCGGCCCCGACTCGGCGCGCGCTTACCCCTACACGGTCGTTCCCACGCCGGGCGGCGCGCAGATCAAAATCGACGCGCCAGATCATCCGCTGACACTTGCTTTCAAACCCGACGGCTCCCTCGCGCCAACAACAACCGGCCCATACCAGGTCCACGGACGCGTCGTGATCGGCCAGGATGACAACGACAACTTCACCTTCGCGCCGATGGAACAGACCTGCAATCTCGCTGAACTTGCCCCCGGCAAAACAATCCCCTCCGGCGGCGGAACGGCGACCATGATGAACGCATCGATGAATGGTCCGGGCGGCGGGGCGGCGTCAGGAGCATCCGGCGCTGCACCTTCCGGCGGAGGTCTTTCCACTCCCCAGGCTCCCCTCGGCAACGCGACGCTCTCGGTGGCTTCAGGCTTTCCGGCGCAACCCGGCGTACCCAATCCGCTTGCCGGACGGCCCTATGTGCTGCTGCGATCGAGCTACGGCGGCGCGCTGGCCGCGGCCGGCGTCAACGTGCCGGCAGGAACATCGCCCTACAAGTATGTCGGCACCCTTTGCGGAACGCGCCAGCCCGACTGCCAGAAGGCCATGGATGCGATCAAGGCAAACGCCGCATCCGCAGTTCGCGCCGATGCCAATGGCGACGGCACATTCCCCGGCGTCCCTCCCGGCACCTATTACCTGATGATCTCGGCCATGTTCAACAAGCAGCTGCTGATGTGGGGGCAGGCGGTGCAGATTCACGCTGGCGCAAATTCCATCACCCTCGACGCGCGCAGCGCCACTCCGCTCAACTGATTTGGAGGCATCACAAAGTAACCTTTGGATCAATGGACTTTCCGGATTCAGCCTTCGGACTTCAACTCGGCATTTTTGGCCAGAGTCGATGCTCCGTTGGTTCGCGAACGCGTCTTGTAAAAAGTAAACCCCACAAGATTGCTCACCAGCAGCGTGCAGATGATCTTCGCCGCATAAGAAATCGGGTTGATGACCGTGACGAACGGATAAGCCGAGATGAGCAGGCTGAACAACGTCGCGCACAAGCCCACAATCGATGTCCACTTCAGCCATCGTGGCAGCGACCTGCGCAACGGTGCTGCTCCCACCAGCGGAATCGCGAACATGGCGATGTACGCAACTTCATAGTGAGTAAGGCTCGCATTCGATAACACCTGGAACGCCTCCTGCGCGTGCACGCCAACGTTGGCCACCACCACCAGCAGGAAAATCAGCGCCGAAGTGCACAGGATCGAATTCTTCGGCGTCTTCCATCGCCGGTCGAGCGTCGCGAACCACGCCGGGATCAGTTCATCCCAGCCCACCGCCAGCGGCAATCGGCTGACGCCCGTCATCAGGTACGAGACCGCCCCCAGCAGCCGAATCTCGACCAGAAGAATGGCCGTGATGGCAAGCAGGTTTCCGAAGCCGCTATTTCCCAGTGCCATCCGCAGCGTCTGCGGAATGGGCGCAATGAAGTTGATGGCATCGCGGGGAACGAATGCCACCACCGAACCCGTTCCAAGGATAAACATCGCGCAGATGATCGGTGAAGAAATCCAGACCGACTGCGTGATGGTTCGCTCCGGACTCCGGCTCTCGCCCGCGAGAATTGCGATGTATTCGAGCCCGCAGAGCGCGCCAAACAGCATCTGGCCAAACAAGGCAAGCGTGCGCAAATCGGGCGGCGGCAGTTCAAGAGCCAGCGGAGTCCAGTGAACCGGAATGTGCCGTGCCAATGCCCAGGGGCCCAGGCAGATCAACCCGGCGAATGCCAGCATCATTGAAACACCGCCGGCATTATGAATCCACTTGCCGATCTCCAGGCCGCGCACCTCTGCGAAGGTCAGCGCCACAACCAGTCCCGTAACGATCAGGAGTGACGCGATGCGATTCTCGGGCAGCCAGCTCGCCGACGGTCCGATGAGAAACGCCATCTCCGTCGGAATCGCGTAGAGAATCGCGGCCGTCACGGCGATTCCGTAGAACCAGATGTTCCACGCCGTCAGGAATCCGCCGAGATCCCCAAATGCCCGGTGAGCCCACACATAAAGACCGCCTTCCAGCGGCATCGTGCGGTTCAGCCCAATGACCGATGCAGCCATCGGCAGGTAGAACAGCACCATCGCAGCGACCCATGTGACGGTCTCGGCTTTGCCCAGCCCTGCGGCCACGCCCACCCACGAGCTTCCAACCACACAAAGCACCTGCGAAAGAACCAGGTCGCGCAGGCTCAACTGCCGCAGGAGCCGGGGCTGGGATGTGGAGGTGGGTTGGGGCTCATCCATCGTTCAGAAATGGTCGCACGTCGAGCCCAGGCTCGAGTGGAAAAACGATCCGGAGCAAGGCGCGGTGAAATCATCTGCATCGTCTTCAATTGTCAAACCGTCGGAGGCACGCTTAGTATTCTCCTGAAATCGTTTCCATCGGGAGGACCCTGCCAATGCGTCTTCGTGGATCGTTGCCGCTTTTTGCTCCACTTTCCCTTGCTGTTCTTGCTCTAGCATCCTTCACCTCGTTGTCCCGCGCGCAGTCCGCCTCGCCGCAGGTAGCGCTCACTCCGCCCATGGGGTGGAACAGCTGGAACTACTTTGCCGGCAAGGTTACCGACAAGGACATCCGCGATTCCGCCGATCAGATCGTTGCCAGCGGCATGAAGGACGCAGGCTACATCTACGTAAACATCGACGACACCTGGGAGGGCGAACGCGACGCCAGCGGCGTACTCCACACCAACTCCAAATTCCCCGACATGAAGGCGCTCGCCGACTACGTGCACTCGAAGGGACTGAAACTCGGCATCTACTCCGGGCCGGGACCAAAGACCTGCGCCGGCTTCGCGGGCTCGCTCGGACATGAAGAGCAGGACGCAAAAATGTATGCAGAATGGGGCATCGACTATCTCAAGTACGACCTGTGCAGCTTCATCCCGGCGGTGATGGAGAAGCAGGCTCCCAACGACAAGGTCGCGCAGATGCGCCTCATGGTTGCGGCTTACGACAAAATGGGCAAAGCGCTCAAGGCAACCGGCCGGCCCATCGTCTTCTCGCTCTGCCAATACGGCTGGGACAATCCGTGGGAGTGGGCGCCCGCCCTCGGCGGCAACCTGTGGCGCACTACCGGCGACATCGAAGCGCGCTGGCAAAGCGTCTACGACATCCTCAGCGAGCAGAAAGGTCTCGCTCCATTCGCCGGCCCCGGACACTGGAACGATCCCGATATGCTTGAGGTGGGCAACGGCAAGCTGTCGCTCGCGGAAAACCGCGCGCACCTCTCCATGTGGGCCATGCTGGCCTCACCGCTGCTGGCCGGCAACGACCTGCCCCACATGAAGCCCGAGATTCACGACATCCTTACCAATCGCGACGTGATCGCCATCGATCAGGACCCGCTCGGACACGAAGCACGCTACATCTACAGCCGCGGAGAAGTTGAAGTGTGGGCGCGCGATCTGGCAGGCGGCGCGAAGGCCATCGCCATTCTCAACGCCGGTAGCGACGTCTGGTCAACGCATCCCTTTCATCTCGACCTCGCGCCACTCGGCCTGAACGGAACGCAGCACGCAAAAGACCTGTGGACCGGCAAAGAGATGGATCTAACGCAGGACATGCCCATTGAACTGCGCAGCCACGACGTCCTGCTGCTGCGCATCGCTTCACCGATGTAGCCGAATAGTGGCAACGGCAATGACCGGCCGCTCATCTCCTGGTGTGCGGCTTGGTTTTGCTGCGTCCAACCCGTTCGCGTATTCCCTCGAGGATGCAGTCGATTCCAAATTCAAATGCAATACCGGACGATTTGGAGAATGCACCCGAACGAACTGCCTGCAACATAGCTGGGTAGCGATCCGACCGGGAATCGAGTAGTCGGACCAAGTCGTGGGTCCACTTTTGAGGCGATTCGTTGTGCCTCCTGATTTGCAGGAACGTAGCATGGCCGCGAACCTGTCCGATGAGAGCCAGAAAGGCAGGATGCCTGTCTTCGGGAGCCAAACCTGATTCCGCCAGCATAGCAAGGGCGGCCTCCATCCACGATAGCTCGTTTGGGCCCATGACGCTGCGACGCATAGCCGTGGCTTCCAGAAACCACGGATGGTCCCGATAGATCGCAAAACAACGCCGCGCCCATTGCTTCAGGCGATCGCTCCACGGTAGAGACGGCTTGCCGAATTCCGGAGCAGAATCGCTGGCCGAGTCGATCATCAGGTCAACAAGATCCAACTTCCCCGAGACGTATCGGTACAGCGCCATGGTCGTAAGGCCGACTTCACGGGCGATCCGCTGCATCGTCACCGCGTCGAGACCCTCCGCGTCAGCCACTTGAATGGCAACGCGCGCAATTTCTATCGCGCTGACCGAAGGCTTTGGACCGCGGCTGGGAGATGGCTTCGTGCCCCACGCCGGATTCATTCCAGTGCTTTTGTTAATCGGCATCCTGGTTCTTGAGTCTCTCACTACCAACTCAAATCCGCTCCCGCGCCCTCATGGGATTGCACTAGTTTGATAACTGTGTATAGTATACACAGTTATGAGGTGAACATTGATCTGGATAATCTGTGCGGCACTTCTACTGATCGTCAGCGTTCCCATGGGCCTTCTGGTCCAGAGAAAACTTCGACAAATGAGGATAGCGGCGGGTTTGAAGATTGTGGGTGCGCGCGGCATCGTCGAGGAGCGCTTCGTCGATATCGGCGGGATCGAGCAATGGATCGGGATCAGGGGCGAGGATCGCGACAACCCGATCCTCCTCTTGATCCACGGCGGGCCGGGCAGTTCCTATTCCATCTTCACTCCGCACATCCGTACCTGGGAAAAGCACTTCACCATCGTCCAATGGGATCAGCGTGGCTGCGGCAAGACCTTCGCACGGGCAGGCCCTCGTGCGAGCGGGAAAATCAGCATGGACCAACTCGCCCGCGACGGAGTCGCGGTTGCCGAGCATGTGAGGAGACGCCTGAGCAAGGATCGTCTATTTCTGCTGGCCAGTTCCTTCGGATCTACGTTTGGGTTGCAGATGGCGCGTCGGCGGCCCGATCTCTTCTATGCATATATCGGCACGGACCAGAATGTCGGAATGGTGCGCGGCAGCGAGCAAATCCATCTCGAACTAATTCAGCGTTTGCACGCCGCCGGACTCCCCAAAGGAGTAAGAGCAATCGAACGCATTGGAAAAGACCCGACGCGCTGGACTCCCGACGACTTTACCACTGTCGCGCGCTGGACAATGAAATCGGACCCGCCTGGATTTCGCCGGACCATGAAGCTCCTGAAGGATGCAGTCTGGTATGCGCCCGGCTGGACGCTGCGGGATATTAGGGCGTTTGTCGCTGGGATGCGCTTCTCTCTGGAGCAGATCCTGCCCGAGGCATCACGTTACGACGCCTGGCAGCAGGGGACTCAATTCGCGATTCCGATCTTCATCTTTCAGGGGGAGGACGATGTATTGACCACTCCGAAGATGGCGCGGGCCTATTATGACGATGTGATCGCGCCGGTAAAAAACATGAGTTTGATTCGAGACGCGGGTCACTTCGCCGCGTTCCTGCAACCCGAGCAGTTCCTTCATCAGCTATTGAGCCTCGTTCGCCCGCTTGCCGAGGCGGCCACGATCGAAATCCAGCGCGTCAGTTGAAAGACCGCCCGCTCCCTCGAAAACTCGACCGTCTCAGCCGACTTTCGTTCATACTGTTTGGTCGAGGTTAGACCGCTCGCGCCAGGCACACCGCAAACCACCCTCGCTCATCCGTCCAGGTCGCTTCGGGCGTGAATCCCGCCTTGGTTAGCAGCGCCTCGGCATCGCCCGGCCGGTACTTGTAGCTGTTCTCGGTGTGGATGCTTTCGCCCGCTTCGAAGTTCACGCGCAGTTCGATCCCCGGCAGCCAGATTTCCTGGTCGCACTCGCTCACCAGGTGCATTTCCATGCGCGACTTCTCCGGATTCCACACCGCCCGGTGCGCGAACGACTCCGGACGAAAATCCGCATCGAGTTCACGATTGAGCCGCACCAGCACATTGCGATTGAACGCCGCTGTTACACCTGCCGGGTCGTCGTAGGCGGGCAAAAGAACGGAGTCCTCTTTCACAACGTCCACGCCGAGCAGAATGCAATCTCCCGGCTCGAGCGCTGCGCGAACACGCTCCAGCAGCAGCAGCGATTCACCGGGCTCGAAGTTGCCGATGCTGGAGCCGATATAGAGCACCAGCCGGCGTTCGCTGGGCAGTGTCGAATCCAGTTCTATGTCGTGCGTGTAGTCCTCTACGCGCGGGCAGACAATCACTCCCGGGATCTCGTCTTCGATACGCATCTGCGCCTCAAGCAGGGCGCTCGCCGAAACGTCCACGGGCTCATAGAAGACGGTGTCCTGCCGCTCCGCGGCTGCCGTCAGCAGCAGGCGGGTTTTGTCGGCCGACCCAGCACCCAGTTCGATAATCCGCAGCGCGCGGTCCCCAGACGCCTGCGAGACAATCTCCGATGCTCTTGCAGCCAGAATCGCGCGCTCGGTCCGCGTGACGTAATACTCCGGAATGTGGGTGATCTGGTCGAACAGGCGCGATCCGGCGGAATCGTAGAACAACCAGGAAGGAAGCCATTTTGGACTGGACAACAACCCCTCGTATACAGATGAGGCGATCTTGTCTGAAATGTGAATGCTAGCTGGGGAAGACGAGCTTGTGGTCATGCCTTTACCTAGGATGCGCCTCCACCTATGTGAGTTACTTATATGTCAATCGGATTCCGGAAAATTGCCAGCGTGTTTCTGGTTGAAAAAAATTGCGATAACTCGATCGGATGTGCGGCTGCGGGGTTGCGCACGACCCTCCCCGCAGGACCATCTGTCCGCTCATGAATTTCCCGTTATATTCGCCCAGCGATCCCGGCAGTGGCTCGAACCCCGGGTAGCCGAGGTAGGCGCTCGTAGTCCACTCCCAGCAGTCGCCCCACAGCTGCGCAAGTTCATCGCCATCAGCGTCAACGGCCTTGGGCCTCAGCTCTTCGGAATCGAGTAGGTTGCCGCCCACCAGACGGCCTTCCGCCGCCGTCTCCCACTCGAACTCCGTGGGCAGCCGCATGCCGGCCCACCGCGCATAGGCGTCTGCCTCGAAGTAACTCACGTGGCTGACCGGCGCGTCTTCAATCTCCTCGAGCGGGAACTCGCCTCGCAAGGTAAACAGTCTCCAGCCTTTGCCTTCCCCTTTATCCGCTTCAGTCCAGTAAAGCGGAGCGCGCCAGCCGTTCTCTTCCAACCTGTCCCAGCCGTCCGAGAGCCATAACTCCGATCGCCGATAGCCTCCGTCCGTGATGAACTCCGCGAATTCTCCATTCGTCACCAGCCGGTTGGCCAGGGCAAACGGCTCCAGCCATACCCGATGCCGCGGCAATTCGTTGTCATAGCAGAACCCGCCCCCGGCAAACCCCACATCAACCAATCCGCCTGCAAATTGTTTAAAGCTCAGTGGTAGAACCCGATTTCTATCCTGCTGGTTTCCGCTTTCCAAGGGGACGACGTAAGCCGGCCAGAGCGGGTTTGTGAAAAAAGCATGCAGAATGTCGGTGAGCAGAAGCTCCTGGTGCTGCTCTTCATGGTTGGCGCCAAGTTCGATGCGCCGCAGCACCTCCGGTTCCGGATTCTCTTCAAGCAGCCGTTCTATGCCCTCGTCTACGCAACTCCGGTAGCTCAGGATCTCATCCAACCCCGGCCGCGAAAACGACGATCGCAGCCGCTTCTCCGGGAACTCGGCAAAACTACGGTAATAGCTGTTGAACAGCCACGCGAAATCCGGATTGAACGGCTTATAGCCGGGTAGAAACCCGCTCAGAATGAAGGACTCAAAGAACCATGCCGTGTGCGCCAGGTGCCACTTCGCCGGCGAAGCTTCGGGACACGATTGCACCATCATGTCTTCGGGGGTCAATGGCTTACAAAGCGAGAGTGTGCGCCGGCGTACGCTTCTGAAGCGCTCTCCCAGATCCGCATCAACCTTCGCAGAAACCGTGGTGCTCATAGGGCAGGCTCCTCATCTCCATTGAGTCGATGCATTTACCGTCAACCAGTTCCGGCTCGTCACATTTTCAGTCCGCTTTATATCTGAATGATCAACAAGCTTGACGATGCTATATGACTTGGTGCTCTAATTTCCATTGGACGATGATGCAGGTTTGTCGCCTCGATTCCTTCTTGAGGAGGGAATATGCGTGGGTTCGATAAACGACTGTTGCCGGCTTTGCTGTTGATGGCCACGATTGTGGGCAGGCCCGGTTTGGCCCTCGCACAATCACCGGTCACTCCGTCCACAGCCTCCTCCAATCCGCCTTCCATCCCCGCTGCGCAAGCTGCCAACCCCCAACCCAAAGTGCCTGCGACCCCTGAGCAAATGGGCGACGCCTTGATGGCCCACCAACGCTATCAGGCCGCCATTGAGGCTTACAAGAAAGCATCTGACAAGAGTTCCGAAGTCTGGAACAAGATGGGCATCGCCTACCAGTTGATGTTTAACCAGACCGAGGCGATGCATTGTTATCGCGCCTCTTATAAACTCGATCCCAAAAATCCAAACGTCCTCAACAACCTGGGCACGGTTTTCGACGCGATCAAGGAATACCACAACGCGGAAAAGATGTACCGCAAGGCGCTGAAGATCGATCCGCAGTCGCCTCTGATCCGCAAAAACCTGGGTACGAATCTGCTGGCTCAGCACAAATATGCAAAGGGTTGGCAGGAATATCAGGCTGCGCTCAAGCTTGACCCCAACATTTTCGGCAACAGTTCGAGCCCGCGGATTGAGAATCCGGCCTCGATATCAGACCGCGGGGCCATGAATTACTACCTGGCCAGAGGATGCGTA
This sequence comes from uncultured Acidobacteriaceae bacterium, assembly GCA_963774175.1. GTDB lineage: Bacteria > Acidobacteriota > Terriglobia > Terriglobales > Acidobacteriaceae > Telmatobacter. The sequence goes on from CAVZDT010000012.1 coordinate 48,540, forward strand.
AAGGCGGGAATGCCGCTGCGCGCCATCGAATACCTGCGGTTGGCCCTCGCCGAGGGATACACAAACCCCAAGAAGATCATTGCCGACAACGAGTTCGCCAGTTTGCACGGCCAGCCTGCCTTTGAGGAGTTGATTGCGTCGGAATCGCAGAAAAGGCAATAACGCCAACCTCACTGCTATAACCGGCGAGGCTTGTCGTCCTGCCAACGCCGTCTTCCGTCTATTCTCACAGGACAAGTCCTCCTGAAAGAGCCGCCATGAAAGTCCGTCATCTCCCGTTTCTGATCCTGTTCTGCGCTTTGAGTCTCTCCGCCGTAGCGCAAAGTCCCGACCCTTCTCAGGATTCCGGCCAGCCGGCTCAAGGGCGCGGCCAGGGTCAACGCCGCGGCGCATGGGGCGGCGGCATGATGGGTCGCGGCGTGATGGGAACCGTGACCGAAGTCGCTCCTGACCATTTCACGATCAAGATTGAGTCCGGCGATCTTTACACCATTCACTACAGCGTAAATACCCGGATCATGAAGGGCGGAGGAGCCGGTGGCGGTGGCGGCCACCGCGGCCAGGGAGATAGCGAACCGCCGGCCAACCCTCCCCAGGCGATCAAGGCCAGCGACATCAAAGTTGGCGACGTAATTGGTGCCTCCGGCGAAACCGACGCCAACGCCAAATCCGTCGGTGCCGTGATCATCTTCCAGATCGACCCCGAACGCGCGAAACAGATCCGCGAGATGCAGGCCAACTACGGCAAGACCTGGCTGATGGGCAAAGTCACCGCGATCAATGACGTGAAGGTCTCCATCCAGGGTGGCCCCGACAACGCGGCGCACTCCTTCGTCGCCGACGAGAACACGACCTTTCGCAAACGCCGCGACCCCGTCACGCTCGCCGACGTCCAGGTCGGAGACATGGTGCGCGTAGAGGGTTCCGTGAAGAACGGCACATTCCTCGCGACCACCGTCGCCGTCATGGGTCCCCCGCCGCAGCGCAGCGAGGGCGCGACTCCGCCGCCGCAATAACAGTCGAATTGCCCAATTCGAACCCGCTCACCGTCCGGATTATCCGGTGAGAGCCGCCCCTCATCTGCTTCCTGCGCCTTTCATCCGATTCGGCGCGTAATTCCTTCGCCAAGCCCTTATCTTCCTCACTAGAGCAAGACACCGCTCTGGAAAGGAAGAGCCCGATGCACAAAACGGACGCACTTGTCAGCGTTGAGCAGGTTACCCGCACATTTCCCCTCGACCACAGCGCGGTGACGGCTCTTGACCGGCTGGACCTCACGATCGCGTCCGGCGAATTCCTCGCCATTTCCGGTCCCAGCGGCAGCGGAAAATCCACCCTCCTCAACCTGATCGGGTGCATCGACAAGCCCACCAGCGGCCGCATTCTGATCGGCGGCGTCGACACGTCGCGGCTGAGCCCGTCGCAAACATCTGTGCTGCGCCGCGAAAAAATCGGCTTCGTCTTCCAGACCTTCAACCTGATCCCGGTATTTACCGCCAGCGAAAACGTCGAATACCCGCTCCTCGTCCAGGGATTCAGCTCCGACGAGCGCCGCAAGCGCGTCGCCGAAGCCCTTGCGAGCGTCGGCCTCTCGGCGCGCGCACACCAGAGGCCCGACCTGCTCTCCGGCGGTGAGCGCCAGCGTGTCGCCGTCGCGCGCGCAATCGTGCATCGCCCCTCGCTGGTGCTTGCAGATGAGCCAACCGCGAACCTCGATACCCGCAATGCCACGCAACTCATCGACCTGATGCGCGATTTGAATCGCAGCCTCGGCCTCACCTTCATCTTCTCCACGCACGACGCGCGCCTGCTCGAACACACACCGCGCATCGTCCACCTCACCGACGGCCGCATCATCAGCGATACCGATCCAGAGAGAGATCATCATGACCAGGTTCTTGCTGCTTGCATTTCGTAACGTCTTCCGTAATCGCCGCCGCACGGTGATGACCCTGATGATGGTCGGCGGCGGCGTTGCCGGCTTGCTGATGGTCGGTGGCTTCTTCGCCTTCATGTTCCGCGGCCTGCGCGAGAGCACCATCCACAACGGACTCGGACACCTGCAGATCTTTACCGCCGAGCACTTCAGCCGCGACGAGGTTCACGTCCTCGACACCGGCATCAGCGACTGGCGCCAGGTTGCAGCTTCGGTTCGCGCCACAGATCACGTGCGCGGCGTCGCTCCTCGCATCGAGTTCTACGGCATGCTCTCCAACGGCGTGAAATCCTCGGTCTTCATGGGCAGCGCCGTCGACCCGGAGGCCGAACGCGCCATGGACTTCAGCCCGCGCCTGGCCTCAGGCCGCGACCTCGCCGCGAATTCAAACGGCGAAGTGGAAGCGCTGATCGGCACCGGCGTCGCCCGCTCGATGAGCGTAAAAGTCGGCGATGGCCTAACCATCCTCGCCGTCACCGCTGACGGCGCCCTCAACGGCATCGACGTACAGATCGTCGGCATCGTCAACACCGGCTTCAAAGACCTGGACGACCGCTACCTGCGCATAACCCTGCCCTCTGCGCAGCGCCTGCTCGCCACCGACCGCGTCACCAACCTCGTTGTCGGCCTCGACAAAACAGAAAACACCGATGCCGTCGCCGCGGCCTTCGCACCACGCCTCCGCGGCCTCTCCCAGCCGATGGTCCTGAAAAAGTGGATCGATCTCGCCGCCTACTACAAACAGGTGCGCTCGCTCTTCAGCGGAATATTCGTCTTCCTCGGCGTCATCGTCTTCTTCATGGTGCTCATGGCCAGCGTCAACACGCTGCTGATGGCAATGATGGAGCGAACCCGCGAGATCGGCACCATGCTCGCCATGGGAACACCGCGCCCCTGGATCGTCGCGCTCTTCATGCTCGAAGCCACCGTAACCGGAATCCTCGGCGCCGCCGTCGGCGTAATCGCCGGAAATCTGCTCGGCGTGGCCCTCAACGCATCCGGCCTGCATCTGCCGCCGCCGCCGGGGTTGAGCACGGAAATGTCATTCCGCGTTCTGCATGTCCCGGCTCTC
>CAVZDT010000013.1:0-410473 GCA_963774175.1 uncultured Acidobacteriaceae bacterium
ACCCGCCGTCGTCGGCCTCTGGCTTCGTCGGCGTCGATGGTTGACATCGCGGAGTGTTCGCGCCGCTGCACAAGAGTGATTGACCCATAGCGGTAGCCATAGCCGAAGCAAACGGCGAGATGCGCAACCTGGGTAGGGTGCGTCGCCAAAGGTGGGAACAGGCAGATTGTTCCTTCTGGTCGCAGGGCTTTCCTTTCCACCTGCCGGCGCCGGCACTTATTCTATTGAACCTTCTGACCGAGATCCATTCCTATAAATCATTGATTTTATGGTGCCCGGAGGGGGACTTGAACCCCCACGGCCTTGCGGCCTGCGGATTTTAAGTCCGCTGCGTCTGCCAATTTCGCCATCCGGGCTGTGGAATGCGACCTGAGGTCAATGGTAAATCGAAATCGGCAGCCGCGCTGCGAACAACAAGAAACCCCGCGCCGCTGATGCGACCGGTTCTCTCGCCGCCCCTATTGCTGTCTGTGCCTTATTGCGGTCGGCGGTAGCAGATTTTCTCCCCGTCGAGGCGGTACTCTGCCGAGCAGCAATCGCCTCCGCAGATCATCGTTTCCCGTTCGCAAAGCTGCCGGCGTGTAATGAGCCCCATCGTCCCGCATCGCGGGCAGGACATGACTGCTACGTATGGATTCTGCGCATGACCAAGTTTGGCCTGGTTCTCCAGCAGGAAAACTGTCCCAGGGTCCATTTTGTCGGGGATCCATTCTTCGAGGAATTGCAAGTCGCTAGACATCCTGTCCTCCGAGAGTCTGACGTGACAAAGCAAGTTCCGATGGTGCCGGTCTATTGCAAGTGCTGGCTGCGAATGGCTCGCCGGACGTTAGACGCTCCGGTTGACCTAAAGTTTTGATGCGCGTACCGCGGCGCGTCAACGAGAATCGGTCAAACTTAGTTGCAAGTCGGATTCCCCAGACTTCAAAGCGTCACTCTCTGCCAGACGGAGCCTTTGCGGCGGTCGCCGTGGTCGTGTTCGTATTGGTGTCGATCTCACGATAAATTTCGATATTGCGCAGGATGGCCTGCACATATTCGCGCGTTTGCGTGAAAGGAATGGACTCGACGAATTCGTCGATGCCGCTGTAGGGACCCGATGCCTGCCAGTCTTCCACCCGGCTGTCGCCTGCATTGTAGGCTGCAAGCGCGTACTCGGGGACGCCGCCGAAGTGATCGAGCATCTGCTTCAGGTAGCGCGTGCCGAGGCGGATGTTCGTCTCCGGATCGAGCAATTGAAAGGGCTGGAAGTGCGTCATTCCTTCCTGGCGTGCCAGCGTTTTGCCCACTGAAGGCAAAAGCTGCATCAGACCCCACGCGTTCGCGTATGAAATGGCCGAAGGATTGAATTCCGATTCCTGGCGGATGAGCGACGCGACTAGATATGGATCAAGATCATTCTTCGCCGACTCTTCCTTGATGATTGTCCAGTACGGCTCGGGAAAGAGGATGTGCCAGTAGGCGAGCGGGATCGACTGGATCGACGCGCTTGCCGCGCCCGGCAACGCGCGCTTGAGAGCACGCATGGCGCGATAGGCCTCGCCGTAGGAGGCATAGATCTGCGCTTCAGCCAGCGCGCTCCATGTACCCGAATCTGGATCCGCAGCGATCTCCCGGGGAATATAGTCGTTCAGCCCTGCGTTGGCGAGCAGCTTGGCCTTGGCAAGATGCGGGCTGTCCTCCGGAAAGCTGTCGGCAAGCGTGGGCGCTTCGGGAGCCTTGATCTGGTCGAGTTCCGGAACCGAGGCGGCCTCGGTGCTGCCCAGCGCTGTCAGCCGCTGTCTCGCCATTTGCGCATAGAAGAAGTGCTGATACACCCGCACGATGGTGCGATAATTGGCCGCGGCCTGGGCGGGATTATGATCCTGCGTCTCATAGAGGCGACCCCGCCAGTAGAGTGCCGATGCGGTCTCAGGCGTGCCCGCGAAGTTGTGAATCTGCTCGTCGAACATCTTCTCGGCTTGCTGATAGTTTCCGACCCGGTAGTTCAGCCAGCCCGCGCGCCAGTGCGCAGCCGACGCATTCTTGTCCGACGGAAAGTGCTCAGCCAGGTCGCTGTAATACTCTGCCGCCCGCGCGTAGTCCTTGCGCAACAGATACATATTTCCGCTGGAGAAGAGCGCTTCGGCGAGCCACTGGCTCTGAGGAAAATCCGCCTGCATCCGCGCAACAATGCGGGTCTGTCCGTCGAGATCGTCCCGGGTTCGCGCCAGTTCCATCAGAAGGTAGAGGCGCCGCGCGCCGTTTTCATCGGGCGTGTCAGCCAGTGCCTCCGCCTCGCTTTCAGTAAGGCGCTTCAGCTTGAGGTCGCAGGCAGCTGCGGCAACTGCGAAGCCGTTGCGGGCTTGCGCATCCAGAGCGGCCTTCTCGGCGAGTGCGCGATACTGCTCGCTCGCCTCTTCGTAGTGCCCTGCCTTGTAGTAGGCGTCGCCGAGGCTGCGCAGTTCTTCGTTGGTGAGGGTGTTTTCTGCCCCAAGTGAGGTCAGCTTGACGCGAGCAATGCCGGCTTCCGTGGTCAGCGGGTAGGCGAGCAGAAGCGATTTGAAGATGGGGATGGCGTCGTCATTCCGGTTCTGTGCCAGCGCCACAAGTCCAGAGGCCAGTTGGTAGCCGGCGCGCCCGGCCGCCGGATCCATGGCTGCTGCATCCAGAACGCGCTTGGCTCCCGCAGCATCGTGCAGATCGAGCAGGACGTTGGCCTCAAGTTCCGGAACTTCATCCACAAAGATGCTGTCCGGATACTTGTCCTTGAAACCCTTCAGCAAAGCCTCAGCCTGCGCTTCCTGGTCCGACTCGTGATAAGCCTTGGCCGCGAGAAAATCGGAATAGTCGGCGAGAGCCTCGCCTGCCCCACGCGCCTGGTGCAGGCTCGCCACCGCATCCGCATACCGCTTGTCGAGCAGATACGCATGGCCAAGGGCGAGGTACGCGGCCGCCGCCGCTTCGCCGGTGTGCGAGTGCGCATAGGTAGTCACGCCCGAATAAGCCGCTGGAGTGCGCATGGTCGCAAGTTGTTGCGCCATCGGACGCAGTTCGGCGGACGCCACAAAAGCCAGCTTGATCTTGTGGGCGCGGGCCATTCGGCGACGCCGCTCGGCCGGGCTTACGTACTTTTTCTTCCCCCTGGCACGGGTCGCAGAACTGTGAGCGGATGTCGTCGACTTATGTGCCGCGGCGCCGGTCCGCTTGGCCGCGCTCGTCGTATGCTTCTGGGTCGACGCCGCCTCGTTTTTTTTGCCATCAGCGGTCGTCTTCGGCTTGTGCTTTGTAGAGGTTGCCGAATCAGTCGATTGCACGCCCGGTTCGTACCGTTTCCCCTCTACCGGAGAAACCGCCAGCAGAGCGCAAAGCACCGTTGCCAACACCCGGGCCGGTGCGTGCTTTGGAAGAGGAGAAAGGACTGAGTTCATACTTCCAATGTAAGCCGAATTTGTCCCCGCAGAACAGCGAAGAACCACTCCCGTAACGTGTCGAGTGATTTCCGGCACTTCCCGGTCCCGGCCGCCCGAAATCCTCATCGGAACCACGTGCCCCTCATTTACACTTAAAGGTGTGGGTGGGCTCGTTACCGCCCGACGCAGATTTCCCGCAACCAACCCCCATGGCGACCATCCAATCCATAGCAGGCGAAAACGAGCAACATCCCGATGTGGCCCTGGTTGAAAGGGTCCGCAGCGGTGATATCTCGGCGTACGATGAACTCGTCCGAAAATACGAACGTCAGGTCTTCAGGATCGCGCAGCATATAACGCAGAACCGCGAAGATGCTGAAGACGTTATGCAGGATGCGTTCCTGAAGGCGTACGAGAAGCTCGATCAATTTCAGGGGAATTCGAAATTCTACACATGGCTGGTCCGGATCGCGGTAAACGAGAGCCTGATGCGGTTGCGCAAGCGGCGCACAGGCAAGATGGTCTCCATCGACGAGGATATCGATACGGACGAAGGGAGCGTACCCCGCGACCTGGCCGATTGGGCTCCCGACCCCGAGCAGAACTATACCCAGGCCGAACTGGCCCAGATTCTGCGCAAAACCATCCAGGGCCTGCCGCCGGGATTCAAGTTGGTATTCGATCTCCGCGACGTTCAAGGGCTTTCCACCGAAGACACAGCCGAGGCGCTCGGCCTCAGTGTCCCGGCGGTCAAATCGCGACTCCTGCGCGCCCGTCTCCAACTGCGAGAACGCCTCAGCCGTTATTTCAAACGGAAGAAGGTTCCCAGGGAAAAAGGAGTGAAAAGTGACGTGCACTGAGTTTCTGGCCTTGCTCGATGATCTGATCGACGACACCGTGTCGGGCGAAATGCGCGCCGACCTGCAGGAGCATCTGCACGGCTGCGAGCACTGCGAGGTCACGTTGAATACCACCCGCAAAACCATCCAGATCTACCGCTCTCACGAACTTTACGAGATGCCCGCCGGCCTCCGCGAGCGCCTCCACAAAGCCATCATGGATCGCTGCAAAAAGGGCTGCTGAGCCTGCTTCGTACTTCGGATCCCAAAGTTCCCGTAGGGAACGCCGGAAATTAGCCGGAACCCGGGGATAGCAAGCCATCAACGAACCGAAGTCCCGTAGGGACGCCCGAAACTCGCGCATTTTGATGGTGGCTCATCGGTCGAAACCGATCAAAGGCGATCGATGTCAAGTCCCCCGGCCAGCGTTTTCCGCACAACCACCTTGAATCGAACAACTTAGAAGATCAAATCTTTTGCAGGCAATTATGCCCGGATTCGCTATCCTCAAATCAGGATCGCGGAAAATCGCATGGAGGATAAATTCGCATGAATTTTCACTTTCTTTCTGGGTCAAACACGCCCCGGCCCCTCCAATTCGGCTTGCAAGTCCTTTCCTGAGACGACTCTGAGGCTAAGTTCCATCCGCAGAGGACTCTGGTGGCAAACCTCCTTCCAAGCCAATGAAAATAAATAGCTTCTTTACAGAGTATGGGGGGGACCCCCTCCTGCAACCAATCGGTTGCATATGCCGCCCCTGCGATTACCGACGGGCAGTTCCCCGCCAATCACCACAACTTATCCCTGAAAATGGAGTCATTCTAAGACAGTAGCCCGCCCGCGGCCGAGGTCGCTGCGCATCCTGAGGTGAGGAACCGTACATGCAGCTTTTTCATGGACCGCTGACCGCTGTTCTGTGCCTTAGTCTCGTCGTTCCCCCTTTGCCGGCGGAGTCCCCGGCGCCAGATCCCGCGACTCCCGACCAGGCCGCGAAGCGCTCCACAAATCGCTCGGCAGAATTGCAGGGCGATGCCCGGATTCTCCATGCACTGAACCGCTTCACATTCGGACCAAAACCGGGCGACGTGGACGCCGTGCACGCGATGGGACTGGAAAAGTGGCTCGATCAGCAACTGCATCCGGCTTCGATCGCCGAGGCGGATTTGAACGCGCGCCTGGCCGAGTTCCCCGCGATGCAGTGGAGTCCTGAGGAACTGCTGTTCCGCGTGCCCAGCAATGCCATCATCCGCCAGGCGCTGGATGGCAAGCTGCCGGTTCCCGAGCGCGGAGCTCTGCATTCGGTCTACGAAAACCAGATGTATCGCGCCGGAATCAAGAAGCAGGAAAAGGAGCAGAAGCAAGCGGCCGAACAGCAGAAGCAGCTGGCCGCGGCCAAGCCGGCGGAGATGGCCCCGGGCGATGCCAGCGTCCCCATGAGCGGCGGCGAAACCAACGCAACGCAGCCCGGAACTCAGCAGCAGGCCGCCATGGCCACTCCGAGTGTTATGAGTTCGCCTCCGCCTTCAGCAACCGCCGCACCTCCGGTCAACGATGGTCAGTATCGACGTTTTCTTGATCTGCCGCCTCAGCAGCGCGTGCAGCAACTGACGGAGATGCAACCCGAGACATTCGATGCCTTCTTCAAATCGCTGAAGCCGCAGCAGCGGGCCTCGCTGTTGCAGGACCTCACGCCGGACCTGAAGGAGGTCGCACTGGATCTCGAGAATCCGCAGCGTCTGGTCAATGAGGAGTTCGTCGCCCAGCGCCTGACGCGCGACATCTACTCGAACGCGCAGTTGCAGGAAGTGATGACCGACTTCTGGCTCAACCACTTCAACGTCTACCTGCACAAGAACGACGAGACGCCCTACTATCTGGTCGAGCTTATGAGCGCGACGTGATCCGTCCGCGCGCGCTGGGCAAGTTCGAAGACCTGCTCGAAGCCACTGCGCACAGCCCGGCCATGCTGCTCTATCTCGACAACTGCCAGCAGCATCGGTCCGGATTCGCGTGCGCCGCCGAAAGAGCAGATCGCCGCCCCAATAACAACAAGAAGAAGCGCCGAAGGCCTGAACGAGAACTACGCGCGCGAGCTGATGGAACTGCACACGCTGGGCGTGAACGGCGGCTACACCCAGGCCGACGTGACCCAGGTGGCGCGCGTCCTCACCGGCTGGACGGTCGACCGCCCGCAGCGCGGCGGCGACTTCAAGTTCGACGAGGCCGCCACGAGCCCGGAACCAAGATCGTGCTCGGCAAGAAGATTCAAGGAGCACGGCGAACAGGAAGGCCGCGAGCTGCTGCACATGCTCGCCACGCGCCCGGCAACGGCGCAGTTCATCTCGCGCAAGCTCGCCGTCCGCTTCGTCAGCGACGATCCGCCGCAGGCGCTGGTGGATCGCATGGCGAAGACCTTCCTTTCCAGCGACGGCGATATCTCCGCGGTGCTGAGCACGCTGTTCCATTCGCCCGGAGTTCTGGGCGCCGAAGTTTATCGCGCCAAGGTGAAAACGCCGATCGAATTTGTCGTTTCGGCGGCGCGGGCCGGCAACGCGGATATCGACAACATGCAGCCGCTCGCCAATGCGCTGCGCGAGATGGGCATGCCGCTCTATGGCTGCGTTACCCCGACTGGCTATAGCTGGAAGGCGGAGACATGGGTAAGCACCGATGCACTGGTCAACCGCATGAACTTCGCCTTGTCCCTCGCGGCCAATCGTCTGCCAGGAATCTCGATCGCGTGGGATCCGACTGCTACGGTAAACAATGACACGACGACGCTGGAAGCAAGCCCCGCGGCGCCCGATCCGCAAACCGAGGAGAGCCGGCTTGAGTCGGTGCTGATCTCCGGCGGGGTGAGCGATACCACGCGCGCCGCGGTCTTGCAGCAATTTGAGCAGCAGAGAACTCAGATTCAGAACGCTGCCGCTCCGGTGCCAGTTGCTGCGACAGATCGGCAGAAATATCGTGCCCGGGCGGTTTCAGAAAGTGAAAAGCAGGACCAGTTGCTCGCCGGGTTGTTGATCGGTTCACCCGAATTTCAGAGACGTTGAAGGAGGCCTCAGATGCGTATCAACCGGCGTTTCTTTCTTCATAAAGGTGCATTGGCAGTGGCCGGGACGACTGCGTTGCCCGGATTTCTGGTGCGCTCCGTGCTTGCTGAGACTGCGGGCACTCCGAATCGCCGGCTGGTTGTGATCTTTCAGCGCGGCGCTGTCGACGGCCTGAACGTTGTGGTCCCCTATCACGAGAAGAATTACTATGCCATGCGCCCGAGCATCGGCATTCCGCAGAACCAGGTACTCGACCTGGACGGATTCTTCGGACTGCATCCCGCGCTGGCCTCGTTCAAGCCGCTCTATGACGCGGGTCATCTCGGCATCGTGCATGCGGCCGGGTCACCCGACATGTCGCGCTCGCATTTCGATGCGCAGGATTTCATGGAGTCGGGAACGCCGGGTATCAAGAGTACCGAGGACGGCTGGTTGAATCGTGCGCTGCAGGCCGAAGACATGATTCGCAAGCGGGACCAGACGGCGTTTCGCGCGCTGGCTTTGGGGCCGGAGGTGCCGCGAACGCTTGCCGGCAAGGTCCCCGCGATTGCGCTGGGCAACGTGAACAACTTCTCCATTGCCGGGCGTGGACCGGCGCCGTCGCCTGCGGCGAATGCCTTCGAGGCGATGTATGGCGAAAGCGGCGATCACATCTTCCACGCTGCCGGCGAAGAGACATTCGAAGCAGTAAAAATGTTGCGCGCGGCGAATCCCGCGCAGTATCAGCCTGCACCCGGCGTGGATTATCCGAACTCGGAGTTCGGCAATCGCATGAAGCAGGTTGCCCAGCTCCTGAAGTCGAACCTCGGCGTGGAAGCGGCGTTCACCGATATCGGCGGCTGGGACACGCATCAGAACCAGGGCAGCGTGGAAGGGCAACTTGCAGGACGCCTGCGCGATTTCTCCGACAGCATTGCCGCTTTCTGGCGCGACATGGGCGACAACGCCGACACCGTCACTCTGGTCACCATGTCCGAATTCGGCCGCACCGCGCGCGAAAACGGTACCGGCGGCACCGATCACGGCCACGCCAATGCAATGTTCGTCCTGGGCGGAAATGTGAACGGCGGCAAAGTCTACGGCAAGTGGCCGGGACTCGACAACGAGCAGTTGAACGAGGGCCGCGACCTCGCACTTACCACCGATTACCGTCAGGTGCTTGGCGAGCTGGTGAGCAACACAATGGCCGCGCGCAATCTCGACCTCGTCTTCCCCGGCGCCCGCCTCGCCCCCAACGGATTTCTAAAACTCGTTTAGACAAGTCACTCCGCACGCAATGCTTCCGTCGGATTCACCGAAGCCGCACGTCGTGCAGGCAGAAAGCTGGCGGCGAGCGACGCCGCGCCGAGCACAACCGCAACCACCGCGAGCGTCGGTGCGTCCCATGCCTGAACGCCGAATAGCAGCTTGCCCATCGCCATCGAGGCGCCAACCGCACACACCAGCCCTATGCTGATTCCGGCGATGGTGAGCCACACGGCCTGGCGCATCACCATCTTGTAAACGGCGCTGCGTTGTGCGCCGAGCGCCATCCGCACGCCGATCTCGCGGGTTCGCTTGCTTACGGAGTAGGCGATAACGCCGTAAAGGCCGACCACGCCCAACACGAGCGCAATGACGGCAAAGCCGCCGACCAGCGAAGTCGAGATGCGATGGAGGATAGCAGATTGCGTGCTGTGGATCTGGTCCGTCATGGCGATCTCGCCGAACGTGCCAAGATTTGGATCCATGTCGTGCAGCGTTTTGACGAGCACGGGAAGAATGGCCTTTTCGTCACCGGCAGTTCGCGCCACAACGAAGATGAAGTTGTCGGGACCGTAGTACATTGCCTGATATTCGACCGGCCAGAGATCGTCGTCGAGGCCACCCTCACGGACGTTGCTCACGACTCCGATGATCTCGCGGAACGACTTCGGGTCGAGATCGCCGTTCGCGATCTTTTTTCCGATGGGATCTTCGCCCGGAAAATACTTTTGCGCGAGCAGTTCGTTGATGACGATCTTCTGCGATTTCGAAACATCGTCATCGTCCCTGAAGAACCGTCCGCGAACCAGCCGCGCCTTGAGCGTGACGAAATATTCGGGAGTTATGTCGCGCTCGTCCACTTCGTTGTGCTCACCGTGAAATGGTTTGCCAACGATGCGGATCCAGTCGGTATCGCAGTTGCACTGGACAGGAAGGTCGCTGGTGATGCCAACCGATTCGACGCCGGGAAGTGCCGAGAGGCGACGGATTACCTCGTGGAAAAGAGCAACCTTCTGCTCGGGCTTGACGTAGGCGTTTTGAGGAATCGCCATCTGCAAAGTTGCAAGGTGCGAGGCTTCGAGGCCGATGTCGACGTGAAGCAGACGATAAAAGCTTTTGCCCAGGAGCCCGGCTCCGACCAGAAGTATGACGGCGATGGAAAGTTCGACCACAACGAGATTCGCGCCGATGCGCTGCCAGAAGCGGCCCGCGGCCGAACGCCCACCATCGCCAAGCCCTTCGCGAATGTCCTGAAATGAAAGCCGGATAATCGGCGTCAAAGACAAGAGGACAGCGGCAAGCAGTGCAATGAGACCGGCGAAGAGAGCGGTATGCAGATCGAGGCCGACGTGAGCAAGGAAAGGGATGTTGTCGGCGACGGTTTTCGGGATCAAGCTCTTCAAAATCGCAATCGTCCAGTTCGACACGAAGAGTCCGGCGAGGCAACCGGCCGCGGCAAGCAGAAGTCCCTCGGTGATGAATTGGCGGCTGAGGCGAGCACCGGTAGCGCCAAGGGCTCCGCGGACCGCGATTTCACGACGACGCGACTCTGAGCGAACAAGAAGCAGGCTGGCGACATTGACCGATGCAATGAGCAGCAGGAGACCCGCGGCAGCGAGCAGCGTGAGTAGAACCGGCTTTATGGGGCCAATGACGATGTCGGAAAGCGGCTGGACGAATGCTCCCTGCCCCTTATTTTCGGGATACTGAACGGCCAATTGTGCCGCGATGGCTTTCATCTCTTCAAGGGCAGCCTGCATCGTTACGCCATCGCGTAGCCGGCCAACTCCGAAGAAGTTATGACAACTGCGACGTTCTTCGCAGGGATTCTTGTCGAGCAACGGGAGGTAGAGCTCCGCATTGGCGCGCGGCGCGAACGCGAATTCACGCGGCAGGACCCCGACGACCGTATAAGCGGCGCCATCCAGAGTAATCGACTGACCGATCAGGTCGGTGCGGCTGCCGAATCTCCTCTGCCAGGTGCCGTGGGTAAGCATGACGATCTTGGCGCCGCCGGGACGGTCTTCGCCGGGAAGAAAACCGCGTCCAAGCATGGGCTTCACACCGAGAGTGCGGAAGAAGCCATCGCTGACGCGGGCTGTGGGTACGGGCTCGGCACCGGAGGGCGTACGAAGCAGATAACCGCCTCCGGTATAGACGTCGAGCGAACTGAAGGAATGGTTGAGACGCTTCCAATCCTCGTAGTCGGCACGCGAGAGATCGGAGCGCTGAAGCGAGGTGCCACTTTCGGCCACGTCCATCAGGCGATTTGGAGCAGCATATGGCAACGGTTGGATCAGGGCCGCATCGACAAAGCCGAAGATCGCAACGCTGACGCCCATGCCCAGGGCGAGGATGAAGATGGCAGTGAGCGCAAAGCCGAAATTCTGGCGCAACTGGCGGAACGCGAAGTGAAGATCCTGCACCACGCTCTCCCAGCGAAAGGCAACCAGCGTGTGACTCTGTTCGCGCAGATGGGCTGCGTTGCCGAATTGGCGGGCGGCCGCTTCTCGAGCTTGCTGGGAGGACATTCCGGAGGCGATGAATTCCTTCTCAGCCTGCTCGCGGTGAAAGACCATCTCCTCGTCGAGTTCGCTGCGGAAGCGGTTGCGGCGGAAGAGGATTGAGATTTTCCTCACGAAAGTGTCGATGGCGTTCATGCGAGTCCTCCAATGGCCAGTGCATTTTGGGATCGGGTCTATGCATCACTCTGTGCGCAAAGCCTCCGCAGGACTTACCGACGCTGCGCGATGCGCGGGAAGATAGCTGGCAAGCAGTGCGGAGAGAGCCAGCACCGCGGCGACAGCCGCGAGGGTGGGTGCGTCCCACGCCTGCACGCCAAAGAGCAATTTGCGAATCAGCAGAGCCGCACCAATGGAGAGTGCAAGGCCGGAGACCACACCAACCAGGATCAGGCGGCCGGCTTCGCTCAGAACGAGCCGGTAAACATTGGCACGTTCGGCACCCAGGGCCATACGGACTCCGATTTCGCGGGTGCGCTGGCTGACGGAATAGGCAATCACGCCGTACAGTCCAACCACTCCGAGCAGCAGAGCCATGATGGCAAAACCGCCGACGAGCCACGCAGACGAGCGATGCAGATAGGTCGACGGCGCGTCGTGGATTTTCTGGCCCATCGTCATCGGATCGTAAATCGCCATGCCCGGGTCGATGGCGCGAAGCGCGTGTTGCATCGCGGCAAGCATCGATTGCTCATCCTGCGCTGTACGGAGGAGGACTACGAAACTGTCGTTGGGATTCTGATAAAAGGGAAGGTACATGGCTCCGCGCGGCGCCGCGTCCAACTGGCCCTCCTGAATGTCATTGATAAGCCCAACAATCAGCATGGGCGGATCTTTCGGACCACCAAAGGTAATCTGCTTGCCCACCGGGTTCTCGCCCGGGAAATACTGCTTTGCCAGCGCCTGGTTGACGATGACTGCCTTCGGCCTGGAGGCATCGTCGCTTTCGGCAAAGTAGCGGCCACTTACCAGCGTGGATTTCAGAGTAGTGAGGTAACTGGCGCTGACCAGCCGTATTGCGACTTCGTTGTGCTCGCCGTGATAGGGACGCCCGACGATGCGGAAGCCGGTGGTCCAGTCGGCGTCTTCGATCGGCAGCTTGGTGGTGATGCCAACAGATTTCACACCTGGCAGGTTCGACAACTGATTCACAATCCGGCGTGCAAGGTCAGCCTGCTTCTCGTCATTTCCGTACTTCTCCGGTGGCGCGTTTACGCGCACCATGGCAATGTGATCCGGCTGGATCCCTATGTCGGTGTGAAGGAGGCGATAAAAGCTTTTGGTGAGCAGGCCCGCCGCCACCAGCAGAACCATGGCAGTGGCCAATTCAATGACGACAAGTTTCGATCCGAAATGACGCCATGCGAGACCGGCCGCGCCGCGACCTCCCTCCGAAAGTCCTTCGCGAAGATCAACGAAGCGGAGGCGCGCCATAGGCGTAAACGCAAACAGCACACCGGCAAGCAGCGCCAGGATGCATGCAAATGAGAGCACACGAGCATTCAGGCTCAGATCGTGGAGGAATGGCATGGCGTCCATCATGTCTTTAGGAACGAGCGTAGCCAGCATGTGCATCGATCGATCGGCGCACACAACGCCTAGCCCGCAACTGACCGAGGCCAGCAACATGCCTTCTGTAATGAATTGGCGCACCAACCGGCGAGGCGAGGCACCGAGAGCCCCGCGCACAGCGATTTCGCGCTTGCGACTCTCTGCCCGCACCAGCAGAAGGCTAGCAACATTCACTCCGGCTATAAGCAGCAGCAAGGCTGCGCCGGCCAGCGAAACCTGCAGGACGGGTCGAATGTCCCCGACAATGACCTCAGTGAGCGGTAGCATAAATCCCCACTGATCTCGATTCGAGTCGGGATATTGTTTCTCGAGCTGCACTGCAATTCCCTTTACGTCTTGCAGCGCGGATGCAAACGTGACGCCATCTTTGAGACGCGCCACGCCAAACAGACCGTGGCATCCCCGACATGAATTCGGCTTCATGATTGCCCAGAAGTCGGCAGGCTCAGCAGGCGCGAAGCTGAAGTTGCGGGGCAGGACTCCGATGATGATGTACGGATCGCTATCGAGGATCACCGTCTGACCGAGGATTTCCCTGCTGCCGCCGTAGCGTTTCTGCCAGGCTGAGTAGCTAAGCATGACGGTGCGAGCGGGAGCGGCCGCATCCTCGCCATCGTAGAAGTCCCTGCCGAGGATCGGCGTGACGCCGAGAGTACGGAAGAATCCGGCACTGACGCGCGCGCCGTCCGTCTTACGCAACCCATCCGGCGTCTTCATCATGAATCCGTAGGGAGCAAAGACGTTGAGCGAACTGAAGGACTTATTCATGCGCTTCCAATCGAGATAGTCGGGATAGGAGAGATGGAAGCGCGGCCCGAGTGGGATGCTTTCAAAGAGCTGGACAAGCCGCGGCGGATTCTTGTATGGGAGTGGCTTGATGAGTGCGGCGTCAACAAAAGCGAAGATCGCAACGCTGGAGGCTATGCCAAGAGCGAGGATGAGAATCGCGGTAGCGGCGAACCCGGGATTCTTACGCAGTTGGCGAAGTGAAAAACGGAGGTCCTGCGCAACGGTTTCCACGCGAAAACCCACAGCTTCTTCGCTCTGCTCACGAAAACGAGTGGCGTTGCCGACTTGGCGAACAGCGGCATAGTGCGCAGCTTCCGGCGGCATGCCGCCGTTACGAAAGTCCTTCTCAGCCTGTTCGCGATGAAACGAGATCTCCTCGTCGAGTTCGCTGCGAAAGCGATTGCGGCGGAAAAGGAGGACGAATTTCCCTGCAAAGAATGTCAACGGATTCATTTTGATCTCCGAGAGCTTAGGGCTAGCGGTGATTTCGATCTAATTCGACGTTGATACTGATTTGCTACGGGCACCGGTCAAGCCTCGCCAAGTACCCGACTGATGGCCGTGATCATCTGCTCAAACTCGGAGACCTCCAGGCCTAGCTGCTTGCGGCCGGCTGCGGTGAGCGTGTAGAAGCGGGCCCGGCGGTTGGTTTCCGTCATCTTCCACTCAGCCTTTACCCAGCCCTGGAGCAGCAGGCGTTGCAGCGCCGGATACAGCGAGCCTTCCTCAATGGTCAGCACATCGTCAGAGAGCCGCTTGATTGACTGGGCGATGCCGTATCCATGCAGAGGTGAACGGGTGAGGGTCTTGAGAATGAGCATGTCGAGGGTGCCGGGGAGAAGATCCGGTTTCTTCATGCGTCTATGTATAGGCTATCTATGCGTAGAGAATCAATGGAATTGTGACGAACGACGTAGGACCAGGGACGCGGAGACAAAGGGAATGAAACCAATCTTACCAGGCGCAATTTGCCTGCGCGGTCATCCTTAGTCCCATGTCCCTTCGTCCCTTTGTCCCTGTTCTTCAGTGCTTCTCAAACATCTCCATCACGTCCTTGCGCAGAGCCATGCGGCTGTCGTTGCGGGTGTAGAACATGTGGCCGCCGGGGAATTCGTGCACTGAGACGCGTGTGGGGTCGCCCATCACCGGCATCTGGTCGACAGTAAGGACGGAACCCATAAAGGGGCAGGAGAGATCGTTCCAGCCGTGCACGATCATGACACGCAGTTTGGGATCGGCTGCCACGGCCTCGCGCAGGTCGGGCACGGAGCCACGGCGCAGCTCGGCATCGCGATCCCAGAGGCGGTTCACGTCGTAGGAAAGCGCGTTGTAGCGGGCGTCGACTTTCCAGCCGACAGAGCGGGTGACGAAATCGACCATTGCGGTGGTGAGCGGTGCAACGATGCTGGCAAGAATCGGATCGCCCGCGCGCTGCTCAGGTGCGAACGGGAACGGATCGAAGGAGGTCACATTGGAGTCGTAGACGGAGCCGAGTTTACCTTCCTCGCGATGCACTTCTCGCAGATAAGCGCCCGTCTCGATCCGGCCGCCTGAGTATTTCACGAATGACGGATCCAGGCCGGTCATCTCGGTGACTTTCGCAATCATCTTTTGCGTGTCGGCTTCGTCGGCGCGGCCCTTGAGGAGCGTTGTGGCGTATTCGCCCTGGGTGTAGGCGATGACGTCGGCCATGGCTTCAGGGGTGAGCTTCTTCTCGCGCTCGAGGTGTGCCGCGGTGATGGAGGGCAGCGTCATCATCCACGGAAGCGGCGAAAGGTCGCCATCGCTTTCGATTGTGGGATTAAGGTACGGCGAAACCAGGACGACGCCGTTCAGCGCCACGCCGAGCTGAGATTGCAGATAGTGCGTGATGCGCGGCCCGCGGAACCCGCCGTAGCTTTCGCCAACGAGATACTTTCGAGAACTGAGGCGATCGTTCTTGACGAGCCAGTCGTAAACCACGCGCGACAGGTATTCGATGTCAGGGGTGGTGCTGTAGAAAAGCTTTTTGGTCTCAGCCTCAGGAACCAGCGAGCGGCTAAAACCTGTGCCGATGGGATCGATGAAGACCAAGTCGGTAAAGTCGAGCCAGGTACCCTGGTTGTCGACGAGATTGGTGGGATCGGAGGGACTGTCTCCTTCATTGCCGGCGTCGAGGTGTTTGGGGCCGATGGCTCCAAAGTTCAGGTAAACGGACGATGCGCCGGGGCCCCCGTTGAACGCAAAGGTGACGGGACGGTTCGGGCCCTCCATCGTGTAAGAGGTGATCACAACTTCCCCGGCGATCTTGCCATCACCATCGCGAACCGGAAGAGCGCCGACTGTCACAGTGTAGTGCAGAGTCTTGCCGTCAAGCACGATGGTCTGCTGCGCGTGTGCCTCCGGCGGCAACGGAGGAAGAGCAGACTTTTCGGCTGCACCCTTATCGGCCGGCTTGTCCTTATCGGTTGCCGCAGGCGCCTTGTCGACCTGCGCCGCGACGGAAACCGGTGCGAAACCTGCATACAAGAGAGAGCACGCCATAAGAGCGGCGCGCAAGGGGAAGGTCTTCAGATGTCGAAAGCTCATGCGATAAACATACATGGTCAATCGCAGGCGCTGGCAACCAGCAAGGAGCATGATTTACCCTCGAACTCGGTATGAAATTTAGATTTTTGCTTTCTACGTATGTTCTCGGTGCGACGCTTGGAGCGACTGCACTCGCGCAGGACACTTCAAAACCGGCGGAGCCGCTGCCTGACGCGCCACAAGCTACGGCTGCGGCCATGGTCCACCCCAACGGGCCCACCGTAGTGATGGATACGTCGATGGGACGCATCACCTGCCAGTTCTTCCAGAAGCAGGCGCCGATGGCGGTAGCGAATTTTATCGGCCTTGCTGAAGGGACGAAGGACTGGACCGATCCGCAGACTCAGAAGAAGATGCACAACAAGCCTTACTACGATGAAACGACCTTCCATCGCGTCATTCCGGAATTCATGATCCAGGGCGGCGATCCGACAGGTACGGGCTCGGGCGACCCAGGCTACAAATTTGATGATGAGTTCGATCCAAATCTAAACTTCGACGTGCCCGGACGGCTGGCGATGGCGAATTCCGGACCGAACACGAACGGAAGCCAGTTCTTTATTACGGAGCAGGTTTACGACTCACTGAACCAGCACTACACCATCTTCGGGCAGTGCGATGACCCAAGCGTCAACGTGATAAAGGCGATTGCGCGTGTGGAACGCGATGCAAACGACAAGCCGGTGACGCCCGTGACGCTGAAGAAAGTTACGATCGTTCCCGAAGGCCAGTCGGTGCCAGGTGACCCAAGCGCTGCGACGCAGCCGGCTGGAACAACGCCGCAACACTAATCGACAGAGAGCCTCGAAATGGCTGATGTTTTCGAGGCTCAATCCTTTGGAGTTCCCTACCTAAACAGACAGGAGTTTTTATGGCACTCGCACCCGGAACCTACGCGACTTTCAACACAAGCGAAGGCAAGATTGTTACACGCCTCTTTGAATCGGAAGCGCCGATCACGGTGAAGAACTTTATCGAATTGGCCGAGGGTAAGAAGGAGTGGACGCACCCAGGGACACATCAGAAATCGACCAACAAACTCTTCGACGGCACGATCTTTCACCGGGTAATTCCCGATTTCATGATCCAGGGCGGCGATCCGGTGGGAACGGGAATGGGTGGACCGGGATATCGCTTTCAGGATGAGACGAAGGGATCGCCGCACAAGTTTGACAAGCCGGGCAAGCTGGCAATGGCGAATTCGGGTCCGAACACCAATGGATGCCAGTTCTTCATTACCGTGGCGCCGACGCCATGGCTGACAGGAAACCACACGATCTTTGGCGAGGTGGTCGAGGGCCAGAATATTGCCGACAAGATTTCAAAGGTCGCCCGCGGTGCACAGGACAAGCCGCAGAAGCCTATCGTTCTGGAGTCAGTGACGATCGAGCGCGTGGCGTAAGGACAGCCATCAACTATGGGCCTTCTGCTATCAGTTTGGCTCCGCAGATCTCGATGATTGCGGAGCCAAATTTTTCCACCTTGCTGGGGCCGATACCGGCGATGTCGAGAAGCTGGCGCGGATTTGTGGGGCGGGCCAGGGCAACAGCGGTGAGGGTGCGGTCGTGCAGCACACAGTAGGGCGGGACGCGCAGGCGTTTCGCCTCCGAGGTGCGCCATTGCTTCAGCCGCGCTGCGAGTGCTCCGCCTTCCGCGGAGAGATCCTGAGGATCGACTTCAAGGTCTGTCGGGCGTGATGCTGCATGCGACTGAGTGTTTGCATTTGCGATTGGCTTCTGGAAAGCCGCTTGAGCTTTCGGCGTCTTGCGCGATCGCTTTGGATTTGCAGGACCTGCGAACTCCTCGGCGATACCGTCGGCAATCAGCAGATCGACCCTTGAACCGGAGTGCGTGGCGAGGCCGTCCCTCGTGAGGCGCACTTTTCTGTAGCGGCGGACTTCGCCGTCTTTTTCGTACTCGGCATCTTCAATGACGATGAGGCCGGCGCGGATCATCGCATCGAGAAGCGAATCAAATTCATCGCGCGTGATCCGGCCAGAGGGATCGAGACTTCGCTGTAACGTTCCTGTCGCCTTGTAATCGACTGGACGAAGTTCCTCAATGACGGACTGGGCCAGCGTGCGCTCAGGAGGAGTAGCTCGGCGAAACAAGCGCAGGACGGCGCCAGCAGGATCGCAGATGTCGCATTTTCCGCAGGGCTCCGCGGCATCTTGTTCGTCGCCGAAGTGCCGCACGAGGGCGGACATGCGGCATTCGCTGGATTCGGTGAAGCGCAAGACTTTTTCAAACTGCTCAGCGCGGTGCTGCGCCTGGATCGAGTAGGTCTTCTTCCAGCCGGGCGCGCCTATGGTGACGTTGCCGGCAAAGTCGATCCGTGCGCCGGCGTGGATCTCCAGCTTCTCGAGCGCCTTGTCGAACTCTTCGTCTTCAAGCTTTGAAGTGGCGCGGAGTTCGTCAATCGGGCGGGAATCTTCGCCAAGCATGTGGAAGACCTGGTGGAGATGTTCGGTGGGCGGGTAGTCACGGTTCAGGAAGAAACTGTGCGTGCGCTGGTCGGCGTAGGAGTGCATGAGGAATGTGCGGCTTTGTCCGCCGTCGCGGCCGGCGCGGCCGATTTCCTGGTAGTAGCCTTCGAGCGTGCCGGGCAGGCCGGCGTGAATGATGGTGCGGATGTCAGATTTGTCGATGCCCATGCCGAAGGCGATGGTGGCGACGACCACTTCGAGTTGGCCTGACTGAAATGCGGTCTGCACGCGCTCGCGGGTCTCGGCATCGAGGCCGGCGTGGTATGCGGCGGCAGGCATCAGTTGGGAGAGCTCTTCGGCAAGGCTCTCGGACTGCTTGCGCGAGGTGGCGTAGACGATGGCGGGGCGGTGAGCACGCATGGCAAGAAGCCCGCAGATGGCACGCGGGCGTTCAGGAGTGGAAAGCTCGACGACTTCGATGGCGAGGTTGTGCCGACGGAAGCCGTGGATGAAGCGTGCAGGATTGACCATGCCGAGTTGGGCGATGATGTCGGCCTGGACTGTTGGGGTTGCGGTGGCTGTGAGCGCCAGTACGGGCACGCGGTCTGAACCGTTGCGAAGCGCGGGCAGGTGGTGGCCGATCATGCGGTAATCGGGACGAAAGTCGTGACCCCATTGCGAGATGCAATGGGCTTCGTCGATGGCGATGAGCGCGGGCGCTCGCTTGGCGAGCATCTCAGGGAAGCCGGGAACGCGAAGGCGTTCTGGGGCGATGAAGAGGAAGTCGAGCGAACCCTGGAGGTAGTCAACGCAGGCCTGGCGCGAGATGGAGCGGTCGAGGCCGGAATGTATGCGCGCGACGCGTAGACCGAGCGCGGCAAGCTTGGCAAACTGATCCTCCATCAGTGCGATGAGTGGCGAGATGACGAGAGCCGTTCCACCGAGGGCGATGGCAGGAAGCTGATAACACAGCGACTTCCCTGCTCCGGTTGGCATGACGAGCAGGAGATCGCGGCCCTCAATGGCGGCGCGGCAGACCGTTTCCTGATTGGCGCGGAAGCATGCGAAGCCGAAGACCGACTGCAGAAGCTGGTCGAGATTTTCCGGATTGGAGACAGTGGTCAAAAGCGGCGGACCTGAGCGGAGTTCCTTCTTCCACTTTACAGAAGTGGAGAGAGGCGCATCGTGAGAGGCGGCACAGTTGAAGTAATAACTCTGGTACGGCGGGCCGGCTCCTGAATCTCATTCCTCGCACCCGGACATTTGAGTTCCGCAAAGATCCGGACAGCTTCAATTCTGGAGTTTCAGCCGCAGCAGGAATTTTTCCAGGGCATCTCTGTCGGTGCCCTTCCCCGTCAGGGTCAAACCGGGATTGGATTTAACAAAATCATCCATGATGAACTCAAATCCCATGCCGTCCAGCCCCCATCGAACGGCCTGAACCACAACGGAGATCGCGTCTCTGGGGTCGATCCCGCTGGTGTTGGTTCTTTGCAGTGTCATCAGAACAATGGTGCCGGGCGTCCACCGCTCCGCGGTGATCAGAAAGAATCCGGTGGCGCTGATATCGCCGAGGGCAAAGACCTGCGGGGCGCCGCCGGTCCAGTGATAGGCCCCAAGATTGGGGATGGTTTGCCGAGGCGCCCGGCCGGAATCGGGCTTGGGGAAAAGCCAGCGCACGATGCGAGTCAACAACCCGGGCTTCTCCTCTGGAACATCAAATGTCTGCTTTTTCTCCTGGTGTTGCGGTTCGTTTATCGTGCGCTTCGTGATCCTGATATCGCGCCCATCGGCTTCGGAGATCTCCAGTTGATCTCCCACGTCGGTCATCGATGAGTTAATCGTGCGCAACGGCAGAACAAGCGCACTCGCCGCAGGAGTTTCCAAATCAGTCGGCTTCACGGTGGGAAAGGGCGCGGCCACTTCGACAACCTCGTCCTCATCGCTGAGCAGGATCAGGTCAAACGGATGAATGCCGGGAAAGTCGGGAATTCCGCGATACGGCCTCAGCCACAAGCCGCCGGCATCATGCGAAGCAAGATCCTGAATCACCGCCCTGAACGACTCACTCGTGGTATCCACGATCGTGGCACCAGGACTTACGACACTTTCCCGAGTTCTGTTGCTCACGCGATATTTCTGCACTGTCATCAGCTATCCACGGCAAATGAACGATCATATGCGGTTGGCTATGTATCAAGTTTAATCTTCAGGCGATGCCGAGACAAAAACCGTACATTACTTCAGGACGGGCGAAGGGAAAGAGTAGTAATACCCGAGGGAGGGGGTATCTTGTAGCCGGTAGCTTGCGGCCGGTAGCCCGTTTCGCGTTCAGTTGCTCTCATTGCAGACGAGTTGGATCGCGATCCGTGGACTTCGCGACTCATTGAGTCTCCCATCCCTTCGCACGTTTGTTGCGATAGTATTCGTGTGTTTCGACAAGTTTCTGGAAAGTGCGGTGAGTTTTGAAAGATCTTTTTGTTTGGCGATGGTTGCGAGTCGCGTTGGTGGTTCTGTTCTTTGCTGCGGGCGCGGCAGGCGCGGCAAAGTCGGATTTTCTGGCGAAGTACAAAGGCATTCCTTTCCATGACAGCAAGTACAACGGCGGAGCGCAGAAGATTCCCGGGACGGTGATGTGCGCTTACTACGATCTCGGCGGCGAGGGCGTGGCGTACCACGATTCCGACGCAAAAAACAACGGCAGCGGCGCGTTGAATCCGGCGAATGGAACATATCTGAACGAGTTTCGGATGAATGAAGGCGTGGATACTTCGTATACCAAATTCGGGCTCGATCCCAAGATTGATGACAATCCTTACGACAGGGTGACACCACCCGCCGGTCTGCTTTACGTGGGCTGGACCGTGCCCGGCGAATGGTTCAACATCACGGTTGATGTGGCGGAGACGGGCGAATACTCCGCCGATCTGCTGTATACCTCGAATCGCGGCGGAACGATTTCATTCGACGTGAACGGCGAGCCGGCAACCGGGCCGCTGACGATCGTGTCGACCTACGATGCCGCCGATCCGGTGGCGTGGCGGCAGTGGCACCACTGGAACCTGGCGAAGAACCTGGCACGCATCCATCTGAACAAGGGACGGAATGTGCTGACCGTGAACACGGTGTCGGAAGGACAGATGAACTACGCCACGCTGGAGTTCAAGGCAGTGGGACGGTGAACAGCGGGACAGTGGACAGTGAACAGTGGACAGTGAAACTGCCGGGGGTCTCCCCCCCAATACTCTGTAGAGAAAGCCACTGTTTTCATTGGGTTGCAGGCGGTGTTCGCCGCACAGTCTTCTTGGGATTGGAGTTAGCTGTAGAGTCATCTCCGCAATGATCTTACGCTGGCTTTATCGGAGAATTTCCTCTGCAATCTCCCAGATATCAGGATGGCAAAGAGCAAGTCGCGATGACGACTCCCTTAGTCTCCGAGTTCAATGATACGCATCTGCGTGAAATAGCCTGCAATTTTTCGATTCAGGCTAAGTCACGAGTGCGCAGGGAGATACGCGGAACGGATGAGCGCACGGATCTTGACAGCGAATTTCATTGTTCAGAAGATCAGGAACGCCTCAGCTAATTCCATCTTTCGGATTGCAGCGCAAGAGATCGTTTGGTCATTTGCGTGCCGTTGATTGTGTGGGAGGAAGCGAGCAGGTGGGACTGGATACGCTCGCAGGAGAATCTGCCGCCTCTCGAGTTGGCGCGTCCGGTTCCGCCGCCGCCTCCAGACGCGGTCAAACCAGCCGATGAAGGTGAAACGGCTTCGTTCAGCCCTTGTGGGATGTGGTACCACACGTCGCTGCCGCAACGAATCATCGTCATGGGTGAATTGCCAGCAGCGGCAGTATCACGTTGGGGGGAACCTTGTCCGCCTTCATGGTCGCTTGCGGGCCAGCTTGGCGTGGGATGGCCAAACCACGACAGTCGGCGCTAGGAGGTAGAGTTCTCAATCGGTCTGTGCGGTTTGATCGCATTGCAGTGGGTTTTGATCGGTGGGTTTCCACTGATTCATCCCCGGAGATGGTATTGGGAACCCGGCGCGCTCATCACCATTTGCACCTTCACGGTATTCCTAACCGGGTTTGTGCCGTTCTTATGGTTGTTCTGGTTCATTCTGCTTCTGTGGAGGCTACTCCAGATCAGCTATCGCAAGGTGGTTCTCACTCGGCGATTCTGCGCCACACTGCTGCCTAGTCTAAGGGCGGAAGACGTACGGCAGAAACAAAGTGAGAACTCCCGTACAGTCTCAACCAGCATTCCGGGACTATGACCGTCTACCCTGACGTTACTCGCCGAGCAAATACTGCGGGTCGGTGTTGTCACAAAGGTAGCCCGAAGGTGGGCCACATCCAGGCACAAACTCAATCCAGGCGCTATGCGTTATATTCCGGCTTTACTTTTGCCACGCGAGAGGCGGTCCAAGACCACGTCTTCGCAAACATGCTCGCATTCCTTGTCGCTAAGCGTGGCTTCGCGCGAGTCGAATGCGACGGTTTTGAAGCATTTGAGGCAAACGGAATCGAACGTGCCGTCTCTGTTGGCGCGATGGGCGAACTTCTGGCCCTCGGCGAAAGTCACGTGCTGATCTTCACGAACCGATTATTGCATGCGCGAAAGTTCGGAGTACGAATTATGAAAAAGGTGCCGGGGGCGGGTCAAATGAGTCCGTCGGAATGCCAACGGGCCTGAAAATTCAGCTGTTGTGATTGGCGCGGAATGGCATAAATTGGGTGAACGAATAGGGCGCAATTCACTCTTGAATGTTCGGCCCTTGAGGAGGGGAGAACAATCTAAGTCATGCGCCTTTTCGTGTTCTAACAGTTTGCTGAAAAAGTCGGAAATTTGAACGAAGCGTCATGCAGGGGTTAAAACCCAATACTCATCTTGTTGTGTTTTGCGGCTTGGCTCACCCAGAGGGTCCCCGCATGCCCTTGTTACAAACCTCGTTTTCTCGGGTTTTTCAGCAAACTGCCAAGTCTCATTGTGCCGGGGAGATGATGGTACGGCGCGGCGCCCGTCGCGCTCTCTTAGGAACCCCTTTCGGTCGCCGTGGCCGAGATAGCATTGCGTTCTCCAGCACCCGTTTGGGAACCGCTACAAGCGGAACGATTTCGATGGGAACGTGCAACTCGTTAGCGAGCCGCGCTTCCAGGATTCTAGAAAATCGGTTGGGGTCTCTCCATCTTATCTTTTGGGCCATGCAATAGGTGTACATTGAACCGTCAAAAAGATCTGTCTCTTTCCGCACATACCTGTGGGGCTTGCAAAGGGCCAGGAAAGAGGTCGTCCGACGTATTGCACCTACCAAGTCATCTCGGCCCTTGAATGGCTTCGAATGCAATTCCGAGGAGATCACGGCAAACCCGAAGTTGCACCATTTTTGGGAACGTCCGGGTCGGCGACCACACGACCGGAACTCGGAGATCAGCGCGTAGTTCCAACTCAAATTCAAAGAAATACATTGACCTATATATCTAATAGATGTATCTCTAATAGATATATATGGCGAAGCGCTCGAGTTCAAGTATGGAAGTGCTGCTGGGTCTGCTCACCATCGAATCAATGTCCGGCTACGACCTGGGACAGATGATCCGGGAGTCAATCGGTCACTTCTGGAACGAGAGCTATGGCCAGATTTATCCGAATCTGAAGAAACTGGCGGCCGAGGGGTTCGTGACCTCGAAGGTAGAACGGCAAAAGGGAAGGCCGGACCGACGCATTTACTCAATCACAAAGAAGGGCCATGAGCGGTTGGCGAAGTGGCTGGCGGTTCCGCCTCAGCCCGAGATTCCCCGCAATGAAATGCTGCTGAAACTATTCTTCGGCACGCAGGTTTCCCCTGACATTCCGATTGGATACCTGGAACGAATGCTTGAGACAGAGCGCGGGCTGCTTGAACGATTCAGACAAATCCATGAGGCCATCAGCACGAATAAGCAGTATCCTGACACGCCCTACTGGAAGATGGCGGCGCGCTTCGGTGAAACCGAGATGGAGGCGCACTTGCGGTGGGCGGAGGAAACGATTGCGGAGCTGAAGAAGATCCGCAACAAACAGCGGAGTCGTGCAGAGACGCACAAGGAGAACATCCGTGCAGGCAAATGAATCACTCGAAGCAGTCAACGCGGGAATGAATGAAAAGCCAAAGCGGATCGCGTCATGGGGATATCTGGTGGGCTTTCTTGTTATTGGAGCAGGCATCGTAACGATGGGCTTTCTGGCTCAGCACGCGCCCGCAGGAACCGGCAGTGGAGGCGGAGGCCAGCTGGCGAGTCACACTAAAGCGGTACCCATTTACCTGATCGCGATAGCGATGGACTGGGCGCTTCTCTATTATTGCTGGATCGCGGTGCATCATCATGGCGGTGGCCTGGCGACTCTCTCCGGTGGGCGCTGGACCTCGTGGAAGAGTCTTGCCATCGATATGGGAATAGGGGTGCCGTTCTGGCTGCTCTGGGAAGGCACGGCCTACGGAGTGCACTGGCTTCTTTCCCGCGCGACAGGGTCGGACGGCGCGAAGACCGTCGATAGCCTGCTGCCACAGAATATGTCTGAGATTCTGTTGTGGGTCGCGGTATCAGTTACTGCCGGGATTTGCGAGGAGCTGGCATTCCGCGGGTTCCTGCAAAGGCAGTTCCACGCGCTCAGCGGCAATATCGTAGTGGCAGTGCTGGCTCAGGGGCTGGTATTCGGGCTGTTTCACAGCTATCAGGGCTGGCGCAACGTCGTAGTGATCAGCGTGCTTGGCGCTCTGTTTGGAGCCCTGGCTGCGTGGCGCGGAAATGTCCGAGCAAACATTGTGGTGCACGCGTGGGCCGACGTTTGGGGAGGTTGGTTGAAGTTCGTGGTCTGCCGGTAAGAGAACCATCTGATCTTTGGTCGACAAATATTCGTCTTCGGCTTGGACAACACTGGATAGGTCATTTCCGAGGTGCGCACCAGGCGATGCGCCCACGGATCATTCGTGTTAGCGGCGCAGCGCTCGATCCAGATCGGCCCAGAGGTCCTCAGCTGTTTCGATACCGACGCTCAGCCGCAACAATCCTGGAGGTAGATGTTCCTGCCCGGGAATCATGGCCCGCCTTTCGATCGTGGACTCGACCGCGCCCAGACTGGTGGCATGCTGAATCAGTTGCAGGCTGGCGCAAACCGCATCGGCAGCTGCGGCATCGCCGAGTACGTCGAACGAAATGATGGTGCCGAAGCCCTTGAGTTGGCGTCGTGCAGCCTCGTGAGTGGGGTGACTTGGCAAGCCCGGATAACGAGTGAGAGTGACGTTTGGATGCTTCGCGAGGCGCTCGGCCAGTATCATCGCGTTGTGCTGCGCACGTTCCAGCCGCACGCCCAGTGTCCTGACCCCGCGAACCGCGAGAAACACTTCGAGTGCGCCGGGAGTTGCACCGGCGAGTTCCCGGGCATGCCGCATCGTTGCGAGCAGGTTTGCATCGCGCATGGTAACGACGCCGCAGAGCAGGTCGGAGTGTCCACCGATGAACTTCGTTGCCGATTGCACGGCCACGTCAGCTCCGAGCGCCAGCGGGCGCTGATTGAGCGGCGTAGCGAAGGTGTTGTCCACAGCCAGAATCGCCCCAGGCTTGCGCGGCGCAGCACAGATGACGTCGAGATCAGCCACCGTGAGCAGCGGATTCGAAGGCGACTCCAACCAAATCAAGTCGGCCCGACCACACATCTCGATCCAGCTTGCCGTGTCGGTCACTGCGAGGCGATGTACGGTCCATCGGCCTCGATTCTGGCCGGCCTTCGCGAGTCCCACGACCCCCTGGTAGCAGTCGTCTGGAAGGGCCAGGACCGAGCCGGTGGGGAGCTGATCGAAAATCGCCGCGATTCCCGCCATGCCGGAGGCAAAAGAAACCGAAGAGCCACCTTCGAGGCCGCCGACAATCTCTTCCAGTGCTTCCCATCCCGGCGTACCGTCATCCCGAGAGTAGGCACGGTTTCCACCTAACACGAAGTTCGATGCCGGGGTTGGCGGCACGTTTAGCGGCGAACCCGGGTGCCGGTCCCGTCCGGCCGATACCAGCCACGATTCGAGCGAGCCTGCCCCATCCGCGCCTTGCCCTGTGTTGTTGTTCGCCTTCATGGCTACATCTTAGCGAAGGGAACCCAATGCATGAGACTCGCGAGGTTTCAGGGTAGCGGGGGTCAGGCCACACTGCGCGCGTGTTAGCGGAGCTAGCGGAGTTAGCTGGCTTTTTGCCAGGCTTTTTCGGAGCGCGTTTCGAAGTGATCGAAGGCGGTCTTCAGACCTGTCAACACTTCGGCCGTGGTTTCGAAGAGGGCCTGGGCCTTGGGGTCATTGACCTTGTCTACATCGCTCCGCGCGTGCTCGATGATTCCGTTGAGCATTTCCTTGGTCTTTGCGGTGTGGTGCCTGGGATCGCTTTCAGGGAATTGGGAAGGATTCGGCATAATCAGTCACCTCGCGTCCAATTGGAGCGAAGAGGGCTGGGAAAAGTTGTTCGCCGGGATGGAAAAGGTGTGGGCAGAGATGACTTCGGGCTGGACCGTGGTTGCGGTCCAGCCCGAAGGAGCAGGCGGGGAAGCCCGGATGTGTTTGTAGTTCCACGTTTGTTGGTGCTCTCCCACCCATTCCTTGCGGAATGGATGGGGCACATTGGTTCTCGGTCGGTCTGGTTTGTTCGTGCTCTCCCACCCATTTCTTCGAAATGGATGGGGCACCCTCGGTCGGCCTGGTTGTTGGTGCTCTCCCACCCATTTCTTCGAAATGGATGGGGCACCCTGGGTTGTCGGTCAGGCGAAGGAAAAACAACTGCAGATCCTTCGACTCCGCTGCGCTCCGCTCAGGATGACAGCAGCATTTTCATTAGTCGCCGGCTACGGGTTCGGCGATGTTATGGACCTCGGCGGCGGGCGGTTTGACGCCTTCCTGGATGAGGTCGTAGCGGTCGAGATTCATCACCTTGGTCCAGGCAGCTGCGAAGTCGTCGACGAATGCTTTTTGCGCGTCGCTGCTGGCGTACACCTCTGAGATGGCACGGAGTTGGGCGTTGGAACCGAAGATCAGGTCGACCACGGTGCCTGTCCACTTGCTTTCGCCGGTCTTGCGATCGCGTCCTTCCAATACGCCCTCCGTCCCGGACTTCTGCCACTTCGTGCGCATGTCGAGCAGGTTCACGAAGAAGTCGTTGGTCAGGGTCTCAGGTCTCTTGGTGAAGACGCCGTGTTTGGATTGTCCGAAGTTCGCGCCCAGGACGCGCAGGCCGCCGATCAGGACCGTCATCTGCGGAGCGGTGAGAGTGAGCAACTGCGCCTTGTCGAGGAACAACTCGGCGGCAGATCCCTCGAGTCCCTTGCGAACGTAGTTGCGGAAGCCGTCGGCCCTCGGCTCGAGAACGGAGAAGGATGCAGTATCGGTTTGCTGCTGAGACGCGTCGGTGCGGCCGGGCGTGAAGGGGATCTTTACGTTCTGACCTGCCTTCTTTGCCGCCGACTCGATGGCAGCGTCGCCAGCGAGAACGATGAGATCGGCGAGCGAGACTTTCTTGTTGCCGCTCTGCGAAGCATTGAACTCCTTCTGGATGGATTCGAGCTTCGAAAGCACCTTGGCCAGTTCAGCAGGCTGGTTCACTTCCCAGCTCTTTCTGCGGCTCAAGCCGGATGCGCGCACCGTTGGCGCCACCGCGCTTGTCGCTGCCACGGAAGCTGGCCGCCGAGGCCCACGCAGTCGAGACGAGTTGGGAGATCGAGAGGCCGGAAGCAAGGATCTTGGCTTTCAGCGCTTCGGCGTCCTTGTCGCTGATCAACTCGTGATTGACGGCGGGAACCGGATCCTGCCAGATCAGCTCTTCCTTCGGCACGAGGGGGCCAAGGTAGCGGGAGATCGGACCCATGTCGCGATGCGTGAGCTTGAACCAGGCGCGGGCAAAGTCATCGGCCAGCTTCTCAGGGTTCTTCAGGAAGTTGCGCGAGATCTTTTCGTAGATCGGATCGACGCGCAGGGCGATGTCGGAGGTCAGCATGATCGGCTGCATGACGCTTCTTTGGATCGTGCGCATCGGGAACGGCGTCTTCGCCGGCGTCGCCCTTGGGCTTCCACTGGTGGGCGCCGGCGGGACTCTTGGTCAACTCCCACTCGTAGCCGAACAGGGTTTCAAAGAAGCTGTTGTCCCACTTGGTCGGGGTGGGCGTCCATGTACCTTCGAGGCCGCTGGTGATGGCGTGCGCACCGATGCCGGTGTCGAAGCTGTTCTTCCAGCCGAGGCCCATGATCCTCAATGGAGTCCGCCCTCGGGTTCCGGACCAACGAAGCTCGCACTGGCGGCGCCGTGGGTCTTGCCGAAGGTGTGGCCGCCGGCGATCAGCGCCACGGTCTCTTCGTCGTTCATCGCCATGCGGGCGAAGGTCTCGCGGATATCGCGTGCCGAGCCGGCCGGGTCGGGGTTGCCGTTCGGGCCCTCGGGATTCACGTAGATCAGGCCCATCTGCACGGCTGCCAGCGGATTCGCCAATTCGCGGTCGCCGCTGTAGCGCTCATCGCCGAGCCATGTGGTCTCGGGACCCCAGTCGATGTCCAACTCCGGTTCCCAGACGTCCGCGCGGCCGCCACCGAAGCCGAAGGTCTTGAAGCCCATCGACTCGAGCGCCACATTGCCGGCGAGGATCATGAGGTCGGCCCAGGAGAGCTTGCGGCCGTACTTCTGCTTGATGGGCCAGAGCAGACGGCGCGCCTTGTCGAGGTTGACGTTGTCGGGCCAGCTGTTCAGCGGCGCAAACCGCTGCGCGCCCTTGCCCGCGCCGCCGCGTCCATCGTGAATGCGGTAGGTGCCGGCGGAATGCCAGGCCATGCGGATGAAGAGCGGGCCATAGTGGCCGAAGTCGGCCGGCCACCAGTCCTGCGAATCCGTCATGAGTGCATGCAGATCCTTGATCACAGCATCGAGGTCGAGGCTCTTGAATTCCTGGGCGTAGTCGAATTCCGCTGCCCATGGGATTGGATAAGGAAGATTGCTGGTGCAGGATTGCCAGGTTCAGCTGGTTGGGCCACCAGGCAGCGTTCGCATTTCCTCCTGCTGCCGTGTGTTTAAACATGCCGTTTGAGAATGGGCATTTTGATTCGTCAGACATGATGTCTCCTGTATTTGTCTGCAACTGTGGTTGGGTGAGGAGAGTATTTCGAGTAATTTCCGGCAGGCGTACGTCGCGTTAAGGCTAAGGTAGAACGCTGGAGAGCGATATGGCAAATCAATTGTTTCTACGATGACGATTGGCGGAGCCTATGATGGAGGAGCAGCCCGCGTTAGGCGCGCTGCGCGCGATTAGCGGAGTTAGATCAAGCGCAGCGAGTTAGCTTCCGCTGCGCGGAAATAGCAGGTTAGCGAGTTAGCGGGGCTTGAAATGAATCTTCAGGAATTGCGGTACCTGGTTGCGGTTGCGGAGCATCGGCATTTTGGGCGCGCGGCCGAGGCTTGCAACGTGAGCCAGCCGACGCTCTCAAGCCAGATCAAAAAGCTTGAAGACGAACTGGGCGTGACGCTGCTGGAGCGGACCAACAAGCGCGTGGATCTGACGCCGGTGGGCGCGCAGATACTGGCGCATGCGCGGCGGGCGCTGGCCGAGGCTGGACAGATGGAAGCGGTGGCGCGTGCGGCGCGCGATCCGCTGGTGGGGCCGCTGAAGCTGGGCGCGATTCCCACGCTGGCGCCGTACCTGATGCCGCTGATTTTGAAGCCGCTGAAGCAGGCGTATCCGGGAATGACGATCGAGCTGTGGGAGGACCAGACGCGCTCGCTGATTGACGGGCTGCGCAATCACCGGCTGGATGCGGCGCTGCTGGCCACGCCGCCCGATGCGCCGGAGATCACGGAGATCGCGCTCTTCGAGGAGCCGCTGCTGGCGGCGCTGCCGCAGAATCACAGGCTGGCCAAGAGCAAAGAAGGTGGATGAGGAAGCGCTGGCGGATGAACTGCTGGTGCTGGCCGACGGGCATTGCCTGGCGAACCAGGCGCTGGCGGCCTGCGGCGCCAAGCGGCGGACTCCGCATAGCGGGGCGGGCTGCAGGGGTCGATGCAGGCCGCGACGCTGGAGACGCTGGTGAACCTGGTGGCGGCGGGATACGGGGCGACGCTGATTCCGGCGCTGGCGGCGGATTCGTTCGGGCAGCGAGAGATTGTGCTGCGGCCGCTGCTGGGCGAAGTCGCGGCGGACGATTCGGCTGGCGAGCCGGCCGGGGTTTCCGAGGCCGCAGGCGCTGCGGGCGCTCGAAAAAGTGATCAGGAAGGCGGTGAACTTTTCGGCAAATATACGCTGAATTTTCAGTGCAATCGAGGTTGTGGAAATCATGGCTGAAACTCAATCAAAGTAGTATGAATCCGTAAAAAAGCCTAAAATAATCGGAGAAGATGGGTTCGGGACCCCCTTATCCACAAAAGAACCCCCTGGTGACGTTGACCCTGACTTTTGGGCTCCGTAGAGTCTGTAATCGAAGAGGGTCATGATTCCCTCTGGCGTGAAGTTGGCGCCGGCCAACTGTCCCGGCTTAGCTTGTCGGGAGCCGTTCCTCCGGTGCTCGCTTTCGCCCGAAACCGTTCGTATCCTGCTGACCCGGAGTGAGGATGCTGAAACTGAAAAAAATCCACATCCTCGGCTTCAAGAGCTTTTGCGACCGCACGGAGTTGACCGTGCCGGGCACGGGGATTGCCGTCGTGGTGGGGCCGAATGGTTGCGGCAAGTCGAACATCCTGGATGGCGTGAGCTGGGTGCTGGGCGAGCAGAGCGCGAAAACCCTGCGCGGCCGCAGCATGCAGGACGTGATTTTTGCCGGAACGCGCGATCGCAAGCCGCTGGGCATGGCCGAAGTGACACTGACGATGGTCGACCCGGATGCCTACGAGGGTCCGATCCCGGTTGAGCCGGAGGTAGTGATGGATCACGATGGTCCGGCCGACTGGGATGAGGAGGAAGTGCGCCGGCAGAGGGCGGCAGAGGCCGAGGAAATTATTGCCGCGGAGCAGCCGGGTGTGGTGGAAGATGAGGACGGTTCCACGGATGGCACCGTCCAGGCGCAGGCTGGCGCGGGAGTTCCAACCGAGGCGAGCGCCGCAGGACCGCAGTCCGTAGTGCTGAAGATTCGCCGGAGAAAGTTTCACCGGACGCCGCAGAAGGGCGAGATTGTGATTACGCGGCGGCTGTTCAGGACCGGCGACAGCGAGTACCTGCTGAACGGGAAGCTGTGCCGGCTGCGCGACATCCAGGACATCTTCATGGGCACGGGCCTGGGGCCGGAGAGCTACGCGATTATCGGACAGGAGCGGATCGGCCAGCTGCTGAGTTCGAAGCCGCACGACCGGCGCGCGATTATCGAAGAGGCCGCGGGGATTACGCGGTTCAAGACGAAGAAGCGGCTGGCGGAGTTGCGGCTGGAGAGTTCGAAGCAGAACCTGGCGCGCGTGGACGACATCTTCGAAGAAGTCACGCGGCAGATGAACAGCCTGAAGCGGCAGGCCTCCAAGGCGGAGCGGTTTGCGCAGGTGCGCGATGAGCTGCGCGAGCGGCTGCGCGTGGTGCTGGCGAGCCGCATGGCGCTGATGGATGCGGAACAGGCACGGCTGGAGCAGGAGATCGCCGAGTTTGCAGAAAAGATTGCGAGCGGCGCGGCTGAGATCGAAACGACGGAGGCCAGCCAGCATACGCTGACCGAGCGCGGATACGAGCTCGATCGTGCAGGGCAGGATGCGCAGAATCGCGCCAACATGGCCGCGGTGGAACTGGAGCGCGCGACGGCGCGGGAGCGCACCAACGCGGAGCGGGTGAGCGAGCTTGTGGCGCGGATTGCGGCCGCGGCGGGCGAGTTGGAGACGACGAAGACGCAATTGGGCGCGATCGCCGAGGAACGGCAACAGCAAAAGACGTTCCTGGAAACGGCGGCGGGCGAGGCGCGGGCGTTTCACGAGAAGGTGGAAGCGCGGCAGCAGGAGGCGCGGGCCGCGGCGGAAGAGGTTTTCAACGCCGAGCGGAAGCTGGAGGCGAATCGCCGGCATGCGATGCACCTGCTGACGCTGGCCGGCAATGCGCGCAACAGCACGGCGCAGGCGGAAGAGAGCCTGGCGGCGCTGGAGCGCGAGGCGGAGCGGCTGGATGCGGAGATGAGCCAGGCGCGCAACGAGGCGGAGAATCTGGGCGTGCAGAGCGGGCAGGCACAGCTGCGGTTTGAATCGGCGGCGGAGACGCTGAAGCGGCTGGAAGGCGAGATTGCTGCGCTGCGCGAATCGTTGCAGGCGAGGCGCACGGAAGAAGGCACGGCGCGGGCGCAAGCCAACCAGTTGCGCAGCGAGCAGGCGACCGGTGGGCCGGCAGGCGCAACTCGCTGGAGTGCGTTGATTCGCAATCACAGCTACTCGACCGACACGGTGCGGAGCTGCTGAAGCCGGGTGCGCTGGCAGAATGGAATCGACGCCGGTGGGCACGCTGGCGGATTTTCTCGAAGTCAGCGGCGAGCACGAAGGCGTGGTGGACGAGTTTCTGCGCGAAGAACTGAACTATGTCGTGGTCGAGAGCTGGGTTGCGGCGGAAGAGGGCGTGCGGCTGCTGAAGTCGGGCGTCGATGGACGCGCGACGTTCCTGATTCATCCGATGCGCGCAGGCGGCGCTGTTCAAGGATGCGGATGACACAATCGCAGGGCCGGGCATGACGCCGCTGAAGGATTCGATTCGCGTGCTGAATGGATTTGGGCGGTCGCTCGAGACGATTCTGCCCAAGCTGCGAGCATGGCTATCTGGTGGAGACGGCGGAAGGCGCAGCGACTGGCGATGCAGCATCCGCATGCGTTTTTCCTCACGCCGGGAGGCGAGTGCTTCCACAACGCAACGGTGACCGGCGGCAAGCCGGCGAGCGAGGGACCGCTGGCGCTGAAGCGCGAATTGCGCGAGACGGAAATGCAAGCTGGCGCAAGCTGGAACGGGACCTGGCGCAGGCGGAGACTGGAAGCGGCGACGCTGACGCGGCACGATTGAGGAGCTGACGGCGCAGCTGGAAGCGCGCAGCGCAGAGCGCCGGCAGGCGGAGACGCGACGCGGCCAACCAGGGCGCGGCGCTGAAGCAGATGGAAGCCGAGGTGCAGCGCGTCGAGCGGCGGCTGCAGGAGTGGACGCTGCAGGCCGCGCGGAACAAGGATGCGCGCGAGGCCAAGCACGCTGTGATCGAGCAGAAGCGCGAAGAGACGGTGCGGCTGGAGGCAGAACACGCGCGGCCGAGGCAGCGCTCGAGGAACAGCAGACCCATCTTGTGACGATGCGGCAGGCGCGCGAGACTCTGCAGCAGGAAGCCGCGCAGTTGACGGCGGAGCTGGCCGGCTTGGAAGAACGGCGGCGCGGCGCCGAAGCAGCGTTCCAGCGCATCGACCGGCTGCATGCGGACCTGGAGCGGCGCGTGCTGGCGATCTGAGCAGCAGCGAGCGGCAGCCGAGGCGGAACGCGAGCAGCGCATCGCGGAGAGCGCGGAGCTGGCGCTGCGCGAGCAGGAGTTGACGACGCTGAACGCAGAGGCCCTGGCGCAGGCGGAGGCGATCTCAGTCGAGGCGCAAGAAGTGCGCCACCAACTGACGGAGATGGAGACGCAACTGAAAACGGCGCGCGCGGCTCTCGATCAGTTGCGCGAGGACCGCAGCAAACGGTCGAGCCAGGTGGCGAAGTTGCGCTCGGATCTGGAGCATCTGGAAGGCAGTTGCCTGGCGGAAGTGAACGTCGAGGCCTCGGTGCTGCGCGCGGACGAGGAGATTGTGCGGATTGCCGACGAGCCGCTGGCGTTGGAAGAGGAGACCTGCCGGACACTGCAGCAGAAGATCGAGCAGATGGGTCCGGTGAACATGATGGCGCTCGACGAGTACAAGGAGACGGCGGAGCGGCACAGCTTCCTTGAGACGCAGCGCAAGGATCTGATGGAGTCGATCGAGAATACGCAGGAGACGATCAAGGAGATCGATCAGATTTCGCGGACGAAGTTCGACGAGGCGTTTGCGCGGATCAACGAGAATTTCGCACGTGTTTTCACGCGGCTGTTCCACGGCGGGCAGGCGTTCCTGCGGCTTACCGACGTGGAGAACCAGGCGGAGAGCGGGCTGGAGATTGTGGCTTCGCCGCCGGGCAAGAAGCTGCAGAATGTGCTGCTGCTCTCGGGCGGCGAAAAGGCGCTGACCGCAGTCTGCGCTGCTGGTCGGCATCTTCCAGTTCCAGCCGAGCCCCTTCTGCGTGCTGGACGAAGTGGATGCGGCGCTGGACGAGACGAACGTTGGGCGGCTCGCCGACCTGCTGCGACACGCTGAGCCGGAGACGCAGTTCCTGCTGGTGACGCACTCCAAGCGCATGATGCACGCCGCGGACATGATCTACGGCGTGACGATGCAGGAGCCGGGCGTGTCGAAGGTGGTGAGCGTGCGGCTGGGCGCAGCAGGAGCAGCAGCGGGCGACGGCGTGAGAGAAGCAGGGATCAGAGATTAGCGAACAGGGATCAGAGAAGAAACGAAGAGGGTTGGCCGGATTGGCCAACCCTCTTTTTGCTGCGGGAGCGTTGATGCGCGAAGATGGCTGCGTCAATGCGCGGCGGCGCAGCTTGGCATGTCTTCCGAATCGCACTGCGGCGAGGAGACGGCTTTGAGGGCCGTGATTGCAAGAATGTTGTGACCGCGGGTGGTGGGATGGATGTCGTCCCAGAAGAGATAGGTATCGGGGTCGACAGCGAAGTCGCCTTGAGATGGCGTGGTGAAATTTGCCAGCGAGAACTTGCCCGGAGCCGCAACGATCTGGTTGAAGAGTGAGAAGGTGTCAACGTGGAAGATCGCGACGTGACGACCAGGGTAGAAGTCATGGATGACCGAGAGGCCGGTGGCAAGCCATGAGTTGAAGAGCATGGCCGCTGCAGTGGCTGGGACTGAAGTCGCCGGTGAGCCGTTCAGGCGCGGCGTGAGGCCAAGGGGCGGTAGGTTGAGAACAAGGAACTGCGTGGCTCCGGCCTCGACGAGGCGCTGGATGT
This sequence comes from uncultured Acidobacteriaceae bacterium, assembly GCA_963774175.1. GTDB lineage: Bacteria > Acidobacteriota > Terriglobia > Terriglobales > Acidobacteriaceae > Telmatobacter. The sequence goes on from CAVZDT010000013.1 coordinate 35,418, forward strand.
CGAGGGTTTCGTGAATTGCGGCGTTAATGATGTCGGCCGGCGAGGTGGCATTGATCAGGTCGTTCGCACCTCCCCAGACAACGAAGAGGGTGCTGTTATTGATCTTCGGATGGGTGCCGAGATAGTCGGTTATCTGTTGGCCCATGTTGTCGATAGTGACGGAGAACGTGACGTCGTCGTCAGGGTAGAAGAGCGTGGTGCCGCCACCGGTAAAAGCAAAAGCATACGAATAGTTGGTGCCGCCATCCAGGGAGTTCTTTACCTGGGGATGTGAGGGCATGGATGCCGCGAACTGCTCGATCCAGACGCCGAAGTATTTCTGTGCAGCAGGGCTGGTGTCGAAGCCGTCGGTGAAGCGACCATCGGTGTAGTCTGCTACGGTTCCTGGAAAGCGAAGGCCGTTGAATTTCTCTGCGTACAGATGCGCCATGTTACCGGTGTCGGAGAGCGAATCACCGAAGACGACAATGCGGGTGTAGTCCTTGGCCTGGGCCAGGACGGCGGTGAAAGCAAAAACGAATGCAATGGCCAGGCTCAAAAGGAGGTGGGGGCGGCGCGCATTCGTGGATGCTGGGGTGTTGGAGCCAGCACTGAGGAAAGAAGAGTGAGATGGGTGTCGCATCTGTTTCTCCCTGGATGGTCAAGATTTGGAAATTCAATCAGGACTGACACGGGATTGACAAGGGGCGATGGTACTCCGCTGATGGACAGGATGGAAGTAAAAAGCGCGCAGAGGTGTGATGAGGGGGATTGCGGAGAAAAAATCGCCCCCGAAGGAATTCGTCGCTTCGGAGGCGCTTGCATTGAGTATCACAAGATCAAGACGGGGACCAGTAGCCGGCACTGGAGGTCGGTAGTACGCGGCTACTGGCGATCCCAATAAAACGAAGCTAGCCGCGGCTTCCCCTTTCCACTGCTGCCTCGTGTCACCCGGCTCAAAGGAACCTTCTAACGAGTTCCCGAACCTTGGTGACAATTGGAGTTTCTCCCACATTAGCATCTCGCTCCGTGACGGCCGTCACAGGGCATTGTGGGAAAGTGGACGCGATGTGTTTTTCAATTTCTTGACGGTAAACACGAGAGGGTTTTGCGGTTTGACAAACCCGGGCGCCGGCAAGAGAATCGGAGTTTCACGGCAGAGCGATAGAAGCAATATTTCCATAGTGATCAAGGGCGGATTGCAGCGCCGAGGTGGTTGCCCGAGCGTTGCGATTTGTGGGACTTCATCTATGGTTTCGCTCCAGTTTTTCCGAGGTAACTCCTTTCGATGACAACTCTTTTGAAGACAGACCTTGGCTCCACTCCGCTGATCGGCCGCGGCAAGGTGCGCGATCTTTATGCGGTTGGCGATGCTCTTCTGCTGGTGGCGACGGATCGCATTTCAGCATTCGATCATGTGCTGGGAACGGGGATTCCGGGCAAGGGAAAGATCCTGACACAGATTTCGCTGTTCTGGTTCGACCTGGTGCGGGACATCGTGCCAAACCACCTGATTGCCACAGAAGTTGCAGACTTTCCCGAGCCGCTGCACCGGTATGCGGACCAGCTCGAGGGCCGGTCGATGCTGGTAAAGCGCGCGCAGATGTTTGCAGTGGAGTGCGTGGCGCGCGGATACATTGCAGGTTCGGGCTGGAAGGAATACAAGGCGACCGGGACGGTATGCGGGATCGGGCTACCGGCTGGATTGCAGGACGGATCGCGACTGCCTGAGCCGATGTTTACGCCTTCGACCAAGAGCCAGGATGGAACGCACGACGAGAACATTTCGTTTGCGGCCGTCGAGAAAGAAGTAGGTGCGGATACGGCGAAGGAACTGCAACGGCTGACTCTGGCGATTTATGAGAAGGCGAGCCGTCATGCGGAGTCGCGCGGACTGATCCTCGCGGATACGAAATTCGAGTTCGGCAGAACGCCGGATGGAATCGTTCTCGCCGACGAAGTGCTGACGCCGGATTCGTCGCGATTCTGGGAAGCGTCGGCGTGGAAGCCGGGCGGACCGCAGCCGAGTTTCGACAAGCAGTTTGTGCGGGATTATCTTGAGAGCATCCACTGGAACAAGCAGGCTCCCGCGCCAAGTCTTCCCGAGGATGTGGTAGAGCGTACACTTCAGAAATACCTCGAGGCATTTCGTCGGCTGACCGGTCGAAATCTCGACATTTCGGCTTGAACGGCAGGTCTATGACGCTGGTTGACTGGATCATCGTAGTGGTGGTGGCGGCGGCCGTACTGGGCGGCATCGCGCGGGGGTTCTTTCGCTCGGCTTTTTCGCTGGCCGGCCTGGTGCTCGGGTTGGCGCTGGCGGCCTGGAACTACTGGCGGATTGCGGCGGTGCTGAAGCCGCTGGTGAAGTCAGAGCAGGTTGCCAACGCGATTGCATTTTGCGTGATTGCGTTTGCAGTGATGGCGGTGGCCGCGATTATCGGCGCGCTGCTGGGCAAGATCTTCGAGAAGGTTGGGCTGGGATGCCTGGACCGGCTGGCCGGGGGCCTTTTCGGATTTATTGAGGGAATGGTGTTCGTTACGCTTTGCATTCTGGTTACGGTTGCTTTCTTTCCGCAGACTCAATGGTTGACGGAAGCGAGGCTTCCACGATATTTCTTCGGTGCACTTCATGTGAGCACCCGTGTGACTCCCTCGCGATTGGCCGACCGCGTGCGCAAGGAATTGCACGCACTGGAAGAGGAATCTCCGGAGTGGATGCACGAGGGCCAGAGGAAATAATTTTTCGCAGGCTGAAAGCCTGCCTGTTGTGGCAATCTAATAATGCAAGAGGTTGACGTGAGACGAGACCTGGACAGCCTGGTAACACAGATGCATTCCACGGGCATCCGCTACGAGGATGCGGTGAAGGAGTTCAAACGACAGTATCTGCGCGAAGTGCTGGCGGCCAACAAGGGAAACCAGTGCAAGGCCGCGGAAGAGCTGGGTGTCCACAGGAATACGCTGAGCCGCACGATGGCCGAACTGGGCATCAGCCTGGCGGAAATCCGCGCCGGGCTCAAGCGTCCGCCACGCAGCGAACGTCCTATATTCGGAGCATCGCGCCAGGGTATTCGCCAGGGCTAGGTCATCTCCAGAGTTGCAATGCCCCAATTCGATCTGCAGGAGAGGGCCGGGTGTGTTGAACACACGGGCACAGGGATACGGATACTCTGGAGTAGTGACAGGCAAGCTCCGCATCGGCATGGAGACAATTCAACCCGACAAAAAGGCGCGGACTGCGATCGAAGACGGTTTCGCATGGGATGAGCAGGATGCGTACCTGTTCGACATCGACGGCACGCTGATGCGGAGCCGCGACCGGGTGCACATCGACAGCTTCGCAACGACGCTGCGCGAGGTGATGGGGTTCGAAGTTTCCCTGGAAGGCGTTCCGCTGGCCGGGAACACCGATACGTCGATCCTGCGCGAGGCCTGCGAGAGAGCGGGGATCGCACCGGAGGTCCTGGAGCCGCAAGTGGCGGCGATTCTTGAAGGCATGTGCCACAACGTGGCGGGAAGACAGCAGGAGATGCATCCGGTCCTGATGCCGGGCGTGGAGGATACGCTGCGGTACCTGGCAGATCGCGGCGCGACGCTGGGCGTGGCAACCGGAAATCTGGAGATGATCGGCTGGATCAAAGTTGAACGCGCAGGAGTGCGGGAGTGGTTTCGATTCGGCGGATTCAGCGATAACTTCCCTGTTCGCTCCGAGCTGATAGGAAACGCGGCGAAGAAGGCGCGGGAACTGGCCGGCGCAGAGGCCAGCGTGTGCGTGGTGGGCGATACGCCTCGGGACATTGAGGCGGCGCATGCCAACGGATTGCCGATCATCGCGGTGGCGACCGGGCGCTTCTCATTCGAAGATCTGCTGGAGCACAAGCCCGAAGTGTGCACGACGACGCTGGCAGACCTGCTGGCAGCGACGCGGGGTGCAGCGTGAGCGGACTGCAAAAGCAACTCGCAGCGGCTTCGATAGCGATGCTGATGACTGTCGCGGCCGGGGCGCAACAGACGCAGGCTCCGGCACAAACGCCGTCGAATCCGCCAAGCGCGGCGGCCAACAATGCCGCGAGCGAGAAATCGCAGGACAAGGAACCGGCCAAAGTCGTCACGCGCAGCGACCGGCGGCAGGCAACGAAGTTGTTCCTGCGGGCGACGAAGCTTTTTGAAAAGCAGCAATACGAAGAGGCGATGCGCGACTACAAGGAAGCGGCGGCGCTGGACCCGGGGAATCCGAATTATGGCGGGGCGAGTGAGATCGCTCGCAGCCATGAAGTCACGGAGCTGATCCAAACCGCGGCGAAGGCGCGCATGCGCGGAGACAAGACTGCGGAGCAGGCTGCACTGGAAAAGGCGGCGGGTCTCGATCCCAAGAATATCGAAGTACTGGAGCACCTGCACGAGATGGCGGCCGACGTGGCGGATGCCCAGTCCAGTTCGCTCTACGGGAAAGGGCTGGAATCGCTGGGTGCGGCTCCGATACTTGAGCCGACGGCGGGCAAGCACAGTTTCCATCTGAAATCGGACCGGCGGCAGATCATCCAGACGGTGTTCCGGTCGTACGGAATCGACGCGTCGGTCGATCAGACCGTGACCGGCCCGCCGGTGCGGTTTGATACGGACGACGCCACGTTCAGGCAGGCGATGCAAGCCGTGAACATGGTGACCGATTCATTCACAGTGCCACTGGACGCGCACCGTGCGCTGGTGGCGAAGGACACTCGGGATAATCGGCAGCAGTACATGCGCGAGGAGTTTGAGACGGTCTACCTGGGCGGAATGTCGAAAGAGGACATGACCGAGGTCGGGAACATGGCGAAGCAGGTGTTCCAGATGCAGCAGGTTGCCGTGCAGGAGGCCCCGGGTACGATCACGGTGAGGGCCACAGTGGAACGGCTGAACGCGTTCAACGAGACGCTACGGGAATTATTGGACGGGCGGAGCCAGGTGCTTCTGGACATCCGGCTCATCCAGCTTGCGCATACCAACTTGCGCAACACGGGCCTGCAGCCGCCACAGCAGATCACGGCGTTCAACGTGTATGCGGAGGAGCAGTCAATACTGAATCAGAACCAGGCGCTGGTGCAGCAGATCATTTCGTCGGGGCTGGCGTCGCCGGGCGACACGCTGGCGATTCTCGGAATCCTGCTGGCGTCGGGTCAGGTATCGAGCTCCCTGTTTCAGAATGGGATCGCGCTCTTCGGAGGAGGGTTGACGCTGTCGGGCGTCTCCCCGGGGCCGGCGACCTTCAATCTGAATCTGAATTCATCGGAGTCGCGCGAACTGGACGATCTGCAATTGCACCTGGGCGACGACCAGGAAGGCACCATCAAGACCGGCACGCGGTACCCGATTGAGACCTCGCAGTATTCGAACCTGGGCACGTCGGGCATCAACATTCCGGGGCTGACGACTGCCGGCACTTCCGGAAGCCTCTCTTCCCTGCTCTCGCAGCTCAACACCGGCGCGCAGAACATCCCGCAAGTTCAGTACCAGGATCTTGGGCTGACATTCAAGGCTAAGCCGCGGGTGCTGCGGAGCGGCGAAGTTGCCCTGACGATGGACCTGACCATCTCGGCGTTGGCGGGATCGTCAATCAATGGCGTGCCGATCCTGAACAACCGCAACTACTCCGGCGTGGTGCGGCTGAAAGAAGGGTCTGGCGTGGTGATCGTGAGCGAGGTCGACAAGGAAGAGATGCGCGCATTGAGCGGATTGCCGGGGCTGACGGAGATTCCGGGACTGAACAATGTCACGGATGTAAACGCACAGAAAAGCTATGCGAGCCTGCTGGTCATCGTCACGCCGCACGTGATTCGCGGAACGCAGGCGGCGGGGCACTCGCCGATGATGCGCATCGAGCGGGGGCAGATGACGCCATAGAGGGTTGCGCGCCTCTTGACAGGGCCGATCCGCGAAAAAGCAGACCTTCGCTCGCCTACCCCAAAACCGCTACGCTCAGGATGAACCTTCAATTTCCGTTCGCACCTGGAGCAGCTTACTTGCACAGGCGCGGTGGCAGCGCTTAAATTTCAATCGTCATAGTTATGGGAGATTTCCGGTTGTTCCGAGAAAGGAACTACATGGACCGTCGTACGTTTTTAGGTGCTGCTACTGCTGCCGCAATTGCTACCGGACTTCATCCGATTCCCTTACCCGCCGAATCCAGGAAGTTGAAGCCGATGGAACTGGGACTGCTGATCAGCCCCTATGGCAACCCCGAGTCAACGATCAAGCGGGTTCACGATATCGGGTTCTCGAATTGCTTTCTGTCGCTGGATGGGTACATCAACAAATTCACGCCGGATGCGGCGAAACAGATCGGTGATTTGCTTGCGAAGTATGGCCTGGTTGCGACCACGGTTGAAGTTGTGGGACCGGGACGGCTGGTGTGGGATTTCTTGCAGGGCCCGTCGACGATTGGGCTGATCCCTCCGAAGACTCGTTCGGCGCGGATTGATGCGCTGCGCCAGGCTTCGGATTTCGCAAAGTTGCTGGGGATCGGGCAGGTGCAGACGCACTGCGGATTCATTCCCGAGGACCCGGCTGATCCCCTCTATCTGCAGGGGGTCGCAGCCATCCGCACCGTGGCGGAGCATTGCCAGGCGAATGGTCAGTATTTCCTGATGGAGACGGGGCAGGAGACGCCGACGACGATGTCGCGGGCGATTCGCGATGCGCACCTGCCTAACCTGGCGGCGGGACTGGATACGGCGAATTTGATTCTCTACGGCAAGGCCAATCCGGTGGACGCAGTCGATATCATCGGCACGCATGTGCGCAGCGTGCATGCCAAGGATGGCAAGTGGCCGACGGATCCGAGCAAGCTCGGCGAAGAGGTGCTGATCGGCAAGGGGCTCGTGGATTTCAAGACGGTGTTCACCAAGCTGCACAAGCTGGGCTACACCGGTGCGATCACGATTGAGCGGGAGACTTCAGGGCCGCAGCAGATTGAGGATGTGAAGAAAGAGAAGGATTATTTGCAGCGGATTCTGGATGAGGTGCTGGCGTGATGAATCGTCGGGAGTTTCTACAGGTAGGATCGGGGGTAGTTTCAGGCATGGTCTTGCTCAATCCACGGACGGCTTTCGGATACGAGGCGAATTCGGCGGTGCGGCATGGGCTGCTGGGGTGCGGCAGCCGCGGCACGTCGGTGGCCACTTCGTTTGCGCAGAATACTTCCGCGCGGGTGGTGGCGCTGGCGGATCTGTTTGCGGACAAACTCGACATGGGACACGATCACTTTGACAAGTTGAACGCGAGCCTGGGGCAGCCGGCGATCGACAGCAAGCTGCAGTTTCACGGGCCGCACGCGTTTGAGCAGCTGGCAGAATCGAAGGACGTCGACCTGATGCAGATATCGACGCCTCCGTTCTTTCATGTGCAGCACCTTGAGGCGGCCGTAGCTGCGGGCAAGCACGTCTATTGCGAGAAGCCTGTGGGGATCGATACCGTGCAGGCCAAGCATGCCCTGGAGATCGCAAAGCGCGTGAAGCCGAATCAGAGTGTCGATGTAGGCTTCCAGTGCCGGAATGCTCCGCCGATCGCGGCACTGGAGGAGAAGATCAAGGCCGGCGCGCTGGGAAAGATCGCCTCTGTCTCCGGCAATTACAATGCGCCCGCATCGACTGAGAAGAAGCGCGAGGGCGAAGGGCCGGATGAGTATCGGCTGCGCAACTGGCTGTGGGATCGCGTGCTTTCCGGCGACATTCTCGTCGAGCAGAATATTCACATCATCGATTTGTGCAACTGGATGCTCGGCGCGCATCCGCTGAAGGCCACGGCTACGGGCGGGCGCAATGTTCTGACTCACTATGGCGACTGCTGGGATAACTACCAGGTCGATTACACGTATCCCAACGACGTTCATTTCTCATTTGCGTCGACGCAGTTTGCAACGGACAACGTATTTGACGCAGGTCTGAAGCTGTTTGGAGCGAACGGGTCGGCGACGTGTCCCTACTCGGGGCCGATTGCGATTACCGGCCCGAGTGCGTGGTCATGGCAGGACTCGGAGTCTACGGCGCCGGGGTCAGGCAAGTTTGCGGCCAACGGCGCGTTCCTCGACAACCTGAAGTACGCGGATCGCGACAAGGAGCGGACGTTCATTGCGAGCATCGTATCGGGGCCGGTGCACAACCAGATCGCGGAAGGCGTGGAGACGGCGCTGAGCTGCATGCTCGGACGCATGGCCGGCTATCACAAGCGCGAAGTCTCATGGGAGGAAGTTGAGAGCAGCCGCGAAAACTGGCAGCTCGGGTTCAGCCTGGATCAGTTTGCATAGCGAGAGTTCCGGGTTCAAGTTCCTGGTCTGTAGAGCCGCGAAGGAAAGCACTTTCCGTAAATGACGATGGATCGGGGAAATTTCCACACCATGCGCGTGGTGTAGAATCGCCCCAACTACTTCCCTCGATCCCCCGGAACGGTGCATGAAGACCCTTACCAGTACCAATGTTTTGTTGGTTCCGAGTTCGCCGCCCCTGGGTTACGGGGAACCAGCTGCGTTGAGACTCGAAGATAGACAAAGTGAGAAGGAGCTTCGCAGGGCTCAGCTCTTCCATCACATGTGCCTGTTGGTTTTATTTGTAGTGGCTTCGGCAGCTTCGTTCAGCAGCTTCTACGAGAAGTGGCATTTTCGCGAGGCCGGGGTTCGCGGATACGATCCGGTAGCTCAGTTCGGCCCGATGATCAACGGGACGGCAAGCCGCCCGTACATCTACCGGCAACTGGTGCCCGACATTGCCAACGGGCTCACCCGCGTGCTGCCGGTGGAAGCAATTTCCCGTCGCATGCCGGAGCGGGCAAGACAGAAGATCACGGTTGCCTTCGACCTTCAAACAAAGGCCTACCCGGTTCAGTACCTGATCGTGTATATCGTCACGTATCTTTCGGCATTGCTCTCCGTGTTTGCGCTCTACCTGGTTTTGAAGGCTGCTGATCTGCCGCCGCCCGTGGCAGTTTTTGCCCCGGTCATCTTCATGCTTCTGTTTCCACTGATCGGGGTCAAGGGCGGGTATTTCTTTGACTATCCGGAACTCTTTTTCATGGCGATCGCAGTCTGGATCGCGATGAAATTTGACTGGTGGTGGATCATTCCGGTGGCCGCACTCGGAACATGGAACAAGGAATCCTTTCTCCTCTTCATGTTCACGCTGTATCCGCTCCTGCGCCAGCGTTATTCCCGCATTGTCTCGCTAATCGGAGTCGCCGTGCTGGTTGCCGTATGCGGCCTGGTCTATCTGCCAATCCGGCTTCAGTTTGCGCACAACCCCGGCGGGACCGTGGAGTGGCATCTGCGAGATCAGGTCGCCTTTTATCTTCATCCCTTCACGATTGACACCTGGGTCGACAGAACCTACGACCTGATGTTCCCGGCCCTGAGCAGCCCGATCCCTACCCTGCTTCTTATCTGGACGGTGTGGAGGGCCTGGCGCCATCTTCCCCAGTGGCTGAAACGGCACGCGCAAATCGGTGCAGTCATCAACGTCCCGCTCTATCTTCTCTTCTGCCAGCCTGGCGAGTTTCGCGACTTGAGCCTGCTCTACATTTCATTTTTGCTGGTTCTCGCCACCAACCTGCAACAGTGGATGCAGCATCCGGCGAAACCCTATATCCCACTCCAGACACAAAGCTCCTGAAAACCCCGAAATCAGAATTGTGATCCTGGGATCGCAGTCGCCTGGATACCCGGCGGGGAGTTGCATCACCGCCGGTCGCTCTCATGCTTTGATCATTCGGGTTCAAGTCTGATCAGCTGCTCATTTGTTGGTGTTCGGATAGGTGTCGGGAACCGGGTTGGCGCTCTGAAGCCACGCGGAGTAGATCATGTCGCGAAGCATGCTGGCGCCGGCGGCCAGGCGATCAGCCGTAAAATCACGGGATTCCTGCGTTCCCTGGCCTTCAAAGCCGCCAACTTTCTCCAGTTGATAGACGCGCTCGATGTATTTCGAACTCTGGCGAAGGTAGCTTATGTAGTCGGCGAACACATCGCTCTGGATCGCGTGAACGGGGGCAATGCGCGGCTGAACATCGGATTCATGAAGATTGGCGTCGACAAATGGCCCCTCGAACTGCCAGTGAATTTTGTGCGAAGTGGTATATCCATTGGGATTAGGACCGGTCCATCCGTTGTACTGGATGGTGGTGTGAAGTGGTTGGGAGGCATCTCCGACGTAATGACCTAGCCAGCCCGCATAAAAAATCACGGCCTGCTCGACGGAATGCGTGTCCTGGTGGGCAGCGGACAGGCGGCGATATTCGCGCAGCGCGGCTTTAAGGCGTTCCCAGACCTCTGTGGCCGCCCAGGGTTGAAGGCCTATTTTCTCGGGTCGCTCGCCGGCGGCGAAGACAACAGCCTCAAAATCGAGGCGACGGCGGGGTAAAGGTCCGAGCGCATCAGCAAGTTCGAGGTCAATGAAGTGCTCGGGAGCCTGCGCCGCATTCAGTTCTGGTTCGCCGGGAGAGCGCCAACGATCCGGCTCAGGTCCAAGGTACTCGATCTCCTCGATTGCGGCCTGGGACCGCAGGAACGCGGGGACGTCTGAGGGTAGGTTCATCGCGGCCAGGTGATTAATCATCCGATGACCTTCGTTACCCCAGGCACCGGCAAATGATGCATGCAGGAAGACGCTTGCAAGGACAATGAAGACGGGTGAAGTCAGTATGTTACGTGTATGCCTGCGCAGCATGCCAGCAAGTATACGGCGATACGGGCCCTTAACCGCTCGGGGCATGATGATGTCGAGTGCCGTGCCTGCCGGTCATGGTATCGCCCACGGTACAACAGTACGCAGGTTCAGTAACATACGCTTGAAAATCGTGTTCAATTGTGTGATGGTGCAAGACAAGTCTTCTTGTGTTCATATTGCTTCCGTCGGGGATGCCCCTGGGACAGGCGGGGCCGCGCGGATGTATCCTCGCTGAAACAGTGCGAGTTGAAAGGGCATGGTCCCTGTCAGATCAACCCATAAACGTACGCACGTGCAATTGACAACTTGTCGTGCGGCGATCAAGGTTCACCGGTGCAGGGACGGCTTCCGAAGTTGAAACAATTGGCTGCACGGAGAAGATGCAGGAGCGCGGCGACGGATGGACTCACGCGAAGCCAGGCAATTAAGAGAGGCTAACGAGAACCAATCTCCGCCGATCTGGTCGTCGCTCTCGATATTTGCAGTCGCGATGGCCGCCGGTGGAATCCTGGCCCGGGTTGAAGCCGGCCCGGGATACGACTGGCTGCTGCTGATGACCGCGATGGGCCTGACCGCTGCGGTCCTGATGCGCGTGCTGGCCGACAACGCCGCGGAAAGCCAGGCGGCAGCGCGATACGCCGGCGATCCTCTTAGAGACATCCTGGATTCAGCGGGCACGATGGTGCTTTCCATTGGGATTGACGGCAAGCTAACCTACATGAACCCCGCCGCAGAGAGGTTGCTCGGCTATCACGCCGCCGAGCTGGTCGACAAGGAGAGCTCCGACAAGTTGCTTGCCCCCGGCGAGGAGAACCGCCTCGTCTCCGAGGTGCGGAGACTCTACGGCATCAACAAGGGGGCTGAAGGCGGGCATGAGAGCTCCTTGGCGACGTATGCCGAGGTTGTGCACTCGCTGGCACCAAGCCAGGTGTCCAAGTTTCGAGACGCATCTACGACGTAAAGATGGCGAGCTCTTCCCTGTTCGGCTTCACATTTCCACCTTGCGCAATCGCGATGGTGCGCCCATCGGGCTTGTCGCCGTGGCGATGGACCAGTCAGTGACCGCGTCCAGGGCGAGGTATACGCATTCCGCGCGATCGCTATCGCGACCTGTTTGAGAATTCGAGTGAGATGATTGCAACGCTCGACTTGGCGGGCAACTTTCTCTACGCGAACCCGGCATGGCGGCAAACGTTCAAGCTGGACAGGAATGCTTCACTGGAAAATGAATCGTTCGGAGACGTGTTCGGGCCCAGTTGCCGCGACGAAGCCTCGGCGCTGCTAAGGAAGGCGCTTGACGGGATCACGGTCGATCGTGCTCCCTCTGCGTACCGAGACCGCGGATGGTCGGGTGCTGGAGCTGGAGATGAGCCTGCATCAACGCCGGCGCGCGGGCAAGCCGCTGGCGGTGCAGTGCCTGTTGCACGACGTCACACAGCAGAAGCAGCGCGAGCATCGCCTGGCTTTGCAACTGGTGGTAAGCCAGATCGTAGGAGAAAACGTCTCGGCGGAGGTTGCCACCAAGCGGGTCTTGGAAGCGCTGTGCATTTCGCAGGGTTGGGATGTAGCCGTTAAGTGGGATGTGAATGCCGAAGAGAACCGGCTGGAATTCAGCACCGCCTGGGGCATTCCGGGTAGAGAAGCCGAGGGCCTCATCCAGGAAAGCATGGGGATAACGCAGACTTCCGGGGGCAGCCTGTGCGGTCGGGCATGGAAGGAAGGCCGGCTGGTCTGGGCCTCCGACTTGTCAGCCCTGCCGACAGGAGCGCGTGTACAGGCCGCAATCCGCAGCAGAATGGCGTCAGGCTGGGCTGCGCCCGTCCAGGTTGGAAGTCACGTTCTGGCCGTGTTGGAGTTCTATAGCCGCATCAAACTGCGTGAAGACCGCGAAACGACCGCTGCGATGGAAACGGTGGCCGGTTCGCTGGGACAGATGCTGGCACGAACTCGAGAGCGCGAGCGCGCTGAGGAACTGAGCAGGCAGCAGGAGATTCTGCTGGGCTCGGTTGCTGACGGCATTTGCGGGGTGGATCGTAACGGGCTGGTGCGGTTTGCAAATCCCGCCGCGGCGCGGCTGCTTGGAGCACGCCCTGCGAATTTGATCGGCAAACCCGTTCACCAGTTGGTGCATGGAGCAGCGCCGCCAGACAAGAAATGTGCTGAGGATTGTCCGTTGCGCAGAGCTTCGGGCAGCGCAAGTCGGTGACCGGCGAGGGCACAATCTTCCGCAGCAACGGCACCGGTTTCCCCGCGGAGTTCTTCCTGAACCCGATTCTCGACCAGGGCAGATTTTCAGGATCGGTGCTGAGCTTCAGGGATATCAGCCAGCGGTATGCACTGGACCGGATGAAGGATGAGTTCGTTTCGACAGTCAGCCACGAACTGCGGACGCCGCTCACGTCGATTCGTGGAGCGCTGGGTCTGCTGTCGTCGGGCATGCTGGGAGCAATTAACGAGAAGGCAGCCAACCTTTTGCGGATTGCGCTTAGCAACTCAGAGCGCCTGGTGCGTCTGATCAACGACATTCTCGACCTGGAGCGCACGCAGAGCGGACGTGAGCCGCTTGCTTTCCGGCCGATGCAATTGGGTGAAATCGTGCGGCAGGCAATGGACGGCATGCAGCCGGTGGCCGATGAGGCAGGCGTGTTGCTGATTCACGACAAGACGCAGGTTGAGATCACGGCCGACGCTGACCGCCTGCTGCAGGTAGTGACGAATCTGCTTTCGAATGCGATCAAGTTCTCTCCGCCCAAATTCAGCCATATCGGTCATGCTGCGCTCCGGCGCCAGCGGGGTCACACTCTCGGTGATCGACCAGGGCCGCGGCATTCCTGCGGACAAACTGGAAGCCATCTTCGGACGATTCCAGCAGGTGGATGCATCGGATTCGCGTCAGAAGGGAGGAAGCGGGCTGGGACTGGCCATCTGTCGCGCGATTGTTCTTGCAGCACACGGGGCGCATCTGGGCGGAGCGGAATCCGGTGCGCGGATCGACGTTCAGGGTGTTCCTGCCCTACCAGCCGGTGGCAGTCAAACCCGAGGATGGAGAGCCAAGCCCGGCGACCCATGGCGCGGTACTGGTGGCGGACACAAATGGCACCACGCGGCCCCTGATTGCCGACCAGTTGGCGCGCTTCGGATACCGCGTGGTGGAAGCGACAACCGTGGACCAGGCGGTTGCGGTGTCGCACGACGGCGTTTCAGCGAGTTGTGCTGGATACGACGGTCGACGGCATCAACGGATGGGAGATTCTACCGTTGCTTCGTCGCGAGGAACCAGAGGCTCGCACGCCCGTGGTTTTGCTCGGCGTGGCGAATCCTCAACAGCCAGTTGAACAAAGAAGCAAGACCGACCGGCTGTTTCCGCGCCCCAGCGACGATTCTCTGCTCGAGGAGCTTGCAAGGGTTCTGTGCTCACCCGGCGAACAGGCCCGGTTCCTCGTGGTGGAAGACGATCCTGACCTCGGCCAGGTGATCGGCGAGATCTTCGCAAGAGAAACCATCAGCGTGCGCGTAGCCCATACGCGCCAAAGCGCGCTCGACGAGTGCCTCACCTTCCAGCCGCACATGATCGTGCTCGACATCGGAATGCCAAACGGAGATGGATTCAATGTGGTAGATTGGCTGCGGCAGCATGAAGATTTAAACCGGGTGCCGCTCGTGGCCTATTCTGCACATGGATTGACGCAGGCCGAACGGATGCAACTCGTCCTTGGATTGAGTCATTTCCTGGCCAAGGCCAGCGTTGAGCCGGAGCAATTGGAAGCCCTGGTACTCACCATGCTGCGCAGTTCGCAGGAAGCCGAAGATGCCCTACCTGAAGTTTCTGCCAGCCAGGGCTCCTAGGCGACCGGGTGGCCGACTCTGGAGATGTAACTCATGCATCGCATTCTTATCATTGACGACGAAGACGACATTCGTGAAGTTGCCGCATTGAGTCTGGAAACCGTTGCAGGCTGGGAAGTCATGGTGGCCAGTTCGGGAGCACAGGGGTTGGCGCGCGCCGCTACCTATCAGCCCGATGCCATTCTGCTGGACGTGATGATGCCGGGGATGGACGGGCCTGCGACTTTTCGTGAATTGCAGAAAAACCCGGCCACTGCGCACATCCCGGTGATGCTCCTGACCGCGAAAGTGCAAGCCACCGACCGCTCGCGCTTTGCCGATCTTGGCGTAAGAGCGGTACTGGTGAAGCCGTTTGACCCGATGACGCTTTCCCAGCAGGTTTCCGGCATCCTGGGCTGGGGCTGAGGCGCCATCATGGGCAAGACTGCGGCAAATCCACTTGCCGAAGCGATGAACCGCCTGTGGGAGAAACACCTTCCTCAAATGGAAGAGCGCGTGACAACCCTGCGAATGGCCGCCGAGAGCCTGGCGACAGGCACCCTGACCGAAGCTGAGCAGCAACGCGCCGGCGCCGATGCGCACAAGCTGGCCGGAGTGCTGGGCACGTTCGGCCTGAAAGAAGGAACGGAGCTGGCCCGCGAGGCGGAAGCCCTTTACGAGAGCAGGCTGGATGGGAACGCCGCGGCTGCGCCGCGGCTGGCTTCCATTGCACAACAACTGCAGACGATGCTGGCAAACCGGACCCAGGTTGCCGAAACTCCAACTGCCGGGTAGTGGCTCAATTTGAATTATCCCCACCACGTCGGCGATTGTCCAAGCCGAAGAGGCGAGTCCGGCTTCCATTGCCGGCGTCACTCTCAGCGTCTGATGAATCCGCGCCGATCCATGTGACGAAAAACGCTTAGATCGTCCGTATAAATTTAAACTGAGCCACTAGACCTTGATTTTGCCTTCTCCTTTGTGGGGCGAATCTTTCTTGGTTTTTGCCCGCTCTCTGACCGGCCTTAGCTCCAGCAGTTCTTCGACCACATATGCGCCTGTCGTTCCGTCTGAGAACGTCACGATTAGCCCGTCATCGCCATCGGGTTCAGTAGTAAGTATTCGCATCTCGGCGGCCATGAGACGGGTATAACCCGAAGCCACCGAGAAAGTCTGCCCAATTTTGCTCAATTGGCTGTGGATTTCAAATTGAGCCACTACCGACTTCCGAGACTCCGTGAATCGCAGGCACCGGAACAATTAGACTCATTAAGGTGATTCGTCAGGACACATCCGCGCGGCAACTCGATTTGAGCTTTGAAGCTCCGCAGGTTACGCGCCGCATCTGGCCCGTTCGCAAGCTGGTGGAACATGTCTGCGAACAGGTGGAGCAGGAGTACGGCGATATCTGGGTGGAAGGCGAGATTTCGAACTGCCGTCCCGCTCCGTCCGGCCACTTGTACTTCACATTGAAGGATGCTGGCGCCCAATTGCCGGTCGTGCTTTTCCGCCGGCAGGCGCTGCTGCTGCGTTTCAAGCCGGAAGACGGGCTGCACGTCCTGGTGCGCGGGCGGGTAAGCGTGTACGCGCAGCGCGGGCAGCTTCAGCTCGTGGGAGAAACCATTGAGCCCGTGGGCGCGGGATCCCTGCAGCTCGCGTTCGAGCAGCTCAAGGAGCGGCTGAAGGCTGAGGGGCTGTTTGACGCGGCCCGCAAGCGGCCACTGCCGGCCTTCCCCCGCACGGTGGGCATCGTAACCTCGCCGACCGGCGCCGTCATTCGCGACTTCCTGAACATTGTCGGCAGGCGGCATGCAGGACTGAACGTGATCGTCTGTCCCGCCGCGGTACAAGGTGAACAGGCGGCGGGCGAGGTGGAAGCCGCGCTCGCTCAACTGAACACCAGTGGGCTGGTGGACCTGATCGTTGTTGCGCGTGGAGGCGGATCGCTGGAAGATCTGAGCGCCTTCAACAGCGAGCGTGTGGCGCGGGCAATCGTCGCATCCAGGTTGCCGGTGGTCTCGGCGATCGGCCACGAGACCGACTTCACGATTGCGGACTTTGTTGCCGACCTGAGAGCGCCAACGCCATCGGCGGCCGCGGAACTGGTTACAGAGGCACAGCATCGTGTTGCAGAGCGGGTTGCGTCGCAAGCCGCTCGACTGGAACGCGCGACGCGATTTCAGCTGCTGCACGCGCGGCAGAAGATGGACAGCGTTCCCGTGGATCGCACGGAGCGGCGCGTGACGACCATGCTGCACCGGCTGAACCAGAGGCTCGATGACCTCGGCTTTCGCATGGAAACCAGCGTGAGTGGCCTGGTCCGCGCACGCCAGCGAGAAGTAACAGCGCTTGCCGCCGACGTCCTGCGTCACGAGCCCCGGCAGATGCTGGCTCGCATGCGCGAAAGGCTCGCGGTTGGGAATACGCGCGTCGAGCGCTCGCTGGAGCGAACGCTCCGCAGGTCGGCGGCGAGGGTCGAAGCGCTGGATGCGCGGCTACGGTCGTTATCGCCGCTGGCGGTTTTGGAACGCGGATATGCCCTGGTGCTGGGCGCAGATGGAACACTGATTCGATCTGCAAGCCAGGTATCGCCAGGAGACCGGATCAAAACGCGCCTGAGCGATGGTGAGTTTGGCAGCACGGTTGACGAAATTGGCAGCAGGAAGAAACCGAAGAAGTGAGGATATGAGTAGAGGAATTGCACGAAAGCTTTTCGGCACCGATGGGATTCGCGGGATCGCGGGCGAGTCGCCACTGGATACAACGACCATTTACGCAACAGGACTGGCGCTGGGACACTCTCTGCGCGAGAAGACCGGGCCCCGGGTGATCGTGGGACGCGACACGCGTGAATCGAGCCCATGGATCGCGGCCGTGATGGCTGCGGGACTTCGCGACGCTGGTGTTCATGTTGAAAGTGCGGGCATCGTGCCCACTCCCGCCGTGGCGTTCCTGACGCGAATCCACGGATTTGACGCGGGTGTGGTGATCTCGGCCTCGCACAATCCGTGGCGCGATAACGGAATCAAGCTGTTCGGCGCCGATGGCTTCAAGCTGCCCGATGCAGTCGAAGCGGCGATCGAAGATGAGATTCTGCGCCAGGCAGAGGATGCAGCCGTTCCGGACACAGCAAGCCTGCCGCTGGTTGAAGACAATCCCGCTCTGCCGAGCGACTACGTCCAGTTCCTGATTGATTGTGTGCCCGGCCTGCAACTTGCCGGGCTGCGCATCGTTGCCGATTGCGCCAACGGTGCGGCTGCAGCGGTGGCTCCGGAACTATTTCTGCGCCTCGGCGCGCGCATTCCGGACGAGTTCGCGTTGCTGAACATTTCACCTGACGGGCGGAATATCAACGACCGATGCGGCGCGCTGCATCCGCAGTGGGTTGCCGCAGAGGTGCAAAAACGCGGAGCGTCGATAGCACTGACGTTTGATGGCGACGCCGACCGGTGCATGCTGGCAGGCGCTCACGGAAACGTAATCAACGGCGACGCAATACTGCTGATGGCTGCACGCGATTTGAAGACGCGCGGCCTGCTCGCGGGCGACCTCGTGGTTGCGACAACCATGTCGAACATGGGACTCGAGGCATCGCTGAAGCGTTCTGGAATCCGCATGCTCCGCGCACCCGTGGGCGACCGCTACGTGCTGGAGCAGATGCAGCAGAACAATGCGGCCCTGGGCGGCGAGCAATCCGGTCATATCCTCTTCCCTCACCTGGCCACAACCGGCGATGGCCTGCTGACAGCGCTGGTGGTGCTGGACCTGATGGCACGCACCGGCAAGAGCATCGACGAGCTGACCGCGGACCTGAAGGTATTCCCGCAGGTGATCGTGAACGTCAAGGTCCGGGAGAAGAAACCGCTCGAGGCAATTCCCGCGATCATGAAACGCATTCACGACGCGGAGGAAGAATTGAAGGACACCGGACGCGTGGTCATTCGCTATTCCGGCACCGAAGCGCTGGCTCGCGTCATGATCGAGGCTGAAAGCGAAGAGGCGATGCACCGGCACGCCGAGGCGATCGCGGCGGCGATTCGCTCGGAGTTGGGCGCGTAAGGCGCGATTAAAGGTCGCGCCAGTTGGGGCCGAAGCCGATGTGGGCAACGAGCGGCACCTTCAGCTTGATCACGCCCTCCATTTCGGCGCGAACCAGCTCTTCCACCTCTTTGGCCTCATCGGCCGGAACTTCGAAGAGAAGCTCATCGTGGACCTGCAGAACCATGCGCGTTTTCAGTTTGCGCTCAGCAAGTTTGCGATCGAGAGCAATCATTGCCAGCTTGATCAGGTCGGCCGCAGTTCCCTGCAACGGCGTATTCACAGCCGTGCGCTCGGCAAATCCGCGTGCGTTGGGATTGCGGCTGGTGATGTCGGGGATGGGCCGGACGCGACCGAAGAGCGTGCGTACGGCTCCTTCGCGGCGCGTGTCGTCGAGAGTCTTTTCGATGAATGCCTTCACCCCCTGGTAGCGCGCAAAGTAGCGATCGATGTAGGCCCGGGCTTCAGCCTGTGGAATGCCCAACTGAGCTGCCAGCCCGAAGGGCGAGATGCCGTAGACGATTCCGAAGTTGACGGCCTTGGCGCGGTTGCGCGTCTCCTTGTCCATGGTCTCGGCCGCGACACCAAAAACTTCGCTGGCCGTCAGCGTGTGAATGTCCTCATTCTGCTGATAGGCGCGGACCAGCAGAGGGTCGTCACTGAAATCCGCGAGCAGGCGCAGTTCGATCTGCGAGTAGTCCGCCGAGAGAAGCTGCGTGCCTGGTGCGGCGACGAAGGCAGCGCGGATCTCGCGGCCAAGCTCGGTGCGGATAGGAATGTTTTGCAGATTCGGATTCACTGACGACAGGCGGCCTGTTGCCGTAGCCGCTGCCTGGAAAGTAGTGTGGACGCGTGACTCGGAATCTGCAAGCAGCGGGAGCGAATCGATGTAAGTCGATTTGAGCTTGGAGAGGTGGCGGAATTCCAGGACGAGCCGCGGCACCTCGTGCTTCTCCGCCAGCCCTTCAAGAACGTCCTGCGCAGTGGAGATCGCCTTGCCTTTGCCGTATTTAACGGGAATCGGCATTCCCAGGTCCTTGAAGAGGACTTCGCCAAGTTGCTTGGGCGAATTGACGTTGAACCGCCGGCCCGCGAGCGAGTAAATCTGTTCGCCAACGCGCTCCAGTTCGGCGGCAAATTTCCGCGACAGGCTGTCGAGGACAGCAGTGTCAATACGAACGCCCTTCTTCTCCATGCGATAAAGAACCGGCGCGAGAGGCAGATCAATTTCCTCGTAAACGCGCGTCACCTTGCTTCGATCCACCTCGGCGCGCAGTTCGGTCACGAGCGTCTGCGTGACGGCGGCAGCGGCGGGCAGAGACTTTGGCGCTGACTGGTTATGGCGGGCAGCAAGATCGGCCAGGGTCTGCGCCGTTTGCGTCGGATTCAGCGCATAGGAGAGCAGCATCGAGTCCTCGACACGGCCCTTCAGGTCGACATTCAACCCGCAAAGTACATGCAACGCCAACTTGAGATCATGGACTCGCTTGGGGACCGACGCGTCTTCAAGCAGCTGTTTCAGCTCCGGTGTAAGCGGAAGACAAAGACCCTTGCCGGGTTCGGCGCTGACTCCGATGCTGGACTCCGTCTTCTTCTCAGCCTCTTCCACCACGTCGAGCAGCGACATGGTTTGCGGCACCGCTGGCTCTTCCGATTCGGGCTCTGCCTCAGTGGGCTCTGCCGCCGCCAGCGCGAAGGCGAATCCATTCTTGCGCGCCGCTGCGTAGAAGGCTGCGGCCTGCTCGCTGGTGGCTTCGTCGATCAATTCAAGCGCCGGCGCGGATGCCGAAGGCGCAAGCTCACGCAGCATCGAGGTGAATTCGAGTTCGCTGAAAAGCGTGCGACAGGCCTCGAGATCAGGCTCCTGCGTCTGCATCGCCTGGAGGTCCAGCGGCAGCGGTACACGGCAGTCGATGGTAACGAGTTCCTTCGAGAGCAGGACGGCGTCGCGATTCTGCTCGAGCGATTCGCGATAGCTCTTGCGCTTCACCTCCGAGGCGCGATCGAGGACGGCTTCTACACTGCCGAATTCCACGATCAGGTCGACACTGCCCTTGTCTCCGATGCCGGGAGCGCCGGGAATGTTGTCGATGTTGTCGCCGCGCAAAGCCATAACATCGATGACTTGTTGCGGCGGTACGCCCAGGACCTCTTTCACCTTCGCGGCATCGAGAATCAGGTTGTCCTTCTGGGGATTGAGGACCTTCACGTGCCCGCTCACAAGCTGCATCATGTCCTTGTCGCCGGAGACGATGAAGACCTCGTGCCCCTGCTCGGCTGCCTCGCGAGCCAAGGTGCCGATCACGTCGTCGGCTTCAAAACCCTGCGCCTCGAGAATCGGAATCCGCAAGGCCTCAAGCGACCGGCGGATATACGGAACCTGTCGCCGCAGATCATCGGGCATGGATTCGCGCTTGGCCTTGTAGCCTTCGTAGCTGACGTCTTCGAAGGCCTGCAGCTTTGAATTCCATTTGCGCAGGGTGCCGATGTCCTTGGCGCGCTCGTCGCGGAACACGGCGCCGCTGGGATCGAATACGGCGGCGAAGTATTTCGGTGAGAAATCCTGCCGTAATTTGCGGATCATATTCACGAATACGTAAATAGCCGCGGTGGGCAGGCCGGATCGCGTAGACATCGGGCGGCTGCGCTGCATCGCGTGGTAGGCGCGGAAGATAAACGACATCGCGTCGAGAAGAAAGACGGGCGGTTTTTCCTGTTCTTGCACAGTAACGTCTGGCACGGTAACGAGTTTATCAGCGAAGGCAAACACCGCTGGGGCTCCCCGCATACCGAACAGATGTGAGAAAACCAGATTGCTGATCGACATCTATCAGGTCACTGGTGAGCATCCGGCATTTTTTGGCTTGACAAGCTTAGAGTACGGTCGTACTCTTTACGTCATGCGGTATTCGCTCGAACACAAAGCGCAGAACCACGAGAACATCCTCTCTGTGGCCGCTCGATCTTTTCGTGAACACGGCGGTGACAGCAGCGGCATCGGGACGGTGATGAAGAAGGTAGGCCTGACGAAAGGGGGCTTCTACCGGCATTTTAAGAGCAAGGACGATCTGCTGGTCGAAGCTGTGGCACGGGCCTTCGACGAGATGGGAGGCGGCATGGTGGAGGCTGCAAAGTCCGCCCCCGAAGGCCAGGCTCTGCGAGCAATGATCGAACGCTATCTAAGCAGCCGCCACGCGAATTCGCCGGGAGCGGGTTGCGTGCTCTCCGCGCTCGGGCCGGAACTCGCACGAAAGCCGTTGTCCGTGCGGAAACGGATTGAGGCTTTGCAGGACGCGTATCGTGAGCGGCTATTGCCATTTGTTCCTGGTCGGACGCGAGAAGAAAAGCTGGCGAAGTGCAGGCTGTTGTTCTCCAGTATGGTGGGGGTGTTGATGATGGCCCGCATTACTTCGGATCCTCAAAAGCGTGAGCAGAGATTAAGTGAGGCGAGGAACTTTTTTATAAAGAGCTTCGCTGAAGAGTAATTTTTTTACCCGTAAAGAGTACAGTCGTACTCTTTTGAGGAAACCCTGCAACACCAAACCAAATCGAGAGGTTAACCGATGAAATTCATGATCCCTTTTCTCTTTGCACTGCTGCCGGTAGCGGACGGAGCGCAATTGCCGTCCGGAGGAGCCTCAGGCATGCCCAGCGTGCCGATACCTAAAACCACCGGAGTGCTCGTTATTGAGACTCCCAGGCAGGGCGTAACCGTTCAACAAGTCATGGCCGTGATCCCGGCAGAGATTCGGGCAACCGTGAAGCTCTATCTCGACGGGAAAATCCGGGAGTGGTATTCGCGCGGCGATGGCAAGGGCGTCATCTTCATGGTCGACGTGAAGACTGAGGACGAGGCACGAGCCATCATGGAAACGCTGCCGCTCGCCAAGGCGCAGTTGATGGATACCGAGTACATTCCCGTCGGGCCGTTGATGGCTCTGAGGGCATTGACGGGCCCAGGAGCGCAGAACAATTAAACCGTAAACACCGTGATCAGGCCATCGGCATCGCGGGCGAATTCGGGTCCGATGAGCGCAAGGAGGTTGGCATGCCGGCAAGAGGAATCTTCAATATCGATATGGCACTGGGCTATCTGGCCTGGGCGCTCTGCATCGCGACTTACGTCTGGCCGCGGCTGAAGGCAATGGACAGGCTGGAGGCGCACCGCGCAATCGCCACATTCAACAGTTTCCGCTTCTTCGGGTTGGCCTTCCTGCTGCCCGGGTTTGTTGGACCGAACCTGCCGCAGGGCTGGGCCGCGCAGGTGGCTTATGGCGATCTCGCCACCGCGCTGCTCGCAATTCTCGCGCTGCTCACGGTGCGCCGGCGCTCCCTGTTCTGGCCGCTGGTCTGGGCTTTCAATCTGGTCGGTCTCGCCGATCTCGTTGCCGCCACTGCGCGGGCGGTCAGCGTGGATCTGCCGTCAGTCGCCGGGCAACTCGGGGCCGCTTACGCGATCCCCATGCTTTATGTACCAGCGCTTTTCTGGGTGCATTTCATCGCGTTCAGGCTGCTGCTGCGACCTGAGCACGCACCCGCTCAATCGGCGGACGCACCAATGTCGCTCGCCCGCAACTGAAAACCAGGAAAGGAATGCATGGGACGGAATCACCAATAGATTTAAGAGCGAAGAGCATGACGACGACGCTTCCCAGTTGAGAATCTGGGCACTTGTGCGGGAATCCGACGTAGCGTCCAGAATGGCCTGACTGCGAACGAATTGTTTCGGGGGGACCTTTCAGGATCGATTTGGTGTTGCTCCTGACCCTGCGTCAGGCCTGACTATATCTAGATACGATGAAAAGGGGCTACAAAACCGGTGAGTTCGCTGAACTGGCAGGTGTGACGGTCAGGGCTCTGCATCACTACGATCGCATCGGTTTGCTCAAACCGCAGAGGAACCGTTCCGGAGCCCGCGTCTATTCCCTGGACGATCTTGAACGGCTGGAGCAGATTGCCGCCCTCAAATTTCTTGGCATCCCCCTGAAGGAAATCAAGTACCTCCTCGGGTCATCCAAGACGCTCCCTCTCCTGGAGTCTCTCGACTTTCAACTCCAGGCCCTCGCAGAGAAACGAAGGTCGATCGATCGTGCGGTACAGGCAATCGAACTCGCGACCAAGGCGATTCGGTCTGGCCAGGCTACCGACGCTTCTGTCCTCAAGAAAATACTGGAGACCATCGATATGCAACCTCAAGAGAACTCAATGAGGAAGTACTACTCCGAGCAAGCCTGGCTTGATCGGGCAAAACTTGCGAAGGATACGCCGGCTGAGGTCCGCGAACAACGGAGTCAGCTATGGAGGCACCTATTCGCGGAGTTGGAAGCCTCCCTCGAACTCGATCCGGCCTGCGAGGCAGCTCAAGCTCTCACGGGGCGATGGCTGAATCTGGCCAATGCGGTCACCGGTAATAATGATGGGATCAGAGACGGCGGAATCAGTGCGTGGAAGGATCACGCGAATTGGCCGCGGGCCCAGCAAGACGCGTTCTTGAGTGGTTTCGGTCTTGATACGGGCAACAGAACGGCTTCCATGGATCGGGTCGAAAAAGTGACAAGCTTTATTGGCCGGGCCATTACTCAACGAATTCGGTCGAATTGGCGAGATCTTTACGGGCCAAAGCAGCCCTGAGAACGGGTTTATCGGCGTGGGCGGGGACACCCGCCGGTCAAGGATGCGCGGGCGGAGCTGAATCGCATTCAGCCAACGTGACGATCGGGTTTCTTTTCCCGAAACAGTTGTTTACGCTGAAGATGGAGCTGTGTCACCCTTATTTATAAATGGGCAAAAAGACAGTTCTGGTTACCGGGTCTTGCGGTCTGATCGGCTCGGAAGTGTGCATTCATTTCCACCGCGCCGGTTATGCCGTAATTGGCGTGGACAATAACCAGCGGGCGGTGTTCTTTGGGCCCGACGGGGACACGTCCTGGTCTCTTCGGCGGCTGCATGATCAGATCCCGGGATACCAGCATTTCCACGAGGATATTAGGAACCGTGAGGGCATACTTCGGCTTTTGCATGATTCGCGGCCGGATGTGATTGTCCACACGGCTGCGCAGCCCTCACACGACCGCGCAGCCCAGATTGCCTTTGACGACTTTGACACGAACGCCGGCGGGACCCTGAATCTGCTCGAAGCCGCCAGGCGCGACGCGCCGGAATCCCCGTTCATCCACATGTCGACAAACAAGGTCTACGGAGATGGACCCAATAAGCTCGCCCTTGTGGAGAAGGAGACGCGATGGGACTATGCTGACCCGGAGTTCCAGCACGGCATCCCCGAAACTTTCTCCATCGACCAGTCGCTGCATTCCGTTTTCGGTGCTTCCAAGGTGGCTGCGGACGTAATGGTGCAAGAGTATGGGCGCTACTTCAACATGCCGACCTGCGTGTTGCGGGGCGGGTGCCTCACCGGCCCCAATCATGCCGGGGTGGAGTTACACGGATTCCTCAGCTACCTGGTCCGCTGCAATCTGCTGGGCAAGGAGTACAAGGTTTTCGGCTACAAGGGAAAACAGGTTCGCGATAACCTGCACTCCGAAGACGTGGCCAGATTCATGCTTGCCTTCGCGCAGAATCCTCGTTGCAGCGAGGTTTACAACCTGGGCGGAGGGTTCGAAAACTCGTGCTCGATCCTGGAGGCGTTCGACCTTGCCGAACAGTTCACCGGTCGCAAGCAGGTGTGGACATACGTCGAGCTCAATCGCACCGGCGATCATATCTGCTATTACAGCGATATCCGAAAGATGAAGGCACATTACCCGGACTGGGGAGTGACAAAGACACTCAAACAGACAATCGCGGAGATCTCCGGGGCATGGTCGACGCGGCTGGTGCATGCGTGAACAAATGAAGGTCCTCATCTCGGGAGTGTGCGGTTTCGCAGGCAGTCACCTGGCGCGTTTTCTGCTGGAGTCCCACGAGGGACTCTCGGTTATCGGAATCGACAACCTGGCGCGCTCCGGCAGCGAAACGAACCGGTTGTCTCTCAAGCGCGAAGGCGTGCAGCTGTTTCACGGGGATATTCGCGTGGCCAGCGACCTCGAAGCTCTGCCAGCCGCCGATTGGGTAATTGACGCCGCGGCACAGCCGAGTGTGCTTGCAGGCCGGGACGGAAAGACAAGCTCGCGGCAACTGCTGGAACACAACCTGCTCGGAACCATCAACCTGCTTGAGTTTTGCCGCAAAAGCAGTGCCGGATTCATCCTGCTGAGCACGAGCCGGGTCTACTCCATTGACGCCCTCTCGCGTTTGCCCTTACGCGTCGATGCTCAAGCTTTCGCTCTCGAGAAAGTTGACTCCCTGCCTGAGGGAGCGAGCGCGAAGGGTGTGAATGAGCGGTTCAGCACTGAAGCGCCCATTTCGCTTTACGGAGCGACAAAGTTGGCCTCCGAACGCCTGGCGCAGGAATATGCCTGGGCTTTCCAAATCCCTCTCTGGATCAACCGGTGTGGGGTTCTGGCAGGCGCCGGACAATTTGGAACGGCCGAGCAGGGGATTTTTTCCTACTGGCTGCACGCACACGCCGCGCGAAAAGCTCTGAAATACCTTGGCTTCGGCGGCAACGGATTCCAGGTTCGAGATGCGTTACATCCGCGTGATCTTGCCCGGCTGGTTGATTTTCAAATCCGCAACCCCCGGGGAGGACAGGTTTTCAACGTCTCCGGAGGGGACACCAATTCCATGTCTCTCGCCCAACTGACGGCATGGTGCGATCGGCGATTCGGTCCCCACCAGCCAATGCAGGACGGCAGCGAGCGCCCGTATGACATCCCATGGTTGATTTTGGATTCAACCCAAGTGCAGACAACGACGGGCTGGAAACCTGAGATAGGCCTGAATCGAATCCTGGACGAAATCGCAGATCACGTCATCGCAAATCCAGAATGGCTTTCGTGGTGCGGCCTATGACGACGCCTGGCGAACCATCAGAAGCCGCGTTGACCCTGCTGTCGGTGGTGATACCAGCTCGCGACGAGGAAGGATGCATTGCATCCACGATCGAGCACCTGCATGTGGAACTGCGCATTCACCAGATTCCGCACGAGATTATTGTGGTTGATGACGGCAGCACCGATCGAACTGCCCGAATTGTCACCGAGCTTGGGCAGCGCATCCCCGAGGCTCGACTGGTTACGAACGGGCCTCCACACGGCTTTGGGCGAGCCATCAGTTGCGGCCTGCAGAGCATGAGGGGGGATGCAGCGGTGATCATGATGGCCGACGAATCGGACGATTGTCGCGACGTTGTGCGCTACTGGAAGACGCTCAATGAAGGTTGGGATGCGGTGTTCGGTTCAAGGTTCATGAAGGGTGGAGGAGTCATCGATTATCCGTGGCTCAAACTTCGCATCAACCGCATGGCGAATCTTTTCATCCGGTTGCTTTTCGGCATCTCGCTGAATGACACCACGAATGCCTTCAAGGGCTACCGCCGCCGAGTCATCGAAGGATGCCAGCCGCTGCTTTCCGCGCACTTCAATATGACGGTGGAGATCCCGCTCAAGGCGATAGTCCGGGGATATTCCTGGACGACGATCCCCATCACGTGGCGCAATCGCCGGACTGGCGTGGCCAAGCTCAAGATCCAGGAGATGGGCAGCCGATACCTCTTCATCTGCCTTTATCTCCTGCTCGAGAAACACCTGAGCCGGGGAGACTACAAGAAACACCCTCCTGCTTAGACTGCTATTTGGCCATCGGCGCATAATGACCGCACGGCAGACGAGAATACAACTTGGTACCTTGGTGGTTTTCCTTGGCTAATACACTATACCGCGATGATTCCATTGGATATGCTTGGGAGGTGGATCCCAGATGACCAACGCCAGTGAACAACTTCGGCAACAAATCCTGGAGCTCACTGCCCGATATTTCGCTGAGGCGTTTCCGCCTTCGGAGTTCCGGCCGGGGATCTCGTCTGTTCCCGTCTCCGGCAAGGTGATCGACGCCGCCGACGTGAGCGCGGTGGTCGAGTCGGCCCTGGACGCCTGGTTCACGACCGGGCGTTTTGGCGAGGACTTCGAACGCAAACTGGCCCGCTTCGTGGGCGTGCGATGCGCGTCGCTGGTCAACTCCGGCTCATCGGCAAACCTGCTCGCCCTGACGGCGCTGACCTCGCCCAAACTCGGCGAGCGGCGGCTGAAACCCGGCGATGAGGTCATTACCGTTGCCGCGGGCTTTCCGACCACGCTTAATCCGATCATCCAGAACAGGCTCGTGCCGGTCTTTGTCGATGTCACTTTGCCGAACTACGAGATCGACGTCACCCAACTCGAAGCCGCCCGCAGCGACAAAACGCGCGCCATCATGATTGCGCACACGCTAGGCAATGTCTTCGACCTGGACGCCGTAACTGCCTTCGCAAAGAAGCACGACCTGTGGCTCATCGAGGACTGTTGCGATGCCCTTGGCTCGACCTGGAAGGGGCGGCGCGTGGGCACCTTCGGCGACATTGCCACCGTGAGCTTCTATCCCGCGCACCACATCACCCTGGGCGAAGGCGGTGCGGTTTTGACTGAAAAGCCGAATCTGCAATTGCTGATCGAGTCGTTCCGCGACTGGGGCCGTGACTGCTGGTGCGAGCCCGGCAAGGAAAACACCTGCGGCAAGCGCTTCGACTGGCAATTGGGCTCGCTGCCCTGTGGCTACGACCACAAGTACACCTACACGCATATCGGCTATAACCTGAAAGTCACCGATATGCAGGCGGCGCTGGGCGCGTCCCAGATTGCCAAGCTTCCCCATTTCATCGAGCGCCGGAAGGAAAACTTTCGACATCTTTTCAAGGGCTTGCAGCCGTTGCAGGATTGTCTGGTGCTGCCCGAAGCTACGCCGGGTTCCGACCCTTCGTGGTTCGGATTCCCCATCGGCGTGCGAGAGTCCGCGCCATTCAAGCGCCACGACCTGGTCGCTGCGCTTGAGGCAAAGAAGATCGCCACCCGCCTCCTGTTCGGCGGAAACCTGCTTCGCCAGCCAGCTTACGAAGGATGCGAGTACCGCGTCGTGGGCGAGCTCAAGAACACCGACTTCGCCATGAACAACGTGTTCTGGATCGGCGTTTATCCGGGATTGACTGAGGAGATGCTGACTTACGTGGAAGAAGTGGTCGCCAGCTTCGTGTCGGAGGAAAAGACCTTGAAGGTCTTGTGACGGGACCATGCGTGATTGCACATGAAACTCTCCGACTACGTCTTTAGCCAGCTTCGCGAATGGGGCGCCAGCCACGTTTTCCTGATCACCGGGGGCGGGGCGATGCATCTGAACGACTCAGTCGGCACCAGCGGGCTCAAATACATCTGCACTCACCACGAGCAAGCCGCGGCGATGGCGGCGGAAGGATATGCCCGCATCGCCCGCATCCCCGCGGTGCTCAACGTGACCACCGGGCCCGGCGGAATCAATGCCTTGAATGGTGTGTTTGGCGCGTGGACGGATTCCATCCCAATGCTGGTCGTCTCCGGCCAGGTGAAGCGCGAAACCTGCATGGCCACATACGGGCTGACCGACCTGCGCCAACTGGGCGATCAGGAGGTCGACATCATTCGCATGGTGAAAGGCATCACCAAGTACTCCGTGCTTGTCAGCGATCCGGAGAGCATCGCCTATCACCTCGAACGCGCCTGGTATCTCGCCCAAAATGGCCGGCCCGGGCCCTGCTGGCTCGATATTCCAGTCGATGTGCAGTCGGCGGAAATCGATCCCGAAGCCCTCAGACACTACGATCCGGTCGAAGATCAGCTGGTATTCGAACCCGCGAAAGTTCAGGCACAGGTCGCCGACGTGCTGGCACGAATCCGGAACGCCCGACGGCCGGTCATCTTTGCCGGAAGCGGCGTCAGGATCGGAGGCGCACTGGAGGAGTTTGAGCGCGTCATCCGCGCTCTGCGCATCCCCGTTGTCACCGCCTGGACGCATGACCTGATCGCCAGCGATGACGAACTGTTCTGCGGTCGCCCCGGCACGATCGGCGAGCGTGCAGGCAACTTTACGGTTCAGAACTCCGACGTTGTGTTGATTCTCGGTTCACGGCTCAACATCCGCCAGATGAGCTACAACTGGAACTCCTTTGCGCGCCACGCAGTCAAGATCCAGGTGGACGTGGATGCTGCGGAACTGCGAAAGCCCTTGGTCAAGCCGGAGGTTCCGATCCACTGCGATGTCAAGCTGTTCCTGGCTGAAATGGCAAAGCAGCTCGCGGCGCGCCCTGCGGACGGCTCGCACGAGGGCTGGTTGAATCGCGCCCGCGAATGGGCAAAGATGTCCTTGTCAATCATGGGCAAACTCCGGAGTAAGTAGTTGACGGATCTGGGAGAACGAGACCTGTTTGTTCTGGAAATCGCAAATTTGGTGCATCCGGCACGCTATGTGCCTTCCGTCGACCGCGCCAAGGGATGCTGGACCTGAAGGAGTGGACTTCCCTGGAGGAGTCGATTCGCCGGACAGCGGAGTGGTATTCCGTAGTTGTCAGTCTGACAGTTGTCGCTCTCTTCGACGAGGAAGCTCATGCAGTCGAGACGTTCACGCGAAACTGTCGCCATATTTGGCTTTGGTACTCTAAGGTGCAATGAACCGGACTAAGGCACAGAGTGATGGGTTCCTCCTTCTTTGTTTGGGTGTGCTGGTTTTCCTGGTGGTCGGAATCGGAGTGCGGCTTGCGCAGCGCGACACGCCTATGGACGTCAGGATGTTGCATGCCTGTACGCGATGCCTGATTGACCACTGCGATCCTTACAACGCAAACGATGTTGCTTCGATGTATCTGAAAGTGGGAGGGCCGTCACCATCGAGCCCAGGTGACCGTGCCACACTGCAGTTCGAATCGATGTATGTGTATCTCCCGACGATCTTCATTTTTACCGCTCCAATTGCACGCTTGCCTTTCACTGCCTTTTACGTTGTCTGGGTGACGGTGGTTGCGGGCTCGTTTCTTCTTTCCGCGTTCCTTGTCTGGGACATCGGCAAGTCACATGCCCCGCTGTTGACAGGGGCGTTGCTGGGATTCTATCTGGTGAATAGTGGGTCGACCATCTCGGCGGCCAATCCCGGCAGCCTGGCCGTGAGTCTCTGTATCGTCAGCATCTGGTGTTTCTTTTCCAAACGATTTGAGATCGCAGGAGCCTTTTGTCTTGCCGCGAGCCTCGCAATTAAGCCGCATGACAGCGGACTCGTGTGGCTCTTTCTGATCGCGCTCGGCGGTGAAGTCCGCAAACGCGCGTTGCAAAGCCTGTTGATTTATGCATGTCTGAGCCTCCCGATGCTCCTATGGATTAACCACGCATCTCCTCATTGGATCCCAGAACTGCAGACGCACCTGACGACGCTCTCGGCGCGCGGAGCGGTGAGTGACGCAGGCCCCTCCACAGTGTTCAGACGCGGTGCATTGATGATTACGAACCTTCAATCGGCGGTCAGCCTGATTCGTGACGATCCCAGTTTCTACAACCCAACCACCTACGTGGCCTGCCTGCTCATTTTTGCCGCTGCCGTGGTTCTGACGCTTCGATTTCGCCCGTCAGGGGAAGAGCGCTGGCTCGCCATGGCCAGCGTTGCGGCACTTAGCATGCTTCCGATCTACCACAGGCTCTACGATTCGAAGCTGTGCTTGCTCACCATTCCGGCTTGCGCCATTCTGTCGACGAAGGGCAGGTGGGTGGCAAACCTGTCTCTACTGATGAGTGCATCGGCTCTGATCGTCACGTCTGAGTTGCCGTGGGCATTTTACCTTGGATTTGCGGCTAGAATGCACGCCACGGCAGGGGCTCTGCTCCCGCTGCTCATTGCGTCCGTTGTGGTCCCGATTCCCGCGACTCTGCTGATTGTGTCTGTCTTCTATCTGTGGGTCTATGCGAAACAGCTTGGAACAACTGCGGGGTTCAGGACGCGAACTGATGATGGATCGGTGCGGGTCTCCCAGACCTGGAGCCTGACATCTTTCGAAGACGAGACGACCTTAGGTTACCTGCGCGCGATTTCTCTCGCCTGATTCTCCCATGCCTGAAATACCATACATAGATACCCCACCCGACCGGGCTTATTGAGGAAAATACATGTCTCTTTCGACCGTTCACGCCGGGTCCGCAACTTGAGGGAAGTGCGAAGCAGGATCCATATCTGGGCGGGTATTTCGTCTTTTTCGTCGTCTCAGGATTCTGCGGCCTGGTCTATGAAGTCATCTGGGTCCGACTTGCGATGGCTAGTTTCGGGGTAACAACGGCGCTGGTTTCCATTGTTCTCTCGATTTTCATGGGGGGACTGGGACTCGGCTCGTGGGGTGCAGGAATTCTTACCCGCAAACTTGCCCGTTCGAAACCCTCCGGCGGGCTTCGATTATATTCCTTAGCTGAGCTGTTGATCGGGTGTTCCGCACTCCTGGTTCCGATTGAACTGAAGCTCGGGCGCAATCTTCTGCTTCATATGGGCAATTTGGGAGCTTGGCAGACCTGGCGCTACTACTCGCTGGCAGGGATCTGGCTCGTGATCACGCTCTTGCCATGGTGCACATTTCTCGGCTCTACGTTTCCGCTCTTGATGTCGTCGATTCGCAAGACGTGCGGCTCGGCATCCGAACGATCGTTCAGTTTACTTTACGTTGCAAATGTTCTCGGGGCTTTGCTGGGTACGGTGGTCTCTGCATTCGTTCTGATTGAATTCCTTGGGTTCCAAGGCACGCTCTGGGTCGCTGCCTGCCTGAATGCGCTGCTGGCGACGTTCGCATTCGCGATCAGCTTCAAGCTGGGCGCCTCCAGCGATTCTGAATACGAAGCGGCAAAGGCTTCGAAGCAGGCAAATTTGTACGGGTTTCCGCGAAGGGTCGCGCTCCTGCTGCTGTTTTCAACGGGCCTCGTCAGCATGGGATGTGAAGTCGTTTGGATGCGGCAATTCACGCCCTTTCTCGGCAACTTCGTCTACGCATTTGCGTTGATTGTCGGCACATACCTTGCAGCAACATTCTGGGGCGCACGCGACTACCGCAGATGGGCGCGCTCACATAATCCGGACGACAGCTTGAATGTTTGGAGCCTGATCGCTGTATCCACGCTTATACCTGTCGTTGGCGCGAATCCGTTACTTCACCTTACCGCCCCTGGAGCGAGCGGATTGCGCATTATCTCAATCCTGCTCTTTTGCGCCCTGACCGGGTTCATGACTCCGCTGCTGGTAGATGCGTGGTCCCTGGGAGAACCGGACAAAGCCGGAGTGGCATACGCGTACAACATCCTGGGATGCATCCTTGGACCGCTGATTGCTTCATTCGGTCTTGAAACCTGGCTCGGCGAGCGGTGGTCAATGCTGGTGCTCTCGCTCCCTATATTCGCAATTGCGGGCGTGCTCGCGTTTCGCCCTACCGGTAAATCTGGAGCAGTCAATGCTCCGCGGAGGCCCCGCATCACTTTTGCTGTTGCTGTGATTACGGGGGTGTTGCTTTTCAGCTTCAGCAAAGATTTCGAATCGGAATTCTCTGTTCGTGAGGTGCTTCGTGATTATTCGGCGACGGTGATTGCGACCGGAACGGGGTTCGATCGAGCGCTCCTGGTGAATGGATCGGGAATGACCGTTCTGACTCCGATTACCAAATACATCGCCGATCTTCCGCTGGCTTTCATGAGCCGTCCGCCCAAGAGCGGGCTTGTCATCTGCTTCGGAATGGGCACCACTTTCCGGAGCATGTTGTCGTGGGGTATTCCGACCACAGCGGTCGATCTGATTCCTAGCGTGCCCAAGCTCTTTCCCTACTTCCACAGCGACGGAGCGAATCTCATGCGCTCGCCGCTTGCGGAGGTTGTGGTGGATGATGGCCGACGATTCCTTGATGGATCGGACAAGATGTATGACGTAATCGTCGTTGATCCGCCGCCGCCGGTTCCAGCCGCCGGATCGAGCCTGCTCTATTCGCGTGAATTCTACGAAGTTGTTAAACGGCACCTGAATCACGACGGCATTTTTCAAATCTGGTACCTATCGGTCAACGGAGACGCTGCCACAACCGCTTCAATCACCAAGTCTCTGGTTGAGTCTTTCCCCCATGTACGGGCCTTCCGGTCATACGATGGGCGGTTTGGCATCCACTATCTGGCCAGCATGGAACCAATTCCGAACCTGCCGGGATCGGTTCTGGCATCACGCATGCCGGCAACGGCAGCCAGGGATTTTGTGGAATGGGGGCCTGCTCCAAATGCAGCCGCTCAGTTCGACCGGGTTCTCACGAGGGAAGTTCCGGTGCAGGAACTGATTGCCGGAAGCCCGCGCATACCGGCATTAAGCGATGACGAGCCCATCAACGAATATTTCCTGCTCCGGAGCCTGATGAACGCACCACGGTAAAGACGGATTCGGATCGATCCCGTGGTTCGACCAACTCGAATTAGATCCCGAGCGGCGATCTTCTAGCAGTTGATGCGTTCTTTTTCCGTGACCAGGGGGCGGCGCAGGACCAGGGTGTGGATGGAGCCGACGTATTCGCCAATGATGCCGAGGGCGATGAGCTGGACGGAGCCCAGGAAGAAGAGACCAAGGACGACGGGAGCGATGCCGACATTGAAGTTGGCCCAGAAGACCAGCTTGTAGATGAGATAGAACATTCCAATCAGGAAGCTGAAGAATGCGGAAATGAAGCCGGCGAAGATGACGAAGCGCAGGGGCACCTTGGAGAGATTGGTGATGCCCAGCATGGCGAAGTCATAGAGGGAATAGAAGTTCTGGCTGGTGATGCCGCGTGCGCGGCGGTTCTGGTTGTAGTGAATTGCGCATCACCGGAAGGCCCAATTCAGCGATCATTCCGCGAAAATAGGGGTAAGGATCGCGAAAATCGGCGCGAATCTTGTCGATTACGGAGCGATCGTAGAGGCCAAAACCGGTGAAATGGGCCATGATTCGCACATTTGTAAGGCGCGCGACCAGGCGGTAGTAGGCGGTGCGCAGGCGGTACATGAGCCAGCTTTCGTCGCTGGTGTTCTTGATGCCGGCAACGATGGGGGCGCCCTGCTCCCAGGCATGGATCATGTCGACGAAGAGCTCGGGGGGGTCCTGGAGGTCGGCGACGAGGATGCCGATGGCGTCGCCCTGGGCCTGGAGGAGGGCGTGCATGCCGGAGCGGTCGGGGCCGACGTTGCGGGCGTTGACGATGACCTTGACGGTGGGGTCTTCGGCGGCCATTTCGCGCAGGACGGCGACGGTGCCGTCGGTCGAGGCGTTGTCGATGAAGAGGTGCTCGAAGCGGTACTGGGGCAGCGTCGCGGCCACGGCCATCAGGCGCTGGTGCACCTCGCGGACGTTGTGCTCCTCGTTGTAGCAGGGAGTCATGATGGTGATCAGCCTGGGCTTGAGGCCGTTGCCCTGCGCTACGGCGGGCTTGAGGTCCGGCCCTGCGATCAAATCAGTGGACATGGCGCTATTGAGGGCAAGTCTAGCATGGGGAAGGACGTCCGCCGCGGGCTGGGGAAACGGTGGTAATCCGCGCGGATACGGTGAACATCGGAGCGTGACGGGAGGGCGCGGAAGGCACAGGGGTAGCTTGCCTTCACAGTTTCGCGGTTTCACGGCTTCATTTTCGGTTGTTGCTAATTTTTTGCTATGTAACTGATAAAAAGCAATATAGCTCTAAGAGCGTGGCGTTTTTGGGCGCATTTTGGCAGTTTTTGGCACGAATTGGCCACGGTTAAGGGCCTTATCTGAACTTAGCTGGTTGGGCCTGTGAAGGCGGCCGGTTAGCCTGTCGAAGGGTACGCTGATATGAATCGGACACACCTTGATTATGCGCCGAACGATGGAAATTACCTGCAAACTGGCCGGGACTTTAAGCCGTTTCGATTGATGAGGATTGGGTGGATCGCGGAGTAAAGGTGCTTGACAACGCGGATTGTGACTCTGCGCTAAAATGCTGACCAGCTAAGAAATCCAAAGTTCATGCGGCCTCGGCTCACAATTGCCATACCGACGTTCAATCGCGCCGAGCTTCTGGGACGCGCAATTGAAAGCGCACTCGCCCAGACTTCCCAGGAAATCGAAATTCTGGTGTCGGACAACGGGTCAGTGGATGACACGCCCGCGGTGATCGCGCGCTACGCGGGGCGAGGCATTCGAACTTTCCGGCACGACAAGACAGTTTCCGCCGCGCGGAACGGTGAATTCCTCATCAACCAGGCGCAGGGCGATTTCTTTGTGGGACTATCCGACGACGACTTTCTCCTGCCTGAGTTTGCCGAAAAGGTGCTTGCGATGTTCGACCGGCACCCGGAATTGTCGTTTGTGTATACGGGCTGCGCTGTTCACTACGAAGAAATCGAGGTCCCGGCGGTGGTTGGGCCGCCGGTCGAATCCGGAACTGATTTTCTGGCGGCACACTACGCGGGGCAGCGGGAGTTGTCGTGGTGTGCATGCGTCAGCCGGGTGCGCGATCTGCGGGCGCTGGGGCCGCAACCGGAAGACTGGATCATCGGAGACATGTTTTTCTGGATGAAGATAGCATTCCTTGGGCCTGTCGGCTGTGTCCCGGAGGTTCTTTCGCACTACATCCTGTTTCGGCCCCGCAACGACAATATCTCGCACGGCACTTCGCCGCTTTTCTGGGCGCGCGAGACCCGGCTCCTGGCCGAAGAGGTGATCGAGGGGTCGCGGAAGGCTGGAGCCAGCCCTGAATTTCTATCCAATCTCCGGGCTGCGAGCAGGCGCCATAACGCGCGGTCTGCGGCCAACCAGTTTGTGTGGACGCGCATACGGGGAGCGAGCCTCTTCGATGCCTGGAAGTGGAGTGCGGCCTGCCTGCCTTACCTGGCGTGGAACGCTTCGGCGGCCGCGCGGCTGGGCGCTGCGCTGGTGCTGCCGAGTGCCGTTTTGAGGCACTTGCTGCTCAGTGGGGCAAAGAAGCTCCGCGCTGGTCGTCAAGGCTGAGAATCCCCCTCGACGCCAGTATCCAGAGTAATGACTCCCACGAAAGTGGGAGCACGATAATGCGAGTGCCGTAGTCCGAAACAGGCTAGACTACACAGATAGAGCGGCTTATTGGTGCAGGAGGGAGCGGAAATGGCAACGTTAGTGCAAATCCAGAATGTGACTGGACCATCTCCCTCGAACAAAACGATCGAATCCCTCGCCCCGAATGACCTGGTGAAATCGTGCAAATACATTGAGACCGGCACCTATTTTGAGCAGGAAGGGAGTGCGCTGCTGCGTTCACGCCGACATTTACTCTCCCGTCCTGATTACCGCCGAGGAAATGAGAAATGGCGCCGGTTATGACCTGATGGTTCAAAGAAGGCGAGAGCATTTTGAAAGGGTCAACGGCCTGAGAGAGGGACCGACGGGATCGTGCCCGGGCTGCGGCCACCTGAAGGAAAAGAAGTTCAAGGACGTTAACTTCGAATACCTCGGAGGAGAACCGCATGCCCGGCGGCATGGGCATACAGCACTACACAAAATGCAACGAACGATGCACCTATTGCAATTTCACGGTTGAGGACAACTTTATCGGACCGCAGTACGAGTTTCTCGGCTATCTTGAGGAATTCAGAAAAAGAGGAAAGCTAAGCGGCGGGAACTGGATTGATTTCAGCGGCGGAGAGCCGGCGACTCTCAAGAATTTCGATGAGATTCTGAACTACTTTCTGAGTCATAAACTGGGAACGGTTGTGGTTTACTCCAACTCCACTGTTTACAAACAGAGCATCTACGACGCCCTCAAGAGGAACCAGATTATTTTGACGACGTCTCTGGATACGGGCCTGGCTTCCACCTACAAGAAACTGAGAGGTCTCGATTTCTACTCCAAGGTGATAGAGAACCTGATCCGGTACAGAAACAGCGGCACAAGCGGATTGTGGCTGAAGTACGTAGTCTGCGATGTCAACCGGACAGAAGACGACCTGTGGAGCTTCATCATGGCGGTGCTCGCCATAAAGCCCGACAAGGTGATGATCTGTCCGGAATTTGCGTATGGCGCGGATAGTTTTCCGGAGGAAACGGTCGCGTTTGCTGCCCGGTTGTGGTATCTGCTGGAGAAGCACACCGGGTTTGCGCCCGTCGACTACTACAACTGCGTTCAAGGGTCCTAAATGGGATAAGTACCGCGCGGATCTCAGGAGCTCTGTTGAAGCATTGAAGGTGAAGAAACCGCTTGACAGGCAAATCCGAAGCTCAAGGAAAGGGGCATGGTCCGCGCTGCCAAGAATCGCCTGATCCTGGCCAGGGATCGCGCCCTGCGCAGCGGGCTGCGGGCGCGCATCCTGCCCGATGGAAGTACCCAATTCAGAATTGCGAGAAGAGTGTGGGGAAACACCATCGGACGAATCGCCTTTTTGCGGGTTTAGCGGGACGCGGGCAGGAAGCGTGAATGGCGGGAAGTTATGGTATTTTCGTAGCATCGATGAAGCTTCCCAGAATTGTCGCGGTGCCGGCGTTGCGCGCGTCAGAGTACTTATTTGGTAAATTTGGATTTCATCTTCAAGACTCCAAGCCCCCAAATCCAACCATCAAGGACGCAGAATTCTACCGTCCGATGTTCAGCCCCTGGCTGATGCCGGAATGGACGAAGCGATTGCACGCCGAAGACCCTCGCTCGCTCGTACCGTTGCATGCGAAGTATCTCCTCTACTGCATGGCTCTCGACTCGTCGCGCCGGTGCAGCGGAGCAGTGGCCGAATGCGGCGTCTATAAGGGCGGGACCGCAAGGATCCTGGCAGAGAGCCTGCCACAGAGGTGTGTCTACCTTTTTGACACTTTCGCGGGAATGCCCGAGACAGATCCCGCGCGTGATCTTCATAAGTCCGGAGACTTTGCGGATACCAGTATCGCTTCTGTTCGGGAATATCTATCCGGATTGACAAACGTAAACTTGGTACCTGGACTTATACCGGATTCACTGCGGGCTGCTCGGGACTGCTCATTTTGTTTTGTGCATATAGACCTCGATATCTACACGGCGATCAGATCAGCTTGCGAATTCTTCTATCCCAGGATGGGGCCGGGAGGGACGATACTCTTTGATGACTACGGCTATTCAAGTTGTCCCGGAGCACGCGCTGCAGTGGATGAGTTCTTTTCGGACAAGCCGGAAGTCATCACCGTAATGGCGACTGGACAATGTTCGGTTCAAAAACTTCCCGACGCGATGGTGGCGCAGAGTGTCACGCAGGCTGAGGATGCTGGCGCATAGTCGCGATCGCAGAGCCGCGATCTCGGCGGGATTCGGCGTCTCTCAGCGGCTGGTGCAGGTTGCAAGCACGCTCGTGGTGATGCCGGTATTGCTGCATGCGCTGGGAGCCGGAGCGCTTCGGCGTGTGGGGCGCGGCGGCATCGCTGGCGTGGATGGTGTTCCTGACGGACCTGGGCACGGGGTCGGCACTGGTGACGCTAGTGGCGCGTGCGATTGCGCTTGACCATCTGGATGAGGCACGAAGGCAGGTGGCAGGGGCGCTGACGCTGGGGATTTTCTCTCGGCCTTTTTTCTCTACGTCCTGACAGCGGCGGCGTGGGGATGGCGTGGATCGCCGTGGCGAACTCAGCCGTTACCTGATCGCCTTCGCCGGGCTGGCGGTTAATCTGCCGTTGAACTCAGCCAACAACATCTGGATGGCGCTGCAGGAGGGATATTTCTCCAGCTTCTGGGAACTGATGCAGACAGTTGTGACGACCGTCGCGCTGATTGCGGCCACGTTCTATACGCAGGATGTGCGGGTATTTGTGGCACTGGTGTATGGCGGGCTGGTGGTTTCGAACCTCGGCAGCCTGATTCACCTGTTTCTGCGTCATCCTGAATTGAGGCCCGAACGGCTGCCCGAGCGCTGGTCGGCGACGCGCGACGTGATCTCAAGCGGGTTGATGTTCTTTCTGATGGGAATCGCGGGAAGCCTGATGTTCATGCTGGACAACGTGCTGTGCGCTGCGAATTGCTGGGGCCGCAGGCGTCGGCACAGATGACCATCGCCATGCGAATCTGCATGACCGGAATGGGAATGCTGACGGTGATTGCGCAGCCGCTGTGGCCGGCGTTTGCGGATGCTGCGCACAGGGCGGATCACCAGTGGGTGATGCACAAACTGGCGTGGGGTATGGCGCTGCTGACCGGGGTTACCGTGCTGGGATCGGTGATTCTGCTGGCTTTGGGGCGAGACTCTGCTGAAGCTGTGGCTGCATGCGGACCTGGGAATCGGGATCGGGCTGCTGTGGGCGGTTGCAGTGTGGATTGTCGCGCAAGCGCTGTTTCGGGTGCCGCATAACCTGCTGAACGGGCTGCTGCTGATTCGCTACCAGACGGTGGTGTTTGCTGTCGACCTGGTCGTGGCTCTGACGCTGAAGTTTGTGCTGGTGGGCCCGCTTGGAGTCGCGGGAATCTTGTGGGGAACGAGCGCTGCGGTGTTGGTGATCGCGCTGCCGGCGTGCATGTGGCGGATACGGCGATGGGCGAGGCATCCGAAGCCGGAGCAACTTCCGGCATGACTACCCATCTCACTCTAACGAAGATCGTGAGTTGGACAGTTCGTCACGCCCTTTGAGACCTGCAAAGACCGCGGATGTTAGTGCCAGTGATCCAGCCAAGATCGATCGGGGTGGTTCGACCTGGATTGGGAACCAGACCGGCCGCTTCGACGAGCCGCTTAATTGACGAAGCGCAGTAGAAGTTGATGTGTTCGTGGACGGGCAGGCCCTGGAGGCGGCTGGAGCCGTTCCTCAGGCTGGCAAGGTCCTGGTCCGGGAGATCCTGTGGCACCTCGATGTAAAGATTTCCGTTCGGTTTCATAAACCTTGCAACATGCTTCAGGAGTTTCAACGGTTCCGTGACGTGTTCCAGAACATGGGCTATCTGGATGTAGGAGTAGGTCCCTAAATCTGCTTCGCTCGCGACACGCGCGATTCCCGGCAGGGGCTGGGTATTCGAAATCTCGTACACGTACTTCTTGCCGCTAATCCGCGGAAGGAACCGTCCATCTGAGCCGCCAAAATCCAGCATGGAGAAATCGCCGCCAGTATCGATTTTTCCTTGAATCCAGGTGGTAAGGCCATCGACCCGGCAAGCCATTTCTTTCTCGGCTTTGCCTACATCGTTTGCAAAAGGCGCATACGTTGGTTCGTAGTGAATTCGTTCTTCGTTGTAGGACTGGGTTCGATAGTCTGTGTAGAGTCGGCCGATATCCTCGTCGCGAAAGGGATGCTTCACCTGAATGAAGCTGCATGTCAGGCAGATCTGCATTTCGATATATGCGCGAGAGCCGTAGACCTTCTCGAACAGAACATTAGGTAGCGAGCAGACCCGCCGGGCCAGGAGTCGCAGTGGATGCCGCGATATCGAGGTTCTGATCTCCGCGTTCAGCACTCGTTTCAGGAAAAAGGGTGCAACCTCTCCAATGAAGCCGAGTTCCTTTACGTCGCCTGATCCGCAGTTCCTGCAATTCCCCTTCGTGGCATCCATAGGCTGATCCATGTTTATTTCTTAGCTTCTTTCTCGCCGATGCACCAGACTACGCCTTCGTTTGTGGCGCGGGCGGTGAAGGGGTAGAAGCCGGAGGCGACGACTTTTCCGCCGCTGTTGTGCATGAGGGTGACGAGGGAGTGCTCGGTGAAGTAGTTGATGTGTTCGTGCATCATGTAGAGCACGGCGGGGCGGGCGATGTGGGGGGCGAGCGAAGGCCGGGCCGCGGAGGTGATGACGGTCTGTGCGATGCGGCGGAGGATGCGGTTGACGCCGAGAGCGGCCTCGCAGGGGACTTCGAGAAAGACGAAGCCTCCGGGTGGGGCGGCCTGGAGGATGCGGGTGACCATCTGGCGCGGGAAGCCGACGTGCTCAAGGACGTTGCTGTTGAGGATGAGGTCGGCCTTGCAGGCGGCGGGGTCGGTGACGGCAGTGACGCCGGGAGCGGGGTCGGCGCCGGAGATGTCGTAAAGCAGGAGTTGGGCGTCGCCGAAGAGGCCGAGCATGAGGTCGCCGTGGTCGCCGCCGTAGTCGAGGACGCGGTCGATTTTTCGCCCGTTGAGATGGCGGCGGAAGATGGGCGCGAGCTTGGCGCGGCGGGACTCGTAATGGGACGGCGAGGCCAGGTCGGCGTTGAATTTTTCGGTATACCAGGGCTCGAAGGATCGGCGCATCTGGAGGTACTCGGGAGAGCGATAGCTGCGGTAGTGCTGCGCGAGGTCGGCGTCGTCGAGGCGGGGGTTGTAGAAGATGAATCCGCAGGACTGGCATTGGACGAGGTCGATGGCGAAGGCGTCGCGGTTCCAGATGCGCCGGGCGAGGAATGGAGCCACGAGAGCCCGCTTGAGGTGGCGGATGGGTCCGTCGCAAATGACGCAGGCTGAGACTTCAATCATTGCGGGCTCCGCGCGGGACAGGCGATGTGCTCATCGGGTTCATCGGCAATCCAGCGCTCTGAATTCAGAATCGGCGACGACTGGGGGCAGTGTCCATACCCAGCTGTTGCGGTCCTTCCACGGGGGATCGTAGATGGTAACGACCAGGTAGTCGATGCGGTAGGCGTTGCAGACGGCACGGGCCTGTTCGGCGGACTGGCCGGCGGTGGCGTTGTCGAACAGCGGATTGATGGCGGCAAGCATTGCAGGGCAGCCGGAGGGATCGCCGCCGAGTTCAGATCCGCACCATAGGCCGGAGCCGGTGATGGCCGCCTGGCGCCCGACGTTGACCAGGTCTGTGTTCTTCCAGAACATCCAGTCGCCAAAGGGATTGAACTGGACTACTGCTTTGCGGGGGATGGGGGAGTCCAGCTCGGCGTAGCCGATCGCGGAGATGTATGCCTTGTGGGGCAACGCTGCAACCTGGGGGTTCTTGGCCTGGCTGGCGTTGATCTCAGACAGCGGGAGGATGAAGCGCAGACCCAGAACACGCCAGGTGGTGCTGAGGACGCCGATGATGATGGCCAGCGTGACGAGCGAGCGCAGCAGTTGAGGCGTGTGGCCGGGCAGGCTCGCGGCTTGGCCCGAGGCTGGGTTGCCGGCGCGTTCGAGCTTCCAGGCGATCAGCAACTCCGACAGCAGCAGCAGCAGCGGGTACTGGATGAACAGCGCGGAGTGCATGCCGAAGTCGTTGATGCTGATTACGCTGGAACGGATGAACGCGGTGATGGGAAACGTGACTACCGTGATGAAAACAAGCGTCTGCTGCGCCGGGGTCAGCGATTTGCGTCCGCGCCACGCAGGAACCAGAAAAATGACCAGCGCGAGGAAGTAGACGCCCAGTTCGAGTGCGAATCCGGGCGGCATGAGGACGGCCTTTGCCAGCGCGCGCGCCGCCTGGGGATGTGCTGCTGCGAGGCCGCGCAGCAATGCGGAATGCGCGAGCCGGTCAGGCGGGATGGTTTCGCGAACGCTCCACATGAAGGGGCTGCCACCGCCGCTGCCGGTACCTGCGCCGGCCATTTTCGACGCGGTATGTGTGATCTCGTAGAGATATGGAACGAGCAGGACAGCGGCAACGACGCCCCCGGCAAAAAGCAGAGCCGGCACACGCCAGGCGCGTTTGAAGAGAACCTGCCACAGCGCCCAGCACACCATCACCAGGAAAAATGCGAATGCAACGTAGACCGACAGCCCGAACGAGCTGGCCAGGGCCAGGGAGATGAAGATGACGCTTGCAATCCGGTCGCTGCCCGCTCGCCCCCGGGCTCATCCAGGCCAGCAGGAACGCGAACATACAGCACACCATGCTTGCAAGATGATGCGGATAAAACAGGAAGAAGTTGACGAGGTCAGCGATCTGAGCGGGAGACCACACATCGCCGGGTGGGGGAATGTGCAGGTAAAGCATGTTCCAGAAGTAAATGCACAGTGAAAGGCTCCCGACCGCGGGCAGCAGCAGAGCGACGCGGAACTGCCGGCGAAGACGCGCTCCCACAGCGAGAAAATACTTGAGATAAAGGCCGGTAAGTGCTTCAAGAATAAAGCCGGACCACACACATCCGGCGCCTACAACCGATCGCATTGGGAGATGAGAAATCCGGGCGGCAACGGCGCAGTCGACCAGCCAGAAGTAGTAGTACCTGAGATTGGCCGGATGCAGATAGAAGTAGTGCGGGTTGGCAGGAGGGATGCCGGAGTTCAGCACGCTGTTGGCCCAGTCAACGCGCGCGCCGATGTCGTAGAACGTGAGGCTCATGAAGAGTCGTTGATTGCTTTGATAGTCGACCAGCGTGAGGATCACGAAGGCGACCCAGACAACCGAAAGTACCAGGACTGTTCCGCCGAGCGGCTGGATGCCCACGTTCCAGTTGCGGCCGGAGCGGCGCATTTGGTTCCACTCCTGC
The DNA here is from genome assembly GCA_963774175.1 of uncultured Acidobacteriaceae bacterium. Classification (GTDB taxonomy): domain Bacteria; phylum Acidobacteriota; class Terriglobia; order Terriglobales; family Acidobacteriaceae; genus Telmatobacter. The sequence continues at coordinate 79,195 of CAVZDT010000013.1, forward strand.
GCGAGAACAGCAACGCACCCGAAGAGGCAGAGTATAGACAGCGCCGCGCAGACTCCGAGCGACAGAAATTTGCCCACCAGGACAAAGGCGATGGTGGAAATGGCCAGCGATAGAGGAACGCTCCAGAAGAAGCGCTCGACCAGCGATCGCTGCCGGAAGCCGTGCAGGTTGGTCAGCCACGCTGCAAGGTAACCCGAACAAACTGTAACCGGAAGAAAAGCAGGTATCGCCGCAAGCGTGGTGACGATCTGCTCTGCCGTGATGTTCGACTGGATCGAGATCTCAACCTCCAATTCTCTTGCGGAAGCGTCGCTGAATTCTCAAGTCAGCGAAAACCAGCCGTCGTCACTAGCGATCGTGTTTGGTGAGCTGAAAGGTCCAGCCGTCGGGGTTCTGGGAAAAGACTCTCACGGTACCGGCGGGTGCGCCTTCAAAGCTTCTGGCCGCTTCGGCAAAGTGCGTGTCCTCAAACGCCGGACGACGCCAACGAATTCCAATGCCGAAGCACATGAGGACCAAAACCAGTACAGAAACGGATTTCACCGCTCGGGAACCGCGCACCAGTCCCAGCACCGAACACCAGAGCAGGAGCAATGACGCATACAGCCAATAGCGAACCGCGCTTGCCGCGGCGATCAATTGCCACTTGGGAATCCGCAAAGGATCGTATGACGTGGGAGAGATCAAGGCCGCCCCCACGACCATGCAGGCGAACGCCGCCAGCATCTTCATTTCAAACGGCGCCTTTCGAAGCACAACCACAATCAGCGTTGTCAAGACGATTGCAACGAAAAGAAGAAACAGGAAAGTCCGCGTGCCCGGCATGACCGCGATCCCGCTGGGGCCGAGTATCGCGCCCAGGTAAATGTCGCCGGCGAGGATGCGAATAAACAGCGGTACCGTTGGACCGAGATCGGCCGTCGATCGCTCGCTCGGACTTTTAATCAGCAGTCCATACGCCTGAATCAGGCTGCAGATGAAAAGAACAGCCACGGGTAGCCATGACTCACGTTCCCGCCGCTTCCACGCCGTATAAATCTTGATCGGCAATAGAAAGAAGCAGAATGGCCCCGTGAGTCCGCAAAGCAGGATAACGGACAGATCAAATACACGACCGATTTTGGTTGTCGCCGCAGGCATGAGCAGAATGAGCAGGGCAGCCAGGCAAAGCGCCCACTGCGCGTTGGTGATGACACCGCAGATCTCAGGACAATTTGGAATCGCCAGGTAGATGAATGCGAATGCGGCGCGCATGGGCAAAGGACCCCATTCGCGAGCCCGCTCGGAAAGCAGCAGATTCACGACGAGCGCCTGTACTGCCAGTGCGATCAGGGTGCACACCAGGGGCGCTGCCGCCAGCGGCACCAGGAGCGAGAGTGCGGCTCCGAGGCGCGGCAGGGTTTGAAAGTATCCAACCTGGGTGCGAAGAAGCGAATGCCACCAGCCATCGTTGTATGCCTGCGCAAACCAGACGATGCCATCTTCGGCCCAGAATTGCGGCCGGAAAATCATGTCGGGACGCCGCGAGATGATAATGGCGCAAGCAAGAAGAAAAACAACCGCGTGCTGCCAGGGACGCAAGCCCTTTTGGAAACTCTCTTTTTCCATCAGGACGCAGGCTTCCTTCCCTCGGCAATCTGCGACATTCCGACGATCTGCCTGTTCAGTGACGAAGCGATGTTGTGGCTCTCATCAAGCACGGACTGGCGGCCGCGATGGTCCACGTCGACTCCCCTGGGCTGTTTGAACAAGGATTGCCAGGTAAATGCCAGCAGGTAGAAGACGACGAGTGCAAGCAGAATGAGCGGAGCGGGGCGGGTAAGAATCACCGTAGTCAACCGGCTCACGAAGTTTGGCTGCGGCACCAGGATGTGGCGCGTAAGCACAATGCGAATGCCTGTGAAGATGTCTCCGCACATTAGGATTCCAGCGCTCGTGAGCAGCAGGGACAGCCAGCCCCATACGCCCCGTTTGGCCCAGAGCATCGCGCAAGCCGGAATGGCCAGCAGGATGATTTTGGCATCGTGCTGAAAGTGGTAGGTCGGGAGCATCGAGAGAGGCGCAGCAGCGGCCAGAGCCAGCCACAGTCCCAGTCTGTCCGGCCGGGTGCGAATCGTTAAGAAAGCCAGGAAGACGACAAGCGGCGCGCAGATGGCCCATGTAACCAGGTTGAACGTACGTGGCTCTTTGAAGAAGATGCTGACAGCAGTTTGGAGTTCAACGAGGGAATCCATGTTGCGGCCGGCCATACCGGTTGCAGCCGGATCAACGATTCCTCCAATGCTGGAAATTGAAGACACGTTCTCGCGCAATTCCGCAGGCCAGTGAGGCGAAGCGTGCGTAACCCAAAGCACAACCGGCAGTCCAAGGATCGCGAGCAACGCGAGCGACTGCAACGCGCGCTTGCGGAGGCTCCCTCCTGCCAGGAGCAGAATCAGCCAGACCAGGCCGGAGTCGTTGGGCTTGAGCGCAAGGCTGAGAGCGAGGAACAGCAGGCCGACCGGGATGAACCGATCGCGGTAGAAACACCACACGGCCAACACGCAAAGGCTGACAGCAAGGCCCGCCGAATTGCCAATCATGAACAGCCAGAAGCTACTCATCAGCAGCAGGCCAGCGAGCAGGCCGGAGACGAGCGGAGCGAAATCGGCAGCTACATCCCACATGGCGACCGCGGCCAGCACAAAGCTCGCTGCCAGCAAAACCGTCCAAATCATCTTCCCAATTTCAAAACCAACCGCAGCAAACGGCAGCGTGAACAGGAATGCGGTGGGAGGATAAAAGAAGCGGGTCTTCACCTCGCGGTCCAGGACCGGCTCCGTGGCCGATTCGCGTCCCTCCGATTGATAGACCCGCAGGACATCGGCTTGCCGGTAGGGGTCGCCGTGCTGAAGCAGGCATCGTGCGCTGTAATAAACGACTTTGAAATCGCCCATTTCAATCGGGGAGACACGCTGCCAGGCGATTCCGATGATGAGAAACGCGACGGCGCCGAGGAAGAGAAGAATCAGCCCGTCATTTCCTCGCTTCGTCATCGTAAGGATTCTCGTCACCCGGTCACCGCGTTTCGAATCGGCCGGCCAACCAATTCACGATTGAGCGGCTTCTGTGCCCGATAGAACAAGATCGAAACAAAGAAAACCGAAGTTGCCAGCAAGGCCAGGGGAGCAGGCCGCGTCACGACAATCGTGAAGAGCTTCTCGACCAATGGCATCGCGGCGAGGTCCAGCTTACGAGTAAGCAGGCTCAGAATCGCGAGGGGAATATCGCTGGTTACGACTACCGCTGCGGTTGTCAACCAGACGGCGGCTTTACCGATGCGGCCACCCTCAGCCCAGAGGAGGCAACAGGCGGGAACCGCCAGCAACAGCAGTTTTGCGTCGTAGGGGCGGTGGTAGCTTTCCAGCATCGAAAGTGCCGAGATCGAGGCCAGCGCATACCATGTGCCTGCCGGCGTCGCCGGTGCGCGCAGCGTTGCGTATCCCAACACAACCAGCAATAATCCGCAAATCGCGTAGACAACAGGATTGTAAAAGTGTGGATTGTCGTTGAAGACGCTGACCACCGTTTCGAGGTCGATGATGACGTCGGCGCTGCCCTTGCGGCTAATGGATGTTGGCCCTGGGTCGCTGATGTCACCGCGCGCCGATGTGGCCGCCAGGTTCGCCCGCAGCTCCTGGCTCCAATGCGGAGCGGAATCTGAAACCCATGTCACCGCAGGAATCGCAAGAAAAACGGTCAACGCCAGCACCTGCAGGCTGCGTTTCCGCAGGCTGCCTCCGGCCAGCAACAGATAAAGCCAGATCAGGCCGGAGTCGTGAGGCTTGAGCGCAAGGCTGATGGCCAGGCACAGAACTCCAGCCCAGACAAAGCGCTGCCGCACAAAGCACCACACGGCGATAACGCATAGCCCCACGGCAATCCCGGCGGTGTTGCCGACCGTGAACAACACTTCGCAGTTCAGCAGCATGACGCAGATGAGAAAGAGCGCCATGCCGGGCGCGTATTCCCTCGCCAGGTCGTAAGCAAGAAGCGCGGCAAGCGTCAGACTGCATGCGATGAGCAGCAGCCAGATACCGTGCGACGGCCCCCAGGGAAGCATGGCAAGCGCTGCGACGAGAAACAGCGTGGTCGGCAGATTCACGCAGACCATCACGGCGCGCAGAAATAACTGCTTCTTCAAGGGCGCGGTCGGAAACTCCCCGCTTTCCGCGCTGTAGACGCGAAGAAAATTCTCAGGATTGTAGGGATCGCTGTGCCCGATCAGACAACGCGCGCCGTAATAGATCGCCCGGTAGTTTGCGGTCCCTCCCTGCGAATCGCGTTCGAGAAGCACTCCCGAGAAGATCGAGACTCCGCTGCTCAGCAGGATCAGGAACACACTCATCGGGCGCATCTTCGCCATCTTCGGCATCGCTCTCGCTCAGGGATGGTTTGGGGCTTCCGAATAGACCTGTTGTCCGACCTTTCGTCCATTGGCATCGAATCGCGGCAGGTGCATGATGCCCAGCTTGTGAGCGACAAAGCTGAGGGTGGTGCCGAGGACTCCAAGGCCGTATTCGATGCTGCGTTTGAAATTGATCGACGATGCTTCCTCGAAGTACTTTGTCGGACAGGAGATTTCGCCGATCTTAAATCCGAACATGACAGCCTGGGCGATCATCTGGTTGTCAAAGACAAAGTCGTCGGAATTCTCGAGAATCGGAAGCCTCTCCAGCAGTTCCCGGGAAAAGGCGCGAAAACCGGTGTGGTACTCCGAGAGCTTTACACCCAGGAAGAGGTTCTGAAATGCGGTGAGAAACCGGTTCGCAATGTACTTGTAAACCGGCATTCCGCCCCGCAGCGCTCCGCCGCCGAGGATTCGCGAAGCGAGCACCATGTCGTATACGCCGCTTGCAATCATGCCTGCCATTGCCGGGACGAGCAAGGGAGTGTACTGGTAATCGGGATGGACCATTACCACGATATCCGCGCCCGCAGCCAATGCCTCGCGATAGCATGTCTGCTGATTCCTGCCATAGCCGTAGTTCTCTTCGTGGACAAAAGTGGTCAAGCCGAGGTCGCGCGCGACTTTCACGGTCTCGTCCCTGCTGTAGTCGTCTACCAGAATCTTGATATCAACGACTTCAGTTAGCTCGCGCACCGTCATCTCGAGGGTTTTTTCGGCGTTGTAGGCCGGCATCACCACCGCAATACGTTTTCCATTGATCATGCTTCCCTACCCCGCTGAGCTCAGTCTCTATTTTCCCATCTTTCGTACCGCAAAACCTCACCGGGACAACGCGGCAGTAACCTGCTCCGGCACGGGGTACGCAGAAACCTCATCCGAGGGCGAATCCGGCTGAATCAGCCAGACCTTGCGATCCTTGTAGTAGCGAATCAGCTCCTCATTCTTCGCCGCGCCCATATCCCATGCCCAGATTACCTTTGAAGAATCGATATCCGCGTCGTTATAGACCCACTGATCCAACGCATCATGGCTGGGCGAATAGCGGACAATGGCAAGCTGGTCCCCGGGAATTAGCTCCAGTTCCTTCTTGACCCTCTCCCGATCCGATACGAAGTGGTCGGGTCCAAACCAGCTGCAGAGCCAGGTTGAAAATGGATAGCCCGGAACCGGACAACGGAGCTGCACGTCGAACACGCGCAAACCAGCCATGAGCAGGCAAATCACGATGGTAAGGCGCCCAATGGCCATTCCCACCGGCTGGTCGCCGGGACGCCATTGCCACATGTGCCGCATGCACTGCATTCCCACTCCGTAAAAGGCAGCGGTGAAAGGCGCCACGTAATGCGGAACCAGAAAGATCTCAATCGCCATTCCAGCGGCAATCACAAACAGGCAGATTACGAGAAATCGAATTCGTCGGTCTCTGAGTGCCCATGGAAGAGCGAACAGCGCCGGCAGCAAGGCCATTCCGGAGTAAAAATAGACCGTCCGCAGGGCTTTGACGAGGGTCTTGAACGGAAGCCCGGTTGCTGTGTGGACGCGATAGTACTCGTGCAGTTCGTAGACGTCGTAAAACTCCTGCATCTGGAGATGGCGATAGACAGGCGCGGGATGAGGTTTCTGCCAGACATAGTAGGGCGCCATCGCATACGTTGCCCGATCGATGGCATACGGCAGCGTCAGAGGGCTCCCAAAGGCCCGCAGATCGTAATAGCCCTGCCAGGCCATGCCGACGGCCAGCAGGGCGACTCCAGGCACTGCTGCCCAAATCAGCACCAGGGCCTTGACCCGGCCCTTCCAGGCCCAATGGACGAGCGCCACGGCTACCGCGAGGCATAACAGCACGCCTTCATAAGGCCGCGATATCTCCAGAAGCATGACCCCGGCCGCCATTGTCAACCCATAGCCAGGCCCGGGACGCCGTTTGAACCGGGGCAGTACCCCCAGCACCAGGGCGCCTCCCAGAGCCGCCAGCGTTCCGGCCGTGTGGTACGTATTGGTCCAGTAGCTGAATACACCCAGCCGGAGCACGGAAATAAAGCCGCCTAGAAGGGCCCACGATGGCGGTAGCCAGCCCTGCAGCATCCAGCAGATGCCTGCGCACATCAGGGCGGCAGCAAAGGGCACCGCAAGCCAGAAATTGCCCAGCAATATCTTGCCGGCCGCAAGCAGCAGGCTCTCCCCGGGGAAGTACATCGTCGTGTAGGTAGGTACCATCTCGATGTGTACCGACTCGAAATGTTGCCACATGGCAGGAGTGGGGTTTGTCAGCCGCCCGTGCACAAAGGTATCTGCTGCCAGCAGACTGCTGTAATCATCGGCAGTGAATGGAACCGGCACGGGCAGCAGCGGAAGAATGGCAAACCGCAGGACAAGCACCGAGAGGCCGACAACGAATACCGACAGGAATGGGCGCCGCGCCAGCTGATTGAATCTGCGCTCAATCCGCTGGAAAGACGCAGAAGCGATGCGTGGCCAGGCGAAGCACACGCCGACAGCCAGAATCGTGAGCGCTGCCTCTATTCCCAGTAAGGAGAATTCTGCCGCCGGGGGCGCTGGGGAAACGAGATACATGGGGGAGCTATGGGGCGATTATAAGGGAGATGGGAAAGAACAAGTTGCGGAGGGACCGGGCTGGATAACCCGAAAGGCACGTGGTTACAGCCGCGTAGATTTGCGGAAGAGCAATTGCTTGGAATTGTTAGAGGGAATTACTGTGGAAGGAGTATGGCTCTAGCAGGGAGTTTCGCTTGGGGACAAGATGCAACAACAACCAAAGGTTGTCTTTGCATCTTGTCGCACCAAATTACGCGATTGTGGTTGATCTCCGGCGACCCGGAGATCGGGCTGGTTACACGTCTGTGGTGAGGGTGGTGGCGATGCCAGAGAAGGCATGGTTGATGCCCGTGGCAAGGTAGCCCATGCCGGTGATCGCGCCAAACGCGATCAGAGCGACTACGAGGGCATACTCAACCAGGTCCTGACCTTCTTCGCTCTCGATCAGGGACTTCACTGCAACTTGCATCTTGATCAACAGTTCGTTCATTCCAAATTCTCCATTTCCTGGGTTGGGGTTCCAGTCACTGACTGGTAGTGCATGAATTGAAGCAAGTGTTGTGCAATAGGTTTAGCACTTGGTTTAATTAGAAGTCAATCACTTCTGAATGTGCATACCCCGAAAGGTGTAACCTTCGACTAAACCGGGGGGCTTGACGGATACCGATTAGTGTGTCCCACGAAAGTGTTATTGCCATGATGGGTACCAGTGTTACGGCGTAACTCGTTGCAAATTACACTTTGGTTTCCGTGCTTTCGTTACCACCCGCAAAAGGCCGGTAGACACGTCCGTGAATGATCATGCCGGCCAGATACGTACTCAACAGCATCATCAGCAGCCCTGCCAGCACGTCCACGCCGTAGTGCCACCCTGTCGTCATCGTTGAAACCGTGATCAGGAAGGCCAGAAGCATCGCGGGATAACGAAGAATACGAAATGAATAAAGGGCTTGAGCCGAAACCACCGCCCAGAAAACGTGGAAGGATGGAAGGCAAACGATTCCTCCGAAGGTGTCCTTGATAATGAGCGAACCTTGCCTGAGCGCGTGAATCGTCGCTGCACATTGCTGCTGCAATGGGCTGGGAGTAAAGTGCCAGCCCACCCATGGGCCAATCGCGGGCAGGAAGAGCATGAAAGGCAAAGCCAGCACAAAGCTCAGGGCGTTCGCCAGGACAAATTTTTGCGCGGCCACGCGCCTGCCCAGAAGCGTCGGAAGAAAGATCGCAGCCAGCACCAGGGGGTGAAGCGACCAGTTGTAGCAATTGGTCAATATCACATTCACCGTGCGATGACGCTCCACGAACGCCATCATGGCCGGAATGCTGATTCCCAGGTGTGCATCCAGGTTTTTCCATAAATCGTCGCGCAACGGAAACGCAAAGGTAGCGGTCGTGGGCGCTGCTTGCGTAATCAGCAATGCGATCAAGAGCGTCCAGGGGAGCATAAGAATCGCATCCCGTCTCGCCCATTTTTTCTTCTCATGGAGGAATGCTGCGGGAACCAGGAGCGGCGGCGTAAGCAAAAGTACAGTCTCGATCAGCGGAGTCGCCGAATGCATTGCGCCTTTGGGGGCGGCGAAGATACAAAACGTAAGTAACACCAGGCTGCAGCATGCCAGGGCGAGATGCACGCGCCCGGATGGCGGCGGTACGGAATTTTCGGACCCTTTGGCGACAAGGGGCTCCGCGGTGGCTGATGGAATCATGTTTTTCCCACTATAACAACAGTTGTCCTCCAGCCGCGTTGCTCGCAACTGCAATTGCAAGAAAACGTAACTCCATATAACTCACAACTTTCTCCGGGCCTAACATCCGGTCACTGACTACTTGCGGCAAGAGTATTCAAAGCGCGCAGCGCGCCTTCGCGATCCTCAACATCCCGGCCACAGATTTTCGCGTATTGAAACAAGTTGAACGTGCCTAAAGCCAGCAGCGCGAGCGGCGCAGGCCGCATCAGGAGAATTGTGAGCACAGCGCCCGGTACGCCGCCGGGAAGGTGTATCTGGTTCGAAACGATTGAAAGCAATGCCAAAGGCAGATCAGACGTAAACACAATTCCCGCAGCGGTAAGAGCGACTGAGGTCCATGCGGCAAGCTTCTCCCCGGACCATAGGATGGCGCACGCCGGAATCGCCAGGAGCAGGAGTTTGGCGTCGTAGGCTCTGTGATATACGGGCAACATACTGAGGGGAGCAATCGCACCGAGTGCGAGCCATGCGGAACGCTGCGAGAAGCGGGAACGGATCGCCAGAAACGCCCATACAGCCAGAAACGGAGCGCAGATCAGGTACGCTGCCGGCCTGTAAAAACCGGGCACATCGCGAATCACGCTCGTGACTGTCTGAAGGTCGATGATCATTCCCGGGCTGATGGTCTTGTTGGCGACGGGACCGGGGTCGTGATACGAGCCTCGCGCCGCATACGCTTGCAGGTTCGACTGAAGTTCGGGCAGCCAGTGCGGCGATATCTGCCGGATCCACATCAACGCGATGACCCCGATGAAAGCCACAACAAGCAGGGTTTTAAGCGAGCGCCTTCTCGAGACTCCGCCAGCCATGAGAAAAAACAGCCAGATGAGACCGGCGTCGTGAGGCTTGATTGCAAGACTGATCGCCATGCAGATGACGCCGAGCGTAATGTAACGATCCTCGAGAAAACACCAGACCGCGATGATGCACAGGCTGACGGCCATGCCTGCCGGATTTCCTCCGGCAAACACGACGCCGCTATTCAGCAGAAGGAAGGAAATCAAATAGAGAGGCGGCCCGGGAGCATACCGACTGGCGACACTCCACATCAGCACAGCCGCCATCGTAATTCCGCAAACTGTTAGAGCCGTCCAGATGAGATACGCTATCGGCCAGGGAAGCAGCCCAAAGGGCGCAGTGAGGATTGCGGCTGTCGGCAGATATATCTGGTTTGCCACGATCATCTGGGTCCGATGACCCGTGGCCGCTTCTGGAATGGGTTCGCCACCTTCGGCAAAATAAACCCGCAATAATTCACTCTGGTTATATGAGTCGCGGTGTTGCACAAGGCATCTCGCGCCGTAGTAGACCACCTTGAAGTCCAGCATCACACCGCGCGCCGCCCGCGCCATGGCCAGGCCCCAGAAGAGCGAGAAACTGCTCCAGACACAGAGCAGGAGGGTTACCGCGATCGTCGCCTTGTTCGCGTTCAAGCCCTTTGTCCGCAATTTCCCCCCTCCGATTGACTCCTCGACCTTCTCAACTGCAGTTAGCCTGCCTGAGGCCCGAGTAACGCGATGATTTGAGCTCAACAAGTAGGTAATCAACCAGCCAGTAGCTGTCCACCATAGAAACATGTAACTGAGACCAAAGCTGCCCGCAATCTCGAACAGGTAGAACCCACAGCCCAGATCAATAACTGCAAAGCAAATGAGAAAGATTTTCCTGTTGCCCGTCACAAACGCCGCAACTAACGCGGGCAGGACCAGGATCTCGTCGTACGGATAACTGTAGTAGCTGCACGCAATCGAGGACACCAGCACGAGCATCCCATCCGTCTTCCAGTCCCATAGCTTGCGACGTCTGTTCCAGTAAAAGAGCAACCAGACCACCCCTGCAATCTGAGGAAGAAGTGCGAAGAAGTGGCGGCCGGAAACGGTGTAAAGCATCCCGCCAAGATTCGGATACGGGACTGTCTCGCCAACAACCTCCCGTGTCCGCGCCAGGAACTGGACAAAGACATGTGGATTGAGTGCCAGCACGATTGCATTCGAGGCGGCCAGCGATAGTGTCGCCGAATAGAAAACGGCCCATCGTCTGGTCTGAAAGGTCCATAGAGCGATGGCAAGAAGAAACAGGAGCGCCACATGCGGCTTTCCCAATACCAGCAGGAGAAATGCTCCTGCGAGCCAATCCTGCCGACGCTCGACCGCAATGAGAAAACCCGTGATTCCAAGCAGGACCAGTACTGTCCACTGGCCCAGCAGAAGCAAAACAATTGTTGGACCAAATATCAGCGGCAGGAGAATTGAGAACAACGACTCCGGCTTTTCGAACAGACGCCAAACGGCACCAGCACAGCCAGTCACGATAACGACACTGAAGACCGACCACCATGCAAAAGCAACGCGATAACTCAACATTCCCAGCGGAAGAATGAATGGAATCGCCCAGGGCGGATTTTTCAGGACCAGCGGAGGATTTGCAGTTCGAATTCCGGATGCCTTTTCAAAATCGGAAACGAGTTGGGTCGAGTAGGGATTTTGACGAACGAGATGCGCAGCCGACCAATACTGGGTCAGGTCCTGCGGCGGCAGAACCGACGCCATCATGAACGCGGCCATAAACAGCATTCCCACCACGAATGCGATTAGTAGCGCTGTGACAATCGTTTTCGACCGCATGGTTGCTCTACACCCGGGCTGCAACGCTTTGGATGAGACAGGACCGTCTGCTATGGAGATACGCCTTGATGGCCCTGGGATCCTTTCTCTGCTTCGTTCTTTTGATCGATTATGTGTGTTCCACGAGTTCCAGAATGTCGCCGCACTCGGTACGTGTATTGCGGATGGTTCCGGCCGGAAGTTCAAGCACGGAGTGCGCGGAAAGACACCCGGAAATCCGCCACGCAGGAACACTATCCCTGACTTTCTTTACTCGATGTTTCCGGTCGAGATAGATGAGATCGATCGGAAACCGCATGAAGAAGGTGTGGACAGCTTCGCAGGGAATGATCCACAGTCCCTCTCCTTCGCCGAGCCCCTTTCGGCCAAGAAGTCCCTTGGAACGCTTGGGCCCGCTTCCTGCCACCTCAAGCTTGTCGGCGACCTGCGTGTTCCTGGTCAGATTTCGAACCGACATTCGACCATCGCGCCGGCTTGTTTCAGGACTGCCCCCTGCACTGCTCTGCGAATTCGCCGTCTCAGATTTTTTCATCTCTCTGTGCTCGAAACTCTGAAAACTGCCCTCGGTTCGTCGATTCAAACCAGGCGGGTTAAGAAAAGAAATGATCCTCTCTTTTCACTGTTCTATGCAAAATGAGCCCCAGCGAGCGTATCTCACTGGGGCTCACAAACCGCCGCATCACAGATTCAGCCACGAACCACGTTACTGCGGTGCTGGTTGAGACGACCCCGTACTGCCGCCGCCACCACCGCCGGCCGACATTCCGCCTTCAATGACCAGCGGCGTCTCCGGTTTCTGGCTCTCAATCAGCTTCTCCACCGGAATGGTTGCGGGCGGAGGAGGAGGTGCCGTTCCGGCAGCCTTGACATCCGGATTATGCATCGGAATCGGAGAATTCGGAGGTATGAATCCCTCCGGATACTTCAGCTCAGGTATCGGAGTTCCCGCATCGATGGGATTCACAATCTCAGGCGTAACAATGACAATCAGTTCAGTGTTCGTCTTGGTCCGCTGCATTGACTGGAAGAATCTTACCCAGAATCGGGATGTCGCCCAGAAATGGAATCTTCTCGAAGTTATCCGTTTCGCGGTTATCGAGCAGGCCGCCAATCACGAAGCTTTGCCCGTCAGACAGCTCCACTTCTGTCTTGACGCGCCGGACGGTTAGAGCTGGAACGATCGCACCACCGATGTCAACGGCGTTCGCTATAATCGAGGGCACTGACCTCAGGCGCCACCTGCAGCCGGATTGTTCCCCGGTTGGTGATGGTGGGGATGAAGGCCAGCAGAACACCGTATTCCTTGTACTGAATCGTGATGGGAGCCGCTGCACCCCCGACCGCGCTGGATTGCGCGACTGGATACGGGTACTGACCGCCGGCCAGGAAGCTGGCCTGGTGACCATTCTTTGCCACAATGTTCGGCTCTGCGAGAACCTCCGTCAAGACCTTTCTGTTCAAGCGCCTGAATCGTCGCCCCGATGTTCAGACCAGGATAAAAGGCGAACAAGTTCAGCGGGCTGACACGAACCAACCGTAGCCGTCGATCCGGCGATGGTGGGCAACGGTCGGCGCGTACTGATTCGTCGAGACCGACCCGATGGTATTGCCCAATCCCGTGCTGAAGATGTTGATGCCAAGCTGCTTCTCCCGGGTGCGATCAACGCTGCAAAAGCGAACCTTGAGCAGAATCTGCGGCTCGGGCGCGGGAACGTTCACGTTGAGCAGGTTCACGACTTTTCCCGCCGTAGAAGCAATCATCATGGCGCGATCGGAGCTATTCAGGTTCGTCACCGTTCCGCGCAGGAAAATCATTCCATTGTCTTGCGAGACTCTAACGTTCTGGCCAGGCAGTTCAGCTCTCAGTTCGCGGCGAATGCCCTCGAGCATATCGTTGGAGGCGAAAGAACTGGGACGGACCGAGACGTTGAAGAACTGCCGTCCGCCGCTTTGATCCCAGATGATGAGGCTGGTTTCTCCTGGAGCCTTTCCGCTAAGCAGGATCTGCGTAGGGCTTACAGCCTGGGCCTGCGCAAAGTCTCCCAATCCGACAACAATCCGCGTTACCGGCCGGGCAAGATCGAGCACTACTGATTTGCCCACGGCGAGCGACAGGTCGTTGGTTGAATCTTGAGTCGTGGCTGCCCCCGGCTGGGTCCCCGGCAGGGGTGCCTGAGCCCACATGGACGCCTTGGCACAAAATACAAGTGCCAAAGCACTGACACAGGCGATGGCGATCCCAGTTTTACCTTTCACTGTTTCCCCCCGGGCGCTGCAAATTTATCTTCCGTTTTGGTGCCGCCGTTGATCACGGTCACTGTCCATGTATCCGCCGGCTTCGCTTTAGGGCGAACCGCGCCGGTCAGTTTAGGCTTGTTCGCCGGCGCATTCTGATCGAGGAACAAGTTGGTCATTGCTGTTCCCTGCACTGCCGCAACCTTCGTATCGAGCGGATTGCGAAGCACAAGCTGAATCCTGGTCTCATTGCTGGCCAGAGCCAGCACCTGTGCCTGCTCAGGAGTCACCAGCAGGTTGACCACCTGCACCTGCTGCGGTTTGCCCTCGGCGTCCTTCTGAATGTCGGTTCCGGCTGAAAGCACCTCGATGTTCTGCAGGATTGTCCGGACCTGGGTGTTGTTGTTTCCACCCGTGGCGTTGGGCGGCGTACCTGAAACCAGAACATCAACGCGCATTCCGGGAAGCACGAAACCGGCCACTCCCACGACCTGGTCTACCCGGACTGCGATCGCGCGCATGCCATCCTTGATCGTTGCGGCAAAGCCGCCTCCGGATCCCATTGGAGCGAGACGATCATCAAGAATCGGTTCGCCGGCGTACAGGTTAGAAATCACGCCGCGGCCGATCGCGTTCTTGGCATCGAGGATCGCGCTCTTCGGCGGGGTGCCCATAATTTGAACGGTCGTCAAGTCCGGGGCGCTCAATACTGTTCCGATTTTGATATCGGTAGCGGCAGCAACCACCCTCGTTGACGGTTGCGGCTTTGCTGCAGCAATGCGCATGCCGACCAACCGGTACACGAGCACGGAGCACAGTGCTGCCACTACGAATGCAGCAAGAAGGATGGTTACCAGTCTTCGGTTCATCAGAGTCCTGTCTTCGCGAGGTGAAGCGCCTTGTTTCTACTCCTCGCCAGAGATTTCATCGGCACAGGAAGAAGCGGCCTCTTCACGCAGAGTTAGTGGTCGAAATGGTTAACTACCTGCACGGGTGAATGCCGCTAGAGTATAGCATCATGTGGCATTTGAAGTGCATCGAATTCGGGGCTGCCAAACCGAAGTACCTAGAAAGCCACTTAATGAAACCGAGCCTGAAATTGCGGGCCGCGACATCTGTTTTTTCCGTTGCTGTCAGGCGTTATCTGGTCACGGATCCGCCCTCCTGTCAACGGTACCAAAGCATTTAAAAATCGCAATTCAGAGCACACTGGCTTCCGGCTGCGCAAGCTACCCTGGCTACAACCCTACCTGCGTGAGTCTTGTTACCTAAATGACCTTGTAGTGTTATGGATCTACGCGCATACTTGAAGTACATTTGTAACGCAAACAAGGATCACGCGACCTTAACAGTGTGACCGTTCCGGGTGTAACTCTACGGCCCTTGAGTTATGGGTGTCTCCAAGGAGCAACACTCGACCAGAAACAAGAACTGTTCCCCGTGTAAATCACGAAGCAGGCAGCACAGGAAGAGGAGATCACCCGGCGAATGAGGTCTTCGCGCACAATCACACTCTTTACGCTGCAACCTGAGCAGCGCCGCAGGCCCTCGGCCCTGGTGGCCTCGGCTGTCTTCCATGCCGGGGCAATCTTCCTGGTGCTCTCCGCATTTGTCTATGCGCCGACCTTCCGGCTGAACACGCCAGATATGTACTTGATGCAGCACGTCAGCCTCAACATGCCGTATCCGCCAATCCCCAAGGCCGGTGGGAGCGGAAGCATGTATCCGCAAGCGTCTTCGTCCGCCTCGGAAACTTCAGCGCAAGGAAAACTTGCAGCCCCCGCATCAAGCCGGATTCATTTCATGCACCGGAAGCTGGCCCCGCAGACGCTGATCGAGCCCGACATTGATCCAGACAGAATGCTGCCCAAAGAGACTCCGCTTCCCGCCATGCTGCTTTGGTCCGGACACCGGCCGAAGGTGCAGATGCTCACGCCTCCGAAGCCGCAGCCTCCTTCGATCACGCTCGACAAGCCCAAGCTGAGCTTCCCCAACAAGGAAACTCACATTGCCGACCTCAACATTTCGCCGACGCCTTTCCAGTCCAGGCTGCCCATGCCGATGGCGAGCAAATCGTCTCCCGTCATTCTGAACCGTCAGCTGGATGTTCAGCGAATTCCGGAAACGGGCTCAGTTTCGACGATTGAGCCAACGCCGGCTGCGGTACTGTCCGCGTCCGATCTGCACATGAATCAGGGCGTTGTAAGCATGCCCGCCGCCAACCAGTCTGCAGAAGGTTCAGAACAGGGCGGATTGGGGACCGGCAAAACTCCCAATTCCCTGCAGAATGCCTCCGGAGACTCCGGCAGCACCGGTACCGACAAGGGATCAGGCAAAGGACAAAGCGCGACCGGCGGAAAAGCAGCCGGCCCTGGAAGCGGCAGCGGGCCCCAAAAGGGATCCGGAAATGGCTCGTCAGCAAACGGATCTGGAACGGGCATCGCGGGCAACGGGTCGCAATCGGGTAAGGGCGGCCAGGGCAGCGGACACGATGTAGGTTCAGGATCAGGTCCGGGAAAGGGCACCGGAGCGGGAGAAGGCGATAACGGCTCCGTCACGCGCATCAACCTGCCCAAGAACGGACAATTCAATGTAGTCGTTGTGGGTTCTTCGCTTGACGAGCAGTACCCTGAAACCGCCGACGTCTGGAAGGGCCGCCTTGCCTATTCCGTGTATTTGCACGTGGGGTTGGAGAAGAACTGGATCCTTCAGTATTCCCTTCCGCGCGCCTCCGATTCGGCCAGTTCAGGCAGCGCCAAACTCGACGCTCCCTGGCCGTTCTATATCGTCCGGCCAAACTTAAACCCCGACGACACCAGCTCCGATTCAGTGATGGTGCACGGCTTTGTGGATGAGGCCGGCCATTTTGAAAAGCTTTCCGTCGTCTTCCCCACCGACATGGGCTACGCGCGGGAACAGTTGGTTCTCAATGCACTGCAGCAGTGGCAGTTCCGGGCCGGAACGCACAATGGCCAGGTTGCCAAACTCGAAGTGCTCCTGATTATCCCGGAAGCTGAGTAGTAGCGGTTTTCACTGCAACGCGGCTGCGCTGGACCCGGCGCAGCAGACAGCCGCGACCCCGAAATCGCTTCGCCGGGACAGATACTCTCTCAAATCTCTGCTTGCAGGTCGTTTCAGGACGGTTGCTGCACGCGCTGAATGAATCGATGCAGCGCCTTCTTGCCGACTCCGGTTTCGGGCAGGGGTTCACCGCTATTCAAATCAACGGTATTCGACGGCACGAACGAAAGACCGACCCCATCCGTACCCCATCGAACCACTTTGGTCAGGACCGAGATAAAGTCATCGGGATCGTCTCCGTCGGTGTTGGTCCGTTGCAGCGTCATCAGGATCATCGTGCCCGGAAACCAGCGTTCATCGGTCAGCAAGTATAGGCCGTTGGTGCTGATGTCCGCGATGTGAAATGCCTGCGGAGCGCCGCCGGTCCAGTAGTAGGCGACCAGGCCAGGCAGGGGATGGCGCTTGGAACCGCGCCGGTCCGTCGAGAGCCAGCGGAGAAAACGAATGAACCACGACACGTTGTGAAACGCATCGACATCCGAGCTCTCTTTCTCAACCAGGCGCTGATGAGCGACGTGCAACTCCGCAGTCCGGTCGGCGTCCGCAGCCGGCTCGGCGACAGCCACCGGCGCAATCTTCGTAGCGACAGACCTATCGCCGAACCGCGACGGTCTTAAACCCGATCCGTTCGTTGAATCCGCCAGGCGGCCCTGCATTTCATCCGCAGCACAGATGAGGAGCATGTCTCCCGGCTGTGTCTGGGTTGAAAAAATGGTGTGTCCAGCAAGTACCAGGGCGCTGGCCGGCTGTTCTCGCGTCGGCTCAATAGCATGGTTCGGGAAAGACTCAACGGCCTGAAGCACCCGGTTGTCATCATCCAGGTAAATTAGATCGACAGGCGTGAGACCCTTGGTGGCCGGGACTCCCCGAAACGGTGTCAACCACAGCCCGGCATCGGCCTTGATGGAGAGGTCGTCCATCAGTACTTTCAGTTGCTTGGCGGCGGTATCGGCTACAGTTACGCCCAGGCTCAGAAAGCTTTCGCGGGTCTGGTTGTAGACACAAAACTTGCGGGTTTCCATTCTCTGCGCCTCTTCAGAAAGCTGCCTGGAATAAGGCGTGGAGCGAATGGGAACAGCCTCACTCCGCACCTGACGACCTTCCACCAGGTGACGCAGAGAACTTTCTGCATCCGTGTCACCCCGAATGAGCTCCGCTCAATCGACAAACGGCATTCGATCGCTCGAAGAGGGAAAAAACTGATTCAAGTCTGCCATCAAAGCCAACGGCTTACACGGGACAACACTGGTTCCACCCCTGCGGGGCGATCCCTGCGAGGCAAAGGCGCCGGACAGAAACGCGGACTTTGCGCCCCCGTATCCGGCCGGCACCCTTCAGGCAGACAAGATTACTTCACCCGTGTGCGACGCCGCTGAATCAGGATAACCAGCACGATAACAAACAGCACACCGGAAACAATCCGGATAATCGTGGTTTGATCCATATCGATTCTCTCCCTTCATTGAATGGTTAAGAAACTTAATGAGCGAAAAACTGTTTAAATGAATCCGCCATTACCAGTACGGCCGGACCGAGTACAACCAGAAAGAGCGACGGAAAAATGAACAACACCAGCGGAAAAAGGAGCTTGACCGAGAGCTTCGCGGCCTTTTCCTCGATTTCCTGGACTCGTTTCGTTCTCAACGTATCAGAGTGGACGCGAAGCGTCTTGCCAATGCTGGTTCCGAATTGCTCGGCTTGAACCAGCATCGAAACCAGGTTGCGCACCACATCAACATCGGTGCGTTCGGCCATGTGTTTCCAGGCATCCGATCGAGCCCGCCCCGCGCGCTGTTCCAGGGCGACGATACTCAGCTCGTCGCTCAATGCCGGTTGCGCCTTCTTCAGTTCCTGCCCGGTTCGCGCGGTGGCCTGGTCCAGGCTCAGTCCGGCCTCGACGCAGATGACGAGAAGATCAAGCACATCCGGAAGCCCTTTTTTGATCTCCGTCTGGCGATTGGAGATCTTTCTGCCCAGCCAGAAATCGGGTGCCAGAAAGCCGATGCCGCCCGCCACGGCGAGAACGAAGAACGGAGCAAGATGAACCGCACCGGTCACCCAGGAGAGCAGGAGCAGTACGCACGGTGTTATCACCTTGGCGCCGTAAAACATCTTGACCGCGTTGTCGGAGCGAAGGCCGGCGCGAACCAATCTCTGCTGTACGACCGAAATCTCGGCCTGGCTTCTCGGCAGGATCTTTTCGAAGTGTTCGACGACACCACCGATCACATGGCGCGTCTCTTCGATCGTCGACGTAATCGTCTTCTTGTTGGCGCGTGGATATAGGGCGGCAGAGATGCGATCCTGGATCGTGTCGCGGTAGAAAATCAGCAGGCCACCGCTAGCGATGAGAAGAAACGCAATGATGAACGAAACGATTGCAAATGTCATAGGTCCTCGTTAGACGTCCATGTTCACGATCTTGCGAATAATCAAACCGCCGACCACGATCATGCCCCCGGCGGTGTAAAGGAGCTTCAAACCAAGATCCTTCTTCCACAAATTGCTCATAAGGTCGGGGTTGACCATGTACAGCAACATTCCCAGCACCACGGGCAGAAGAGTGAGAATCCAACCAGTCAAACGCCCCTGGGCGGTGTGAGTCAATATCTGCCTCTTCAAACGGAATCTTTCGCGAATCACCTGTGAGGTCTTGTCGAGCACTTCGGCCAGGTTGCCGCCGCTCTCGCGCTGGATAAGAATCGCCGTGGAAACGATCTTCACATCCTGTAGCGGAACCCGCGTTACAAGATTGTCGAGGGCCGATTTCAGTTCCAGGCCGTAGTTCATTTCGTCGAACGCCAGCCGGAACTCCCCACCCACCGGCTCTGGACATTCACGCGATACCAGGCCCATGGCTGCATTCAAGCTGTGGCCTACGCGCAGCGCACTGACGATCAGATCGATCGCCTCGGGAAGCCCCTGTTCGAATTTGTTCAGACGCGATTTGCGCTTCTGAAAAACCCAGAAAACGGGACCGCCCCCGGCCACGAGTCCGATCAAGATACCAAACACGATCGATCCCGTGCGCCAATAAACCAGGTAAGCCGGAATGACGAAACAGACGCCACAGGCCAGGCTGAGGCCGCCCACCGTCCACTTCACATTCGCCTGGTAGAGGAACCGGCGAATTCGCGGCGCCAGCTCCAGCTTGGAAAGGAAACGATCGAGCCAGGGAATCGAACTCATCAGTTCGTTCTTGCGAACGTCAACGATAAGATCGGCCATCTCGGGCTTGCCCACCGCAATGGCGGACTCAAGCCTGGTCATCATCGCCCGGGTTTGCTCTGTTGCTCCCGAACCACTGGCAGCGGCGATCAACACCACGACCCCGAAAACCCCAAGGAACACGAGTATGACAATAATCGTCATGTTTACCTCCGCAGATGCTCCGGCTCAGTTCACTTCCGTTACTTTCTCAAACAAGCTTGGGGGCAGGAAGATGCCGGCCGTACGTAGCTGTTCGAGGAACTTTGGACGGATGCGACTGGGCACAAATGCACCCTGAACCCTGCCGTTCGGCCCGATACCCTTCTTTTGGAACGCAAAGATTTCCTGCATGCTGATGACGTTCTCTTCCATGCCCGTGATTTCGTGAATACTCACGCACTTACGGGAGCCGTCACTAAGGCGCGACGACTGTACGACGATGGTCAGCGCCGACGCGACTTGCTGGCGGACAGTCTTCTCCGGAAGATTCAGATTGGTCATGGCAACCATCGACTCGAGACGGGTCAGCGCGTCGCGCGCCGTATTGGCGTGAATCGTAGTCATCGATCCTTCGTGGCCCGTATTCATCGCCTGGAGCATATCGAATGCTTCTTCGCCGCGGCACTCACCGATGATGATGCGGTCGGGACGCATACGCAGGCAGTTGATCAACAATTGCCGCTGGCGGATGGCTCCCTGACCTTCAACGTTTGGCGGGCGTGTTTCCAGCCGCACGATGTTTTCCTGCGCAAGCTGAAGTTCGGCCGCGTCCTCGATGGTGATGACGCGCTCATTCTGCGGAATGTATTGCGACAGGATGTTGAGGAAGGTCGTTTTGCCGGCGCCCGTACCACCCGAGATCAGGATGCTGAGACGCGCGCGAACGGCGGCCGAAAGCAATTCCATCATCTCCGCGGAAATGCTCTTCAGCTGCACGAGCTGGTTGGCTGCAAGCGGGCCGGTGCCGAAGCGGCGGATGGACATCGATGGACCATCGAGGGCCAGCGGCGGAATGATGGCGTTGACGCGCGATCCGTCGGGCAAACGGGCGTCCACCATCGGCGACGACTCATCCACGCGGCGTCCGACGCGCGATACGATGCGGTCGATGATCTGCAGCAGGTGACGATCGTCGCGGAAAGAGGCGTCGGCACGCGTCAGCAGGCCGCCTTTTTCAATGAAGACGTGATCCTTGTCGTTGACCATGATATCGGAGATCTTCTGGTCCTTGAGCAGCGGCTCAAGCGGTCCCAGGCCGAAGACCTCATCCAGCAGGTCCGTCTGGATCTTCTCCTGCTCATCGAAGCTGAGCGGCACCCGCCGGTCGCTGATGATCTCGCTGATGATGCTCGAGACAGCCTGACGTGCCTGGCTGGAGTTGATGCGTGAGAGCTTTTCCAGGTCGAGCTTCGACAGCAGCGTACGGTGTACTTCTGCCTTGAAGTTTTCCAGATTCATTGATTCCACGATGCGCCGTCCTTAACTACAGAGTCCGTCAAATTACGGGGGATTACTTGAAAAGGCTAAAGCCTTTTCGCTTTTCCGGCTTCGGCGGCATTCCACATGCCGCCCGGGCCATATCCTGAAGTACCCTTGCAATGGTTGAATCGTCCAGCGCCAGCGGGAGTGCCTCGTTCTGCATCCTGCGGACGTTGTAATAATCGCTCGGAATCTTCCAGGCGATCGGTTTGGTGAGCGCTTTCTCGATGTGCTCTTCATCCACTCCCATGGAGCTCTTCACATAACGATTCAGCACAATCTCAAGCTTGGGAGTGCCCGACTTGAAGAATTCCGAGATCAGCCGGTGCGAGTTTCTCAGCTCCGGGATTCCCGCCTGCATCACCAGGTAGGCCGTGTCCGCCTGCTCAAACCAGCCGGCATCCGTCAAATCGAATCGCGATCCGGCGTCGATAACAACATACGCAAAATCCTGGCGCGCCACGTTCAACATCTTTTCGATCGCATCATTGCTGGTCTGAACCTGCGGAAACCGGCCCGGCGCAGCCAGCACCGGCAGACCGGAACTGTGCGTGGTCAGCAGCTTCCCGAAAAAGTTCGTGTCCATGCGGTCTGCGTTCTGCAGCGCATCGGCCGTGGAGAATTGCGTCGTCAGCCCCAGGCTGAGCGCGGCATCCCCAAGGGGCAGATCGAGGTCGATCAGCACCGCGGTCTGCTGGCACTCCTGCACCAGCGCGACGGCAAAGTTGCAAGCCACCGTGGTTACGCCGGAACCGCCCTTTCCACCCAGGAAAACCAGCAGCTTTCCGCCCGTTCGTTTGGTCGATTTCCCTCCCGCCCTGCGGGATCCGGCTCGCACCAGCGCATCATTCAGCGATCCGGGGTCAATCGGATCCGAGAGAAACTCACGCGCTCCGGCACGCATCGAGCGAACCATCAGGTTCGGATCGATCCGCGAGGTGTACACCATCACTGTCGTCGAAGTACTGGATGCAACATATTCCACCAGTTCCAGTGCGTACTCGACATCGGATTCCAAGTCGATAATGACTGCGTCAAAGGCCTTTTCGCCCAGCATCCTGGGCATTTCTTTCAGAGTCGGGGGATATGAAGAGTATTCCCGCACAATCGCGGCATGCGAGCTGTTCAGTGCGCCCGCAATTGTCCTACGGCGCTGCTCACTGGGGCAGATCAGCGCAATGGACAGAATATTGCCGCTTAGCGGATCGGAGTCGTGCGTGTTATCAGTCACAAATCAAGGCTCCCAAGTTCTTGCGCCTGAGCTGCGGAGTCACCGAGTTCCGGGGCATTGTCAGCATACTGTAGCCGTTCCTCACAGACCTTCTCAACGAGAAAAGAAGGAAATGAGAGTACCAATTGCAATTGCGGGAGCATAAGGCATCTTCCGTGCCTTTGGGTTCGAAAGCTTCAACTCTGAAGGCACGTTCATCCCGCGTTTCTTCCAGCCAAAAACCAGATCCCCTGCGCCCGAAAACATCTCCCCCAGAAAACCTCCAAACGTTGCCCAGGCTATTGCCATCACCCCACCCACGACAGCGATCAGGACCAACGCCAGCACAAGCTGCTGCCACCAGATCCAGGCGCCGATTGCGGCACAAAGTTTCACATCTCCCATCCCCATGCCGCCCATCATTGCCAGCAAACCATAAATCAGGCCGCCGAGCACCATGCCCATCAGGCTTTGCCCGAGGCCATGCCACCCTGCAACCCACGTCGACACCACCAGGCCGGCCAGCAAAAAAGGCAAAACCAGCCAATTCGGAATCCGCCGGCTCCGGATATCGGTAAATGTCGCTATTGCAAGTACTGCCAGCGTCGGCCACCAGGCATACGGGTGCTGCAAATGCTGCAAACTCTCCTCCTCTGGTGCTCCCGTTCAAGTGGCTGTCGTTAGAGCAATTCTGACCCCATTTTCACGCATGTCAACTCGCGCTGAATTCAATGTGTTACATAGGGGGTATCGAGCCAAGTGTACACGGAAGTACAAGTGGGAAGTACCCCTGTGCAATAAAGGGTATACACCGGAGTAATGCCCGCGGGATGGCCTTGCGAGAGTGAAAATCGTGGTGACACCATCTACTTCTCTTCCGCTCTCGTTCCCCCCGAAATTTGCGACACGTACACTACCGGCCGCAACGGTCGATCAGGCCATAGAATGGGTTGGCGCTACTCCAAATCTAGTCCAACTGGCCGCAAATGTCCCCTCCATTCCTAAAATGGAGCTGGCGATTTATGGCAATTGACTTTTCGCCGATGTTTCCTTTCTGCATTCGGAGTTCTCCCACCACCCCCGGTTTCCCGCACCGCCGTTGTATCCTGCTTCTAATGTTCAGGCGATTTGCTCTTGTTCCTCTCGTGCTTGCACTCGGACTGTCGCCTGTTCCCATTGGGGCCCAGGATTCAGGCGCATCGCAGGACCAGCCTGCCGCGACACCCGCCAAATCGGCCCAGACCACTCCAAAAACCGGTGCAACCAGGCCGGCTCCCGCGCCGACTCGCACCGCCGCGTCTCCCACCACCAACTTCGACCCGGGCCAGGCTTCCGAACCTGCCACGCCACCCCAGATCGTCGTCACTTCGCCACCTCCCCAGGCGCCTCCGTGGACCTGGCACGATCGCATCCTGTGGGGCTCACTCATTGTCCTGGTGATTCTCGGCTACATCGCTGTCCTGCTGTCGCTCCGAATCCTGAAAAACATCCAGAGGCAGACCGAATTTGGCGTCTCCGCCGCGCAGGCTGCCCTGCAATGCGCCAACGCCGCGCTTGAAAGCTCCCAGGCCATCGTCGATTCCGGCCGCCCGTGGATCGTCATCACCGTTGAGCCCTTCCTCACCGTGGAACATGGATTTAAGGTCATGGCCACCAACCGCGGCCGCACACCCGCCCGCATCATGGCCAAGGCCGATTGTGTGAAAATCGCGCAGGATGAGACCAAGCTTCCCGCACCCCCCGACTACGAAAGCGGCAAAACCGCTACCCCCTTCGAGCCCATCATCCTTCTGCCGGGCGAATCCGCCGGTATCCGTCCTTTTCGCCGTTCTGACGTGCGCACCTACTGCTCCTCTGACGAGCAGTTCAGACGGATCGAAAAATGGGAAGAAAAGCTCTTTCTCTACGGCCGCGTGGTCTACCGGGACCTGATTTCCCCCATGGATCAGCCGAATCATGAAACCGATTGGTGCTGCTGGTACGTATACAGCGACAAAGATGCGCTGGTGATCGCCGGCCCGCCGGAATACAACAAACACAACTAGGTACCTGGTGGGTTCTGCGATTCTTCCCGAGCACCCCGAACGCCATGGAACCCGGCCTCGAAAGAATTTGAAAAGAACGAGTCCCCAGGAGCAGAAATGCCGATTGTCGAACTCGCAGGAGTTACCAAGGCCTACGAGAGCAAGGTCGCCGTTCACGATCTCAGTCTCTCCATTGAAGCCGGCCAGATGTTCGGCCTTCTGGGCCCCAATGGCGCAGGTAAAACCAGTTCCATCCGCATGATGATGGGCATCACCATGCCCGATTCCGGCAAAATCACCCTCTTTGACAAGCCCTTCGATCGCGTCAGCCTCGAGCGCGTCGGCTACCTGCCCGAAGAGCGCGGACTTTACAAGAAGATGAAAGTGCTCGAACAACTCATCTTCTTCGGCCAGTTGCACGGCCTCACGGCATCCGAATCCCAAAAGCGCGCAACCGACTGGGCCAAGCGGCTCGATATCGACGAAGCTCTCCCGAAAAAGACTGAAGAGCTGTCCAAAGGCATGCAGCAGAAGATCCAGTTCATCGGCTCTCTGCTTCACGATCCCGGTCTGATCGTGATGGACGAACCCTTCAGCGGCCTCGATCCCGTCAACGCCCAGCTTCTCGAACAGACCCTTCTCGAGCTCAAGGGTCAGGGGAAGGCCATCGTCTTCTCGACGCATCGCATGGACCAGGTCGAGAAGCTGTGCGATTCCATCTGTCTCATCAGTAAGGGAGAGGCGGTGCTCTCGGGCCGGATGCGCGAGATCAAGTCACGCTACCCGCGCAATCACATCATCGTCGAGTTTGAAGGCAGCGCCGATTTTCTCAAAAGCTCCGAGATTGCCGAGGCGAAAAACTTCTCGGGCCACGCCGAAATCCGCCTGAAAGAGCGCGGGGACGCGCAGAAACTGCTGCGCGAAGCATCAGCCGTGGCAACCATCTATCGCTTTGAAATGGTCGAACCGTCACTCGAAGAAATCTTCATCCAGACCGTCGGAGGCAAAGTCGATGCGTAATATCTGGCTGGTTGCAAAGCGGGAATACCTCGAACAGGTGCGTGGGCGCGCGTTCAAGATGACCACCTTCGGCGTGCCCGCCGTCTTTGCTCTTCTCATCGGCGTCGGCTATCTCTCGAGCCTGGGCCTCGGAGCGGGTAAACATCTCGCCGTTGCCGCCAACGATGCGCTGCTGGCAGGCGAGATCAAGGGCCAGATCCTGGGCGACAAGGACGCCAAGGCCAGGGTAGACGTGATTTCGCCGGCTACTGATGCGGATCGCACCACGCTGATTGACGAGGTCCGGAAAAAGCAGCTCGATGGGTTTCTCTGGATCGATACTCCGCAAGGCCAGACCCCCTCGGCGACCTACACCTCGCAGTCCTCCGGCGACTTCATCACCGGCGGCCGGCTGCACGACGCTGTGAACCATGCCATTCTCGACGCCCGGCTCACTTCAGGCGGCATGGCGCACGCCGCCGCCGACAAGCTCGTCGATGGCGTGCACATCCAGACCTACCAGGTGAAAAAGGACGGCAGCGTGGTGAAGAGCAACGCCGAGGCCTCGTTCTGGAAGGGCTATGTCATGGCCATCCTGCTTTCGATGACGACGATGATCTACGGAATGAACGTTGCCCGCTCCATCATCCAGGAAAAAACCTCGCGGATCTTCGAAGTCATGCTGGCCATCGCGCGTCCATCCGACATGCTGGCCGGCAAGCTGATCGGCGTGGGCGCCGTGGGCCTGACGCAGATTGGAATCTGGCTGGTAGCCGGCGCCATCCTCCTTGGCACTCCCTACGCCGCCTCCTTCCTGACCGGCGACTATGAAGTTCATATTTCGATCACTGAGACGGTTCTGTTTCCCATCTACTTCCTGCTCGGATACCTGCTCTACAGCTCGCTGTTTGCGGGTCTCGCGGCCACTTGCGAGACCGAACAGGAGCTGCAAATGTACATGCCGCTGGCGGCAGCGCCCACATGGCTGAGCTTCTCGCTGATCATGCTGGTCATCAACGACTCGAATTCGTTCTGGTCGGTGGCCGCATCGCTGTTCCCTCCCACCGCCCCCATCATCATGTTCCTGCGCATGGCCTCGCAGATTCCGCCAGTCTGGCAATTTGCTGCGTCGATCGGCCTGCTCATCCTGAGCATCTGGGTAACGCTCTGGATTTCTGCAAAGCTCTACCGCGTAGGCATCCTCATGTATGGCAAGCGCGCAACGTTGCCCGAACTGGTGCGCTGGCTGCGCTATAGCTAAGTCCCACATCCGCGATCAACGCCCGTGTGGGCACTCTTTCAACTTGTAGAATCGTCTGAGTGAACGCCGAGGACAGCCCAAGATTCACACTGGGCCAGCGCATGCTGCTGGCGATTGTGCCCCCTATTGTCTGGGCGCTGCTTTCCGTCATCGGCCGCACGTGGCGCTTCGAGGTCATCGCCGAAGAGGGCGTCATACCGGTGGTCTTCGGACAAAAGGCGGGGCCGGAGATTTACTGCTTCTGGCACCAGTGCGTCCTGCCGTGCACGATGTATTTCCGCAAGACCGGCGCGGTGATCCTGATCAGCCGCAGCTTCGACGGCGAGCTGATCACGCGCATCCTCAGGATGTTCGGCTTCGACGCGGTGCGCGGTTCCAGTTCGCGTGGCGCGCGCGAAGGCCTGCTGGGATTGAAGGACGTGATCGAAACCGGGCGCACCGCCATCTTCACCGCCGACGGCCCGCTCGGCCCCATCTACCAGACCAAGATGGGCCCCATCAAGCTGGCGCAGATGACGGGCGCGCCCATCGGCGCGTTTCACCTTCAGCCGGAAGGCGCCTGGGTCATCAATTCGTGGGATCGTTTTCTCGTACCAAGGCCCTTCACGCGCATCATAGTCAGCTGGGCGCAGTGGACCCGCGTCCCCACTGACACTCCGCCCGAACAATTTGAGGACCGGCGCCAGGAGTTGAACGACGCCATCGAACGCGCGCGCCTGCGAGCTCTCGCGCACCTCGGACAACAGCCGTCATGAGTGATCTGCTCGTTACCGATTTCGATTACGATCTGCCCGAAGACCTGATCGCACAACAGCCCCCGGCAGAGCGCGGGCAGAGCCGCATGATGGTGATGGATCGCGCCACCGGCGAAGTGCGCGACAGCCATTTCAGCCAGTTCCCTTTTCAACTGCGTCCCGGCGATCTGCTGGTTCTCAACGACAGCCGCGTGATTCCCGCGCGCCTCTATGCCCGCCGCACGCTGCGCCGAGAGAAAGAAAAGCCCACCGGACGCATCGAGGTAATGCTCACCGAACCTGCCGGCGAAAACCAGTGGCACGCTCTGGTTCGCCCCGGACGCAAGGTTGCCATTGGCGAGCGCCTGGTGTTTCCCGCGCCGGACGGGTCGATCGCGCTCGAAGCCGAGGTGATAGAACGCGGGCAGTTCGGCGACCGCCTGCTCGAGTTCGCGCCTGTCGATGATCGATTGGGCGATTTTTTTGGAGTCCTCGACCGCATCGGCCACGTGCCGCTTCCGCCTTATATTCACCGCGACGACGCCGATGCCGATCGCGAACGATACCAGACCGTCTTCTCGCGCGAACCCAGACTCGAATCCGGTTCAGTTGCCGCCCCCACTGCCGGATTGCACTTCACCCTCGATATGCTTGATCGCGTTCGAGCGCAAGGTGTCGAAATTGCGCGCGTCACGCTCCGCGTCGGTCTTGGCACCTTTGCTCCGCTGCGCGTCGAGCGTGTTGCGGAGGTTCATCTGCATCGCGAGCGCTACAGCATCTCCGCCGACGCCGCGGATGCTCTCAACCGGGCGCTCGGCGAGGGCCGCCGCGTGGTTGCAGTGGGAACGACGGTGGTGCGCACGCTGGAGTCGGCCGCGCTCCGTGCTGATTCCGGACCCATCGCTCCCCATTCCGGCGATACCGAAATCTTCATCTCGCCGGGATTCGAGTTTCGCGTTGTGGGAGGCCTTTTAACCAACTTTCATCTGCCCCAATCCAGCCTCCTGATGCTGGTCAGCGCCTTTGCGGGGCGGGAGCATGTGCTGGCCGCGTATCGTCATGCCGTCGAGGCGCGGTACCGTTTTTTCAGCTACGGCGACTGCATGTTTATTGCATAGCAGCCTGTGCTCAAGTCGGCCTCTTGAGGGCACGACTTTGCAGTTCGCTGAAAAAATCCATGGAAGCGGGTTTTGTGTCAGGGCACGAGTCAAAAACCGTTAGCACAAATGAGCAGAAGATTCTGAGACGGAGCGCCCGAATGCCTGGGCCGAAACTTCCCAGTTGGCGACCACACTTCCCGAACCCTCCCAAATGGCAATCGACCGGCACTACAATCTCGTGCATTCTGCTATGTAGTGTTCTATATTGGGTGCAGGGAGATTGACGAGATGCATCAACCGGTTTCCATTGATAGGCTCACCATGATCCTTCGCTTGACTCTGCTTATCAATCTGCTGATCCTTGGAGTACCAAGCGAAGCCACGCTGAAGGCGGAGACCCCGGCGAAGGCATGCAAGAGCACCGTCACGGGGACGCTGGAGATAATTCCTCTTGAAAGCAAGGTATTAGGCAACAAACGCTTTCTCCGCGTTTGGCTGCCGCCCCGCTACTCCGATCCGGCCGCGGCCTCAAAGCGCTATCCGGCGCTCTACATCTTTGATGGACAGCTTCTTTTCGACCGTTGCACGTCCCAGCCGTTTCCAGATGAGTGGCACGTCGACGAAACCATGACAGCTTTGATTGCCAAGGGCAAAGTTGAGCCGTTGATCGTTGTTGGAATCGACAATGCTGGACCTGACCGCACCAATGAATACTCTCGATACAGCACAGTGGCGAACGCGCCACAAAAGCTATCTATTTTTATGACAACCGAAGTTCTCCCGCTGATCGATGGGCGCTATCGGACTATAAGGGATCGGGCTCAGCGAGGCGTTGGTGGCGCATCACTGGGCTCACTGGCCGCACTGACTCTGCTGCTGGATCAACCGGATACATTTGGCATGGGGCTGCTCGAGAGCACGTCACTTCAAAATGGGAACGGCAGAGTGTTGCAGGAAACCTCTACCGTTGTGCAGGGTCCGATACGCGTGTCCATTGGAGTGGGCACGGCCGAGGTGCCGCCGACGGAAGCCGCGGCACATGGATTCCCTTACTTCGACGAAGCATTTGTCGCAATGAGCAAGACGCTTGCTGAGAATCTGAAGAAGAGTTTGATGAACCGACCGGAGGTGAAACTAACCGTAGAGCAGGGCGGCCGGCATGAACCCAAGTATTGGAGTGAACGTTTCGGCCCTGCTGTGAGCTTCCTGTTTCCACCTGAGACAGAAATGAAAAACTGAGGCTGTGGTGTCGCATCGAAGACGCTACGTTCCGCAATATGTCACAGAATCTGCATTCCGGGTCGTGTCACCGCCGATGCGGAAGCTTCGGCTGCTCACGTCTTCGTGGTAACCTCTGGCACAATACAGCACAGAAATCGCCGAGCCGACTGATTGCGCCTGATTTCCGGAGCGGTGGTTGATTGCCCTTTGTATCAGGGCACGCGGGGACCCTCTGGGCGAGTCGTGCAGAAAAGAGCCGATAAGGATGCGGGCTTCAGAGGGTGCGTGAGAACCGATTTCGATGGATTTCGGGAGTGCTATCAGAGATCTTTCGCTCAAAGGAATAGCAGGTTAGCGCCGCTTCGCGGCATGGCAGGTTAGCAAGTTGGCCATGAGATGCAGGTTCTCACGCGGACTCTTCAGCCCCTGAGGGAAGAGTCCCCGATCGTGCGAGCGTCCGGCTTACGCCGCGGCCCGATAAGGCGCATCAAAGTCTATGAGCCGTTTCCGTAATGCAGCTCCACGGCCGCATCGCAAGAGTTACGATAGACTTACGCAGGGTGCAGAACAAGCGGCGGGCGACCGCTGTCGCTCCGGGCCATCAATCGAACGCACATCGCAACTCTCAATAATCCCCCAACCTCGAAGGAATCTTTCATTTCATGACAGAGACAACTCACAGCATTCTCGTAACCGGCGGCGCGGGATTCATCGGATCCAATTTCGTGCTTCGCTGGATCGAGAACGTTGGCTCGCCGGTCGTCAATCTCGACCTGCTGACCTACGCCGGCAACCCGGCAAATCTCGCCTCGCTCGAAGAAGAAGCCCGCTACCAGCTTCTGCGCGCCGACATCTGTGATGCCGACGCCGTCGCGTCCGCGCTCCAGCATCATCGGCCGCGCGCCATCGTGCACTTTGCCGCGGAGAGCCACGTCGATCGATCCATTCTCGACCCCGGCGCTTTCATCCACACCAACGTGCAAGGCACCTATACGCTGCTTGAACAGGCGAGGCGCTACTGGTCCGCGCTCGATGAGCCTGCCAGGAGCCAGTTCCGCTTCCTGCACGTATCAACCGACGAGGTGTATGGCACGCTGAGTCCGACGGATCCCGCGTTCTCCGAGACCACGCCCTATGCGCCCAACAGCCCCTATGCAGCTTCCAAGGCCGGCTCCGACCACCTCGCGCGCGCCTACTTCCACACCTTCAGGCTTCCGGTGCTCACCACCAACTGCTCCAATAATTACGGGCCGTTCCAGTTTCCGGAAAAGCTGATTCCGCTTATGATACTGAATGCGCTCGAAGGCAAAGCGCTGCCCGTCTACGGCGACGGACTGAATGTCCGCGACTGGCTCTTCGTCGACGATCACTGCACCGCGATCCGCGCCGTTCTCGAACGCGGGCTGCCGGGCGAAACTTACAACGTCGGCGGCAACAGCGAACGCAACAATCTCCACGTGGTGAACACCATCTGCGATCTCGTCGACGAGATGCGGCCCGATTCCACCGTCGGCCCGCGCCGGAATCTCATCAAGTTCGTTCCCGATCGCCCCGGCCACGATCGCCGCTACGCCATCGACGCCCGCAAAATTGCACGCGAGCTTGGCTGGCAGCCCTCCGTTGACTTCGAACACGGCCTGCGCAACACCGTTGCGTGGTATCTGAATCACGCGGCCTGGGTGGAGAATGTGCGCAGCGGCGCTTATCTCACGTGGATCAAGCAGAACTACGAGGAGAGGATCGCGCAATGAAAGGGATCATCCTTGCAGGTGGATCGGGGACGCGGCTTTACCCGGTAACCCACGTGGTTTCAAAACAGCTTTTGCCGGTGTACGACAAGCCGATGATCTACTACCCGCTCAGCACGCTGATGCTGGCGGGCCTGCGCGACATTCTCATCATCTCCACTCCGCAGGACACGCACCGTTTCGCCGAGTTGCTCGGCGATGGCAAGCGCTGGGGCATCAACCTGACCTATGCCGTCCAGCCCAGTCCCGATGGGCTGGCGCAGGCCTTCACCATCGGCAGCGAGTTCATCGGCAACGACACCTGTTCCCTCGTCCTGGGCGACAACATCTTCTACGGCCAATCGTTCTCGCGCGATCTGCAACGCGCCGCCGGCCTGAAAAGCGGAGCGCTCGTCTTCGCCTACCCGGTGTTCGATCCGGAACGCTATGGCGTGGTCGAGTTCGACGCCGCGGGCAAGGCCATCAGCATTGAAGAAAAGCCGAAGCAGCCCAAGTCGCGCTATGCCGTCACGGGCCTCTACTTCTACGACAACGATGTAGTGAAGCTGGCCGCGTCGCTCAAACCCTCCGCGCGCGGCGAGCTTGAAATTACCGATCTGAACCGGATCTATCTTGAAGCCGGCAAGCTGAAGGTGCAGGTGATGAGCCGCGGCATGGCATGGCTCGATACCGGCACGCACGATTCGCTCTTCGAAGCGGGACTCTACATCCAGACTATCGAGCGGCGGCAGGGATTGATGATCGCATGCCCGGAAGAGATCGCCTATCACTTCGGCTACATCAACGCCGACCAGCTTGAAGAGCTTGCAAAACCGGTTGCCAAAAGCGGCTACGGACAATACCTGCTCTCGCTTCGCCGCGAGCGGCAAATTCCCGCGGGGCTTGGCGAACTATGAAAATTGAAGAGACATCCCTGCCCGGCGTGCTGATCATCACGCCGAAAATCTACAGCGACAATCGCGGCGCCTTCTGGGAAACATGGCATCTGAAGGCCTTCGAATCCGCCGGCCTGCCTACCACGTGGGTGCAGGACAATTTCTCCGTATCGAAACAGAACGTGGTCCGCGGCATTCACTACCAGGCCACTCAGCCGCAGGGCAAGCTGGTGCGCGCCGCGCATGGGGCCGTCCTCGATGTTGCGGTCGATCTGCGCCGCTCTTCCCCAACGTTCGGCAAGCACATCGCCGTCGAGCTGACCGGCGAAAACGGCCGCATGCTGTGGATCCCCGAGGGCTTCGGACACGCGTTTCTTGTCCTCAGCGAAACCGCCGGCTTCGCCTACAAAGTCACCGACTTCTACTATCCCGCCGGTGAGCGCACCATCGTGTGGAATGATCCGGACCTCGGCATCGCATGGCCCGTGAAACCCGAAGAAGCTATCGTCTCGGAAAAGGATGCGAACGGCGCCACGCTCAAAACCGCGGAGGTCTTTGCTTGAATGCCTGGCCGCGCGTTCTGGTCACCGGTGCGCAGGGACAGGTAGGCCGGGCGGTGCTTGAATCCTTCGCCGGCTCAGCCGAAGTGGTTGCCTGCGATCGCGGCAACCTCGATCTCTCCTCGCCGGAGATGATCCGGAAAAGGATTCGGGAGATTGCGCCCGACATCATCATCAACGCTGCGGCCTACACCGCAGTCGATCGCGCCGAGAGCGAACCGGAACTCGCAATGGCCATCAACGGCCGCGCGCCGGGCTTGCTGGCGGAGGAGGCGCGGCGCGCCAGTTCCCTTCTCATTCACTACTCCACCGACTACGTCTTCGACGGCTCCAGAACCGGGCCGTGGGTTGAAGACGATGCCACCAATCCGCTGAGCGTCTACGGATCCACAAAGCTCGCCGGCGAAGAAGCGATTCGCAACGTTGGCGGGCGATTTCTCATCTTCCGCACCAGCTGGGTCTACGCGCCCGAAGGGAAAAACTTCGTCCTCACCATGCTGCGCCTCGGCCGCGAACGCGACACCCTCAGCGTCGTCGACGATCAGGTCGGCGCTCCCACCACCGCGGCCGAACTCGCCCGCGCCACCCACACCATCGCCGGCGGAATCCTGGACGGGAAATTCGGCAGGCATGCCGAGTGGGCCGGGGTCTATCACATGACCTGTTCCGGCAGCGTTTCATGGTGCGGGTTTGCGCAAGCTATTTTCGAACGCGCGCCCGCGCTCGTCGGCGGCAAATCGCCCAGGGTCAACCCCATCCCAACCAGCGCCTATCCGACGCCCGCGAAACGCCCGCACAACTCCACACTGTCGAACGAGAAGCTGCATCGGCGTTTTGAAGTGCAACTCGCTCCATGGGAGTCGGCGCTCGACGAAGTCCTCGCGGCAATCTCATCGCGACCAACTCACTGACACCGCGCCAACTGCCCCAACGGGTATAAACTCTCTCCCGGAAGATTTTCTACCGGAGGAGCAGTGCGTCGAAGCAACATTCTCCATCTCATATCTGCGCTACTGACGCTCTCATCCATATCGCTCATCGCGCAGGATTCCCCCAGGCCGATGACCGCGACCCAGGTGATGCAGCGTGTCATCGAGACCACCGGGGCTACGCCGCCCGCCGGCACCGTCGACACCCTGAAGGCCGGCGATCCCAATACCGTGGTTACCGGCATCGTCACCACCTTCATGGACACGTATCCCGTCCTCGAGCAGGCCGTTGCCGGCGGAAAGAACCTGATCATCACGCACGAGCCCACGTTCTACAACCACCTGGACGATCAGACCCCGCTGGCCGCCGATCCGGTGCAGCAGCAGAAGCTCGCCTATATTCGCGAGCATCACCTTGTCGTCTGGCGCTTTCACGACACCTGGCACATGCGTCAGCCCGATGGCATTCTCGCCGGCATGGTCGAACAGTTCGGCTGGAAAACTTACCAGAACAGCACAGACCCGAACCTCTTTACTCTGCCGCCGACCACGGTCGGCCAGGTCGCCGCCACCCTGCAAGCTCGGACCGGCGCGCGCGCCATCCGTATCGTGGGCGATCCCGCCATGCGTGTAACGAATGTGGGCCTGCTGCCCGGAGCAGCAGGATCCGATATGCAAATCAAGATGCTCGAACAGGACGATGTTGAGCTCCTCGTCGCCGGCGAATCGCGCGAGTGGGAGACCGTTCCCTATGTCGTCGATGCCGCCGCGCAGGGCCGGCACAAGGCGCTGATCCTGCTCGGTCACGAAATCTCGGAAGAAGCCGGCATGGACGAGTGTGCCCGCTGGCTCCGAACTCTGTTCCCGGGGATGCCGATCGCATTCATTCCCGCCGGTGAACCCTTTCACACGGTCGAGCCGGCCGCAAAGGAAAAGCCTGCAAACCGAAAGTAGGATTTGATCCCGGGATTCGCACGTCCAGACAGTACCACCGTGTATTCGGCCCGCCCGGCTTCCACTTCCCGCGATCCTCAATGGACGGGTAGTGTAGAACCATGGATTCCCCATCGGCCCTCGAGAGTCCCACCCAACCGGCCCCCGCGCCAGCTCCGCCCTCAAGCAGCTCCAGGCGCCTCTTCGATCGCATCTTCACCCGTCACCTGATGAACATCGCCATCCTCATGGCGCTGCCGGTCATCTTCACGGTCTCATTGAATCCCTCGCGCGAAACCGTACGCGATCCCGACATCTGGTGGCACCTGGCCGATGCGCGGCAACTCGTGGCAACGCATCACTTCATCTGGACCGAACCGAATTCGTTTACGGTGGGCGGCAAGCCCTGGGTCAATCCCGAGTGGCTCGCCGAACTGCCGTACTGGTTCAGCTACCAGGCGCTCCAACTGCGCGGCATTTACCTCACAGAGTGGCTATTCCTCTGCGCCAACCTGGTCTTTTTCTACTGGCGCGGATTCCGCCTCTCAGGCCACGCAGGCGCGGCCTGGTGGGCGGCCGCACTCGCCTTCCTGCTGGTTTCCGTCAATGCCGGCCCCCGCACCATCGCCATCGCGTATCTCGCCATGTCGTCTGAGCTCGCGATCCTCGATGCCGCCGAGCGCGGAAACAAGCGCGCATTGTGGCTGCTGCCTCCGCTCTTCTGCATCTGGGTAAACCTCCATGGCAGCTGGCTGATCGGCCTCGCGCTCTTAGTTCTCTATGTTGTGTGCGGCTCATTCGAGTTCAGGAAAGGCGCCATCGAGCAGGATGCTTTCAGCACCTCGCAGCGCAACCGGCTGCTCGTGATCCTCGCGTTATGCGCGGCCGCGCTCTTCATCAATCCCTACGGCTGGCACCTTGTCTGGAACCCCATCGACATGATGGCCAACCAGAAACTGAATATCGCGAACGTCATGGAGTGGAAGCCACTCAATCTCAGCACCATCGCCGGCATCTCGGCCTTTGCCGCCATGTGCCTCATGCTCGTAGCCAACGCATTCAAGGGACGCAAGTGGCGCGTCTACGAACTGGCCCTGGTCTTCTTTGCCTGGTACGCCGCGCTCGATCACATGCGCTTCGTGTTCCTGGCCGCCGTGCTCACCACGCCCATGCTCGCCGTCGACATCCGCCGCGGCTTCAATCTCGAGTCGGACGAGAAAACCATCCCCGCCGCTAACGCCTTCATGGTCACGGCCGCGTTGGCCGTCATCCTTTTCATCTTCCCCAGCGAGAAGAATCTTCAGCAAAAGCTCCGCACCTTCTTCCCCATGGATTCCCTCGCCGCAATTCAACCCTCGTGGCGCACCTTCAATTCCGACATTGTCGGCGGCATGATGACCTTCCAGTCCAAGCCCGACTTCATCGATTCCCGCTTCGATACCTTCGAGCACCACGGCGTTCTTGCCGACTACCTCAAGGCCATGTACCTGCTGTCGCCGCTCGAGGTCTTCGACCAGTACCACATCGACCACGTCCTGGTAACCGAGAGCATGCCCGTCGCCTACCTGCTGAAGCACACCGCCGGCTGGACGATCATCAGGCGGGAGAAAACCGGCGCCGATATCTACGTGACCTTCGCTCGAACGCCCGGCGCGCCGGCCGGTTCCACCTCGCGAGACGCTGAACTCACCCCGGCGGAGAGCAAATGAGAGACGTCGCCCCGGTTCGAGGTCCAACCGCTGGGCGCTTTCCTTAACCCTCGCGCATGAACAAGCATCTAAGCCATTTCATATAGTGAATTTTCGCTCTGCAAAGCCTCCGCTAACGCAAAGAGCCTCGCATGGTTGCCTCAGATACCTCGTTCGACCATCGGTATGTGACTTGCATCACAGGTGGACCTGGATATCCATGGAATCATGGTTCCGACAGGTTTCTTTGTGAACATGACGGCTGCAAGTACGATCTGGAGTGGTTCCGTGGGTTTTGATTCTTCTTCATTCATTGCCGAGAAGGAACTCATTGAAGCACTCGAAAAGCGCGCCTCCACGATTGTGTGTGCGGAACAGACCCGTTTGTTCACCCAGGGCGCCGATCCCAAGGGCCTCTACCTCCTGCGGAAGGGCAAAGCCACCCTCACCATGGAGTCCCCCACCGGCGGCAACCTGATGTCGCTCACCCTTCATCCCGGGTCCCTGCTTGGCCTGCCGGCCCTGATCGGGAACGAGCCATACACCCTCACTGCGACTGCCGAAGCGGGCGCGGAGCTCGGCTTCGTCACCCGCGAGGACTTCAACAGCCTGATGCTCACCGACCCTACCCTCGCCGTCAGGGTCCTCCGCGTCCTGGCCGCCGAAGTCCGCAGCGCCCGCCACGCCATCTCCGAGTTCTAGCGCAAAACGACGCACCCGGTTTGCCGTGAATCTCCATCCAACGCCCTCCTAGTCTAGTGTTCACCCCTGCACATTCAAGAGCATTCGAAGGCCCACCATCCCACCAATAACGCGCACTCCGGTTATACGGTGATTCGCTCGGAACGCAGAAATCGCCCTTCGTCACTCGGCCTGGGCTGGGAGATTCCTGGCAGCTAGAGGAATGGAGAATGCGAACGTCGCACCCGGGCCATCATTTTGAACGGCCCACAAACGGCCATGATGAGCCTCGACAATGGAGCGGCTCACCGACAGCCCGATACCCATGCCCTCTTGTTTGGTCGTGAAAAATGATTCGAATAAGCCGTTCACTGATTTCCGGACTGAAGCCAACTCCGGAATCCTGAACAGAAACAGTGACGTGATTGCCGTCCGTCTCCGTCCTGATGAGTAGCTGTCTTGGCCGGTCGTCGACCGTGACCATTGCGTCTGACCCGTTGCGGAGGAGATTCAGAATCACCTGCTGAAGTTGAACGCGGTCACCCTTAACAGTCGGCAGATGGTCGCTGAATTCATGCTTCAGAATTACGTTGTTTCTCTGCAATTCGCCAGACAGCAGCGCGATGACTTCGCGAGCCGCTTCATTCAGGTCGAGTGGCTCGACGTCGATTTGCTTCTTGCTGAAAAGCGTTCGCAGTCGAGTGATCACCTCTGAAGCGCGATTGCCATCGCGAATCGTACGTTGTACGGTTTCCCGCGCACCGTCAATATTCGGCGGATCACTCTTTAACATGCGGAGACAAGTGCTCGCATTCATGATGATGCCCGATAGCGGCTGGTTAACCTCATGTGCGATCGAAGCAGTCAGTTGTCCGATCGTCATGACTCGCATCATTCTTGCGAGTTCCGCCTGAGTGTTGCGTAATTCTTCTTGTGCCTGCTTCCAATCGTGCATGTCCACAACTGTGCCGTGCCACCTTACTATGCGCCCTTCTTGATCAAGCAATGGCAGGGCGCTCGCCACACACCATCGGTATGTGTTGTCGGCAGCGTGAAACGTGCGAACTTCGACCCGATAGGGAGCGCCGCTCTTCACACACGACTTCCAGACTTCCGCTGTCGGTTCGACATCGTCGGGATGCAGAAGGGTCGTCCAACCATCGCTCATTACTTGTTCAGGACTAATACCGGTGTAATCAAGCAAGCGGCCATTGCAGTATTCAATTGCTCCATCGGCCGAAGCGCTCCAGAGCATCTCCGGGATGGTTTCGGTTATCTGGAGCAGGTTTAACTCTCGTATGCGTAGCGCTTCTTCGGCTCGTTTACGATCGTCGATATCGGTATTTGTGCCATACCATTTGACGATTGCGCCCGAGTCGTCGCGCATGGGATCTGCGCGAAACAGAAACCATCGATAGTCGCCGTCAAAGCGCCGAAAACGTGCTTCAATCTCGCCTGATCCTCCGGTTGCAATCATTGATTGCCAGTACTCAGTCATCCGACCGAGATCGTCGTGATGAAATGCCTCGGCCCATCCCCACCCCTGCGCCTGCTCGGGAGACAAACCCGTGTAATCCAGCCACCGCTGGTTGAAGAATTCGACAGTGCCGTCTGGAAGAGCGGACCATGCAAGCACGGGCATCGTATTGATGATTAGGCTCAGGTTTCGCTCACTTGCAAGGATCGCTTCTTCAGCGCGCTTCTTTTCGGAGATATCTCGAATGAATCCGGTGAATACCTTTCGCTGATCCGCGGTCATCTCTCCGAATGAGACCTCTGCCGGAAACTCCTCACCGTTAGCCCGCAGTGCAGTCATCTCAGTTCCCTGCCAGTTCAGATGTCTCGCGCCGGTTTCCAGATATCGTTTGAAACCCGTCTCATGGAGTTTGCGCATTGCTCCCGGCATGAGAACCGTGAGAGGTTTGCCGATAAGCTCTTCCGGGTTGTATCCAAATATCCGCTTCGTTGCGGGGTTCGCAAGAATGATTGCGCCGCTTTCGTCGATACTGACCACCGCGTCGCTGGCTGTTTCAACCACAACCCGGTGTCTTGCTTCGCTCCGCTTAAGTTCGTCCTCTGCGCGCTTACGATCGTCGATGTCGGTGATAAGACAATACCAGCGGGTTATTCTTCCTTCTGTGTCTCGTATGGGGCGGGCGCTATTTTGAAACCACCTATAGACGCCATCGGCTCGACGGCAACGGTGCTCCGTGTAATAAGGTGCTCCAGTCGTGATCGAATTTGTGAATTCGTGGAGGACGAGTGGCATGTCATCTGGATGAACTGCATCGCTGTTTCCCCAATCCTTCATTTCCTCTAACGTCTTGCCAAAGTACTGCAGGAACGGCCGGTTGGTAAGTTCCATCTCACCGGCGGGACTCAGAGTGCATACAAGCCCAGGAATACTGTCGAGAATCTCGCGGAGATTGGTTTCACTCGCTCGCAGGGCGTCTTCAGCGTGCTTCCGATCCTCAATGTCGGTCAGTAAGACATACCAGCCGGTTATATTACCATCCGCGTTTCGCACCGCCGAGGCGCGCACCTGGAACCATCGATACACGCCGTCGGCCCGCCGGCAACGATGTTCAATTTCATATGGAGTCCCGGTCGTGATCGAATACGTGTAAGCCTTGATCACTTCGGGAAGGTCATCCGGATGTACCGCATCGGTCATCCTCCAACCCTTCAGTTCCTCGGGAGTCTTGCCGAAGTATTCCAGGAGTGGTCGGTTGAGCTCTTCAATCTCACCGGTCGGACTCATGGTACAGATTAGCCCAGGAATACTGTTGACAGTTTGGCGGAGGTTGGTTTCACTCGCCCTTAGGGCTTCGTCAGCCAGTTTGCGATCATGGATATCCGTACTGGTTCCGTACCAACGCACAATCGCGCCAGTTTCGTCGCGGAACGGAGCAACGCGGATGAGAAACCAGCGATACTCTCCATCGTGACGACGGATACGTGCCTCGATTTCCCCTGGTT
This sequence comes from uncultured Acidobacteriaceae bacterium, assembly GCA_963774175.1. Lineage (GTDB taxonomy): Bacteria > Acidobacteriota > Terriglobia > Terriglobales > Acidobacteriaceae > Telmatobacter. The sequence goes on from CAVZDT010000013.1 coordinate 119,520, forward strand.
CTCCGGAGACCAACAACTCCTGCCAGCGCTTCATCAATGGTGGCAGATCGTCCGGATGGAAAGCAGCAGACCAACCCCAACCGCGCGCTTCTTCAGGAGAGAGACCTGTGTACTCATGCCAACTCTTGCTGAGGAACTCGTTTGGACCGTCCGCCAGATTGCACCAGGACAGCGTGGGAATCGTATCGATTACCCGCCTTAGCTTAGCCTCACTCGCCCGCAGCGCTTCTTGGGCACGTTTCTGGTCGTCGATGTCGGTGGTCGTACCGACGAATTTGAGGACTTTTCCTTCTGCATCGCGCAAGGCCACGGCTTGATTGAGATGCCAGCGATAGGTCCCGTCCCCAGCGCGGAGAGACCGGGTTTCAATCGCAAAACCCTGTCCCGAGCGTATTCCGTCCCAAAAGGCCCTCGACGCTTGTTCCCGATCGTCGGGGTGGACCGCGGCCATCCAGGCCTCGGGATGCGACCGGACGAAATCGAGGGTCTGACCGGAGAATTCAAGCCAAACTCGATTCACGAGATCCGGTGTCCCATCCGGCTCGAGCGTCCAGGCGGATACAGGAAGATGCTGCAGCAGCCCGACCTGGAGTTGCAGCTCTTCGTTGGTTTCGGCAAGCGCCCTTGTCCGTTCCGCGACTCGCTGTTCGAGTTCACTCGCAACCTGCTTTTGCTCATTCATGAGGAGTACCTGCTTCCACCAGAAGTCGCTTGGCGAACGGAAGAATTACCGGCGCACGTGAGAATCCCGCGCACAGACGACTGACTTACTAGTGATTTCACTGCACTTGCTAAAGAACAAAGCAGAGAGCGGTAGCGGGAATCCCGGGGTGCGGAAACCATGGTGCCCTACGCGAAGGCCTTGCATACGGACATCGTGCGTAAGGCTCGAGCAATTTTATAATGGCGACTACTCTCGTTGACTGAAAGCTCCCGATCCATTGCATCTTGGAGCAGAGGAAATAACCTGCGTTTTGCCGTTTTGGGGTTAGTCGAGTAGGGCTATGGCGCTAAGCGGGCTTCGCATGATGCCGCCGTTTCCATAACCCCCTCTAAAATTCCGTACGGCGGGTTTTCCCCAGTACGGCTTCAAGGCTGACATATCAGATGATGCCTTCCTGTCAGTTGATTTGCTTAAGCCTGCTCCCGGCGTGCGCAACGCAACAGACAGTTTGCTTTCATCCTTCGTATCTTCCAAGACTGGGACCTGTGATCCCGTTCAGAGCCGGGCAGGTTTTCTCTTCCGATACCGTCACTAGGGCCTCACGGCCTTACCCCAGAGGTCCTCGCTCCGGTCGGGGTTATATTGTCCCCGTCCATCAACACTTATTGACCTCATCCGACCCACTCGCGTGCACTCTCCGATTTCCCGGCATTCGCTGGTTATAGGGAGAGCCTTTGCTGTGCGGGAGCGCCTAGGCTGCCCGCGAGTGGTTCCGAGCTTTCACTGCTAATCCTTGTCAGCATGCAGCCCTCTATGACCACGGAGAACCCACCGGTTGCTTATACCCAGTTCCTTCACCGGCAGCACAGGCCTTCATCTTCGGAAGACAGATTCGGCATTCTCATCCATCCCACCACAGTCCGCTACCGGTGGGACCGCCTTTTCGCGGCTAACGGTTCGCTCCTCTCGCTACAGCCTGCTGACTTGCTAGTCCCCCTGACGGACCCGACGCTGCTTGCGCTTTGCCGGCGGGGACGTTTACTCCGGAGCATCGGCAAGAGAGATCACTCCCTCTGCCCTCCGGTATGACTTCAGTAGCAACTGGGCAAGTTCTACTGACAGGTTCTTCCCCTGCTGGATTAGCAGCTAGCTTCGCTGCACCTCCCGATAGGCGGTGATCGAGCCAGGACGGAGTTTCGCAGCTGTTGTCGGGTCGTAACTTTGATCGCCGAAGCAGCCTTACTTTCCTGTCGTCACCGCCGCGTATGCATCTTTCAGGCTGGGGTCGCCAAGGCCCATCGCCTCCAGCCGGACCCTAATCCGGCTGCGCACGGCCTCTGCATCCGAAAAGTTCTTGCCGGTCCAGAAACGCCGTGTTGGATCGAAGTATCCGGCATCGCGCAGGAACCACGCTCCGTACATCTGGGCATCGCCCAGAGTGTCGTCGATCTCGCTGGTCCTGAACGATCCGTCTGCCTGCAACGACTGCGACAGGCACCAATCCAGCATCCGCTGAATCTCATCTCGAACCTGCGAGCGTGTCGCCTCATCCAATGAGGGCCACGCATAACGGAAGACAATCACCAGGTCCCAGTTCAGGTGGTTCTCGTAGTGACCGCTCATGCGCGGGCCCGCCGGGTAATCAAACTTTTCAAGCTCAATCAGTCGTCGAGTAATCCGGTCGAGGTGCTGAATCTGTCCGTGAAGATCGCTGATGACATGGAACGTAATTCCGGTATCGTCCATCTTCCAAACGCGCCCATAGCGGTCGACGACCCATTGTCCCCAGCAGCCGGTTTCGGCATTCTGCCATTTGTTGATGTAGTCGCGCATCGCGTCGGCAAGGCGCGGATCGAATGTGTACCCACTGAGCTTGTGGCCATAGAGCAGCCGCATGATCCCCGAAGCGGTCTCGTCGAGTTCCTCGCGATTGAACTCGCCGGTGCGCGTGAAGTTGTCAAAGAGCGCCAAGTCAAGTTGCGCATTGAGCTTCTCGGGCGAGTTGATACGGTCGAGCAGGCGCAGAGGATACTGGGGTCGCGTGTCGCGTGTCAGTCCGTCTTCGACAGTGTAGTAGAGACGCAAATACCACACGCCAGGATCGATACCCATACCCCAGCTCCCGTCGTCTTGCTGTTGTTGCGTAGCCTGAACCTGCTTGTCGGGCTGGTTGAGACTCTGACGCAGATCGTCGATCCGCGCTCGCGTTGCCGCAACGTCCGACGTGAAGTTGAGCCGCCAGCGGATTTCGCGGTAGACGTGCATCGAGTACTGCATGTTCTCGCCGGCAACCTGGCGACGGTTGAGTTCGCGAATGAGCGGACGCAGTTCTGGATTGAGCTGCTTCAGACGCCTTTCCCGCGCGATACGCAGAGCGGAGAAATCCCAATAGAACCGTGCATCGCGCCAGCGGCGCTCCCATCGTGACTCGCCCGGCGTGGAAGGCGGCGGTGTAAAGATTCCCGCACGGCAGATGCGGTACGCAATGATTCCGCGTTCGATTTGCGTCCGGCACATGAAAATGCCGATCGCGAACGCGAGCATCACGGCGATCGCAATCATCGCGGGACGTTTCCACTTGGTCATGCGCAGTAGGAGCCCGTTACCGGGTGGTCCATCGTCTGAGCTGCGGCCGGGAAGGCCGCCAAAAGAAATGCTAGAGACGTCAGGGCTGTCATGGCGACAAGTATATGGGCAACAGGCGATCCCGGGAATGATTTTGCTTGGAGTCTTCAACACGGATTACTGAAAGCGGCCATTAGGCTCTGAGACCGAATCCCGGTTGAGGACCAACGATCCAGGCGGTAATAGATCCAGAATCGGCAGAGGGAAGATGCGCAGTAAATCCAATGAAGTTCGACGTCGGCTACAGCAGATTCTTCGCTTGCCATGGGACCGAGGGCAGTTCCATCGGCGATGACCCTTCATGCGCGCAGCCATCGCGAAATGAACCCTGGCGAGAGAGTTACACTCAGCTTGAATGCCAAGGGTTACGCCTTCGCTCAACCTCACAGACGAGAATCCCGACAGTGACTACTGAACAGGAGCTCCGCCAAAAGCTACGGAAAATTGCAGCACTTTTCGAGGGCGCGACCACCGCCGGCGAACGTGATGCCGCCGCCGCCGCTCTCAACCGAATTCGCGCGGCGCTCAGCGCTGCAGAACAGACCGAGCGAATCATTGAAATGAATTTCCGCCTGCCCGACCGCTGGAGCCGTCGCCTCTTTCTGGCGCTTTGCCGGCGCTATGGGCTCAGGCCTTACCGCTATCCGCGCCAACGTCACTCGACGGTTGTGTTGCGTGCACCCGAGTCCTTCATCCGTAGGACTCTTTGGCCTGAATACCAAGAGATCTCCCGGGCTCTTGATGACTATTTAAACGAAGCGACTGAACGAATCATCCATGAAGAAGTCTTCGGCGATGCCGGGGAGGCGGAAGAGAAGGCCGGAGTTCCTCCAAGGCAAGATCTGCCAATCGGATTCTCACTTGAATCAGAGGGCTGAGCCGAAACGGAATACCGTGTGCATGTACCGCTCAGCCCTGCTCCAAACGACTGACTGCGATTTTGATACTCTTATTGCGCATGGACTGACTTGCGCGTGGGGGACAGTGAAATGAGACTTGCGATTCTCTCCCTGTTTCTATGCGGCGGCATGATGGCATATTGCCAGTCGACACCTTCCGGCTCCGCCCGTTCTGACAAACAGTGGAAAGTTCCGTCATCCACTTCGACCTGGATGGATTTCGATAAGCTTCCACCGAGCCGCCCGAGAAACATTCTCGATTCGTCAAAGACCTTCACCCTTCCCAATGCAGGTTTCCTCTGGCAACGAGACAGTGCGCAGAACGGTTCGAAAATGCACTTTCAATCGTCACAGCAGAGAACCGGAGCCGCATTTCAAACTCCCCTGCTGGCAGAAAACGTCTCTCCCTTGCGCCCGAGTTTTCTCAGTCAATGGCCGAATCTTAAGGTCGAGCCGATCCCCACGCAGTGGTTCAATGCCAAAGCTGAGTCGATCCCGACTCAATGGCCCAACCTGAAAATGTTGGCGATCACCGCCGAGCCCCGCTCACCCGCGGCACCGTAGCCGCCGGCGAAATAGCTGGCGACGTCAGTACCCGTCCTTCTATGGGTACGCCGCTGAGGCGTGTATTCCTCAAAGTCCACTCTTAATTCGCAGTCGGTTGCTCCACGCGATCGATCACCAGCACTTGCACCGGTCCCTTTGCCGGTTCCAGTTTCAGCCCCAACTGATTCTTCAGCGCCTCGCGAAATGTGCCGCCCGTCTCGCCATTGTTCACTTCGCTTGTATCTTCCGGCGTCCACTCCATCCAGAAGTCGTATCCGCCCTTCAGCCCCGTTTCATTCAGCACCGGCCGCGGCACCGTCACCAGGCCCGTCTGCATCGGCATCGACGTGCCCAGCATTGCCAGCGTCACGTTGCGCCCACCAAAACGTCGCGCGCCGGGAGCGCTCGCCGGCAGATGTGCGATCCAGCCGCACGGAATCGGCAGCACGGAAAGCATTGGCGCCGAAGTTTCCGTTTTGCCCGTCCCGTCAGGCAGGTCGGTCTTCGCGCAGTTGTCGCCGTCCGGATGCGGTTCCAGTTGCGGTCCCAGTTTGCCGGGCTTCTCTGCGACCAGCGCAAACACAGGAGCCTCGTGCGTCTCCCAGTGCACTTTCAGCTGGAACCGCTCCTCCAACAGGCTTTGCATCATCAGCCGCATCTGGTCCTTGGTCGCCGATCCGGGCGCGCGCGCCTCAATGTCATACCGGTGCTCCTTGATCCACTCCGGAACACGCAGCTTCAGCCCGCCATAAGCATCAAAGCGCAACGCCAGTTCCTCTGTTCCGTTCAGCCTGTACGCAAACACGATGTAGTGAATAAGGGGTATGTTCCTCGCTGAGAGCAGATCCCCGCCGGGAGCCAGAGTGTCTTGTTGATGCATCACCCCGAATGCATTGCTTCCGCCGTCCAGGTTGAAATTGCTGGACGAGCCCCCTCCACTTTTGTTTTCCCGCACGCTCGCCACATCAAATTGCTGCTTGCCGCCTGCCGCCTTCTCCCAATCCTGCTCGCCACCCTGGGCACGAACTGAAATCCCGAGACACGCAAAGATCTCTGTGAGAAAGAAACGCACAGATAATGACGAACAGACAGCGCTTGCCATCCAGCCTGCACATCATCTGTCGAACCTCCCGAAAAGGCGCCCTGACCCTATGTAGCATTCTACCTTGCACCTGTCAGGCAAATCTCCATATAGAATTCGGCACGATCCAGCGTACGAATAAAGAACTCAAAAAAACGGGCTTTCTCTTGCCCCCTGTCAATACCCTTTTGTTCAAGGCCGCCCGCAACCCACTGAAACCATGCGTTCGATTCCTCGTCAGGTTTCGCAGTCTATTTCCGCCGCCCGCGCATAATGGAACCTGAACTGGCAATTCACCGCGGCGCGGATTCGCCGTTAAGCCGGCAGAGGCGCCGCTCCTTCGAAAAAAAAAACAATTGCTTTGCTTTACCTTCGCCGTACTCTTATATAAGCTGCATCTATGCAATTACTTACATCACATTGAGAATGGCATCCTTTGCACTGTTTCAAGTGCAATGCACCGCGGGACGTGCAAATCCGGATCGCCCTCGAACTCCTGTGACGCCGCCGCGGTACGCCCTTGAGTCGAATGCTTTAGCATCCGGAATGTGCTCCGCCTCGATGATCAGGTAAAGTTTGTGCGCGGTGTCGGTCCGCACCTCTCGGAGATGCTCGCCGCCAGGGGCATCTTGACCGCCGAAGATCTCCTTTATCACCTCCCCTTCCGCTACGAAGACCGCCAGAATCCGCGCAGCCTCGACGAGCTCAAGCCCGGCGAAACGGCCAGCGTCATCGCCGAAGTACGCGGCGCCGCTTTGCTGCGCACCCGCCGCATGCCCCTCTTCGAACTCACCGTCGGCCAGGGCCGCCACGCGCTCAAGTGCATCTGGTTTCATGGGCAGTATCTCGAAGGCAAATTTCACGCCGGGCAAACTGTCGCCCTTTACGGCAGAATCGAGCCGTCACGTTCCTCCAGCAACTTCAAAATGCTCCAGCCGCAGTTCGAAATCCTGCCCGACTCGAGCGACGATGCGGAGACGCGCCTGCTTGAAGTCGGCCGCATCACTCCCGTCTATGAATCGCTGGGCGGCGCGCGCCTGGCATCGCGGTGGCAGCGCAAGACCATCTTCAACCTGCTCGAAGGCGTGCGCGGCAATGTGCCTGAGTGCCTGCCCAAAGCGATGCTGGCGCGGCTCGACCTGCCCGCGCGCGAAGCCGCCCTGCGCGAGGTCCATTACCCGCCCGAAGGAACCTCGCTCACGCAGCTCCAGTCAGCCGCCACCCCGGCGCATCGCAGGCTCATCTTCGAAGAGCTCTTCTTCCTCGAACTCGGCCTTGAGCTGAAACGTCGCCGCATGCGCGAGCGCGCAGGGATCGCCTTCGAAACCAATGACAAGGTTCGCGAAGCCATCCGCGAGGTGCTGCCCTTTCACCCCACCGCCGCACAGAAGCGCGCCCTCGGCGAAATCGTCACCGACATGCGCGTCCCCAACCCCATGCGCCGCCTGCTCCAGGGCGATGTCGGCTCGGGCAAGACCATCGTTGCGCTCCAGGCCATGCTGGTCGCCATCGAAAACGGCTACCAGGCCGCCCTCATGGCGCCCACTGAGATCCTCGCCACCCAGCACTTTCTCGCCGCCCGCAAGCTCCTCGAACGCTCCTCGCGCCAATATCGCATCGTACTTCTCACCGGCTCGCTCGACGACGATCGCAAGCGCTCCAACCGTGGCCTGATCAATCGCGGTGAGGCCCAGCTGGTCATTGGCACCCATGCCCTGATCGAAGAGAAAGTGGAGTTCGACCGCCTCGGCCTCGTGGTGGTCGATGAGCAGCACCGCTTCGGCGTTCTACAGCGCTTCAAGCTGATGAAGAAACCCAACCAGCCCGAACCCGACGTGCTGGTGATGACCGCAACGCCGATCCCCCGCACCCTGGCCCTCTCGCTCTACGGCGACCTCGACGTCAGCGTCCTCGACGAACTGCCACCGGGCCGCACTCCCATCGCAACACGCCGCGTTCCCGAAGAGCGCTGCGCCGAAGTCTGGGATTTCGTTCGCAAGCAGGTGAAGCAAGGCCGCCAGGCCTACATCGTCTACCCCGTCATTGAGGGCAGCACCGATGACCAGCCCGAGTTCGACTTCTCGCACGACGATCCAGCCACTCGAAACGCATCCCTGGGTGCCCCATCCCCCAGGTCCCCGCGGACAGGTCTTCGTTCGCTGGGTGGTACTTCACAGTCGCAACGTGAAACGGGCGCAAAGCCGGCGCGCAAGGACAAGACCGCCGATCTGTTCCCCGGCGTGGCCAGCCAAAGACCTGCTCCAAAAAGTAAAACAGCGGAGCTGCTGAAATCCGCTGTCGCCATGCACGAGAAGCTGCGCACCGGCCCTCTAGCCGGCTTGCGCCTGGGTCTTCTCCACGGCCGCCTCGACGCCGACGAAAAGGAAATCATCATGCGCCGCTTCCACCGCGGCGAAATCGACGTCCTCGTCGCCACCACCGTCGTTGAAGTCGGCGTAGACGTTCCCAACGCCACCGTGATGGTCGTGGAACACGCCGAGCGCTTCGGCATGGCGCAACTCCATCAGCTTCGCGGCCGCGTCGGTCGCGGCGCAGCCAAAAGCTATTGCATCCTGATCACCGGCTCGCACGTATCCGAACAGGGCGAAGAGCGCCTGAACGCCATGGTCCGCACCCAAGATGGCTTCGAGCTGGCCGAACTGGACCTCTCGATGCGTGGCCCCGGCGAGTTCTTCGGCACGCGCCAGGCTGGGCTGCCCGACTTCCGCGTCGCCAACATCGTTCGCGACCGCGCCATCCTCGAGCTCGCCAAGCGTGAAGCCGAAGACTTCGTCAGAAGCCCGGCCAAATACCCCGAACCGGAACGGGAGCGCGTCCGCTCGCGGCTCAAAGAGGCCTGGCAGCGCCGCTACGGCCTCGTGGAAGCCGGATAAGATTCTCGCCCGGCAGCATCTTTAATGCTGCGGCGCGGCGTTCGTGCCGTTTGATTTCGTCGCGATCGTCACCACCTCCAGGTCCACGCTGACTATCTCCTCGCCGCAATCACTGTTGGCCAGCCGCGTGCACTGGCAGAGTTCCGTGAAGCGGAGATGCGCCGACTCGCTCAGTTCAACACCGGCAGCAACCAGGATGCTGTAAATCTCCAGGCAGGAGTGCCTTTCAAATTCGAACAAGACGTCGATCAAGCCTGAGTCGCTTGCACTGCGACTCAGAACCCATCCTCCACAGCCCAGGATCGCGCCCGTGATGGACTTCATCAGGCGCCCTGGCTCATCCATTGAGATCGCTCTCATCTGCAAAGCCAGGGGTGCCGGAGCTGGCCGCAACACTTCCTCGATGATCGAAGCCCGTTTCATTCCCTCTTTATCGGCCGTAATCAGCGAACAATGATGATGACCGCTGCAAGGCTTATCGCAATTCCTGAGTAGGTGTGTCTCGGAGCTGCAGCACCAAAGTTGACCCGACCAACAGGAGCGGCGACCTCGCACCATACTGAAAAGGCCACAGTAACTCAGGAATTGCCGTGGTTCCCGGCTGTCCGTTCACCCTCCCGTTCCGGGACGAAAACCCGCCGGGGCAGATGTTAGCTTGATACACAGCATGATTATTGGCAGCGGAATTGACCTGGTTGAGATTGCGCGTATCCGGCAGTCGATGGAGCGCTACGGCCCGCGTTTCCTCAACCGCGTCTTCACCACCTCAGAGCAGGCATACTGCATGCGCAAGCGCAATGCCGCCGAGAGCCTGGCGGCGCGGTTCGCTGCCAAAGAGGCCGCCGCCAAGGCGCTCGGCACGGGGATCAGCCGCGGCGTCAACTGGCTGGAGATCGAAGTGGTCCGGGAACCCGGCGGCCGGCCCAGCATTCGCTTTCACGGCCGGGCCGCCGAGTTCGCCACCCGGCTCGGCGTTGTCCATGCGGCTCTTTCACTTACCCACACCTCGAACCTCTCGATGGCCAGCGTCGTTCTCGAAAATTGACTCCCGGCTGGCGCGCACCACGGGCCGGTCAAAATGCTCTGTAACCCCTGCCCTTTCTGCTATTCTCAAGGCGATAGGGTACGGCTGATCAGGAAATACGGCAGTCGAAGCTGATACATTCACGTCGACGCAGCCAACAGGGAGCGGCGACCTGCGACACTTCAGAACGGACAGACAATTTCTTAGTCTGCCCTTGGCCCATCGGGCCGACTTCGTCGAGGGAAAACGCCTTGCCAAGCCGCAACGAGATTCAGTGGTCCCAGCTCAGAGTTGGCGCATTGGTCCTTGCGGCCATGGCCGTTTTGGTGTTTGTCATTATCCTCATGTCATCGGCCACAGGCGGCCTGTTTGCAGAGAAGCTCATGCTTCGCACGTACTTCGACAATGCCGGCGGGCTGAAGACCGGCGCCCCCGTCACGCTTGAAGGCGTCACCATCGGAAACATCGCACATATCCGGGTGGTCCCCGACCGCAGCCCAACTCCTGTTGAAGTAACCATGCGCGTCGGCGGCGAGTACATCCACGACCTGCACACCGATTCCACCACCTCCATCGCGCAGGCCGGCGTGCTCGGCGACAGCTTTGTCGATATCAGTTCTGCCCACGCCAGGGGACCGCAACCCGCCAATCACGCTGAACTCCGCTCCACCGCAGTCCCCAGCCTGCAGGGTGTCATCAGCGCCAGCCAGGTTTCCATCGAACAAGTGACCAAGCTGATGCAGAACGCCAACAGGCTGGTGGACACCCTCAACTCCACCCGTGGTACCCTCGGCGGCCTCATCAACGATCCGACCTTCTACGCCAAGATCAACCACATCACGGACAACCTGGACAAAATCACCGCCGCCATCAGCAACGGCCATGGCACCATTGGCAAGTTCGTCAACGACGACACTCTCTACACCCGCGTCGATTCGCTTGTCGACCGGCTAGACAAGATCACCGCGGGCATTCAGGACGGCCAGGGCACCGCCGGCAAGCTCCTCAAGGACGACACGCTCTACAAGAACCTGAACTCCACGGTTGCCAACGCAAACGAGCTCCTCGGCAATATCAATGCCGGCAAGGGCTCCCTTGGAAAACTGGCCAAGGATCCAGAATTCGCCAAGAAGCTGGATGACACCGTTACCCGCCTCAACGACATCCTCACCGGCATCGACGAGGGCAAGGGCACCATCGGACAGCTCATGCAGAACCGCTCGGTGTATGACCACGCCGACCAGACCATGGACCAGGCCCAGCAACTTCTCAAGGCGATCCGACAGGACCCCAAAAAGTACTTCGTGATCCGCCTGAAGCTCTTCTGATTCCTCGTGCAGTAACTTGATTTCGCAGTTGTTTTGATGGAACTTTCCACGCGGCAGCGGCGTTTCTCCTTGCATCGGAGGCCAAATTGTTCCCCAAAATACGCATTTCCGCAGCCGTGCTCTGCCTTCTCGCATCTGCCGTAGCAGTCTACGTATACTCGCGCCCCGCAGCCACGGCTCACGCCCAGAGAGCCGGCGCACCCGCTTACGCCGCCAACGGCGACCTGCTGCCGCTGAAGGATTATCGCGAATGGATTTACCTCACCTCCGGCATCGACATGAGCTACTCGCCGAAACCCGCGATGGAAGGTGGCTCGATGTTCGACAACGTCTTCGTCAACCCCGCGGCTTATCACAGCTTCGTCGCCACCGGAACCTGGCCCGACAAAACGGTGATGGTTCTCGAGGTGCGCGGAGCGGCCACCAGGGGCTCGATCAACCAGCGCGGCCATTTCCAGGACACCGATCTCATGGGCTTCGAGGTTCACGTCAAGGACGAGGCGCGATTCCCCGGCAAGTGGGCCTTCTTCGAATTCGATTCGCCCAACAAAAACGGCACGCTGGTTCCCCAGGGCGCACCCTGCTATACCTGCCATGCTGCCCACGCCGCGGTAGACACCACCTTCGTCCAGTTCTACCCGACGCTTCTGCCCATCGCCAAATCAAAAGGCACACTCAGCGCGTCGTTCGTAAAAGAGGAACCTTCGCAAGGCTCAAAGTAGAAATTCCTCAGGCACGGTTCCCTTTTTGTCTGGAGTGCACGCGCATGAGTGCGCCGATCCTCTCGCAATTCGCCATCCTTGAGAAACGAAAAGCCGCATTCCTCCTGGACTTGAAAACATGGACTTCGCCCCAGCTCGCGTTCCACCCACCGCGTGGCGGCTGGTCTGCCCTTGAAGTGCTGGATCACGTGGTAAAGACGGAACGCGGCATCACGGAGGAGATGGAGAAAAACCTTCCCGACGCCAGGCGCGTGTCCGCTCTCGATGCCGTGCGCAGCAGACTCCTCATCGCGCTGATGAACTCGCGCCTGCGAGTCAAGGTGCCCATCGAGGTCTCGGCTAGGGTCTGGCCTGAGCGCGTCGCGGATCTGAACATCATGCTTTCGTCGTGGGCCGATTCACAGCGCCGCGTTCGCACATGGATCGACGGCCTGGGCGATGATCAAACCTCATTCGCAGTCTTCCGGCATCCCGCCAGCGGCTGGATGCGGCCTCTCGAAGCAATCGGATTCATGGGAGCCCACGCCCGGCACCACGCCTTCCAGCTAAGAAGAATCTCCCGGCAGCCAGGATGGAACATCGCCGATCAGCCCAGCAGGGGTTGAATCTAGCGCCCTCCGGGATAATCCGCCCTCTCCGCGCAACCGGTGATTTGCCTCACGGCCTCGTCGGTTAAGAGCGGCAAGCTTGTAGAATTGTCCCTGAAAATCCGAAACCTGCCCGGGGAATAACCAGTCTGATTTACCAGGGCTCGCAGGAGCATTTCTCGCGAGCCGCAACGCTTTAATCTCCGGTCGGTTTCGAACGCCGGGCCTGGATCGAAAGGGGCGAACCATGGGGGAATTCAAGCGCTGTTCTTCTCTTGCTGTTTCGATTCTGGTTTTCGCCTTGCCGCTCGCATCGATATCGGATGCGCAATCGTCGAAAAAGAAGGGTGCCGAAAGTACGCCGCAGGATACGCTGCGCATCGAAGTGCGCCGCGTCCCTCTCGACATCGTGGTGACCGACAAGAACGGGAACCCGGTCCGCGGGCTCAAGAAAGACGACTTCATCATCAAGGAAGACAAAAAGACGCAGAAGGCCCTCACCTTTGAATATTTCGATGGGTCCTCCAATGCGTTCGTTCCTCCCAGGCTCCCACCGTTGCCCCCCAACACGTTTGTCAATGTGCCCGCCGCTCCTGAGCAGGGACCGCTCTATGTCCTCTACTACGACATGGTGAATACCTCCCAGGACGATCAGATGAGCGCGCACAAGCAGTTGCTCGACTTCGTAGACCACGCCAAGCCGGGAACCCGCTTCGCGCTATTTGCAAACATCGCCGGATTGCACCTGATCCAGGGATTCACCAGCGACCACGAGTTGCTGCACCACGCGATTTTGTCGAAGGGGCCCGGCCCGCACCTGCCCGATGTCTTCCTTTATGGGCAGAACTATGGACTGGATGATGCCGGCGCCGTTCTTTCCAGCATGAAGTTCCTTGCCGAATATCTGAACGGGATTCCGGGCCGAAAGAACCTGCTCTGGCTCTCGGACGATTTCCCCATTCCCGTCGGTCCCGTCGTCACGGGCCACAACGCGAACGCCGCCGCTATCGGCGGAGGCTTTTCCAACTCCACCCTCCAGCTGAACGATTTGACCTACCTCGAAAGCAAGGGGATCAAGGAAGCGTACTCCGCATTGGAAGAAAGCCAGGTAGCTCTCTATCCCGTGGATCTGCATGGAGTGAGAGGTGGAGGCGATGCTGGCTTACGGACTACGATTACCAGGACACGAATAGCCGCGGCTACCGGTGGTCATGCATTTCACGGCAACAACAGAATCAACGAGCTGCTCGACAAGGCCGTCGATAGCGGCACGAGCTACTACTCGCTGACCTATTCGCCGACAAATATGAAATACGATGGCTCGGAGCGCCACATCGAGGTGACACTCGAGCCGAAGAGCGGATACACCCTCTCGTATCGGATGCTCTACTATGGCGTTCCCGATGACGAGCCCCAGCCCCCCAACCATAAGACTGAAGTCCTGCAGGCCCGCTTTGTCGCCGCCAAAACCACCGACAATCTCTACGCGAACATTGAACACGGCGCGCCCATGCTGCACGACCTGCTCTTCAGCGCGCACGTCTCTGCTGAGGGCGCGCCGGTAATGGCCACCGCCGACCAGATGCTGTCGCTCGAAGACTCGCCTGCCTACTTCCGCACGCGCCACAGGAACAAGCCGCTGAAACCGCTGACGCCCGTAAAGCTGCAGAAGTATCGCATCGACTACGGAGTCATCGATGCGCAATTGAAATCCGCAGCGAAGCACAAGGGAGTTCCGGCAGCGCTGGAGTTCGCAGTTGCTGCCTACGACCCCGATGGTCATTTGCTGAACAGCATGTTGAACGAGGGCCTGGTCTCGCCGGAGACCGATCCGGCCGCAAAATCGGGCGCGCCATTCCACGCCCAGCAGGAACTCGACGTTCCCCCCGGAGCAGCGTGGTTGAGGCTGGCCGTTCGCGACAAGCTGAACAACCGCACCGGAACGCTGGAATTGCCGCTACCCTTGAAAGCGGAGCCGGCACTCCCGACCATGAGCAAGACAAACTGAACGCGCTTGTGGCCGGCGCCTATCTCTGAAATCAACCAGCCTCGCCGCCGCGAAATATCTTCCAGAACCGAATGAAGCATTTCAGCCGGACCACCTGGAAGAAATCGTGTGCGACGAGATAGGCGACTGCCGCTCCAGCCCACACTACGTGCAAAGCGCCGCCGCCAAGCTGGTCGCTGAACGGAAGAGGCGCTGCCGATAGCACCATCGCGACAACGATCAGCGCCAGGTTCACGATCCCCATCACCATGCCGATCTCCACCAGCTCGGAGGTGAATGTCTTCCCCAGTCGCAGGCTCAATCCCAGAGAAGAAAGCGCGGAGCGCTTTTCCATCAGCATCAGGATTGGAGCGACCGACACGATCCATCCCAGCAGCGCCCAGACCGTGAAGAATCCAAGTGAGAGAAAGATCAGCCAGATTGAAAACCCAATCAGGTCCGGTTCGCCGCCGGTCGGGAAGTGCGCAGTGGCAACCCAAGTCATGGAGCGAAACCAGCCCCAGCACACGCCGCCGAACATGCCTAGCCAGGCCGCCTGCAGCACCATCATCGCCAGCGGCCTGAATCGCAATCCGGGTTCGGCGGATTTCAGCGTAAGGCCCCGGCCCAACCCGGAGATCACGATCCACGCCAGTGCGGCAATCGGCGCCAGCCAGCGCAATTCGTGCGCGATCAGCGGCTCATATTGCGCAACTGTGCGGCTCAGTTGCCCTGCTGCCAGCCACGGATTCGACGGGTCGATGTTGCTGAGGCCGGAATCCTCCGGTGTCAGCGGCGTGAGAACATGTTGCAGCCGATCCCGGCACACCAGCAGAAAAGGAATGCCGAACAGCCAGCGCCAGCCCACCTCCATCGCCAGGATACCCGGATGCCGAAGCATCCACGCCATCTGCTCGACCAGCGTTTGTGTGCCTCTGACTTGGTCGGCTCTGCTGCCTGCAATCACTTGACCACCAGGTTGATGGCGCGGCCGGGAACAACGATGATCTTGACCACCGTCTTGCCGGCGATGCGGCCCTTGACCTTTTCGTCAGCCAGCGCGGCAGCCTCGATCACCTTGCCGTCAGATCCGGCGGGCACGCGGATGAGGTTTACCAGCTTGCCGTTGATCTGCACCGGGATTTCGAGTTCATCTTCTTTCGCCAGCCCCGGATCGCTCTTCGGCCACGGCTGCCTGAGCACCGCTCCTTCGCCGCCAAGCTCCTCCCACAATTCCGCCGCGAGGTACGGCGCAAAAGGCGCCAGCAGCAGCACCAGCGTCTGCAGCAACTCGTGAATCACCGACGCAGGCACTTCGCCCGCCGCCAATTGCCCATCGGCCGCCTGGATCTCGTTGGCGAGTTCCATGATTGCGGCCACGCATGTGTTGAAGTGCCAGCGGCCTTCAAAGTCCTGCGTGATCTTCGCTGTCGTCTGGTGCAGCTTGCGCAACAGCTTCAGTGCGGTGTTGCCCGGATTTTCGACCGAACCATTTCGACCAGCCTTCGCCACATCCGCGTACTTCGTCACGATGCGCCACACGCGCCCAAGGAATCGGCTCACGCCCGCGACGCCGTCTTCCTGCCAGTCCAGGTCGCGATCGGGCGGCGCTGCAAACATCGCGTACATGCGCGCGCTATCGGCGCCGTAACGGGCCACCATCTCGTCGGGCGAAACGACATTGCCCTTCGATTTCGACATCTTGGCGCCGTCCTTGATCACCATGCCCTGTGTGAAGAGGCGCTTCACAGGCTCATCGTTCGCGATCAGGCCCAGGTCCCGCATCACCTTCGTCCAGAACCGCGAGTAGATGAGATGCAGAATCGCATGCTCAACGCCGCCGATGTACTGGTCGATCTCAAACCAGTACTGCACCTTCGCCCGATCAAACGGAGCCCCCGCATTCTTCGCGTCGGTGTAGCGGTAGAAGTACCAGCTCGAATCGACAAACGTGTCCATGGTGTCGGTCTCGCGCTTCGCCGCGCCCCCGCACTTCGGACACGTGACGTTTACAAACTCCGGCACGCGCCCCAGCGGCGATCCGCCCTGCTGCGTAATCTCGATCCTCTCCGGAAGCAGCACCGGCAACTGGTCGTCGGGCACGGGCACAATCCCGTCGCGCTCGCAATGAATCATCGGGATCGGCGTACCCCAGTAGCGCTGCCGGCTCACACCCCAGTCCTTCAGGCGGAAAGTAACGGTGGCTTCGCCGAAAGCACTGAGTGCGGCAATCTCTTGCAGCTTCTTCTGCGCATCGTGACAACTAAGCCCGTTGAACTCGCCCGAATTCACCAGCACCCCGTCTTCCGACAAATACGGCAACTCCGGCTCTTCGCCCTTCTGGCCGGCAGGCGCAATCACGCGGCGAATCGGGATCCCGTATTTGTTCGCAAATTCAAAATCGCGCGCATCGTGCCCCGGTACGCTCATGATCGCGCCGGTTCCGTAGTCGATGAGCACGTAATTTGCAACCCAGATCGGCACCTGCTCGCCGTTGTAAGGATTGATTGCAAACCTTCCCGTAGGAATCCCGTGCTTCTCAACAGCGCCGATGTCCCCGGCCTCGCGCGCCTTCTTCTGCTCATCGAGCAGCTTCGCCACCTGCTCCCGCAACCCCGCATCTTCCGCGGTCAGTGCCCTCACCAGCGGATGCTCCGGCGCCAGCTGCACACTAGTGGCCCCAAAGATCGTGTCCACGCGCGTTGTAAAGACACGAATTCTTCGCAGGTCTGATCCCTGATCCCCAATCCCTGATCCCTGCTTTTCTAATCCCTGTTCCCTGTTCCCTGATCCCTGCTTTTCTAACCCCTGGTTGATTTCTCCGTCAAAGGAGAAATCGACCTCCGTCCCTTCACTCTTCCCGATCCAGTTGCGCTGCATGGTGCGCACTTTTTCGGGCCACCCGTCCAGCTTTTCCAGCCCATCGAGCAGTTCCTGCGCGTAGGCCGTAATGCGCAAAAACCATTGCACCAGGTCGCGCTGCTCCACGATGGTGTCTTCGTGGCGCCAGCAGCGTCCATCGATGACCTGCTCATTGGCCAGCACCGTAGCGCATTCGGGGCACCAGTTCACCTTGCTCTTCTTGCGGTACGCGAGGCCTTTCTCGTACATGCGCAGGAAGAACCACTGGTTCCACTTGTAGTAGTCGGGCAGGCATGTGGTCACTTCCGTGGCCCAGTCGAAGCCCATGCCCAGGCGCAGGAACTGCCGCTTCATGTCGGCGATGTTCTTGAGCGTCCACTCGCGCGGGGGCGTGTTGTTTTTGAGCGCCGCGTTTTCCGCGGGAAGTCCGAATGCATCCCACCCCATAGGGTGCATCACGTTGTAGCCGCGCATCCACATGTGGCGCGCGAGGGCGTCGCCAATGGAGTAATTACGCACATGGCCCATGTGCAGCGCGCCGCTGGGATAGGGCAACATCTCCAGCACGTAATACTTGGGCTTGCCGCACGAGTGGGGCTCAGCCGCGTACATCCCGGGGTCCGCCGCCCAGCGCGTTTGCCATTTGGTCTCAATTGTTGCGGGGTCGTACCGAAGTTCTTTTTCTTCCGCCATCACTCTTCAGTGTAAATGGCGGAGCAAGACATTACTTCTTCGGCCGCGATTCGGGAGGGACGAGCCCAAGGACGCGGTAATACACCACGAGTTGCCCGTAGTGTTCGCCGGAGTGCTCGATGGCGAACCATGCGCCGTCAGAGAAACGCGTCTGCTGATTGCTGAACGGGTTGACGAACAGATCCTTCATCCCTCGGTCGCCTTTAGACTTGATCAGCGCCGCGCCGTCCGCAAACGTCTTCTTCACATAGGCGACAACCGCAGCCTTGGTCGCAAAGTCGGCGCCCTTGATGTCCGAAGGGGGCTTGGCACCCTTCGCCGCTTCGATAAAGAAATCGTTGTTAACCGAGACGTGCAGCAACTGCTCGGCGAACGACCGTTCCGCAGGGTTCGGCTTGAAACCGTATTTGTCCTCTGGGAAGTCCTCCGCCATTGCGGTCAGCTTGCGGCCGATATCGTCCCAGTTGTCCAACAGGACCTTCGACGGGCTGTCGGCGGCCTTCGGTGCAGGCGGCGCGTTGGGCGCACCCTGAGCACGCGCGGCCTGAATCAACAGAGCAAGCGCAAAAACGACAGCGAGATTCTTCATATCTGCCGTCCTCCGCAGAGAACTCCTGGCCCTACAGCATGTTTCGTTGGACGTAGAACTCGTATGAACGGTTTGACAGAAATTTATGCCACCAGGCTTTTCAAGACGCGCACGTTCCGCTCCTCATCGCCCGGCTCGTCGTTCGGTGTCTCCGCGATAAACGCGCAATCCGCAAACCGCGGATCGTTCAGCAGCCAGCGAAACGGCTCGACCCCGATGTTTCCCTGACCGATGTGCTCGTGCCGGTCGAGCTTCGATCCGCGCGCCGCCTTGGCATCATTGCAATGCCATACCCGCACAGCGTCCACGCCAAAGGTAATATCGGCCTGCGTGATCGTGTCCTTGTAACCCTCTGCCGTCACCAAGTCGTAGCCGGAAACATGCGTATGGCAGGTATCCAGGCACACTCCCACCGGCGCATGCGTCTTCAGCCGCTCCACCAGTTCGGCCACCTGCTCGAAATTCCCGCCCAGCGAGCACTCTGCCCCCGCCGTGTTCTCGATCAGGATGCTGAAATCCGTCCCCTGCCACGGCAGCCCGTCAATCGCTCGAGATATGGATTCGGCCGCCAATTTCAACCCTTCGTTCCGTGTCATCCCCTTCCACGACCCCGGATGCAGCACCAGGAACTCCGCGCCCAGCGTCAGCGCCCGCTCGATCTCCCCGCGAAACGCAACCACGCTCTTTTCGCGGAAATCCGCCGTCTGGCTGCACACGTTCACCAGGTAGCTCGTATGGATGACCAGCGGCCCCACGTCGAACTTCGACCGCTGCGTGCGCATCCGCTCCGACTGCTTCGGATCGATCTTCTGCGGCCGCCACATCCGCGGACTCGACGAGAAAATCTGCAAGGTGTTCGCGCCGATCTCATGCGCCCTGTCGATCGCATTCGACGCGCCACCCGCCGTTCCCAGGTGAATTCCGATTCTCTTCCCCATGGCAAGATTCTAATTGCCCCCAAAGCGGTCCCTTCGTGCCACATTACTAACTCCGCCAACGGCGCGAAGCGCGCTAACTCAGCTACTCCGCTAACCCCGCTGCCGGGTGCCCCATCCAAGCCGTGCATTTACGGCTTGGGCGGGAAAGCACGAACCTTCTAATCCCTGATCCCTGGTCCCTGATCCCTGCCTTCAGGACACCACCTTCATCGTCTCCGGATCCCAATGCACCACATGCCCGCTCTTGATGCTCAAATTGCTCAGCAGCGCCGCTCCCGCGGCCCGGTACCCAAACACCGCATCCTCCACTACCGGCTTGCGCGAGCGCACCGAGGCAAAGAAGTTCTTGAAGTGGTCGTACTGATCGCTATACCCCGCCGGCCCAACGTACTTCTCATAACCCGCAGGAACCGGCCCCTCCGGATGCTTCCGCGGATACTTCTTCGCGTACTCTGCCTCGATCTGCGCCTGCATGGCCTTGGGGAATGTATCGACCGTCAATCCTGGCTCCTTCTCGCGCGGGACGCGGTTCACGCTGACCCACGTCCAGCCGATCTCCATCGTGCCTTCGTCCCCGGTGAAGACAAGGCTTTCGCTCTCCTCGCCGCCATCCACGAAGTTCACGTGCAGGCTCAGGTTAAAACCCTCACGATAGTCGAACAGCCCCAGCACCACGTCGTCCGCGTCGCGTCCATCGTTCCAGTAGCGAATCGCGCCCGTCGCCACGCCCCGCGTCGGCCCGATCGTGTTGGTCACAAAATGCGTCCCGCTGAACAGGTGCACGAACAGGTCGCCCGCCACGCCGCTGCCGTAGTCGCTCCACTTCCTCCACTGAAAAAACCGCTCCGCGCTGAACGGAATCTTCGGCGCAGTGCCCAGGAATCGCGGCCAGTCGCACGTCTCCGGCGAAGCATCCGGCGGAACGGTATAGTTCCACGCGCCCATCGACGAGTTGCGATCCCAGTACGCTGTCACCATGTTCAGCTTGCCGATCGCTCCCGACGCGAGCAGTTCCTTCGCCTTCGCATACAGAATCGAACTCACCCGCTGGCTGCCGATCTGGATAATGCGATTGGTCACGCGCGAAGTCTCGATCATCTCCGGCCCGTCAGAATACAAATGAATCATCGGCTTCTCGCAGTACACATCCTTGCCCGCCTTCATCGCATCCACGGATGCCTGCTTGTGCCAGTGATCGGGGGTGCCGATGATGACCGCGTCGATGTCCTTGCGCGCCAGGATCTCGTTGTAGTCGCGCGTGGTGAAGACGTC
This sequence comes from uncultured Acidobacteriaceae bacterium, assembly GCA_963774175.1. Lineage (GTDB taxonomy): Bacteria > Acidobacteriota > Terriglobia > Terriglobales > Acidobacteriaceae > Telmatobacter. The sequence continues at coordinate 140,231 of CAVZDT010000013.1, forward strand.
GTCGCCCCAGGCCTCCTTCGAGCGCGCGAGCCGGCCGTCATAACAATCCGCAACGGCCACCAGCTTCACTCCCGGCACCTGCACGGCCGAGCGCGTGTCGCCCATGCCCTGCCCGCCCGCGCCGATGAGCGCAATTTGAATGTGATCGTTCGCCGCAACCGGCTTCGCCGGTTCATCCTGCGTAGACAGCGTGAATACGCGTTTGCCCGCCTCCGCACTTGCATGCGAAGCCGCCAGCGTCGCCGCTGAAACTGCCCCCGCCGCCTTAAGAAAATTCCTGCGATTCCAAATCTGCACAGCTCCCCCTGAAGGTTAAGAATTCCGCCGCATACAACCATACACGCCGAGCCTTAACGAACTCTGTCTCCGGATCCTCGTGCGCTGTGACGTTGTACAAACCCTGTCATTCCGACCGATGTGCGGTTTTCAGCCGAAAAAACAATCTCTGTCATTCCGACCGACCCTGAGCGAAGCGAAGGGGAGTGGAGGAACCCGCAGTTGCTTTTCAGCGAAGCTCCAAAAATCGAACTGCCATCCTGCGCGAAAAGGCTCGCAGCCTGATCGAGGTGTCATCCTGAGCGGAGCGGTATTCTTCAGCGGAGCGAAGGATCTGCTTCTTGCAAAGCATCAATCCCCATGATCTGTCCTTAACGACGCTGTGGCAGCCCGTCTAATCGTCATCATCCTTCCGCAGCTTCCGCTTCTCCAGCAGCATCGGCGGAACCGGCTTCGATCCCATCGCGTCCTTCCACAGAATCACATTCAGCTTCTGCGTATCCGCGCGGTCCGCGTGGGTAAAATCCATCTTCATGCTCTCTTCCGCACCCTGACCCCGCCGCGGGTTCGCCGCATAAATCAATCCATTGTCGCGATTCGCATAATCCGCCGAATACGCCGGCTGGTCCCCCGGCCCGGTGAACAGCGAGGAAATCAGCGAGCTGAACGCATCGTTGTTGTTCATCGGCGGCAGCCCGAGCAGCGTCTCCATGGTGCGGACCACGCTCACTGTTGAGTAGAAGCGGCTGTCCACCACCGGCGCGCCATCCTTGCCGTGCGGCCCGTACTTGCTGATGACCAGCGCAATGCTGCGATGCGCATCCACGTGATCTGCGCCCGCCTGAGCATCATCCTCCAGGATGAAAAACGCCGTATCGTCCCAGAACGCCGAGTGCGAAATCGCATCCACCGCTCGCCCCACCGCCAGGTCGTTGTCTGAAACGCTGGCCTTCGGCGTCGGCTTGCCCGGGGCCGTCCCGTTGGTGTGATCGTTGGGAAGCCGCAACTGGATGAAGTTCGGCATCGTGTCCCTGCCCTGCTGCTTGTCGGCCTCCCACTGCTTCAGGTGCCTCAGAAAAATCTCAACGCGAATCTGGTCGGGCACAGCCAGGTTGAAATCCGGAGATTCCGGCGCGAAATGTCCAACCAGTTCCGGCTTGGTTGCCTCGTTCGTCGCAATCAGCGGAATCGGCCACGGCCATTTGTTCGTTCCGCCGCCCCACTCCGCGGGCAATTCCTCGCCCGGTGCGACAGCTTTCTTTGGGCATTGCTGCCCTTCCTGCATCGGCCCTTCCTGCGGATTCGCTGTTTTCTTCTCGTCGCAGAAAACCGTCGAGATGTACTCCGCGAAGTGGTAGTAGGTCTTTCCATGCGCCGCCAGATTGCCCCAGATATATCCGCTCGCCGGCTCGTTCACATCCGGAATCTTCTGCAACAGCGGCACCCCGTCGGCAACCAATCCCTCGAAGTCATACGTGCGCTGGCTACCCCGATACGCCTGCTGCCACGTCTTCTCCAGGTAATCCGTACCGATCGCCGCATTCGACCACACGTGTCCGTCGCCCGACACTTCGCCGGAATCGTAAAAGTTATCGAGCACGCCAAATTGCAGCGCCAGCTTGTGCTCGTTCGGCGTCACGTCCTGGCCGAACATCGTCAGGCTCTTGTCGCCGTTGCCCACCGGCTTTCCGTTCTGCTCCAGATCGCCGAGGATCTGGTCGTAGGTGCGGTTCTCCTTGATGATGTAGATCACGTGCTTGATGTGACTGTTCGACCCGTCGCCGAAGGTGATCTTCTCCGCCGCCGCCTTCATCCGATTCGACTCGAGCACCTGCTGCGTCGATTGCGCGAGGTTCTGCTCGATCTCCCCTTCATTCAGAACTGCCAGCGATCCATAGATCAGCGTCGCAATGTAGTTGGTCTTCTTCGGCATCCCGTTTTCCGGCTTCTGGTCCATCGGCGGATACGGATTCGGCCCGGCGCCCTTCCCTTTATCTGTCGCGACAAACAACCGTCCGTTTAGAAACGCTATCGACAGCGGCATCCACTCGGTCGGGACAAAACCGTCCGGTTCCACCATCCCGGTCTTCGATGCCTTCCCCGTCAGCTTCTCGGTATCGATCACCGCAACCGCATCGCTGGCCATGTTTGCCACGTACAGCCGTTTACCATTCGCATTCAGCGCCAGCGCAACCGGCTCCGCGCCAAAGTAGCTTTGCCCCGGCAAACGCGTATCAAAATATCCCTTCAACGAGAACTGTCCCGCGCCCACATTCACCGCGGCCACCGCGTCGCGATTCGCCAGCGCCACGTACAGCGTCTTCCCATCCTCGCTCAACACGAATGAACAAGGATGCGTGCCCGGCTTAATGGGGCTGGTTGGTTTCAGCAGCGCCACTTTCCGCCCCACTGTATTCTTCGCAAGATCAAGCTCGACGATCTCCGACGCATTCCACAGCGCCACAAACGCCCGCCGTCCATCCTGCGACAGTTGCAGCGCAATCGGATAGGTTGACGGCACCGCCTCGTTCTCCGTCAGATCGAAACGCTGCACGACGTTGCCGCTCGCCGCATCCACCACCAGCACATCGTCAGTCAGGTTCTCCGCAACCAGCAGCTTCTCCGCGCCTGCATCGCCAAGCACCGCAATCGCCGCCGGAAACGGTACGCCCTGGTTGGTGTCCACGGCGTCAGGCAGCCTGGTTTTGCGCCCCGCCGGCAGCGTATCCATGGGCAGATGAATCAGCCGTTCCGGCGCAATCTTCCCATCTGCAAAGCCATACACCACGATGCCGCTGCCCGTATCGGCAATGCCGCGCAACGGCGGATTCTTGCCCAGCGCATCGTCTTCCGACCCGATGCTTGCGTAGAGGTGTTTTCCGTCGCGGCTGAACGCCAGTCCCGAATACAGCGTTTGCCTGGCGCGCTCCGGCGTGCGTGCGTCTGGAAAATCTTCCAGCTTCCCCGTCTGCGTATCGAAAACCGCGAGCGACTGGTCGTACTTCGATTCATACGATCCGTACCCTGCGTTCACCGTCACCACGTAGCGGCCATCCGGCGAAATCGCCATCGAGATTGGCTCGTTGTTCAGCCGCTGCGGATTCCCCGGTACCGGTTCGATCAGTTGCTTGCTCGTCGGCAGATCAATGCTCTGCGCAAGGTTCGCTTGCGCTCCAACCATCGACAAACCGCAGGCCGCCAGGAACAACACCGAATTTCGCATGGCAAAACAATAACAAATGCGGCCCGCCGTGTACGTTACACCTCCGTGACTCGGACCCCGTGCACACCGCCGCATTCGCCTGCAATAATGGATAGCCATGCAAACGGTAGTCACCGCAGAGAGGCTCTGGGACGGAACGAGCCTCCACCAGCACCCCTTCATCCTTATTGATGATGGCCGTATCGATTCCATCGCCAGCCGTGAATCCGCCGAGGTTCCCACCGGCGCGCGCGTGCTCGACTTTCCCGGCGCCACGCTTGGTCCCTCATTTTTCGACGTGCACATTCACGGCGCCGCCGGCCACGATGTAATGGAAGGCACGCCCGAAGCCATCGATACCATGGGCCGTTTCCTGGCGTCGCGCGGGACCGCCAACTACCTGGCCACCACTGTCACCGCGTCTCTCGACGCAACGCTTAGCGCCCTTGACGGCCTGGCGAACCAGATTGCCAGGCTTCCCCAGCCGGGCGTCGCGCGTCCCCTCGGCATCCATCTCGAAGGACCCTTCCTGTCGCATGAGAAGCGCGGCGTTCAGCCCGCCGAATATCTTCTTGCTCCCAGCACCGCGACTTTTGACCGCCTCTTCGACGCGGCCCGTGGTCATGTGCGGCTCATGACCCTTGCACCGGAACTGCCCGGCGCGGAAGAACTCGCCAAGCATGCCATTGCACGCGGCGTTCGCGTCTCCCTGGGACATTCCAACGCAACCGCGGTCGAAACCCGTCGAGGTATCGCCGCCGGCGCCGTGAGCGCCACGCACACTTTCAACGCCATGCGCCCTCTCGATCATCGCGAACCCGGCATCCTTGGCATCGTCCTCACCTGCGATGACCTCTTCGCCGAACTCATCTGCGACGGCATCCACAACGAGCCCGAAATCGTCCGCCTGTGGTGGAGATCGAAAGGCCCCGAGCGCGCCATCCTCGTGACCGACGCCATGTCCGCCGCCGGCATGCCTGACGGCGAATATCAACTCGGCGGATTCCCCGTGCAGGTCAAGAATGGACGCGCTACTGCAGTTAGTGCACGCGGCGTCCTCGCCGGCAGCGTGCTCACGCTCGATCGTGCCCTCTCAAATTTCGTTCGCTTCACCGGAGCCACCGTCGAACAGGCTCTCCGTCTTCTCTCATCAAACCCCGCCGCCATGACCGGCCTCTCTCATCGCGCCGGCAGCGTCGCTCCCGGCAAATCCGCAAACCTCGTAGCCGTCGACGACCATGGAAAGCTCGTAGCCTCCATCATCGGAGGCCAACCCGCAAATTAGAGGTTGCATAAGTGCATTGTTGAATTGGCGGGCGATCTTCAACGAATTTGTGCAACCTCCCCGGCACCCCCCGGCTTCACCTCGTCCACCGCAATCTCCAGCGCCCCCACGCGATCATCGCCCAGGTCATGCACGCCGATCCGCAGGAAGTAGTTCCCCTTCACGGGCACCGCGACATCCTGCATCACCACCAACCCGTCCCGCAGCAGCTTCTGATACGTCGCATCTTTCAGATCGAATGTCGCCGTGGTTTGCAGCGCGTTGATCATCAGCCCTTCGGCCGTGTATACCGCGGTGACAAACTGCACCGCCCCGTGTCGAAGGCCATCCGTCGTCTTGGTCATGTGCAGACTGTGCGCATCGGTATTGATCTTCACCGTGTAATTGCGAAACGGCTTGTCCTTGTACTGCGGCAGCAGGTAATTGTCCTTGGGCAGCGGATCCTTCTTGCCGATCTTCTCCACCTTGTCGCTCATCTCAAGATTTGCCCTGAAAATAATTTCCGTCGGCGGAATCGCCCCCAACTCCATGGCCGCATCAAATCCGCCCTTCGGCGTATGAACCACGGCCCCGTCTGCTCCCTTCGTACCCTGTTCGCTCCCCGGCCTGTACGGGTTCTGCGCCGCGTTCGCGATCCTCTTCTGTAGCGCCGCAAGTTGCCGCTCCTCCTGGGCAGTGCGGTCCACTGCGTAATATCCCGGCCGGTATTGCAGCTTCACTCCGGGCCGATTCACTGTGATCTTGATCCGCCGGAACTGCCCCTTCCACACCTGGTTTGTCGTCGAATAGGCCAGAGTGTAGTAGTTCGATCCGTTGTCGACAATCTCCCCCAGAATGTCTTTCAGCCCATTCGTGTTGTAGTAGGCTTTTCCCCCGGTTGCATCGGCCACCGAGTCCAGGTCCATATGCTGGAAGGCCTGCGCCGTGTTGAAGCGCGCGTTCGCATTCTGCCCCCCACCGCCCCGCCTGCTCGCATCAAACTGCGGCATCGTCTGCAATCCCCGCGAGTCGATGGGGTAGACCGCCACCCGGCTCAACGTCAGCGCATCCGTCAGTCCCGCAACGCCATCCTCCAGCACCGAAAAATCGTCGCGGAACGTGTGCTCCTCGCGATACTCCATGGCCGAATCCGAATTGTCCTGGCCGTACCAGAACGGCAGCTTGGCCGTGAACCAGATCAGGTTCTTGCGACCCGGAAATCCAGCCAGGTACTTGCTCATCGCTTGCATTCCCTGCCCCAGCACCTGATTTCGCACCACCTGGTTGATGAAATGCGATCCGTAAAAAGGCTTTTGCAGCGACGGCATATCGCGCTTGCTCTCGGCCGCCGCCAGCAGCACCTTGGGATCCGATGAAAACCCCTGGATCAGCCGCATCTCCGAGTCCAGCTGAAAAATGGCGATCGGCGTCCCCGGCTGCGCCCGCTTCAGAAATCCGATGAGCTGTTCCCTCACATACATCTGCGCGGTCACAGGCGTATCCATCGCATCCAGCAGGATCACCGTGTACGCATTCGAATTCGGCACGGGCGTGTAATTGGTAAAAGTATTCGGCGGCAGCGCGGGCATCTGGGCGTTCGCCTGGTCCGCCGCACTCATCGAGAGATGCTCCTCAAGGTGCGAAATGGTCTGCGCCTGCCCTTCTTCGGTCACCGTGAAGTCGGACGCCTGCAATCCCTTCACTGAATGCCGCGACCCATCGGCCACCACCACATCCAGCAGCACTTCGTGTGTCGTAATCGAGAAGGTCGGCCTTTGCTCCAGCGTCGGTTCTTGCGGCTGCTGCGGCGGCGCCTGCCCAGCGGAAGAAACAGCCCAGGGCACCCAGAAGACAGCAGCGATCACACAGCTCACGCCACAGCGGACAGTACGATGCATAGGGTCTCCTGGAGTTATAGACACAATCATCCGCCCCGAAGTTTCGCCCCGAGACGCCTCACCCCCGCAAATTACTGCACCTGCGAAACCTGCCTCGCCGCATCCGGCCTGATCCGGTCAACTGCAACCTCCAGCGATCCAATCCGGTCGTTCACCACGTCGTGCACGCCAAGTCGCAGGAAATAGCTGCCCTTCGCCGGCACAGCAATCGGATGGCGCGCGGTCAGGCCGTGCTCCACAAGGTCGCGATACTGATCGTCGTCCAAATCCATGTTCGTGGTGGTCAGCTTCGAATTCACATTCTGCCCGGTCTGGTCGTAGACCACGGTGACGAATGCAACGCTGCCGTGCCACAATCCGTCCGGCCCTTTCGCCAAATTCAAGGTCTTCCCATCCACGCTGAAGTCCACCGTGTAGGTACGAAACGGCTTGTATTTGTAGTCCGCCGCAAGGTAATTGTCCTGCGGCCACGTGTCGTCCTTCCTTATCTGCTCCACGATCGTGCCGGCGGTCGCATGCGCGGTAAAAATGATCTCGGTTGGCGGAATTGCGCCCAGTTGCATCGCCTCGTCAAATCCCTCTTTCGGAGGTCCGGCTTTCTTGCCCTGGTCTGCGCCGGCAGCCGTCTTCTTCGCGGCGCCGTTCGTTGTGCCCGAAGGCGGAGCAGTCGCCGCAGCCGGCGCAGCCGTGGGCGGAGCCTGTGCCTCGCCCGCACCTCCAGGCTGGCTCCCGCCCGGCTTGTTCCTTTCCAGTTTCTCCAGCTCCGCCTGCTCATCCTTCAAGCGATCCACCGCGTAATATCCCTGCCGGTATTGCAGCTTCTCATGCGGCTGATCGACCTCAATCCTGATGCGGCGAAACTCGCCGTTCCAGTTCTTGTTGGTCGTGGCGTAAGTCAGAGTGTAGTAGTCCGCCCCGTTGGCCTCGATCTCCTCGATCTTCTCCCCGATCCCATTCGAGTTGTAGTAAGCCCGCCCGCCTGTCGATTCGGCAACCGTATCCAGCGCCAGGTGCTCGAAGGCCTGTTTCGTCTCGAACTGCACAGGCGCGCCCGCGGCCGGAACACCCTTCGCTGAAGCCAGATATTGCGGTGCCGCCTGAAGGCCGCGCGAGTCGATGGGATACACCGCAACCCGGCTCAACGTAAGCGCAGCCGTCAGATCGTGCGGATCGCCCTCCAGAATCTTGAATTCGTCATTGAACGGGTCGCCCATCGGTTCCAGCGAGTCCGATCCGGGCAATGCACCCATAAACCAGATCAGGTTTTTGCGCCCCGGAAATGCAGCGAGATAACGCCCTAGCATCTGGAACCCGAGAGAAACAGCGTCCAGGCGATACTCCATGTACTCCTCGCGCGTTCCCCGCACGGTGTTTGGAATTGCAGGCTTGTTTCGCGCACCCTCCGCTGCCGCCAGCAACACCGCAGGGTCAGAAGTGAATCCCTGCACCAGGTGCATCTTCGTATCGCGTTCAAACAGAGCCACCGGCACTCCCGGCGGCATGTGCTTGAGATACTTGATCAGTTCCAGCCGCACCAGCATCTGGTCGTCCAGCCGCGTGTTCAACGCATCGAGCAGAATCACCGTGTACGCATTGCTGTTGACCACGGGAGTGTAATTGGAAAACGTGTTCGGCGGCAGCGGCGGAGCGGCGAGCAACTGCGCCCTCATCGCCGCGCTCATCGGGCCATGTTCCTGGAGACTGGCCACCACCTGCGGCCTGCCTTCTTCCAGCACCGTGAAGTCCGACGCCTTCAACCCCGTCACCGGGCGCCCGCCGTTCGTCACGACGACATCCAGCAGAACCTCATGCGTGGTAACAGAAAATGCAGGCGCCGCCGGCTGTGCGGAATCCTGCGTTGCCGGCGCCGCATCCTGAGCCATCGCCGCAACACACATCGAGAGCATGCAGACGAAAGCGGCACTATGCCCTGCGAAGACAATTGCAGACCAGCCGGAACGAAACGATCGCATCGATGCCTCCTTGCAAACAGACAGACTCTGCGAACCACCTTTATGTTCCCGAATGCACGCGGATTATACTGCGTTTCTGCAATTGGTGCAGTGCGAAGATCGGGGAACCGCGCGTCTTGTAATCCGACGCGAGACGGTTGTCGTGCGGCCAGGCATCTTCCGTCTATCACCAGCTATGCAGCCACTCCTCATCGCGACCGATTCGCACCGGCGTGTCGAATAGTTCGCTCAGCCGCGCCGCGGTCAGCAACTCTGCGCGCGGCCCGTCGCCCACGATGCGTCCATTCGCGCATCAGGATGACGCGTTCGATCTCCGGCAGAATATCGCCGAGATGATGCGTGACCAGCACGAGCCCGGTTCCCTCCTGCGCCAGCCGCCGCAGCGTCTCGCGCAATTCCCGTTGCGCCGCCAGGTCGAGCGCATTCGAGGGCTCATCCAGCAGCAGTTGCCGCGGCCGGTGCACCAGCGCCCGCGCAATCAGGATCCGCCGTTTCTCCCCCGCCGACATCTCGCCCACCAGTTGCTCGGCCAGGTGCGTCGCTTCCATGCGCTCGAGCGCCTCCACGGCGCGCTCGCGCATTTCCTCGGTCACATGCAGATTCGGCCACAGCGTCGACGCTGAAAAGAATCCCGCAATCACCGCATCCAGTCCCGTCGTCACCGCCGTCCGCTCGCCCGGCAGTTCCGCGCCCATCAGTCCCGCGCCGACCACGCCAAAATGCCTGCGCAGTTGCGTCAGGTCCCAGCGCTCGCGCCCGAAGATGCGCACCCGCATCCCCGGCTGCACCATGGGATAAATCTGGCATGTCATGGTCAGGATCAGCGTCGACTTGCCGCAGCCGTTCGGCCCCAGAATCGCAACATGCTCGCCGGTGCCGAATGGTCAGGTTCACGTCGTGCAGCACCACGCGATCGCCGCGCGCCACATTCACGTTGGCGCAGTTCCAGGAACTGCTCATCGCATGTTGCCGCGCCGCATCTGCCCGGCTCTCCGCCATTCACCCTCCATCTGTTAGATTAAATGGATTGACTCCTATCTTCCGGCATCGATCCGCACTTCATCGATTCCGTCTGATTGCTCAATAGATCGATGAGCGATCTTTCTCAATTCCTCATTCCCCGCGGCTTCCGATTCGGCGCCATCAAAGCCGGCCTCAAGCAGAGCGGCCGTCCCGACTTTGCCGCTGATCGTCGCCGACGCACCGGCCAGCGCCGCGGCCGCCTTCACCTCCAACCGCGTGATCGCCGCGCCGCTCATCGTCGATAAGCAACATCTGAGCGCCACCGGCGGCAAAGTGCGCGTGGTGGCCATCAACGCCGGCAACGCCAACTGCGCCGCGGGCCAGGCTGGCCTCGATGCCGCGCGCGCCACCTGCGCGGCCGCCGCCGAGACCTTCGGCTGCAAGCCTGAAGAGGTCTTTCCTTCGTCGACCGGCGTCATCGGCGTTCCGCTGCCGGCGGAAAAGCTGATCGCCGTGCATGCCCGAGCTTGCCGCATCGCTCGGCGCCGAGTCCGATCACTTCCAGCAAGTCGCGCAGGCCATTCTCACCACCGACACGGTGGAGAAGACCGCCTTCGCCCGCGTCGAAGTCTCGACGCCCGAGTGACGGCTCCGGCCAGATCACGCAGGAGATTCGCATCGCCGCCTCGGCAAGGGCTCGGGCATGATTCATCCGCAGCTTGTGCCGCACGCCACCATGCTGGTCTACATGCTCACCGACGCGGCCATCGAGCCCGCCGTGCTCAACACCTATCTGCGCCCGCCATCGAAGTCAGCTTCAACCGCATCTCCGTCGACGGCGACACCTCCACCAACGACACCGTGCTGCTGCTCGCCTCCGGCGCAAGCGGCGCCACGATCGGCGCCGGCAACGCAGCTTTTGCGACCGCGCTCACCGAGGTCTGCACCTCGCTCGCCCGCCAGATCGTGGCCGACGGCGAAGGCGTCTCGCACGTGGTTGAGTTGCGCATCGACGGCGCGGCAGTCGATGCCGATGCCCTGCGCGTGGCCAAGGCCATTGCCCATTCGCCGCTGGTCAAGACCGCGTGGGCCGGCTGCGATCCCAACTGGGGACGCCTGGCCGCGGCCATCGGCTACTCCGGCGCGCAGATCGATCCCGACCGCATCGACATCACCTTCGGCGAGCTGCCCATCTGCCGCAACGGCGGCCGCGCACCCGAATTCGACGAAGCCGCCGCCCACGCCTACATCAGCCAGCCCGAGTTCTCCATTTCCATCGACCTGCACCAGGGCACGGCTCCTGCGTCTTCTGGACCACCGACCTGACCCACGAATACATCCACATCAACGCCGACTACACTACTTAGCATCTAATCAATCTGTATTTGAACCGGCACGCCGTAACCTGCACAGAACAAAGCGGCGTGGCATGGCAAACCAGACATGGCAAAGATCCTCGATTCAACACCATCTCGCGGCCCGGAGACTGTTCCGGAGTCCCAGGGCTTCTCTCTCATCCCGAACGAAAAGCTGGTCGCCATCTATATCGCCATGGTGAAGTGCCGCATGCTTCAGCAGCGAGCCGCAACCTTGTTTCAGCAGGGCAAGCTCGATGCGGACTTCCACGCATCTTCAGGCCGCGAGGCGTGCGCCGCCGCTGTGGGCATCGACCTTCAACCCGATGACACTCTCAGCATCGCGCCCGGCGATTGGTTTCCCGCCTTTGTGAAAGGCTTGCCCGTCGAGACTCTTTTTCGCGCTCTCGCTCCAAGGATCAATGGCCGCCCGCCGGCTGCCGGTGACGACGCTCAACAACGGAACATTCTTCTTTCCCAGAGTCGTGACCAGTTGGAAACGGTTCATCAACGCGCCCTCGCCGCGCATGCCGACAAAAAAGCGGCCATCGTCGCCGCATTCCTCCCGCCCGTGCCCGCAGCGCCGAATCACTGGCAGAAACTGATGTCTGCTGCGGCTGCAAAAAAGCTTCCTGTCGTATTCGTGCATCACGTGATCGACATCGGCAGGGCCCAGCCGGTCTCGGCGACGGGCAAAACCAAAACGCCGCAAGCTCTCTTTCACGGCGTCCCCACCATCGCTGTCGATGCCGCCGATCCGGTCGCTCTCTACCGCGTGGCCTACGAAGCCATCACACGCGCCCGGCAGCGTCGCGGAGCGACTCTGCTGGAGTGTGCTGTGATTCCTCCCGGCGCCATTCCAGATACTGACTCCACCCAGCCGCACGACCCTGTTTGCACCATGGAAACTTATCTCAAACGCAAGGGGATTCAACCCGAAAACTACAACCGCCAGGTGGTGGCCGAGTTCACTCGCGACCTCGATCTCGCTACCAGATTCCTCGATCATTAGTCCAATTGGACTGATGGCTTGTATCTGTCTTTCCCGGCAATGCCTCAGCGTAATGCCCGAACACACCCGAATGGTAAAGTGAGGAAATGAGCGTAAGTCATCGCCCAGCCGTTTCTATCGTTTCAAGCGCGATTTTGCTAGCCGGATTCTCCGTATTCATCCCCGGCCAACTTGTGGCCGAAACACCAGAACCAGGCGCAGGTGCAGCGCAAACAGCAGCTGACGCCGGCCGCCCCGCTCCCGTTTGTGAACCGGCATCGCTCGATTCTCCGTACATCCCGGTCGACAGTTGGGTCTATCCGGCAATCCTGCGGCTCTATGCGCTCGGCTTTGTCGATACGGTGTACCTCGGCATGCGCCCCTGGACCCGCTCCAGCGTGGACCACATGCTTGAGGAAGCTGGCGCGCGCATTGAGGACGCCAGATTACGCAGACGCCGCCACCGACGAAGCGCAGGCAATCTACGACGCGCTCGATCGCGAGCTTCACTCCGACGAGCAAGGCCCCTGCGACGCTCCAGGGCAAATCGCGCGTCGAGTCGGTCTACTCCGTCGAACGCGGCATCAGCGGCACGCCGCTGCGCGACAGCTTTCACCTCGGCTCGACCATCGTCAACGACTACGGCCGCCCCTATCGAGAACGGCTTCAACAACTACTCCGGCGCGAGCGGCTATGCCTGCCGCCGGCCGCTTCCTGCTCTATGTGCGCGGCGAATTCCAGGGCGCGCCTTCCGGCACGGGCTACTCCACCGGCGCTGGCGCAGACGCTCGTCTCGACAGTCGACATCACGAAGTATTTCTTCAACAACACCTGCGCGGCAATGGACCGGGCCCACATGCGTGCCTCTACCCTATCAATCAGCTCTCCACCATCCCACTCGGCCCCATCGCACTCAACCACCGATGGCCGCGTTCTGGAGGCCTACGTTTCGGCGCACTTCCTCAATCACGAAATTTCCTTTGGCAAAGCAGGACGACTGGCTCGGGCCCGGCCTCGGCGCGGGCATGGCCTACTCCAACAACGCCGAAAACATTTATTCCTTCCGCATCAATCGCATCGAGCCGCTGCACGTTCCGGGACTTTCCTACATCACCGGCCCGTTCCGCTACGAGTTCCTGATCGGCGGTCGCACGGCCACACCTACATGCCCAATCCCGCCTATCCGGGACCTGATCAGGCCAACGTGATCAATCCCGGTGACCCCTGGGTGCACGTCGAGAAAATCAGCTTCCGAGCCCACGAGAATCTCGAGTTCGGCTTTCGAGCGCACCGTCATCTGGGGCGGCCAGGGTCATGCACCCATCACCCTGCACACATTTCTGCAAGAGCTTTTTCAGCTTCGCTTCACCCATCGGGTGCCGAGCAAGTACTCGCGCCAACGATCCAGGCGCACGCTTCGGCGCATTCGACTTCTCTTACCGTCTGCCCTTCATGCGCAAGTGGCTCACCCTCTACACCGACTCCGAAGTCCACGACGAAGTCTCGCCTATCGACGCGCCGCGGCGTGCCGCGCTGGCGGCCCGGCCTTTATCTCTCGCACGTCCCCGGCGTGCCGAAACTCGATCTGCGCGCCGAAGCCGCCAATGGACCGATCCGTCCGGTCTCGAGACCAGCGCAGAGCGGGCACTTCATGTACTGGGAAGGCGATCCAGAGGCAGGGCTACACCAACAAGGGCCAGCTCTTCGGCGACTGGATCGGCCGCGAAGACAAGGGCGGACAGGCCTGGATCACCTATCACCTCAGCGGCAATGAGTGGATCCAGGTCGAGCGTGCGCAATCAGAAAGCGACCAAGGATTTCATTCCCGGCTCAGCCTCGCAGATCGACCCCACTACCGCCGGACTCATTCGGCGGCACCACGCTCAACGACATCAATTTCCAGGCCGTCAAGCGCATCGGCAAAGACTTCGAGATCAACGGCAACTTCGCCCTACGAACACTGGAAGGCGCCGATCTACCTCCCGGGTCAGCAAACCGTAACCACAACGACCATCAAGCTGACCTGGTACCCCGAGCGCAAGGTCAGCTTTTGATCTGGCTTCGTTTTATCTTCTAAGCCCGGCTTTGTTACTCCGCGAAAATCTCACCCAGGGTGTTGAGGGTTTCTTTCAGAACCCCTGGGCTGAGAGCCCCGCTACGCTTCACAAGCCGGGTCTTGTCGACTGTACGAATCTGATCGAGCAAAATCAATCCCGACTTTCCCGCATGGCGTACTGCAATTCGAAAGGGAGCGGGATGACCCCCGGTTGTCATGGGAACGATGATTGCGGTGCGCAGAAAGTCGTGCATCTCGGCTGGCGAGATTATGACGCAGGGACGAGTCTTCTGAATTCCACTGCCCACGGTTGGATTTAAATTCACGAGCCAGATGTCCCCGCGCCTGAACCGACTTGGCTTCAGGGGAATCGGAGCTACCATTTCAATTCCGCGTCCGATTCATTTGCGAATTCCGGCAAAACGAGGGCATCATCTCCTGCAGATGCAATCCGCCGGCTGGCTTCGGCCCATCCAGCGCGCAGCGGAGCAGTTGGCTTGCGCAGGATAAGGGTATTGCCATCGACGTGCATTTCCACCTGATCGGACAGACCCATCTGCTTGAGCACGGGCTTGGGGATTAGAATCCCGCGTGAATTGCCTAACCGTCTGATGGACACGAGCATTGGCACACCTCTGTCGTAATAACAATGTTAATCACATAAGAGGTCCTCACGCCTCGCCGGATGAAGCCCTACCGCGCCCGCGGATGGGTCTTGTCGTACACCGCCTCGAGCTGCGCCGTCGTCAACTGCGTATACCGCTGGGTCGTCGACAATCGCTCGTGTCCCAGCAGTTCCTGGATCGCGCGCAGATCCGCCCCCTCCTCAAGAAGGTGCGTGCCAAACGCATGCCGCAGTGTATGCGGATGCACATCAGCCGAGAGCCCGCGCACCACGGCCACGCGCTTCACAATCCGCCCCACGCTCCGCGTCGTTAGCCGGCCTTCTCCTCCCGGCTTTCCAAGCCCTCGCAATTGCAGGCTTACGAAAAGTGCGGGAGTCGCTTGTGTCCCTTTCGTGCCAAACTTCGCCGTCAACCGTGCCGAGCGCTCGCCCAGGTAGATTCGCAATGCCTGCGCGGCCGCATCTCCCAACGGCACATAGCGCTGCTTCTGTCCCTTGCCGCGGACAAGAATCGCCTCATTGGCCCAGTGGATATCATTCAGGTTCAGCCCAACCAGTTCCGCGTTTCGGATTCCGCACCCATACAACAGTTCCAATATCGCCTTGTCGCGTCCGGGCCAACTCGCTGCATCGTCGTCCACGCTGTCCACCACGCGATTCATCTGCTCGATCGACGGCACCCGCGGCAGATGCTTCGGCAATCGCGGCGTCGCCACCAGCGAAGCCACGTTCTGCTGCACATGTCCCGCCCGTGCCAGCCACTTGAACCAGCTCCGAATCGCAGCCAGCGCGCGCGCCGTTGAAGCCTTCGACAGCCCATGTCCCAGCAATTCGCCAAGGTACGCGCGAATTTGCAGGTGTTCAATCTGCTCCGCCGATCCCACCGCCCGATGCCGCAATGCCATGTACGATGCAAATCCGATCAGTTCCCGCCGATACGCGCGAAGCGTATGCTGCGATGATCCACGCTCATTCTGGAGCACGCGCAAATATTCATCCACAAGGCTGGCCAGCGGCGCCGGAGTTTGCACCGTTTCTTCCTGCTCCATATCTGCGATGCTCATCGCCGATCTCCATCTTGCTCATCGCTTTCAGGAGCCGGCCTTTCCTGCCGTTTCCCCGCCTTGCCTCCGGGAATAATCCCGAGCATTCTCCCGTTCGCGGTTTTTCTCGAAGCCGGCTCGTCGCCCTGTGCTCGCGCCTTCGCACGCGGATGATGTTCGCGATGGACCGCTTTCAACCGTCCCAGCGCCAGGTGCGTATACACCTGCGTCGTCGAAATATCCGCATGCCCCAGCATCATCTGTACGCTGCGCAGATCCGCGCCGTGCTCCACCATGTGCGTAGCACAACTGTGCCTCAGCTTGTGCGGACTTGCTCCCTTGTTGCTCATCTTTACCAGGTGCCAGACCCATTGCCGGGTCAGCGGCATTCCCCGCAGCGAGAGAAACAGTCGCGTATTGTCCTGCGCTGCCGTGTTCATCTTTCGTTTCGTGCTGATGCGCGCCAGGTGCGGTCGTCCCAGCCGCAAATACTCCTCCAAAGCCTCAACAGCGCTGCGCCCCAGCGGCACAATCCGTTCCTTGTCGCCTTTACCGCGGACCTGGACGCGCCCGGCATCCAGCGCCAGGTCCTCGGTTCCCAGGCCGGTAATCTCTGAAACGCGCAGTCCGCCCGCGTACAGCAGTTCCAGGATCGCGCGATCGCGAAACGCCGTGGCCTGCGCCTGCGGATGTTCCGCCATCATCGCCGCGCGCTCCAGCATCTCCGCCACTTCCGGCTCCGCCAGCGACTTCGGCAGTACCCTCCACGCCTTCGGCGACTCGATATTTACTGTGGGGTCGTGATGAATCCTGCAGTCCAGCAGCAGCCACTTGTAGAAGCCCCGCAGGCAGCTCAGCTTGCGCGCCGCGCTGCGCGAGTCTATCGAATGCGTCCGCAAGTGTTCAAGAAACGCCGCGACATCCTGCTGCATCGCCGTTACCAGGATCCCCTGCCGGCTCTCCAGGAACTCGGCAAACGTCTTCAAATCACTGTCGTAAGCCTCGCAAGTAAGCGGACGCAATCCCTTTTCAACGCGGAGATACGCCTGGTAATCCTTCAGAAGCCGGAGGTTATTTTCAGCGCCCACAGGCTCGATTATCTGCTTGGAACCAGTTGACTTGAGTTTTATCAGGGAAGTACCGGAACCTCGTTCATCAAGGCATCAAGTTCGTTAACGCGTTCAACGAAATTTTCAGGCAGCGCGCCATCGCCTCGACGTCTTCGAACCCTCTGTTTCGTTCACCAAACCGAATCATTGCGCCAGAAGCCGCTTCACCCGCGATTCGAGCGCGGCCAGATCAGCCTCGCCCTTGATTTGCGCCACGATCCTGCCATCGCGATCGATCAGGTACGTCACCGGCAACCCAAGCACGCCCCCGTATGCATCGCCAAGCCGCGCATCGCCCATCACCACCGGAAAATCCAGATTCAGCCTGCGAACAGTCCTGCGCACCGGGGCAGCACTGTCGTCCATCGACACCCCTACGATCTGCAACCCGGCCGCCCCGTATTCCTTCTGCCACATCGCAAACTTCGGGAGTTCAATCTGGCACCCCGCGCACCAGGTTGCCCAGAAATTCAGCAGCACCACCTTGCCTCGATAGTCCTTGAGGTCGATTCTCCGGCCCGCCAGGTCCGTCCGGACGAACTCGGGCGCCGCCTTGTGCACCATCTCCTGTGGCGCCTGTGCGCACAATCCCGTCGCACACGCCAGCGCGGCGCACAATGTGACCGAAAGCAATCTCGAAACGCGCATCCCGGTGAAGGGCCTCACTTATTCGCCTTTGGCTACCGCGTAGCCCTTCGCTACCCAGTCATCCCCGAAGTTGTTCGCGATATACAGGACCTTGACATTCGTAAATCCGAGATCGCGCAGCCGCTTGTAAGCCGGCCCCACATTCGGGCAGCGATTCCACGGGCAGCAGCCGCAATAGATCACGATCAGCTTCCCCTTCGCCGTCTTTGCCGACGCCTTCTCCAGCAACTGCAAACCGGCCGCCTGCGATCCCGGCCCCGCATACACCGAACCCGGAATATGCGCCTGTGCGAACATCACATGCGAACCAACCTGCAGGATGAGCGGGCCGATCGAGTTGGCCTCCATCAAGAAACGATTCAAGGCTTCTGGCTGAATGAGTCGCTCCTGCGGCACCGTCATCGCACTCAACGGCGATCCCGCCGGATCGGCAAACTGTGCCCGTGCCATCGGCACTGGCACAAGCATCGCCATGGCCACAAAAGCGAAAAAGAGCAGAATCTTCGATGAAAATTTCGCGTGCACTAATAACTCCCGATGTAACCTCCCATTCTAACGGCGCGTGCACTGGCGGGCTGTGATCGGCGAAAATAGAGTTGGACAATTTCAACAAAGGATCAAATTCGCTTGTCATCAGCGCAACTCGCAGTTACCCGGTGGACCGCTCAGCAGCTGGAACGCCTCGTTTTTGACGCCGCTCCGAAAATCGCCGTTTTCGACTGCGACGGCACCCTCTGGAGTGGTGACTCGGGCCACGGATTCATGGTCTGGTCGCTCGAGCATGGCCTCGTCTCCCGCTCCACATCCGACTGGATGGACACCCGCTATCGCGCCTACCTCGCAGGCACCATCGGCGAAGCGCAGATCTGCGGTGAAATGGTGCAGATATACGCCGGCCTCCGCGAACAGGAACTACGCTCGGCCGCGTCACGCTACTTCACGAAACATGTCCGTCCGCACGTCTTCGCCGAGATTGCCGCGCTTGTCGCCGCACTGCGCAAGGCCAATGTAGAGCTCTGGGCGGTCAGTTCGACCAACAAATGGGTCGTTGCTGAGGGCGTTCGCGACTTTGGCATCCCCGAGGAACGCGTTCTCGCCGCCGAGGTAAAGGTTGCCGACGGCAACATCACCACCGAACTGGTCGACGTTCCCACCGGCCCTGCAAAGGCCGCCGCTCTCCAGCGCATCGGCATTCCCCGCCCCGACGCCGTTTTCGGCAACTCGCTCCACGACCTCGCCATGCTCGAGATCGCTGCCCATCCTTTCCCCGTCAACCCCTCGCTCGGACTGCTGGAGGAATGTGCAAAACGCGGCTGGGGCTATTTCCGCCCGGGCGAAGTCCTCGAAGCGCCCGCACCGGTTGCCGGCGAATAACGCTCCCCGTTGCAAGCCAAGGCATAAAAAGGCCCTATCGCTATTTCAATGAATGAAATGTCACGGGGCGCACGTCACATCCGGCGGGTAATCGAGCGTTTACACTAGGGTTGTGGAAGAGCCGCAGTCGTCCTCCAACCCGCGTCCCCGGGTCCCGCGCTCCGTTTTGTGGTGGCGGGCCTTTTGGTTCGTGATGGCCTGGTCCTGATTTGCCAGCGACGACCCGACCAGCCCATGGCCCTGCAGTGGGAGTTTCCCGGCGGCAAGATCGAACACGGCGAAAGCCCCGAGCAGGCGCTCTCTCGCGAACTCCAGGAAGAACTCGGCATCCGCGCCAAAATCGGCCCGCACGTCACCCACATCCGCCACAACTACCGCCATGGCGGCGCCGTCGACCTGCAGTTCTTTTCCGTGCCGTCCGTTCGAGGGCGAAATCGAAAACAAGATCTTCCACCAGCTTAGGTGGGTCAAACTCGAAGACCTCCCCGAACTATGAGTTCCTCGCCGCCGACCGCGGCCTCATTCGCGACCTCGCCGCCGGCAAACTTCTATAATTGCAGCGAAACTCACCATATTTTCCAACGCGTTTCGGGAATATCGTCTCCTTTAGGTCCCGATTTCGCTGCTCGAGGTCTCCATGGCCAAATGTGGGCATTCCTCAGCCGTCGTCTTGGTCTACGCCAGTCTTTTGGTTGCAACTTGTAGTTCAGCGCAAGAGCCGCAAACCTCCAACTGCACTGGTCCGAACGCATCGGATGATCTGCCCGCCCGGTATGAATTGAACCAGGGCGTTGAAGCTTACAAAGCCGCTCGATATTCCGATGCCATCAACCACTTTCAGAAAGCGGTAGAAGACGCTCCATGTCTCACGTCGGCCCGAGCGTATTTAGGCACGGCCCTGGCGCAAAACGTCGTACCAGGCCTCGACACTCCCGACAACTTGAAGATCGCCCACCAGGCCATCGACAGTTTTCAGATCGTTCTTGCCCAGAACCCTCATGACATAAACAGTTTGAAACAGGTCGCGGGCATTTATTTCAGCATCGAGAGATTTGATGACGCCCGCGATTGGCAAAAGAAAGTCCTGGTCGAAGATCACAATGACTACGAAGCCGCCTACACCATTGGCGTCATCGACTGGACCCAGGCCCACCAGAACTCTTTGGCCGCGCTCCAGTCCGCCGGTCTAAACGATGACGGGATGGGCAATACCAAGGCGCCGCCGTCTATCCTCGAAACCATCAAACAACAGAACAGCGCGCTCATCGCAGAAGCCCTGGACTATCTCAATCAGGCCATCGCGAACCACCCCAACTTCGCAGATGCCATGGCCTACATCAACCTCGTCTACCGCCGCAAAGCCGATATCGACTTCGACAATCCCGCCCTCCGCGACGACGATATAGCCAAAGCGAATGACTGGGCGCGGAAATCGATGCTAGCCCGAGAAACCGAAGAGAAGAAACTCGCATCCCCCGACTCACCGCAACCGTAACGCCTGCTACTCCCTGTTCCCTACTCCCTGTTCCTGCCCTTTCACCAGTCCAAGCCGCAGCAGGCTTTCCGCCGTCGCCACCAGGCTGTCTTCCCCCGAACGCGGCGACCACCCCAGCACCTTCTTTGCCTTCTCGCTCGTCGCATTTTTCCACTTGCCCAGTTCCGGAATAATCTGCTTCACCGCCGGATCCTTCAATGCTGCGAGCCGCACCAGCCAATTCGGCAACTGCCGCGTCGGAATCCGTTTTGCCGCATCGCCCATCCGCGCCTTCAGCACCTGCGCAATCTCTACGATCCACATAAAGTCACCGGCCACAGCGAGGAACCGCTCACCCTTCGCCGCAGGATCCGTCATCGCCCGCAGATGCAGATCGGCAACATCGCGCACATCCACAATCCCGAAGCACATCCGCGGCAATCCCGGCACCGAGCCGTCCATCATCCGCTGCACCAGCAAAATGGATGTCGCATAATCCGGCCCCAGCACTGGCCCGAAGACACCCACCGGATTTACCGCCGCCAGCTCCAGCCCCGCGCCTTCGCGCGCAATAAAGTCCCACGCCGCGCGTTCCGCCAACGTCTTCGATTTCGTGTACGGCATCACGTCCGCGCCATTCGGATCCGTCCAGTCCGTCTCCGTGAACGGAGCCTGCTGCTCGGCACGCCCATAGCCCACGGCTGCAAACGACGACGTCATCACCACGCGCTTCACTCCCGCGTCTCGCGACGCCCGCAGCACCCGCAGCGCACCATCTCGGGCCGGCACAATCAGCTCATCTTCATGCTTCGGCACCGTGGGCGGAAACGGCGACGCCACGTGCAGCACATACTCGCAACCCGAAACCGCCGCCGGCCACCCTGCATCGCTCATCAAATCCGCCGCCACAAACGACAGTCGATCGCCAGGGTCACCACCGACTGGTCTTTGCCGGTGGGGTGGGTCGCCAGGATCTGCTCCGCCAACTTTCAGCATCGCGCGCACATCCGCCTCACGGCTCAGGCTCCGCACCGTAGTGCGAACCCGGTATCCCGCCGCCAGCAGTTGCAGAATCGCATGGCTGCCGATAAACCCCGACCCGCCCGTAACCAGAACCGTGCTCATAAGCACTCCCCACGAGTAGCGATCAGCTACTAGCTTCTAGCTACTAGCAGCTGCCTTCAATGCCCCGGAATCATCCCCCACAGCATCACCACCGTCATCCCGATCACAATGATGCTGGTTCCCCACGCCACCACGTTCCACAGGTGCGAATTCTTGAATTTGCCCATCAGGTCCGTGCGATTGATCAGCAGCAGCATCAGGATGATCACCACCGGCAGCAGCACGCCGTTCAGCACCTGCGACAGAATCGCAAAGTTGATCAGCTGCGCATCCGGCAGCATCAGCACCGTCAGCGCCCCACAGGCAATCAGAAGCGTGTACAGCCAGTAGAAAAACGGCGCCTCCTTGAAATTCTTGTCCACGCCCGATTCAACGCCCAGGCCTTCACAAACTGTGTACGCCGTCGACAGCGGCAGAATCGACGCCGCAAACAGCGACGCATTGAACAGCCCGAACGCGAACAGGATGAACGCATAGTCGCCTGCCAGCGGTCGCATCGCCTCGGCCGCGTCCGCCGCCACCTGGATCGCACCCATCCCATGCACAAACAGCGTGGCTGCGCATGCCACCACGATGAACCACGCCACGATATCCGTGAAAAAGCTGCCTACGATCACGTCCAGCCGCGACGCGCCGTAGTCCTTTACGCGAATCCCCTTCTCCACCACCGAGGACTGCAGGTAAAACTGCATCCACGGCGCAATCGTCGTCCCCACCACGCCAATCGCCGTGTAGATGTAGGCCTTCTCGCGCCAGACGCTCTTATCGGGCAACCGAATGGTTGCAATCAGCGCATCATGCCAGCTCGGCTGTGACAGCACGCCCGCAAAAATGTATGCGATGTACACCAGCGATGCCACAAGAAAAATCTTCTCCGTGCTCTTGTAGCTCCCTTTCACCACCAGCAACCACACCAGCGCTGCGCAGATCGGCACGCTGATGAATTTGGTCACATGAAACAGGTGCAGCGATCCCGCAATCCCGATGAACTCCGTCACCACGTTGGTATAGTTCACCACCACCAGCAGGATCATCAGCACGAACGTGAGGCGCAGCCCGAACTCCTCGCGGATCAGGTCGCTCAGGCCCTTGCCGGTCACTACGCCCATGCGGGCGCACATCTCCTGCACCACGATCAGCGCAATTGTGATGGGAACCATCGTCCAGAGCAGCGTGTAGCCGAATTGCGCGCCTGCCTGGGAATAGGTAAGGATGCCGCCCGAGTCGTTATCGACGTTGGCTGTAATAAACCCGGGGCCGAGAACGGCCAGAAATAGCAGTATCCGGATTCGCCAGCGCTTCCACATGCCCTCGGGTTCCTATGGTGGGGTCATTTCTTCTGCCTTCACGACCATAACAGGCACAGCGCCGATTTGCGAGTGACCAAGCGGTGTCCATCAGGGGCGGCCCATCCATTTCGCACTTTTTACGAAATGGGTGGGCGGCAAGAAGCCGACTCGCGCACTTTCACTTGCGCTTATATGTGTACTTTGGTACATTGGTACACATGGCACAGGAAAAACAAGATCACGCCCTCGTCGAAGTTGAACGCGTCCAGACCGGCGTCCGCCTTGAAAAGCGCATGCTCAAGGTCCTCAAAGCCATCGCCGAGCAAAAGGACATGACCCTCGGCGACCTGCTCGAAGGCATTGTCCTTCACGCCTTCGAGGGCAAAGCCCCGTTCTCGCCGCAGACCCTCAAGGAAATCGAGCAGTTCAAATCCCTCTACGGAATGACCCTCAAAGCCTCTGACAGTCATCACCTCAAGGAGCGCAAACGATGAAGCCCGCACTCACTCTCACAGCCGTCGCCGCTATCGGCGCATCCGCATTCGGCCAGTCCGCCACGCCCGCGTCGCAACTCCTCCGCACGCAGACCGCCTTCGACATCGTCGTTCCCCTGCCCTACGCCCAGGCCGCGCCGCTCTTCGGCCCGGAAGGCGAACGACCCTGGGCCGGCAAGCACTGGAACCCGCAATTCCTCTACCCGCAGCCTGCGCGCGACGAGCAGGGCGCCGTCTTCACCGTCCAGCACAACGCCGTCACCGCCATCTGGGTCAATACCCTCTTCGATCTCGAGTCGCGCCACTTCATCTACGCCTACTTCATCCCCGGCATCATGGTCACCACCATCGACGTCCGCTTCAACCCAACCGACGCCGCGACCACACAAGTCCACATCGTCTATACGCGCACCGCCCTCACCCCCCAAGGCAACGATCACGTCACCGCCTTCACCGCCGCCGACAAAACCGCCGCCCACGACTGGCAGCAAGCCATCGATTCTTACCTCGCCACCCGCAACCAATAGCTGCTCCTCGTCCATTCGCCCGTTCAAACCGCAATATTCAAATCCGAAAATTTGCTTTTCCCTCGCGTGACTGCGAGCCTGGGTGCCCCATCCTTGCGAAGCAAGGGTGGGAAAGCACGAGCCCCTCCATCTATCCGGAACACCTTCTCGCCTGAAAAACGATGACGCCTCGCCCTGCTATATTGGAGAGTCTTTGCCGAGCGTTCCAATCTCCTCCTCTATGCAAGGAGCCGCAATGTCCACCGAAAATCCCTCCGATCCTCTCGCAATCCCGGACGCCACCGCCGTTCCCACCCGCCGCAAAATGCTCGGCACACTCGCCGCCGCCGGCGCCCTCTTCGGCCTCGACGCCTCAACGTCCTCCGCCGCGACCACAAACAAACCCGCCGAGCCAGCCTCTCCACCACCAACGCCCGACGCCCTCGTCTCCATGGCCCGCCTGCGCGACTACAAATGCCGCCGCTCTTCCAGCTGGGATCGCACCGGCGGCAACGCCGACTTCATCCCCCTCGACGCCGGCGCTTCCGCCACCCTGCTCGACGTCAAAGGCCCCGGCGTCATTACCCACATCTGGTTCACCATCAACTCACCCGACCAGATGCACCTCAAGAACCTCGTCCTCCGCGCCTGGTGGGACGGCGAGTCCTCGCCTTCCATCGAAGCCCCCATCGGCGACTTCTACGGCCTCGGCCTCGGCGAATACTTCGTCTATCAGTCAGCGCTGCTCGTCGTCGCTCCGGCAGAAGGCCCTCAACGCCTACTTCCAAATGCCCTTCGACACCGCCGCCAAAATCACCATCAGCAACGAAGGCAAGGTCCGCACCAACAATCTCTACTACGCCATCGACTACACCACCGTCCCCGCGCTCCCTCGCCAATACCGCGCCGCTTCCACGCCCAGTACCGGCAGGCCGCGCCCAACAAAAAATCCACGACCAGCGACAAGAATCTCAACGGAGTCGACAACTACGTCTTCCTCGAAGCCACCGGCCGCGGTCACTTTGTCGGCGTCACCCAGGCGAGTCCTCCAGAATTCCGACGGCTGGTTCGGCGAAGGCGACGACATGTTCTTCATCGACGGCGACACCCAGCCCACCATCAACGGCACCGGCACCGAGGACTACTACAACGGCGCCTGGGATTTCTACGGCAACGCCTTCGCCAACCTCCGCCAGGGCGCGCCCTACATCGTCGATCCCGAGCGCACCGGCGGCCGCTACTGCCTCTACCGCTGGCACACCGAAAGCTTCATCACCTTCGAAAAATCCATCAAGGTCACCATCGAGCACGGCCACGCCAACGACCGCGCCGACGACTTCTACTCCGTCGCCTACTGGTACCAGACCGAGCCCCACGCCGAGTTCCCGCCGCTCCCACCCCCCGAAGCCCGTGTCCCCAAAGTGATCATGTCGGCCTGATGCACCATCGTGTCATCCGAGCGTAGCGGTTTTGAGGCCCCACAGACGCCGCGCCTGTGGGGTAGGCGGGCGAGGATCTGCTTCTTGCGCCCTCCATTTTCGCCGCGGCGAACGGAACCCGAAGCTCGCGAACGACAAGAATCAAAGTCGCGGAAGTACATCCGAACCGTCACATTTTCATGGCCTCCAGGTGGTTAGTCGCGCGATGCTTAACTACAGTTGTTCGTTCGCTCAACACCTCGTTCCGATTGGATGAAACGCGTGAATAATTCTTGATCGGAGAAGTCCCTTCTTTCGAATCACACGTCAATCACGTTGTCCGCACTTCCCATGTTCACAAAGCCAGGAGGACTTTTATGGAGACTCTGCTTCAGAACATCAGATTCAGCCTCCGCATGCTTGCTAGAAGCCCGGGCTTAACCATCACCGTTCTGCTCACCCTGGCCCTCGGCATCGGCGCTAACACTGCCATCTTCACCGTTGATTATGCGACGCTCCTCGCTCCGCTGCCCTATCCGGAACCGAACCAGCTCGTGATGGTCTGGTCTAAGATCCAGACCTTCCACAATGGAGTCGCCGCGGGAGATTTCCTCGATTGGAAGCAGCAGAACACGGTGTTCCAGGACCTTTGCGCCTGGACCGGCGGCAGCTTCAACCTGGCCACCAAAGAGCAGCCGGAGTACGTGAATGGCGTTCGAGAAACCTACAGTATGGTCCAGATGCTGGGTGAGCCGCTGCAGATGGGCCGCTATTTTTTGCCGGAAGAAGGCGTAGCCGGCAAGGATCACGTCGTGATCCTCACCCACAAGCTGTGGCTCAAGCTGGGCGCCGATCCAAAGATCGTCGGCACCACTCTGCGCATGGACGGCGATCCGTACACCGTCGTCGGCGTGCAGCGTCCCGGCATCTTCGATCGCCAGCAAGCTGAGCTCACGGTTCCCCTGGTCTTCAAGCCGGAACAGGTCAATCACGACTTCCACTGGCTCCTGGTCATGGGCCGCCTTAAGCCGGGCGTCACCATCAAACAGGCGCAGCAGAACATGGACGCGGTCACGGCCCACATTGCCCAGATGTATCCGAGGAGCGACAAGGGCTGGGATTCCTACGTCGAGGGGCTCAAAAATGATTTCCTGCCCAAAGAACGCATCAAAATGCTCTGGCTGCTTCTCGGTGCTGTCGGGTTCGTGCTGCTCATTGCCTGCGTCAACGTAGCCAATTTGCTGCTGGCGCGCGGCATGGCGCGGCAAAAGGAGTTGGCCGTACGCGGCGCGCTGGGTGCCCGCCGCAAGACAATCTTCGGCCAGCTGTTAACCGAGAGCCTTCTGCTCGCGCTGGCCGGCGGAGCCCTGGGAATCGGTGTAGGCCTCGCCATGCTGCAGGGGCTCATCGCCGCTATGCCTCGCAACACCCTGCCTTCCGAGGCGGATCTGCGTCTCAATGTTCCTATCCTGCTCTTCACCCTTGCCGCCACCACGCTGGCCGGCCTCCTTGCGGGTTCCGCTCCCGCCTGGTATGCATCGCGCGTCGATCCTGGCGAGACGCTCAAGGAAGGCAGTCGCACCGGCACCAGCATCGGCAAGCATCGCCTGCGCCGCATCCTCGTGGTCGGTGAATTCACGCTGGCTCTCGCGCTGCTCGCAGGAGCCAGCCTCACCATCCACAGCTTCTGGAACCTCTCCAATGTCGATCTCGGAATCAAGACCGATCATGTGCTCACCTTCTTTCTCCCGGTTCCCGATTCGCGCTCCAAAGATCCCGGGCAGATCTCCGCTTACTACCGCGACATGCTCGCCCACATCAGCGCCGTTCCAGGGGTGCAGCACGCTGCTGCAATGACCGGTGGACCGCCCTACGGAGCCGGCTTCGGCATGCCGTTCATGCTTGAAGGCGGGCAGACCTACGCCGATCCGTCGCAACGCCCGGGCACTGGCTTCGGTATGGTGACGCCGGATTACTTCAACGCCTACGGTATTCAGCTCATCTCCGGACGCAGCTTCACAGATCAGGACACTGCGGCCAGCGTCAAAGTGGCGATGGTGAATCAGGACTTCGTAAAAAAATATCTGAAGGGCAAAGACCCGATGCGTCAGCGCGTGATGGTCGAGGAGTTGATTCCTGGCGTCACCAAGCTGGGTGGGTATCTCTCATGGCAAATCATCGGAACCTACCACAACGTGCACACCGCGGATCAGCGCGATGAAAACCCGGAGATGCTCATCCCCTTCTACCAGATTCCCTGGCCGCAGGCGGGCATTGCCGTGCGCACGGGGCAGGACCCGGCAGCCATGCTGCGCAGTGTCGCCGCCGCGGTGCACCAGGTCGACTCCGGCGTAGCCCTTGCGGAGCCCAAAACGCTCGACCAGGTACGGGAAGAGAGCATGTCAGACCAGCGCTTTACGCTGATCCTGTTCAGCAGTTTTGCGGCCGTCGCCCTGTTCCTCGCCGCGCTCGGCATCTACGGCGTCATGTCGTTTTCCGTGGCCCAGCGCTCGCATGAGATCGCTCTCCGCATGGCTCTTGGCGCCACGCGAAACCGCGTTGTCGGCCTCGTCATTCGTGACGGCATCATGCTCGCCGCCATCGGACTGGGACTCGGGCTCATCGGCGCATACTTCGTCGGGCGCGCCATGCAGAGCCTGCTGTTCGAGGTGCAGCCACTCGACTTTGCCGCCTTCAGCTCCGTCGCCGTCATCCTGCTCTCCGCCGCGGTTCTGGCCTGCTTCCTGCCCGCAAGGCGTGCAGCCTCCGTAGAACCGATGCGAGTGCTCCGGATGGAATAACGATGGCTTTACTCAGTACGCAAGCCGGGTTCAGCCTTCAGCGGTAAGGAACCCGGCTAGTCCCAGGACGCCAGGTGGACTTGCAATCAGGCAGGGCTATGGTGCCCTGCCCGATTCGGTGAGTGTATGAGTCACGTTGATGGCGGGACTTGTTTATGCGTTCCTATGAGCCTGTATCCCGGATGAACCCCTCGAGTGAGCCCCTGTTGGTCGGCGATTCTCACCAATAGAGCGCCAAGCGTGTTGCACTCCTCGCTATTGAGCGCCGAAAGCAAAGCCTCCTGGTGCTCTCGAGCAATTTTTCCGATTCCCTGGAGAGCTTCTTCTCCGCCTCGTGTCAGATTAAGCGAGTACAGGCGTCGGTCGTCCGGGTTCGCCCTCCGCTCCAGGAATCCTCGTTTTTCAAGGTTGTCCAGGATCGCAACCAGCCGGCTCGGGTGGATCTTGAGCTTCACCGCAAGCTCCTGCTGGCTCAACCCTGCAGCCACGCGAAGAAGACGCAGAATTCCGGCATCCGGCGGCGTAAGGTCGATAACTCTCAATCTTTCAGCGAACTGCGAAGCGGCATGTGCCCCGAGTTGAGCAAGCAGAAATGCCGGTCCCCCTCTTTCAATTGCGTCGTGGCTCATCAAGAATAATTGTTACACGAAATATTCATTTATGTTATAAATGATTTTGTTATGAAATCTACTCCTCGATTCCGCGGTCCTTCCATTGTTCTCCTCGCCTCCGTCCACATTCTCCTTTTTGCTGCTGGCCTCGTGGCGGCTGGGGTGCTCCGGCATGGTGCGTCCTACGTAACCCCGTTTGCTCCGGCTGATCAGGTGCGTCTGTTCTTTGCGCAGAGCCCTCTGGCGGACCGTGTGAGCAGCTTCTTCCTGTTCGGCTCAGCGGTCCCCTTCGGCATCTTTGCGGTAACGACGGTCAGCCGGTTGCGCTTCATGGGAGTTCGCGCAGCAGGAACGAACATCACTCTGCTGGGCGGCATTGCCGCCACGATCGCCCTCTTTCTCTCTGGTATGGCAGGCTGGATTCTGTCGGTGCCGGAGGTTGTCACTTCCGCGCCTCTTGTGAAGGCGATCGATTTTCTGAACTTCCTCTGCGGCGGAGTCTTTTACGCGGTCGGATTCGGCCTGATGGCGGCCGGTGTGTCCGTCACCTGCTACTTCATGCGCCTGATTCCGCGCTGGATGACGATTCTGGGAGTCATTCTCGCGATCACCGGAGAGCTCTCCTGGTTCAGTCTGATCGCCTATCCGGCCAACTTCTTTATTCCGATCACGCGGTTTGTCGGCTTCATCTGGATGCTAATGGCTGCCGTCGCACTCAGAAGGGATCGCAGGACCACTCAGGTTGCGCCGACTGCGGCCTCTTGATAGATGCCGCAGTGAGATATTTCCCGCGTGGCGACCACCGGCAAGCTGAATAATCGCGTTCCACACGCAAGAAAGGCGCGTACTCTGGTTGCGTTCGGCTGATTTGCCTGTCAAACAGGCGCGCCACCGCGTCCCGGGGGACCCGATGAAGCCTCTGAAGACGATCACGCTGTTACTGGTGCTGGTGCCCGCATTCGCCACGGTGCAGGCCAAGAACAAAAAGCCCTATAAGCTGCCCGCGGCGTTTAACCAGGCACGCTACGTTTATGTCGAAGCGGTCGATGGTCAGGAATTCGACCCGCAGTTAAATCCTGACGACCGCGACGCTATCGCCGCGGTGGACAAAGCTCTTTATGATTGGAAACGCTACGTGCCGACCACGCGACGAGACGAGGCGGATTTGATTTTTGTAGTTCGCAAGGGCCGTCTGGTCGAAGCAGGTGTTGGGGTTCATCTCGGTTCCGGGCGGCAAAATGCTCCGCCTGGAAACGGTCCGTTGCCCGGCAACGGCGTCGCAGTCGGTGGTGCGGTGGGACCCCCTGATGATCTGCTTGAGGTCTACCAGCCCAATCCAAACGACGCACGCGGTACGCTGCTTTGGTTGCGCACCCTTGCCGATGGTCTCAACCCGCCCGACCTAACCCTCTTCAAGCAACTGAAGGATCAAGTGGAGAGCACTTACCCGATCCAGACTGCGACGAAGACATCGAAGCCTTGATCAGGCGCACGCAGCCGAAGCATCCGATGCGTCCGGCGAGATTTGTATCGCCCTCTAATCAAATCCAGATCTGCCGGACCAAGCAAAATGGCGGCCTGTAGAATCCCGAGCCGCCATTCCAGTGTCTGTCTTAATCTCGTCTACCGGGTCGCGGTGCCACCTGTCAGGTGTAGCGATGCCTGCGTGCCCTTCTCGGCAAAGTAATTACGATCCCAGAGGTTCTTGTAGAACTCGCCGGTCAGTTCCGCAGCGCGCGGACCGAATGTCGGCCGCCCGCCCTCGAGGAAGAACACCGTCACCAGGCTGCCTTGAGGCGATTCGGAGTAAGAAGCGAACCACCCGAACCGCGTGCCCTTGTCCGAGCATGTACCGGTCTTGCCAAACACCGGCAGTTCCTGGAAATTTGCGCGCAGCCGGCGCGCGGTGCCGTATTGAACTGCGCCCGCCATACCGTCCTGCAGATCCGGAACGTACCGGGCAATATCCAGCGTCCGTTTCACCTTGGGCTGAAATGCCAGCACCTGTTCCGGCGAAGTTGGATGCTGCAGATAGTAGAGCGTTCCGCCGTTGGCGATTGCCGCAACAAATGCGCCCAGTTGCAGCGGCGTCATTGAAACGCCCTGACCGAAGCTGCACATGCGCCCCACGCCGCCTTCCGACTGCGGGAATCGCCTCGCTGGGGTACTCGCCGAGTTGCTCGCCATCGATGTGATAGCCGGCCAGCTCGCCCAGCCCGAACTGCGTGGCATAGTGGCGAACGCGTTCGAAACCAAGCTCGCGGCCCAGTTCTTCAAAGTAGAGGTTGTTGCTCTTGGCCAGCGCGTCCGTCATGTTCATGCGGAATCCGGCCAGTTGCACCGGCGTGTCGCGCGTCACCAGCCCTTCGCTCAGCGCCGCCAGCGCCACCGAAAGCTTGATCGTCGAGCAAGGCTCCGCGCCCGGCGAGAGCGCCAGCTTCTGGTTCACCATGGCCAGGATGCGCCCGCTCGAGGGATCAATCACCACGGCGGTCCCGTTCATGTCGCCCAGCGCGTCGATCGCAGCCTGCCGGACTACTGGATCCTCTCCGGCCGTGACGTCACCCTCAAAAATGTCGCCCTTCGCGAAAGAACTGGCAGTGAAGCGCTCGTAGTAACGATGATGGCGATGGATAAGAACGGCGGAATGCAGTGAAGCGCTTCCCGTGGCGTGAACCCGATGAGCAGTTGCGGACGTGGAATGATGGATGGTCGAATGCTTCAGGTGGTGGGTCGAATGATGCACGTTATGCTGCACATCGAGCGCCGCGGCACGTTCAGCGCCGACACCCAGACCGATGACTGCTAACCCCAAGGCAAAAACGCAGGACAGTCTCATCCAGACAAATTCCCCTCAACAATGGATTGCGTGCCATGCGTCTCTTCGCCAGCAGCCGCACTTATTTCTTGAATTTCAGAACTCTTTATCCCACATGCCCTGGCCGCAGTATGTGAGCAATGTCACCCGTAGAACTGCACGTTGACCGACCACAATCATTCGGGGAAAGACAAAATCAAAACTGATTCACAGTCCCGATTCGCACTGTCAATTTGCAGCGCCAATATCAGTGATTGTCCCGTCGATTTCGAGAGCTACTTTGAACTATACCGCTGTCTCCCCCGAAGGCAATCCCCACTTTCGGGTCTACTTGCACTAAAACTTCAGCCGCCGCATAAACGTCGGCACATCCAGATCCCTTTCTTCGTCCCCTGAAGTTGCAGACAAAGGACTTACCGCCGGCTGCGAGATAGGCTCTTCGGTAATCGCGGGCGGCCGCTCACCGTTACCAAAGTCTGAAGCATAGTCTCTCGGAAGCGGCGCAAATTCCAGTTCCTCCGCTACCTCTGTGCGGTTCGGCCTGGCTGCCGCGGCCACCAGCGCTGGCTCAGCCTCGTGATTGTCCGCGTCGTCATCATCTTCTTCTTCGCTCATGAACCGGGGTGCCGGCGGAACCGGCGGTGGTGCTGGAGCCTTTTCGCGCATCCAGTTGTCGGCCGGCATCACCGGAACCGAGATCACCGGAAGCTCTTCCACGTTCAGCATCCGCGCCCGGCGTTCCGGCATCTGATCGCGGAAACCGGTCGCAATCACCGTGATCTTCACCTCGTCGCCCATGCGCTCGTCGAGCACCGCGCCGAAGATGATGTTCGCGTCCTCGTGTGCCGAACTCTGGATCAGCGACGAAGCCTCGTTGACCTCGGAGAGCTTCAGATTGCTCGAACCCGTGATGTTGATCAGAATGCCGCGCGCCCCGTCGATGGCTCCTGCGTCCAGCAGGGGCGACGCCATCGCCGCCTGTGCCGCTTCGATCGCACGATTGCCACCGGACCGGACCGCCGTCCCCATCACCGCGTGGCCCATGCCGGCCATCGTCGTCTTCACGTCGGCAAAGTCGCGGTTGATGATGCCGGGAATCGTGATGATGTCGGAGATACCCTGCACGCCCTGCCGCAGCACGTCGTCCGCGATCCGGAAGCTCTCGAAGAAGCCAGCGTCCTTCGCAACTGCCAGCAGCTTCTCGTTGGGGATCACGATCATCGTGTCCACGCTCTCGATCAGTTCCTTCAGCCCGCGCTCGGCCTGCTGCAGACGCCGCTTGCCTTCAAACGCGAACGGCCGCGTGATCACCGCGACTGTCAGGATGCCCATCTCGCTCGCCAGCGACGCAATCACCGGAGCCGCGCCGGTACCCGTGCCTCCGCCCAGCCCGGCGGTTACGAACACCATGTCCGCGCCCTCGAGCGCCTCGATGATCTTCTCCGAGTCTTCGAGCGCCGCGCGACGGCCCACGTCGGGATTCGCGCCCGCTCCCAATCCCGACGTCAGGCGCACACCAAGCTGCAGCTTCACCGGGGCCAGCGAGAGCTTCAGCGCCTGCACGTCGGTATTCGCCGCGATGAACTCGACGCCTTCCAGCCCCGCCTGGATCATGCGATTCACAGCGTTGCCGCCGCCACCACCTACACCAATAACCTTGATTCGTGCCCCCCGGGGATCTTCCTCGTGAAATTGAATGCGCATCTCTGCGGCTTCGATCTTCGGCTGATCCATAGCGGCTGGCGCCTCCCCGTCGGTGATTGACATGATCCCTTGTCCTTCAGAAACTCGCTGCGAATATGGCCCGCAGCTTGGCGCGCAAACTGTTGTTTTCTGCCGCGCGCGTTACGCGTGTACGATGTGCATACAGTAGCATTCCAATGGCAGTGGAAAAGCTGGGATGAACTAGCTCGCCTGGCATGTTCGAGAGCCGCACCGGCATCCCCGTGCGCGCCGGAACTCGGAGCTGGCTCTCCGTCACGTCCAGCATTCCGGGCAACATCGCGCCGCCGCCGGTCAGCACGCAGCCGGCGCCAAGCGCTTCAAGCACGCCGCCCTGACGAAGACTCTCTTTTACAAAATACAAAAGTTCGCGAGCACGTGGCTCCAGAATCTCGGCCAGCGTGCGCAATGCGAGACGCTTGCGGCTCCGGGTTGTTGATTTCGATCTCCGCCTCAATCGGAACAGCCGTCACCACGGCATGTCCGTATTGCCGCTTCAATTCCTCAGCCTGCGCCACCGGCATCTGCAGACCCACAGCCAGATCGTTGGTGAAATGATTGCCACCGACGGGCACCGAAGCCGTGTGCGCCACCGCGCCTTCAAAGAAGACAACCATGTCGCTGGAGTGCGCGCCGATATCGAGCAGGCAGACGCCAAGTTCGCGCTCATCTGCCGAAAGCGTGGACTCCGCCGCGGCGATCGACTCGAGCACCGCCTCTGAAACTTCAAGCCCCGCGCGATTGGCGCATGTAACCGTGCTCTGCAACGCGCTGCCCGAACACGTGGCGATGTGCAGATCCACTTCAAGCCGCGCGCCGACCATGCCCACCGGGTCGAAGATGCCCGGCTGATCGTCCAGAATGAACTGCCGCGGCAGCAGGTGCAGAATCTCGCGATCCGGCGGCCGCTCCACCGCGCGCGCACGCTCCACCGCCGCGCGCACATCCTCGCGCGTAATCTCGCGCATGCGGCTGCCCAGGTCGAGTCCGCCGTTTGTGTTGAGCCCGCGAATGTGCGGACCGCCCACGCCAACCACGCACTGATCGATATTGGCGCGTGCGGTCCACTCCGCCTGCTCGTTCGCCGCTTTAACCACTTTCGCCGCGGGTCCCAGTTCGGAGATGAGTCCTTTGCGCATCCCGGCCGATTCCACCAGGCCGTGCCCGCGATAGCGCAGCGCCCCTTCATTCACGTCAGCGGCCAGCACCCGCGTCCACGCACTCCCCACATCCAGCACCACGATCAGGTTGTCCTGCTTCTCGCTCATCGGTCTCTCACTGGGCTGCTGTCGTTCCTGGGTGCGGCTTCGGCGTCGGCTTCTTCCTTGTGGCGTGCTTCTGTTCCGGATGCTTCTTCGGCGTGGTCTTGCTCCTCGCGCTCTTCGATTTGGCTGCCGGCTTCGCCGCGGTGTGCGGCTTCGCGGCCTTCGCGGCCTGCACGTGCTTTGGCTCCGCCGGCTTCGATTCAGCCGTCTTCACCTCGGGCTTCGCTGGGTCCGGCTTCGGCGTCCCCGCCTCTGTGTCGTCTCCCTCGACAGGCGTCAGCTTTGCCGGCGCACGTCTCATGCGCTCCGGTCATCTGCAGCACCACCTGCTGGTCGTAGCGCAGATCCACCTCGGCAAGCTTGGGATATTGCTGCCGCCACTCCGCAATGTGTGCCTTGTAGCGCTGATACCGTTCCAGAAAGTGATCCTCTCCAAAGTGCGCCAGGATGTCGGTGCCCTGCTCCGGCATCAGCACGCGCGCATCTTCCGGATCGGTTAGATCAATCTCCGAAATCTGATCGGACAGATGCTGCCCGTTTGCATCCAGCTCGCTGACCAGGTGCTGGTAAACCTCCATCTTGGCTCGCCGCGTCGCAATCGGATCACCGCTGTCAATCCCGGTGACCACGGGAAACGAGTAGTGATGCTGCGCCATCATTGCCGGCGGTTCGGTCAGCACCACACCATTGCTGTCAACCAGTGCCACCAGCGAGCCCGCGCGAACGAACGCAATCGGCTTGCGCTCCGTCACCGAGATGCGGATCTGGTCAGGAAGCAGCCGCATCACCGTGGCATGCTCGATCCAGGGAATCTGTTCCAGCTGCCTGCGCCGCTCGGCCAGGGGGACGAAGAAGATGTTGCGGCCGATGTCTTCGCCGAAGACCGGCAGCATATCGGCCCTGCTCACCTGGGCCAGCCCCGTCGCCTGGATGTTGGTGGTGCCTGCGATCCGGAACCGGGCATCGTGCTCGAGAAAACTCCTCAGCGCGTAGGCAGAAATGCCAAAGACAGAAAACACAACCAAAGCGCCGGTTCCCAGCAGAATGCGGCCGAACGTCGTCCCCGGACGCCACCACGGGCGGACGGCCTCTTCACCAAATCGCCGCGGCTTTGATCGGACGCCGGGCCCCTCGTCATCCTCGTCCATCTCGATGGGCATGCCGGGCAAACCGCGGCCCGAATGCGGAACGCCCGCCTGCGCGCGCCGAAAGCGGGGCTCAGTGGGAGCATCATCCTCCCAGACAAGGGATCGGGTTTTGTTGTCACGTTGAGCCACGCGTGAGCCGTTGGTCGGGAGAGTCGCCAACGTCAACTATAGCCCGGTAAAGACTGGCTTTTTTCCGCACACACGGCAGGGGGAACCCGTACCGTTACGGGCTTGCGATGGTCCGTAGCATAATCTATCCGAGATGATCGGTTTGCGAATTCCCGCGATGGGTATCTTGCTCCTGGCCGGTGCACTTTCAGCACTTGCGCAGACGCCCCTCTATCGCTATATCCGCGCCGGAGAACAGGCCGATGTGGCCTCCCACCCGCGCCCCGGTTTTGCCTTGATGGGCGGTGGCACCGATCTCGACGAAGCTTTCCAGTTTCTGTGCGATCGCGCCTCCGGCGGAGACTTCCTTGTGCTCCGCGCCACAGGCGACGACGCGTACAACCCCTACCTTCACGGTCTATGCCACCTCAACTCCGTCGCCACCCTCATCGTCCCCAGCCGCGAAGCCGCAGCGGATCCATTCGTCGCCGAAACCATCCGTCGCGCCAGCGCCATCTTCATTGCCGGCGGAGACCAGGCCAACTACATCCGCTACTGGATGAATACGCCGGTGCAAGCCGCGATCAACGACGCGATTCAGCGCGGCGTTCCGATCGGCGGCACCAGTGCCGGCCTCGCCGTTCTCGGCGAGTACGTCTACTCCGCGCAGGCCGACAATCCCGACGATCCGAACCTCGACGCCAAGACCGCCCTGGCCGATCCGTATGGGACCCGTATCAACCTGCTGAATGGATTCCTCGACATTCCCATTCTGAAAGGCATCATCACCGACACGCATTTCGCCCGCCGCGATCGCATGGGCCGCCTGCTCGTGTTTCTCGCTCGCCTGAATGAGCCGGATGGAAAGCCAGCTTCAAATCCCCCCGGCATCCGAGCCATCGGTGTGGAGGAGCGCTGCGCCATCCTGCTCGAGCCCGACGGCCGTGCCCACGTCATCGGCTTTGGCCACGCCTACTTCATCGACGCAAGCGGTGCTGAGGGTTCGTTGCAACCCGGCAAGCCCCTCACATTCGGTCCATTTGAAGTCCAGAAGGTCGCTCCCGGCGGCAACTTTTATCTCAAATCGTGGGCAGGAGACTCGATCACCTACAAGCTCTCCGTCGAAAACGGCAAGATTCACTCCACACAGACCGCCAACTACCTCTACTAGGCCTTCCCAGAATCAAGAGTGTGACGGGTGCCCCATCCATGCGGCTGCTTTCGCCGCTTGGGTGGGAAAGCACGAACCCAAGTCAGTCCACGAGAAATTCTGACGCCGGGTGCCCCATCCATGCGGCGCCTTTTGCCGCATGGGTGGGAAACCACGAACCCAAGTCAGTCCACGAGAAATTCTGACGCCGGGTGCCCCATCCATGCGGCGCCCTTTGCCGCATGGGTGGGAAACCACGAACTCCAACCTAAACCCACTCCAGCGTCTGCACTGAATCCGCCGGCAGGTCCACGTCCAGCGTGTGGCCGTCCAAAAACAACTGCACCCGCCGCTCCGCGCCTCGGTTTGCCAGCACAACGACATACCCGCCGTCAGGATTGCGAAAGCCCGCGTGCGATACCGGCGACCCGATCTTCATATCCCCCAGCGCGTTTGTCGCGAACACCCGCGCTCCGCGCTTGATGTGCTTCGTGTAATGAGCAAACGCCCAGTACTGCCCGCTGCAGGTGACCTTGTGCGTGGCGTTGTCAATCGTGATCGTTCCGCCACACGAGAACGGCCCGAGATCCGGCTTGCCCTTCTCATCCAGCGCAACATTCCACGCTGTAATGGATCGCGCCCAGTTATTCAGAATTCCGTTGAACTCGCCGCCCCATCGTGCAAAGTCGGTCTGGTAGTCCGGCTGATTCACATCCGGGCCGCCCTCGGTCCAATACGCATTCTTCGCCGGGAACGCCTCATGCACGCGCGTCATCGCCGTCGGCTCGCCTACATACCCGTGCCATGCAATGCCGTCCACGGCGTCATAGACCGAAGGATCGCTGAGCTCGTCGATCGCCCGCCCCCACAGGCTGTAGTTGTGATCGAGCAGCCAGATCTTCGCGTTCAACCCTGCGCTGCGAATGGCCGGCGCGAGAAACCGGGCCGCGAACTCCATCTCCTGTTCCTGTGCCCACAGGCACGCGGACATGCGTCCTTCCTGCTCGGCATCGGTTTCGTTCTGCACCGTAACCGCGCTGATGTCCACTCCCTCGGCCTTGTAGGCCTCGAGGAACTTCACAAAATATCGCGCGTACGGATCGAAGCTCTGCTTGCGCATCGCGCCGCCCATCATCGAGTTGTTCGGCTTCATCCAGCCCGGCGGGCTCCACGGTGAAGAAAACAGAAACATCTCCGGATTCTGCTTCCGCGCCTCGCGCAGTATGGGAAGGTAGAACTCCTTGTCGTGATCGATTGAGAACTTCTTCAGCTCCGGATCGGGCTCGCTGCTCTCGTCGTAGCTGTAGACCTTCGTCGCATAGTCGCTCGAGCCGATGCAGGTGCGGCAGACATTGAGCGCCATTGCGTCCGGCGCGAACAGGTCGCGCATCACCGGCGCCCGCTCGGAATCGCTCAGCCGGCTCAGCACATACGCTGAAGCCTCGGTGATCGCCGCTCCAAACCCCAGAATCTCCTGCCTCGTCGCACCCGTATCCAGCTCGATCGCATCCGCCGCAACCTGGCCCGCACGCTTCCACTCCAGCGGCGCCAGCGCTGCGTGTCGCTGATCGCGGTAGGTGCCCCACACCTTCACCGTGCCCGGCACGGAAAGACCGGCAGCCCACGCCGGGGTTCTGCGGCTCACGGCGAGCGCTGCTGCAGTTAGAGAGGTGTCTTTCAGAAACTTCCTGCGCGATCCGTACTTCATTTCACACTCCTGGCTTAAGACAATTGTTTGTCCGCCGAATCATACACAACGACGCCTTAAATCTTCGCTTCGAGCGCAGCCAGAATCTGCGGACCCAGCTGGCTCACGCTGCCCGCCCCCAGTGTCATGATCATGTCGCCCTCGCGAGCCTCACCCGCCACATCCGCGATTGCTCCCGCGAAATCCGGCGCAAAACGCGCCACTGTCGAAGTGATTTTCGATGTGAGCAACTCCGCCGTGATTCCCGGCAGCGGCTCTTCGCTGGCGGCATAGATCGGCAGCACAATCACGCTATCCGCATCGCCAAATGCGCCGCCGAACTCGTCGAGCAGGTCGCGTGTCCGCGTGTAGCGATGAGGCTGGAACACAACATGAATCCGCCCGTGGCAGTACTCGCGGGCAGCCGCCAGGGTGGCGCGAATCTCCGTCGGGTGATGGCCGTAGTCATCAACCACCGTGACTCCGCGCGCCTCGCCGCGAATCTGAAACCGCCGATCCACTCCGCGGAAGCTCGAAATCCCCGCTGCGATCTTTTCGGGCTTCACTTCCAGCTGATGCGCCACGGCCACCGCCGCCGTTGCGTTCAGTGCGTTATGACGCCCCGGAACATGCAGTTCAAACGGGCCAATCGCACCACCCGGCGCATGCACGCGAAAGTGAGAAAAACTTCCCGGCCGCGCCTCCAGAAACTCCAGTCGATAATCGGCCTCTTCCGCGGTCCCATAGGTAAACACGCGGCGATGCACCCGTGGCAGAATCGCCGCCAGCGCTGCGTTGTCGATGCACGCCGTCACCGCCCCGTAGAACGGCACCTTGTCCATGAAAGCCAGGTAGGCGTTCTCGACGTCATCCATGTCGCGATAGCAATCCATGTGCTCGCGATCAAGATTCGTGACCACCGCAAGGATCGGCGGCAGCTTCAGAAACGAGCGATCGCTCTCGTCGGCCTCGGCCACCAGGTACTGCGTCGAGCCCAGCTTTGCGTTCGAACCCAGCGCGTCCACGCGTCCGCCCACAACTACCGTAGGATCGAGCCCACCCGCCGCAAGCACCGTTGCAATCATCGACGTCGTGGTCGTCTTGCCATGCATGCCGCCAATCGCAATCCCGTACTTCAGCCGCATCAGTTCGGCCAGCATCTCTGCCCGCTGAATCACCGGAACCTTGTTCGCTCGCGCCTCAACCACCTCAGGATTGTTCGGTGACACGGCCGAGCTGGTCACCACCACCGTCGCTCCAGCTATATTCTTCGCGTCGTGGCCCTCAAAGATCGTGGCGCCCAACTGCGCCAGCCGATCCGTAACCGCGCCGCGGCGCAGATCCGACCCCGAGACCTGGAATCCCATGTTCAGCAGGATCTCGGCGATCCCGCTCATCCCGATCCCGCCGATCCCGATAAAGTGCGCGTGCTGTGATGTGACAAACATTCAGGAGAAGCTTCAGGTTAGCACCACAACTCAGTTGTCGGCGGCGATACCCTCTGAAACGAGTTCTGCAAAAGCCGTGAAGCAAAAGCTCCGCCGCCCTACCTGGCCGACAGGGCAATACCTGTTTCGGCTTCAGCGAGCGCATTGGGCGAGTTATCACCTCTTTAAGAA
This sequence comes from uncultured Acidobacteriaceae bacterium, assembly GCA_963774175.1. GTDB lineage: Bacteria > Acidobacteriota > Terriglobia > Terriglobales > Acidobacteriaceae > Telmatobacter. The sequence continues at coordinate 180,243 of CAVZDT010000013.1, forward strand.
TATTTTCCGCTTGCCAACGATTTATGTTGCGTTAGCAACATACTTATGTTGCAATAGCAACATGGAGGGCAAGCCATGAGTGAAACCCTGAACGCGATCTTTCAAAGGCGGGCGATTAAGGTCTTTGAATCGGCAGACATTCCCGAAGGGCTCCGCGAGCAAATTCTCAATGCAGCCCGCTATGCTCCTTCAAGTTTTAACTCCCAGCCTTACAAGTTCTATTGGGTGCAGTCCGCCGCAAACAGGCTCGCGGTGGCCAAACTCTGTCTCGGGCAGAAGCCCGCGGTAACCGCCTCCGCGTTAGTCGTGGCCGTTGCGGACCTCGGATCCCTCTCCGCCACGACGCGAGCACAGTTGGAGTGGATGCGCAGAGCCAACTTTGCCGAAGATAAAATTCGAGATTACGAATGGACAGCAAAGATCGGCCGGATTCTCTTCATGCCTGGCCCCTTCGGTATCTTTGCCGCAATCAAGTGGGCCTTATTCTGGCTGATAAACCTGTGCAAGGTGATGGGTATGCCGCCGCTGTTCCGGCAGGATCTGTTCAAATGGGCGACGAAAGGTACATCGCTGGCATGCGAGAACCTGATGATCGCTGCCGAAGCACTGGGAATGAACACGTGCCCCATGGAAGGCTTCGATGGTCGGAGGCTCTCTGATTATCTCGGGTTGTCCCGCCGGCAGCAGGAGATTGTGATGGTGATTGCGATCGGAAAGAAATCCCGTACGCACAATGAGCCGCCGCAGTGGCGGAGATCTCTCGATGCGACGGTGACCGTCCTATGAGCATCCTCCCTGCGAAAGAAATTCCCGAAAACATTCTGAAAGACTCGGTACTCGCCCATATCGCAGCGGCATATTTCTCGGTGGGCAAGAGACTCGAGCGGAAAACCGGCTGCACGGCGACACGCGGCTTTATTTTGTCCACATTGCGTGACGGAGCGACGCTGAATCAGAATCAGATCGCCACGCTCCTGGGTATCGACCGGACCGTCGTACACCGGGCTATCAAGTCGCTGGCCCAGGAAAAACTCGTCTCCGAGCACAAGGCAAAATCCGGAAGAGCCATTCAAGTGCAATTGACGCCCAAAGGAAGAAAGTACCGCGAACGCCTCATCGAAGCCCGGACAACCGCCGACGAGAGCGTCCGGCGGCAAATGACCCCGGAGGAGCGTAAGATGCTTCTTCGCCTGTTGCAACTGGTTGCGGAATGTGAGTTCTGATGTCAGCGCGCCAGTTGAGTCCGAATCGATTGGCCAAAGTCAACCCGCGTCACAGGACTGAACCGCACCTATGAGGACAAGGCCGCCTTTTCAATCTGCTTCAGCCTTTCCGTCAGCAATTCCTGTTCGCGCAGATTTTTGGTCATTGCGATGGCGCGTTGGATTTCCTCACGCGCCTCAGCAAACCTCCCCAGTTTCATAAGCAAGTCTCCGCGGACACTCGGAAGCAGATGATAGCCGGCCAGGGTGGGTTCCGCGGCGATCGCATCCACCGCATCGAGCCCCGCGGCAGGGCCTTGAGCCATACCAACGGCGACCGCCCGGTTCAGCGCCACGATGGGAGACGCGCTGATCTCGAGCAGTGCGTCGTAGAGAAGCGTGATTCGGTCCCAGTCCGTCTCTTCAGCCGTGCGGGCCCGAGCATGACAGGCAGCGATGGCCGCCTGCAACGCATAGTTGCCAGCGCCACCGCCGAGGCGCTGCGCGTGTTCGAGCGCTGTCATTCCTCGTTGAATCTGTGCGTGGTCCCACAGCGAGCGATTCTGATTCAGCAATAAAACTGCCTCGCCCTTTGCCCCCCGGCGCGCCGCCGTGCGCGATGCCTGCAACTCCATCAGTGCCAGCAGACCGTGGACTTCAGATTCCCCGGGCAGAAGTTGCACCAGCATGCGTCCGAGTCGTAACGCGTCGTCGCATAGTGCTGCCCGCATCCATTCGTCCCCCGATGTCGCGGTATACCCCTCGTTGAAGATCAGGTAGATCACCGAAAGTACTGACTCCACCCTGCGGCGCAATTCGTCCCCGCGCGGCGTCTCAAAGGGAACATGAGCCTCCGCAAGAATCTTCTTCGCGCGGAAAATTCGCTGGCCAAGGGTCTTCTCCGGGACAAGGAAGGCGCGTCCGATCTCCGCCGTTGTGAGGCCGCAGATGATACGGAGCGTAAGCGCGACTCGTCCTTCCACCGCAAGTATCGGATGGCAGGCGGTAAAAATCAGGCGCAGTACGTCATCGTCAATCACTTGATCCAGCGCATGGTCCATAGCATCAGCGAGCCGCTGCTGTTGATATTCAAGCTCTCGGGCAACTTCCCCGTGCTTTCTCTCGAGCATTTGGCCACGGCGCAACGAATCGATGGCGCGCCGCTTTGCTGCCGTCATCAACCACGCTCCCGGATTTTCAGGGATGCCTTCTTCCGGCCAAAGTTCGAGGGCGGTCACCAGCGCGTCCTGGGCTAGTTCCTCGGCAATGCCGATATCGCGGGTCACGCGGGCAATCCCGGCGATGAGCCGCGTGGACTCTATCTTCCACACGGCCTCAATCGTTTTGTGAATGTCCGTCATGCCTTGGCTATTGTCGAGTGCGGAAGATCCTCATAACCCTCTGCCGCCTTTTGAATATCCTCGGGGAAATCTCCCATCTCGAAGATTTGGCGGACTTCAATAACCTCGTTGTTGGACATCGGGGCTCGCCTCGCCCATTCGATTGCTTCTTCGCGTGAGCGCGCCTGAATGATCCAGTATCCCCCGATCACTTCTTTCGCTTCTGCAAACGGCCCATCCGTCACCTTGGCTTTGCCGTCGGAGTACGAAATCCGCGCCCCCGTCGAAGGCGGAAAGAGCCCATCGAGCGCCAGCAGCACACCCGCTTTTTGCAAGAGTCTGATTGTACTCTCGCATTTTCGCAACCGCTTCCGCGCTGGGAACGGCGTCAGGCGCTGCCGATTCATATCCTTTGGGGATCACCATCATAATGAAACGCATTCTGCTGCTCCTTATCGTTGATTCCGGCCAGATCTCACTCGCTATCAGAGTTCCGGCGCTAGTTCTCGAAGGACCCGGTCTGGAAAGGTCAGGCGGGTATGTAGGTGCTGATGATGATGCCGGAGGACACAGCTTTTGTGCCCGTGAGCGCGAGTTTGCACGGCGGTGTTCCATCCGAAAAGAAACGTTTCCCTTTGCCCAGCAAGACTGGATAAGCGAGCAGCATGACCTCATCGGCAAGCCCATGCTCGAGCAGTATCGATGTCAGGGTCGAACTGCCCCAGAGGATCAGGTCCGGACCGTCCTTCGCCTTGATGCCGCGAACGCCCTCAACCATGTCCGCTCCAAGGCCCGGGGCCCCCGGCGGACGTTCTGTGTCCGACGGGGTCGGAAGGCCTTCGAACGGGCCCCAGCCAAGGCTATCCGGCCTGTGGGTCACGACATATTTCGTCGCCGCGTTGATGCTGTCAGCGAAACCGTTTTTGGCTGTCGGCCAGTAGCCTGCCCAGATATCGTAGGTGTGCCTTCCAAGCAGCAGATCGAAGCTCCCGCTATGCGCCGCCATGATGGCCTCTCCCACAGCGGGATCGCGAAACGGCGCCGACCATCCGCCATAGGGATAGTCGCCGTCTTCGTCTGGGCCGCCGGGCGCCTGAATCACGCCATCCAAAGAAATATGCTCGATGATTTTGATTTTTCTCATTGCGAGTCTCCGTGGCTAACTGATTTTGTATTCGGCCGGATTCTCAGAAACGCTCGCACCTCGACAGGAACCCGGCAGGCGACGACGGCTTTGCGTGCCCATGCAAGCGCCTCATCCATGTCAGCGGCTTCGAGTATCCAGAACCCGCCCACGTACTCCTTGGTCTCAAGGTACGGCCCGTCGGTGATGACCACCTCTCCACCAGGCTGCTCTCGCAATGACTTCGCCTTGGCTGGCGATTCCAGGCCGCCGGCGAAGAACCTGGCGCCGGCGGCATCCATCTCCTTGTTGAGCGCGCCGATATCGCGAATCATCGCTTCGCCTTCCAGAGACGGGTCGTAGTTGTTGGGGTGTTGAACTGCTACCAGATATTGCGGCATACCTTCTCCTGTAATCGTCCTTCAGGCGGGGTTCTCTGCCCGGCCTTCACTATAACGACGAACGGCCCGACCTGACTTCTACAAGGCGTCTGGGAATTCCAGGCCCCTCTCTTTGGATGGAGGAGTTGCACACCTCGCGCCCGGTAAGCGAGCCAGATCCCCGTTTATCAGTCGATCCAGACAGACGTGTGCAACCCAGCGCCTGGCCGTTCCTGACGCAATGCTATCGAGTCTTGCTGCCTGTTCGAGCATCGGCTTCGCGACGCATGGCCGCCTCAAAAGCGGCTTGAAGTTCGGCGCAGACCGACCGGCGTGGCACGGGCGCTCCCATGTGAATGCTTCTAAGCTCGGCCATGAATGCCTTCCACATTCGCTCGCCGCCTTCTTCAAGAAGCTGGGCGCGGATCGACAGTTGCCTGGACGCAGGAGTGAACCGGCATCCCCATGCGCCCATGTGGGCCAGCAGGGGGACAAGCTGAATAGACGCTTCCGTCAGGCTGTAAATCGCCTTTTGTTTGTGGGTCGGGTCGCCAGTGCGTGAGAGGAGACCGGATTTGACCAAACGCGCCAGCCTGTTTGCCAGGATATTCGACGCGATTCCTTCTTCGGATAGCCTGAGCAGATCTCCATAGTGCCGGCGATTTCCAAACATGATGTCCCGAATGACGATCAAGCTCCAATGGTCGCCGAGCATCTCCAGCGTCAAATTGATAGGACAGCCCGAGCGCATTTCGTTTCTGGTCGCTATTTTTTTCATGAATTTTACTCATCTACTACTTGCAGTATGCATGGAGTCTGGGTTATGTTCAAACCACTTGCAGGATGCAATTGGATTGCGGGAGCAAGCGCATGAAGAAAATCATAAGTAGCAGCCTGGTGTTCGTCGCCGTGCTCAGCGCAGCGGGTCAAATACATGGGCAGGACGCTAAAACGCCATATCCAACAATGGCCCCGATTGAGCAATACCGGATGGACCGTGATGCCGAAATCGCCATGGCGCGTACTGCGGCTCCCGCTTCCATATCCAAGGATGCCTCGGTCATGGTACTGGGCCAAAAGAACTATGAGACCGTGGTCGAAGGCACGAACGGTTTCGTCTGTCTGGTGGGCAGATCGTGGGGAGCGCCATTTGAAAACCCGGAATTTTGGAATCCAAAGAATCGGAGCCCTGAGTGCTTCAACCCGCCAGCCGCGCTTTCCGTCCTGCCTTATTTTCTAAAAACCACCGGGATGGTGTTGGCTGGATTCTCTAAAAGTCAAATGTTCGATGCGATCAAGTCCGCGGTCGACAAGAAGGAATTGGGAGTTCCGGCCTCGGGCTCGTTGATCTACATGATGTCGAAGGAAGGGTACCTTACCGACCAGCCGCCCCATAACCTCAACCACCTCATGTATGACCTCCCGCGCATGGATGGCGCGGCGTGGGGCGCAAATCTCCCCGGCGCACCTATCTATTTTCAGCAGCTGAATCCAGCGCCGATTACCGAGTTCTACGTTGTCATGGGTAACTGGTCAGACGGAACGCCCGTAAACGGAGACGGCAACTCCAAAAGCGACTCTCACAAGCACTAGCAGTGCTCCGCGTCTCAGCGTGAACTTTTCCAGAGACGAGATGGGCGTTTTTCGATACTAATCCTGCCTGTCGGATCCGAAACGCTCAAGTCTGAGTGCCAGCTGGCAGCATCCCAAGGGGTGACGGTCAGTCCGTTGCAGGATTTTGATGTGGAAGCACGATGTCGAGAGGAGCAACTGTCCGGGAATGGACATGCTGACACACGAGCGAACACAAAGCGGATTACTACGGTCGAGTTGCCTGATAGCTATCTTATTGATAAATATGTACTTACGTTCAGGAGCGTCGTGGCACGCTGCATGCACCTGGGAAGGGCAATACTCTAATTCCCCAAGAGCAAAGTTTCCGATAGGAGGCGGTCGTGGCAGGGCTGCTCCAGGATGTTCGCTTTGCGTTTAGGCAACTCAGAAAAAGTTGGGGATTCACGATAATTGCGACCGCCATGTTGGCTGTCGCAATCGGCGCCAACGGCACAATCTTCAGTTGGATCAATGGCACCATGCTGCACCCGATCCCTGCGGCAAGGGACACAGGAAGCCTTGTGAGCGTAATGCGTGGACAGTGGAGCATCACGCCTGCTCCGCCGTTTTCGTACCTCGACTATTGCGATCTGCGCGACCGCAATCGAAGCTTCAGCGGAATGCTTGCTTATCATCAGGACTGGCTCACGCTGACCGGCGGTACGACTCCTGAGCGCATTTACGTGGCGAATGTATCCGCGAATTTCTTTGATGTGCTCGGCATCAAGCCGGTGCTCGGCCGGTTCTTCCTGCCTGGCGAGGAAGCGCGCGAGGGTGGCGTCCCTTATCTCGTACTCAGCTATTCGCTCTGGCAGACGCGCTTTGCCGGGGATCCGGCTATCGTCGGTAAATCAATCGAACTTGCGCGAAAGCCGATTACCGTGATCGGCGTCGCGCCCAAAGGATTCATCAACGCGATGCCCGGCGTTCAACAGGACGCTTGGCTGGCGCTGGACCCGTTGGGAACCGATGGCTGGCGGACGACGCATCGCAGCGCAAGCTATCTCAACGTGCTGGGCCGCCTGAGGCCCGGCGTCAACCGCCAGCTCGCCACGCAAGATCTGGAGACAATCATGCGCCGGATTGTGGCCGAGTTTCCCGGCGACCATCTCGGCGTGAATACAATCACCCTGGATCCGATGTGGCGTTCCCCCTTTGGAGCGAACGTGTACCTCGCGGCTTCGCTGCCCATTCTGCTGGCCATCGCCGCAGTCGTTCTTCTTCTTACTTGCGCCAACATCGCCACACTGACGCTGGTGCGTTTCGTATCGCGCCGCCGCGAAATTGCAATTCGACAATCGCTGGGCGCCGGACGCTTCCAGCTCATGCGTCAGATGATCTTCGAAGGCGCGTTGTTATCGCTTTCTGGCGGCGTACTCGCGTTTCTTCTGACTTTGTGGACAGCGAATCGCCTCAACGGCTTCCTTCCGCCGAACTCCATCCCCATAGCCCTCAGCGGCAGGATCGATTTTGGCGTTTTGCTCGGCATTCTCATGCTTGCTGTGGTGGCAAGCGTACTTTGCGGCGCGTTTCCTGCATGGCGTTCTTCGTACGCCAACGCAGCAGAGGTTCTCAAGGAAGAGGCAGTGAGCGTTTCCGGGGGCAAGCACAGCCTGCTGCTTAGCGGCCTCGTCGTGACTCAGGTCGGGCTTTCACTTGCCTTGCTGGTTTCGTCGGGGCTGCTCCTGCGCACGCTCAGAAACATGAGTAAGGCCGACCCCGGCTTCGAGCAGGACCATATCCTCACCGCTACCGCATCGGTGGGCATGGGAATCGCCGGCTATCCGCCCAGCGAGGAAAAAGTGATCCAGCACAAGATTCTGGATCGCGTTGCAGCATTGCCCGGGGTTAAAGTCGCAGCGCTCACCGACTGGTTGCCGCTCAGCTTCAACGGCAAAAGCGTGAACGTCTATCCCGAAAACTATGTGCCCCAGCTGCACGAGTCGCACGAGGTGCGGCGTGCCGACGTCACCCCTGGATTCTTTACGGCGATGGGGATTCCAATCGTTGCAGGTCGTGACTTTACGCGCGATGACAACGAAACCGCCCCAAGCGTCGTCATCGTGGATCAGACTGCGGCGGCGCGCTACTGGCCCGACTCAGATCCGATCGGCCATCACCTCAGCATATGGGGTCGCCCGCTCACCGTGATTGGCGTTGCAAGAAACTCAAAACATCAATTCATCAACGAGCGGCCTGAATCGATGGTTTATCTGAGCTTCTTCCAGAACTCTGATGAAACGACCATCATGGTGCGGACCCATGGCGATCCAACCTTCTTGGCGACGGCCGTAGAGGATGCAATTCATCAAGTCGATGGTCAGCTTGCGGTCTACGATGTTCGCTCACTGCGTGAAACCACGCAGGTCTCAAACGGATTTGCAGTCATGGAGAGCACGTTCGCGGGGATGTTTGCGATCATTGCTCTTGTGCTTTCGGCAACGGGCATCTACGGAGTGGTCGCTTATAGGACGCGGCTTCGCGCACACGAGATCGGAATCCGCGTGGCTTTGGGTGCATCGCGCATCCACGTACTGCGCATGATACTGCTGCAGGGACTGCGCCTGACAACCATTGGGCTCGTGCTCGGACTCGCTCTTTCATTCGGGTTGACGCGCTTAGTCGCCGGACTGTTGTACGGAATCAGTGCCAACGATTCGGCAACGGTCGTTGGCGTGGTGCTACTGCTGGCAGCGATGTCGCTTCTCGCCTGCGGCCTTCCGGCTTATCGAGCGATGCGTGTGGATCCAGTAACTGCGATACGCGAGCGCTAATCAATAATTTCGAAGTTGGCTCGCATCGCGCAGGCCACCGCGGGCGTTTTGGGTGAATGACCGGCAAATCCGCAATTTCCACTTGTGTTCTACCCAACTCGCTCTCGGGTCGTTGGAAGTTCTGGACGAACCGAAGGTGGTGGTGGCTTTTCACCCCGGGTGGGTGGCATAGTCGATTCCAGACAGAATCTAGAGCCAACACACCGAGCAGAACAATAATCTGAATAACCGCGCTATTCTCTGTTCGCTTTAAAAATCCTCGCCAAACTTACTCCCGGAATGTCGGCTTATCATCGCTGGTCCGTCAGAACCCTGGCAGAACCGCGAGTGCCAAAGCTGCACGAGCCACGCTCAGGCAAGAGCTGAGACACGGAAGTGTCGATTGGCCGGGAGGGCTTTTACATGCTCGGCCCCGGCGTGCCATCGGACCATTTGTCCACCCCTACCAGGAATACGGCTATGGCAGGAAAGCTTTGAAGCTGGGGATACGACTGCTCCGAAAAATACCAATAATTCACCGCCATCACCGGGGAATTGGGGAGATTCGCACCCCACGCTGCAATGTCCTTGGCTGGTGCGTAAAACATGATGTGAGGGACGCAGTGGCCGCCGTTATCGGTAAGATACGACGACTTCGACATCATGTAGGACACCGCTCCCGGCTCCAGAGCCGGCAATTCTTTCTTCTCGAATGCCGCCTTAATTGCGGCGATGACCTCGACCTTGGAATGGCCGGCCAGCAGCAATTCCGTCCGCTTATAAGCAAACGGCAGCATGGAGCGCGCGGCCGGTGGATTGAGGCACTCCGCGGCTCGAACTTTCGGGCTCCAGAATTCGGGCCAATCGAAGAAACCCATCCACCCGCGTCCCACCATGCACACCCAGCCATTCTTGCCTTCCACCGCGGTTTCATAACCATGCCGGCCAAGAACCAGCACTTCCGCATCGTGTGAAATGGACTCCGGTGCAGCACTGCGCGCCAGTTCAATCTCGGCAGTTCGATCCATGAGATACTGCTCGATCGAGGCCATATTCGCATACGGTGTCGCGGCATCCTGTGCCATCGCCCGGTTTGCCAAGCCGAGCGCAACCAGCATCGCGAAACTTCCGACTGCGATTGCGCCAACCTTCTTTTTCCGCATAAATCTCCTCCTGAAAATGCCTTGTTTTTTTCGCAAAGGTGTCCTTCAGCGTGCGGCGCACTGTCGCCGTCGCAGCTCACTTGCTTTCATTTGTTCGCTTGAATCTACTGCTCAGCGGCTTCCTCTGGCGATGGCCGGAAGAAGATCTCGCGCACCTCGCCAGACGCCCGGCAGGCGATGGCGCCCTTGCGCGCCCACTTCACCGCTTCGTCGAGATTTGCGCATTCCAATATTGAGAAACCGCCTACATGTTCCTTGGCCTCGACGTATGGGCCATCGGTGATGACGACGGAGCCATCGGGTTCGAATCTCAACGACTTCGCGCTGCTTGCCGGCGTCAGGCCGCCAGCGAATGTCGTGACGACGCCGGCCGCATCCATCTCTTCGCCGAGAGCCATCATGTCGCGCATCTTTGCTTCGTCCTCAACGGACGGGTCGTAGTTGTCGGGGAGTTGAATAGTAACCAGAAATTGCGGCATGTCTTCTCCTTGAATGGTCTTCAGGCGATCAAGTTGAACCGGCCTTCACTGTAACAACGAACGGCCGAACCCGATTTCTACAAATCGCTCTGAAAATTTTAGCCCGTGACGGAATTCAGGCGATTCGTGCTGAGCACCCTGGAAGTTGTTTCCCTGTTTGCAGGCAGCAGTTGCACTCCTCGCCTGTCTCCTACCCCAACTTTCACAGCCGACATCGTCAGAAGTGTCAATCCCCCACGCTTGGTACTCCAGACTATCTCACTCATTCCAAACGAAAGATTCTCGGCGCCCTTTTGCAGGCTATTTCTCTCAAATGCGGATAATGGAATCAGCACGCAAATCAATCGCCCTTCTCAGATCGGCGAAACCTAAGAACTTCGAATTTCCGAACCATGAACTGCAAACCAGAAACTTACGAGCTCTTATCTGAGAAATGGGAAACTGAAGACTGTGAACTGCCCCTAAGTCCTTTCACCAGACGACTCTGCAGCTAAGCCCAATCCGGACATGACTTTGGCGCCGCGTCCGCTCGCAAGCCCAAGAAAACAACCAACTCCCGTACAGAGTATGGGTGGGGGACCCCCTCCCGCAACCAAATGGTTGCGCATCACCGGACGTTCTAAAAAGACGGCTTGCCGCCCGATGACAACTGCGAACTGACTAACCACTGCTCCTAATACAACAAGTACTTGGAACGCATCGCATTGAAGTGCTCAATGCCCGCTTGCCACGCCTCTGCAATCCGCCGAGGGTCTTCGCCCTGCGTAAGCGCGTCTGAAGCCTCCTTGTTCACCATCAGGGTCTCCAGCCCGCTAAGTTTGTACTGCTGCGGATAGAGCCGGTGGAGTGCCGACGCGATTTCCAGTCCCAACTCAGGCCCATCCAGGAAATTCCGATCTGTGACCACAATGCTCACGCCGCCGCAGGCCTGGCCGCTGTACTCCGAACTGGCCGGCGTGAAGTGAATGGGAATGAAACGCACCCCGCTGATCGTGCGCGCATTCAGATCTCGCGCAAGGTCGCCGGGAACGACCCATGGCGCTCCAACAACTTCAAACGGCGTATCCGTTCCACGCCCCACCGATATATTCGTTGCCTCGATCATCCCGATGCCCGGGTACAACACAGCTTCTGTCAGGTTGCGCATATTCGGCGACGGATTGATCCAGAGTTCGCCGGTCGAGTCGAACCAGTCGCCGCGCTGCCATCCCTCGCATCGGCACCACCGCGAGCTTGGCGTTGATGCCGCGTTCCGCATTGAACATCCGCGCCAGCTCGCCCATTGTCATGCCGTGCCGCACTGGCGTCTGCCAGTAGCTGACAAACGATTCGCGCCCCGCATCAGCCACAGGCCCTTGTACAAACGCGCCAGTGATCGGATTCGGGCGGTCGAGCACGACGATCGGCTTTGCCGGCTTTGGCTGCAGCTTCAAGAAAATAACCCAGCGTGGTCTCGTAGGTGTAGAAGCGCACGCCCGCGTCGGCAATGTCGTAGACGATTACGTCGATGCCCGCGAGCACCGCAGGATCAGGCCGTCGCTGCGCTTCCGTCGCGCCATAGACGCTGTAGATAGGAGCGCCCGTTGCAGCATCCCGCGTATTGCCGATGCTTGTCGTGTCCAGCTTGCCCTCGATCCCATGCTCGGGGCTGAAGATCGCCGCCAGTTCGAGGCCCGGTGCGTGCGCCAGCACATCTGCCGTGCGCCGCCCGCTGCCGTCCACACCGGTCTGATTCGTCACCAGCCCCACGCGAACAGGATGTGCTGGATCGGGATGAAGCTCGCGGAAGTTGTGCTCTTCCAGCACATCGATTCCGGCCTTCACTTCGCCGTTGCGAAAATCCAGCCGCCGCTCGGCCATCATCGACTCGTTGTAGCCGGTGATCCGCGCCAGCCGCAGCTTCTCCCGCTCCGACGGCGAAAGATCAAGCGCCGTCGACAACCGCAGTCGCCACGCGCGAACGCAGCGACACGGTCGAGTCGCCTCCGCGCGGATGAACCGCGTTGGTGAGCAGAATGATGTACGTATCGGTCACGGGATCCATCCATAGCGAGGTCCCCGTGAATCCGGTATGCCCAAACGAACCCACCGGCAGCAGTTCGCCGCGGTTGCTTGAAAATGGCGAATCGATGTCCCATCCCAGCCCGCGCAGGCTTGCGGCATTGGCCGGCTGTTGCGGCGTTGTCATCTTCTCGACCGTCACGCGATTGAGGATGCGCGATCCGTGCAGCATCTCCTGCGGCGAATATCGACAGGTCGTCCGCGGTTGAAAACAATCCTGCGTGCCCAGCCACTCCGCCCATGCGCCGCGCCGTGGGATCGTGCACCACGCCGCGCAGCATACTGCCGTTCTCGTCATATTGGGTCGGCGCGATTATGCGGCTTCCAGTCAGCCGGAGGCAGAAAACGCGTGTGTCTCATGCCCAGCGGCGCAAAGACGTTTCGTTCGGCGAATTCGTTCAGCGGCATTCCGGAGACCTTCTCCACCAGAAATCCAAGCGTCTCGAAGTTGATATCGCTGTAGACAAACCGGCTTCCCGGCAGGGTTCACGGGTGTCTGCTGCATCGCCATCTCGAATGCTGCATCGCGACCTTGCCACGCCGTCTTCAAGTCAAGATCCGGCGCGAGGCCCGAGTAGTGCGTCATCAACTCGCGTACCGTGATGTCCTGCTTCCCATTCTGCGCAAATTCGGGCAGGTACGCGGCGACGGGATCGTTCAGCCGCACTCGGCCGTCCTCGACAAGCTTCATCACCGAGGTCGTGGTCGCAATACACTTCGTAAGCGACGCCAGGTCGAAGATCGTGTCGACCGTCATCGGCTCCTGTGTCGGCTCCATAGAGCGGGATCCGAACGCCTTGCGATAGACGACACGACTATTGTGCCCGACCAGCAACACGCCGCCTGGAATGCGGTGATCCGCGACCGCCTTCTCCATGATCGGATCGAGGAGTTCGCGCAGCTTGCTGCTTTCTGGTTCCTGCGCCGCCAGAGAAAACTGCGCGGCCTCGGGTAAAACCGCCGGGAGAATCGCCACAAGCACTAAGAGAAATCGCCGCAGTCGCTGCAATGAGGAGCACCTCAGGAAAGTTGTTGCGCGCGCCTTATGCACGCAACAACAACCATAAACCGGCCGCTGGCCCACCCCGGGCAAGCGAGGCAAAAACTCGCGGCCTTTTCAAGATTCAACCGGATTAGAGAATGAACGGAATCATCATATTGGTGCGCTTCTTATATTCGGGATACTGCAGCGGAAACTGCTCGGCCATCCGTTTCTCTTCCCGACGTGCGCTATACACAAAGTAGGGACAGAGAAGGAAGAGCGGTATCGCCCACAAGATTGTCTGCCCGATTGTCGAACCGACTATCGCCAGGATGAACCCCGCATAGATTGGGTGGCGGATGCGTGAATATGGACCGGCAGTAACAAGTTCGGGGCCCGTCTTTTCCTCCATCGGCATGCCCCAGTTTCTGCCCAGGCAGACTCGCGCCCATATCGCGAGAATCACACCGCTTGCACACAAAGCTGCCCCAAGAAAACCTGCGATCAGGTTGAAGTTGACTGCGTAATACCGGACGTATTGCCGGATATGATGCGCCGACAGAAAGTGCCATGCGAGCAGAACCAGGATGAGAATAGCGAGGCGCAAACCAACTTCCCGTCCCCATCGCCATCTACCTCCGACGCTATGCTTTGCCCGGCGTCCCAGAAATGCCCAGCACAAGATGAGTGCCAGCCACGATGCGAGAATGAGCAGGTTATAGATAGCCATGCATCACTTGGCAACACGAGCCAACGCTTCGGAAGGTGCGCCGGTTCCACCGCAAACGAATGCCGTGAAAGGCTCACTCCAACCGCAGTTAGAAGCCTGAAGCCGACCAAAAGATGTGACGGCAATGATTGGCTTGGCGGCGAGAGCGGTGCAGCTCAGATTCTGTCAACCCCTATTCCAAAAAGAATTTCGTAACCCGTTTCTTTTGAGTCTCTTGCCCGCTGCCCTTGTTTGCCGGCTATTTCCCCTCTTTCAGGCACAATCGAAAGCGGATGGAATCTCGACCGTCTGCGGATCCCTGATCACTGCCACTGACCACTGTTAAGTCCTTTGCTGAGAAATATATGCGCCTAAGTTCCGCGCCGACACAAATTTGACCTGAAACGATATCGGCAATTCTCTGAAAACACCAAACTTGATCACAGAGTAGGGGGTATACCCCCCTGGGAGCGCGATCATGTTCATCGAATGTCGCCACATCATGCCCACAGGTCGCCGGTGCCACTCACCGGCGCTCAGCGGCAAACCATATTGCTACTTTCACATCAAGCTCCATCGCCCCGGTCACCCCGCTGGCCGCCAGCCGGCCGAGCCGCCCGCTCCCAGTGTTGAGGACATGAGAGGCATTCAGAGCGCCCTCGGGCACGCTCTCCACACCCTCGAATCGCCGTATGTGGATACACATCGCGCCGGAGTGCTGCTCTATGGCCTGCACCTCGCCGCCCACATCGCCGGTCGCATCTCCGCGTCCGACGCTTCCGATGTGGTCCGCGACTTCAATGAGAAAGGGAAAAAACCTGCGAGCCTCCTCAGCACTGCCGCAAATGTCGCCGCCGGCACGATGGGCAAATCTACCAGCAACCCGGCAAAGACGAGTGCGCCCACGATGGCGACGAGTTCGAAGATGCGCAAAACCAGGAGCGATTTCGAGAGCAAACACGCAACACCCAACCTGGACGCTGCATCAAGTCGGACCCGGGCAGAATAATTGTTGCAACGAATAATGCCTTCCGCGCGTCCATACAACAGGTACTCAGTTAGTTCCCCTGCGTGGCACTGCGCCTCCCCTCCGGCTCAGCCAGCCACAGCGAAACCACATGCGGCCAGCGAACCCTGGCTCAAAGCTCGAAAGGAATTGCAACGTGAAACGTTTGGCTCTCACACTTGGCGCACTGGCAACCATCCTTCCCATCACCGTCCTCGGGCAGACCTCAACCTGGATTCCCGACAAGGCGCATAGCGAGGTCGATTTCAGCATTTTGCACATGAGCCTGTACAAAGGTGCATGGCCGGCTTCGGCAATTTCCGGCGGTCAGATCGTGTGGAACGAAGCAGACATCACGAAGTCCACGGTGAACATGACGATCGATGTGACGATCGGTGGACACGGGTGTGGGGCCGCGGACAACGATCTGAAGAGTTCCAGTGCATTTCGATGTGGCCCAGTTTCCCAACCGCGACTTTCACAAGCACCAGCGTGGCAAAGACCGGCAACGGCCTGACGGTGAACGGCAACCTGACCCTCCACGGCGTGACCAAGCCGGTAGTGTTGCAGGTGCAGGGCCCTATGGGGCCGGTTCCCGGCATGGGCGACAAAATGCATGCTGGTTTCTCCGCAACCACCACGATCAGCCGGACGGCATTTGGCATCGGAGCGAAGTATCCATCGGCAGTTCTCGGTGACGATCTTCCACTGAGCATCGAATTGGATGTGGTAAAGCAGTAGGGACGCAGTTCAGCGGTGGACATGCCTCGGCGGCGCACCGAGGCGTGCGCAAAGGATAGACGATGGCCGATTTGAAGAGCGAGATCGCCCAGGAACGTCCCTTTTCAAGCGTCGAAGAAGAGGCGTTCCTGAACCTGATGCGGACCACGGACTGCCTGCACCGGGCCTTTCAGCGCAGGACCCGTGACTGGGGTATCACCTCGACCCAGTACAACGTACTGCGGATTCTGCGCGGTGCTCAACCACAAGGGTTGACCTGTGCGGCAATCGGAGATCGGATGATCACTGCCGAACCCGACATCACGCGGTTGCTCGCGCGACTGAAAGCCCTCAAGCTGATCAAGCAACAGCGCGACAAACGCGACCGCCGCGTACTGTGGACACAGATCTCCGCCTCGGGGCTGGAGCTTCTGGGCAAGATGGACCCGGAAATCACCCGAGCCCCGAAAGAACTGCTGGGACACCTGGATCCTAAGGAACTCGGTGAACTCATTCGTCTCCTTGAAGTGGCGCGCAAGAATTGCGTCGATACGCAGACGCCTGTGAGTTGCACGGACGAACAATGCGATGTGGCTGGAACGGCAAAAAACTCACATTAAAAGCTTCGGCGCCGCCGAGGCAGCGCCGGTGTACAGACCTTGAACTCTAAGGGATCAGCGGGCAACAATCTTCTGTGCCACAACAACCTCGTCAGCGTCGGACTTGATGATCTTGTTGTGCAGACAGTAGAGAGCAAGCTCGAGCCGGTCGGAGACGCCCAGCTTGTCATAAATCTTGCGCAGGTAATTCTTGATGACCTGCTCGGTTGTGCCAAGTTGGAAGGCGATTTCCTTGTTACGCTTGCCCTGAGTGATGCAGGTGATGATCGCTGTTTCCTTGGGAGAGAGTCGAGGCTGCGTCCGCGGGCTTACCAGCGCTGCGGCCTGGGCACGATAGGCGTCGATGACCCAGTTCACGGCCTGGTTGTCGATCCAGGTTTCGCCGGTGGCGATGCGGCGAACGCAGCGAACCAGCAGATCGGGCGAGATGGAGCGGGAGATAATGCCGCGAACGCCGCGACGATAGAGCTCCACTGTCTGGCTTTCGTCGTTGCCGACCGCCTGCACGATCAGCTTGACATCCGGAGCAAGGCGAAGCACGTCGGGAATGGCGTTAGGGGCGCCGGTGAGCAGGCCACCTTCAATCAGAACCACGTCGGCGGGGTGGCGCTCAAGCGCAGAGCGCAGGTTTTCGAGCGAGTCGGCCTGAGCCACTACGCGAATATCGTCTTCGAGCGCGAAGATTTTGCGAATTCCGACCCGGTAAATCGCCTGGGAATCCGCAAGGATAATGCGGATGGTCCCCGGCTTCAGCGGGTGCATCCAGAATTTCGCCATCAGGTGTTTCGTCGAGAAGTTCCATAGGTGGCAGCTACAGCCGTCAATTCAGGGCTGCTTACTGCTCTACGAAATGATACTCATCGATAGTCGCAGCAGCCTGATAGTGACTTTGGCTTATGGAGCAGCGTACCACACGTCCACGACAGTGAACTAACACATCTTGGGGAGTGCCAAGCACACTTCCGGGCATCCGCAGATGGAAGTCCAATTCCTCGCCAACGCTCAGCGGCCCGTTAAGTTCAAGCAGGACACCGTTGGCCGAAACGTTGCGTGTGACGGCGGGCTGGTCGTGATGTTTGTCGTCAGACATTTCAACCGGCAAGGAAAGCGGAAAGCGCACCGCACATCGAACTTCTTTCAGAAAGGTGCCGCGTCCGGTCTTGCTCATTTCCTCGGAAGGATTCGATTTGGAGATTTCCATCATGCGATTTCCTTTTCCCGCGTATATGTCTACTGCTGAATGTATACAACTTCTGCGGTAGAACCTAGAGCACGAAAGTTTAAAAGTAGTAATCGGATAGGTAACTCCTGTGCTTGTGGAAAGCGTCATCACGATCACGAGCAGAGAATACCAGAATATGGCGACGTAGCAAGCTTATATATAGAAGGCTGCTGACCCGCCGACCCATTGCTGATTCTTATTGTGGTCAACGCCCATCATCTTTCCACGTCCCAAGCGAACCAGGGACAAGGCTGGCGTCAGAACGCCCGCGTCAGGCCACAGATAGAGAATGCGGATTTCGGCCTGGGTAAGCCCGAATGGCGTCTCAATCGTGGACTCGAAATGCATGCGCTGCTGCACCAGGTAGGCAGAGCGCTCGCGGCGGGTATTGCCTCCAGACGCGCGGGCGACGGTTCGAACTCGATTCCCTTTCCGGCAAAAGAAAAAAGCGGCTTGAGAAGCAGGTCCGCATGAACGTGGGTCTTCGACGTGGCAGCAGGGCAACGCCGGCCTCGGTTAGGAAATCACGCCCGGGGCCGGCAAGAAAGTCGTCGACAAACACCGCGGGCGGCACAACCGGAAATCTGCCCGGACCGCGACAGCCACGGAATCGAGAACTTACTGATCAGGAAATACCAGTTGGGATGCCCGGCCCACTCCACGTCCCATGGACGCGAAAGATCAAACGACAGATGTATTTCGCGTGCGATCAGTTCGTCAGCGATGGCGCGATTGTAGATCCGATGAATGGGCGTGAGCCGGCCTTCGAGTGTCACGATAGTGCAATTTGTCGCCAATCGGCTCGAGCGCAGCAATGTCGACAATCGCAATACCCAGGCGCTTGCGATGAGACGAAAAAATCGGGAAAGGTTTTCTGGATGAAGTGGATCAACCTCGGTCAGGACGACGTTTTCCGGGCTGTGATCGCCAATGACTGGTTCGACGAAGCAGATCCCAATACGAGATTTCGTTGAGTCCGCCGAGAAAAACGCCGAGCGATCTCGGCAGATCGAAGACTTCGCGATAAGCGGAGCAGAGTTCTGCCTGATAGGCAAAGACCGACGGAAATGCCTGAATCTCAACGAGCCGGGGCACCAGTTCGCCGGAATGGACCGCACCAGGGCGAAGTCAGCGGTGAGAAAGTTGGGGTGCGGCGTTTCGTTGGCAACTTCGTATCCTTGAGGAATTGCGCAGCGAGCCGCGGCAAGATATTGTCGCGCTCCCCATGAGGTGAAGAGCCAGGTCGGCTCCCTGTTCGGCCATGTCATCGAGAAGGGCCCTTGAGACGAAAATCGGTGTCTCCGCAACGCGAAACTGGATGGGACCACCGCAGCGGTTATCGAGTTGGCCAGCAGATCGGCGTAACTGCGGCTCGCTGAACTTCGCATTGAAAGCGACTACGCAATTCAGGGATCAACCTATCTCCTTTAGAGAACCGGTTTGGCGGCGGATACCCTCATGTCACAACCGAACTGGTCGATGCAACCAACGGAGACGTGGTCCGCCAGATTGTACCTGAAGTCAGATCCACAACACGAAAGTAACGTAACGTGACCTTTCGGTGACATTACCCTGAATTTATCGCCATTATTGGTATAAGTAAACGTTATCTGACAATTTATTTCTGCTTCATCGGTACTTTTGTTGTACCGAATTGCACCATTTGCGTTAGTCTTCACTGCAGGTTTCGTTGTTACACGCTGAGGTGAAGTCCAAAATGTCTTCGTCATGGTCTGAAAGTTTCATGTGTGGCCGTTGGTTCGGCTCTTGCTCTGTCCGCAATTAGCGCGGTTGCAGCACCAACCACGCATTCTTTGCCCGCGCACAGCAGGCTTGCTGCTCAGTCGCCAGTTATTGTTTGCCCGCCGCCCGTGTACAAACGTCGCAGCCAGCTTCGCCGGTCATCGTTTGTCCGCCGCCCGTGGACAAAGTCGCAGCAAGCTCGCCGATCATTGTTTGCCCGCCGCCCGTGTACAAACTCGCGGCCAAGTCGCCGGTCATCGTTTGTCCGCCGCCCGTGTACAAACTTGCAGCCAAGTCGCCGGTCATTGTTTGTCCGCCGCCTGTGTACAAGGTCGCGGCCTAGTTGCCTGTGATTGTTTGCCTGCCGCGCGTGACAAGGTGGTAACCAACTTTTAGAGTTTTTCGCGGGAAACTGCTCAAGGGCTGTTAAACTTTGGGTATTCTTCTGTCGATATGTGCGACGGAGGCGGACGGTGAACCTGGATACAACGCTAGCCCTCGCTGGAATTGTTGCAGAAGCAGTTATCCTCGGCCTTCTGGTCGTTCGGCGTGTCTTTAGAACACTTCCCCTTTTTTCTTTCTACCTTGCTTGGAGTCTCACAATGACGTCGGGCAGTTTTTGCTTGCGCGTCAATTCCCCAAATCACAACTTCAGATTTATGTGATCAGCTCAATCATTGACTCGATCTTCATGTTCTGCGTTCTCATTGAAGTTTCGATGTCTGTGCTCAAGCCGATTCGTAGCTTCTGCTTCCGCGGTGGGCCATCTTCGGCGTGACTCTCCTTTTTGCTGGAGCCTCGTCCGCCATTTGGTTGCTGGTGAAGTTTCCCGGGTTCGACAGACTCACAGGACCTTTCCAGATCGTTGTCCATGTGAATCTGACAACTGCCATCATGCGAATTCTTTTCTTCCTTGCTACTTGCTGGGTTCAGCCAATTGCTGTCGCATCGGCTGGCGCGATCGCGAACTCCAGATTGCAACTGGATTCGGTTTCTATGCACTTGCAAGTCTCTCCGTGGCGCTTGTTCCATCTCAGTCAGGGTGCCGGAAACCCTGCTTTGGATGTGCAGTATCACATGCTCGATCAGATGGTGAGTGCCAGTTACGTGTGCTCGATGGACTACTGGATCGTCAGTTTTGCCCAGAAAGTGCCCGAGAGACGCGAGTTTACGCCCCAGATGCAGAACTTCCTGTTGGCACTCGCGGGCAACGCCCGGAGCGACGCGGATGGCGATGACCCAATCCTCATCCGAGTCGAAATCTGATCGCTCAAGGCACCGCTAACGCTTTCAAGCGAGCATGAGTTCGAATGCCTTTTCCACAACGCGGCATCTGCCGCAAGACTCCACATTTTAAAAAGCTTCCCTTGATCCCTATTGGCCATCGCTACAACCCGAAAGTGTCATTTACTCCGGTAATAGGTTACTTTAAGTTACTGATGTGACCATAAGCATGGATTACCCACGTTCGGCGAAAACATGCAGAACTGAGGAAAAAGAATCCACAAAGCGTGTTTTTTCTGTTAGTAATGGTGGAACCGTGAAATCCCGTCCGGCGGTTCATGGCATCCGATAACGGTTACTAACGACCGGACTGAGGGCTACTGATGATCTTCCCGTTGCTTCAACTCGGTGTAGTTGTCTTGGTTGCTCTGTACTTGGGTCGCTGGCGATTGAGTGTACGTCGCCGGAATTCCGAGTCGTGGGAGTCGCTCCTTTCCGGCTTCGTCCGGACTGGAGCGCCCGCGAATTGAGCGATCAGTTCCTGTGGAAGGAAGGACTGAATGCATCGCCCGAGGATACGTGGACGCGCATGGAAGGTCCGCACGGTCTCTGGGTGATGTATCAGAATGCCAAGGTCATGCTGGAGATGGCAGACTACGCGACACGTCACTGCGAGCATGTCGACCGGGTGCTGGTAGAAACACTGCGCAGCGACGCAATGCAGATCAAGGTTTGCGTGCTGATGGCGCTGGCACAGTATGCATTCAGCCACGCAAGCGAAGGTGTTCGAGTCAATGCGTTCCGCGCCGCTTCGATGTACACCGGCATGGCAGCAAGAATGACGCAGCTGCTGCAGGAGAACGCAGCGATGCTGGTTCCGGACTTTGTAGCTGCAATGTAAGTCTCGGTTCCCTTCTCGACAAAGCCCCGGCAATCGCCGGGGCTTTTGATTTCGGAGAGTAAACACGATCCTGACGTTGATCTGGAGTGCAGCATGCAATCTGTCAGAGCCGGCAGCGATCATGCAGGATTGGCAGCGAGGAAGGCGTTGATGCGGTTGTGCTCGTCGTCGGTCAGTCGGAAGTGGAGCGCGGGCACGATGCCTTCGACCTGTTGCGGGCTTCGGCCGCCGACGATCGCGGCGGTGATTGCAGGATGATGCAGCGTCCAGGCTACAGCGACGACGCCTGGATCGACATTGTGCGGATGACCTATCTCGCGCAGCAGTTCTACGAGTCGCAGATTGCGACTGAGGCGAGGCTCTTTGAACTCCACGTTGCGGCGACGCCAATCGTCCTGCGGGAATTGCGCAACGCGTTCGGCGGTCATTTTGCCGGTGAGAAGGCCTGAAACCATCGGCGAGTAGTTGATGACTCCGATGTTGCTGGCCTGCGCAAAAGGCAGGATCTCTGTTTCGATGGCGCGGCGCAGCATCGAGTACGGCGGCTGAAGGCTGGTGATGGGCGCAATCTTCTGCGCGCGCTTCATCTGTTCTACGTTGAAGTTTGAAACGCCGATGTAGCGGATCTTCCCCTGCTTTTTGAATTTCGCGAGCGTTTCCCAGCCTTCTTCGATTTCTGTTTCCGGATCGGGCCAGTGGATCTGGTAGAGGTCGATGGTATCGCGGCCGAGGCGGCGGAGGGAGTTGTGGAGTTCTTCTTCCAGCGATTTCGCATTGAGGGAGCGATAGATCGAGCGATCGTCGTGCCAGCGCATGGAGCACTTGGTGAAGACGAAAGGTTTGTGGCTCGTCGTCTTCAGCGCTTTTCCAACCACCTCTTCGGAGTGGCCGAGGCCGTAGATGGCCGCGGTATCGATCCAGTTGACGCCGAGGTCGAGGGCGCGATGGATGGCCGCGATCGATTCGTCGTCGTCCTGCGGTCCCCAGGCGAATTCCCAATTGCCGCCGCCGATGGCCCAGGCGCCGAAGCCGATAGGGGTGAGTTGGAGGTCGGAGTTGCCGAGAGTCTTGAGCATTTGTGCTGCGGGAGTTGTAGTCATAACACTCCGTTCGATGATAGGGGCGGGGAGCGGTCGCAATCAATTGAACGATTGGAGCTTGCGCGAAGGATAAGGATCAGGGATGGGCAGCCCGCAATCTGAACATGCAACCGATTGGTTGCGTATGGGGGTCCCCCCCCATACTCTGTACGGAAGCTCGTTGTTTTCCTGGGCTTGCGAGCGGGCAGGGCGCCAAAGTCATCTCCGGATTGGGCTTAGCTGCAGAGTCGTCTGGTGTAAGGACTTAGGGGCAGTTCACGGTCTTCAGTTTCAGTTCTCAGTTCAGAGCTTATAAGTTCCTGGTTCGCAGTTCATAGTTCAGAAGTTCGCAGTTCTCAGTCCGCAGTTCCAGAGTGGGCAACTCCTCACTCTGGACTTCGACTCAGGTTCGCAATTATTTGGAAACCAATTTCGCCGATCGGTGGGACAGGGCGATTGATTTTGCGTGCTGATTCCATTATCCGCATTTGGGGGAAATTGCCTGCAAAATGAACATTCGTGTGTGACGGACTTCACATAGGCAGGGACTAAGGGACGTGGGTAATTACGAGCGGAGGGACACGCGCTGGGATCATGATTGACACAAGTGACCAGGATCACTTTCTCTGCGAGCACAATCTGGCACTCTTTTCTTCGTTATATGAAATCCGGCCACCAGAACGATGTACTGAGGACGCTTCAGGCGCAGTTGGAACATTTTAACCAAAGCCCGGATTTCGGCGATGCAGAGGCAGTTGCTGTGATCCGGCAGCATCTGCTGCTCCGCATACGCGAGGCTGAAAGCGCGATGCGATGCCGGGAATGGTCGTTGCCTCGAGCGGTGGCAGCCTGAGCGATGTGGTCGATGCGATCTGGGAGCCGATTGGTTGCAAAGCGTTGGGAAGAGAATTTTCTGCAGGTTTTTGCATCTTTCGGGTCTGGTTTGGGTTCCTATAGTCAGCAGCTTTGGGCCCTATTGTTAGAAATTGAGGTCAAATATGCTTATCGTGACGACTATTTATTGCACCGAAATGACGCGTGAGCAGCTCATCGCGCACCAGCGAGAGCAGGAAGCCGCGCTCGAAGCCAGCGCACCCGATTCTGCCGAAGTTTCCCGCGAATTCCTTGGCATCTACCAAGGCACGAACCGCGTGTTGCCGATGGATTGGAACGGCTAGGGCCACTACCCAAGGGCTAAACACTGAACGCGCGTCGAGGATGTCGCATTCAAGAACGCTGAGATATGTAATGATCCGGGGCTGGGTGCCCCATGTCTCAAAAGCGAGACATGGGGCACCCAGTTTGGTGGCGTTCGGTGGGTTCAGTTTTGTTTTCCTCAGGGGCTAAAGCCCTCCTCTTTGATGGATCGCTTTTGGCACGACTGAAAGTCGTGCCCTGACACGAAATCCGCTTCGACGAGTTTTTCCGCAGCCTGTGAAGTCGTGCCCTGACACATGACTCCTCTGTGAGTGACGAGGGTTGGAGTTGTGGTTCCCCACCCGTGTCGTGAGTCGCTCGATGCGGCCCGCGCCATCGATGGGGCACTCGCGGCTGAGGTGATGCGAGCGAAGAGCAACCGCAGATTCTTCGACTCTGATCGGAATGACAGTGCTTTGATTGGTTCGAACAACAGATCCCTTCGCTGAACCACGTCAGAGTGGTTTTGGCATGGTGGTTCCCATGTCTCAAAAGCGAGACATGGGGCACCCGCGGTGGTGGCGTTCGGTGGGTTCAGTTTTGTTTTCCTCAGGGGCTAAAGCCCTCCTCTTTGATGGATCGCTTTTGGCACGACTGAAAGTCGTGCCCTGACACGAAATCCGCTTCGACGAGTTTGCGCCGATGCCTGTGAAGTCGTGCCCTGACACATGACTCCTCTGTGAGTGACGAGGGTTGGAGTTGTGGTTCCCCACCCATGTCGTGAGTCGCTCGATGCGACTCACGACATGGATGGGGCACCCTCGTGTTGTGGTGGTGCGAGCGAAAGACAAAAGCTGGTCCTTCGCGCCGCTTACCCCACTTTGTGGGGCCCCAAGCTTGCGGCGCTCAGGATGACACGGCGTTGGGTGGTGTGAGTGTAACTTGAGGAGAGGCGCGGAGATCTGCCGCACTGCGCGGCTTCGCAGTCAGCGGTTAGGCAGCGGTGTCGGTGGGGGTGGTTACTAGATTTGGGGACTCGTCCAGGGGCTCGGGTACGGCGGGGTGAGGTTCTGTGTGGGCCTGGGCTTCGGCGATGGCGTCGGACAGTGATGTCGAGATGTGGAGGTCTTCGGTGCGACTGATCATCTGCGCGGCCCTGGTGGGATCTTCGTTGTAGTGCCAGATTCCCATGATGATTTTGAGTGCGGGATTTGCTCGGCGCAGGCTGCGGAAGATGCGGTTGGCGCGGGCCATGGCTACGGGCGGCATTCCGGAAAGAAAAACAAGGTCGGGCTTCTGCTCGGCTACGGCGGAGACGGTTTCGTCGATGCGCTGGATGGGGATGGCGGTGGCGCGGAATCCGGCCTGGTCGAGGACCTGGGCGAGCATGGTGGAGATGAGGTCGTCGGAGCCGTCGCGGACGGGGATGACCATTACCGAGGGACTAGGGACTAGGGACGTGGGGACTGAAGAATTACCCGAGGGACCAGGGACCAGGGACTTAGGGACTGTGGAATTAATGGAGGGATTAGGGACCAGGGACGTAGGGACTGTGTTGGCGGAGTCCGATGCGGATTGGGCTTGCTCGTTCTTTTCCTCAAGGGCGCGGAAGCCTAGTTCATCGACCATTTCTGAGGTGCTGGTGCGGATGAAGCGGACGGTGGATTCTTCCAGCTCTCCTTTTTGTCGTTCCATTTCTACGAGGGTGAGGGCGGGGATGAGGATGGAGTCGTAGACGGCGGTGAGGGATTCGGATTTGAGGCGAGGTTTCGAGGATGTCGGAGGCTTCGCGTTCGTCGTGGGCGAGCATGCGCTGGTAGAAGGCGGTGTAGGGCGGGATGACGGGCTGATCGCCGAGGAGGACGGCGAGGAATTCGAGCGACGGGATATGGCTGCCCATGACGACGAGGCAGACGGTGAGAGGGACGGAGAGGATGAGGCCGACGGGTCCCCAGATCAGTGTCCAAAAGGCGGCAGCCATGAGCACGGCGAGGGTGGAGAGGCCGGTGTGTTGGCCGTAGACGTGGGGCTCAACATAGTTGGCGGTGACGATTTCAAGCAGGACGAAGACGCCGAAGATTTCAGCGGAGTGGCGCCATCCAGGAAAGACGGCGAGCGAAAGCACGGTGGGCGTGAGCGCGGCGATGGGTGCTCCGATATAGGGCACGAAGCGGCAGAGAAAGGCGAGCGCTGCGAAGAGGAACGGCAGTGCGGAAGTCCGATGAAGTAGAGCGCGACGCAGACGAGGGCTCCGTAGACGACGTTGACGGCGACCTGGAGAAGGAAGTAGCGGGAGATGCGACGGCTGGCGTCGCTCATGGCCTGGGTCATGCGGGAGAGGTTGCGGTCGCCGGAGAGATGGATGAGGCGGTTGCGGAGGTCTTCGCGCTGGAGGAGGACGAAGAATGTGAAGACGACGGCGAGGAGCGCGGTGGTGAGGGGCTCGATGATACCGCCGAGCTGATCGAGGCGTCCGGTGGGGCGGCCTACTTCGCGGACCTGGACGGGGCGGTCGGGGCTGGTGCCGATGGGCTTGGCTTCGGACTCGGCGGGGGGCGGGATGGCTCCGGTGGAGTTGGCGATGCCGAGTTCGTTGCTGATTCTCTCGATTTCGTGCTGCGCGCGACTGTAGGCGGAGTTGCTGGGGCTGTGGAGGGATTGCATTTTCTGGGCGATGTTGCCGCCGTAGGTGGGCAGGTCGTTGGCGATGGCGACCAGCTGGGTGAAGAGGGACCAGGCGGCAACCATCAGGAGTCCGGCGAAGGCGAAGATTACGCAGAGGGCGGCGATGGGACGGGGGAGGCGAAGGCGTTCGAGCAGGGCGACGACAGGGGCGAGAAGGAAGGCGAAGAGGATGGCGAATCCCAGGGGGAGCAGGAGGACTTTGGCGAGGTACAGGACGGCGACGGCGAGAACCGCGACGGTAATGAACCAGAGTTGCGACAGCATGCGTGCGGTTGCTGAGGGGTTCATCGCGTGTCTCCCGGAGTAACGAAGTCCATTAGAGTGAGATGCGTTTTCCGGTTGAGATGCGAAAGGCAAGGGGTTGGCCGAAATGGAGCAAGAACGGGTGTGCTGCTTTGGTGAAAGGCACAGGGGCACCCGGTGCCCAAGGATGATGATGATTGGGACGGTGCGCTCCCATGTCTCAAAAGCGAGACATGGGCACCCGGGTTGATGGGAGTGCAAAGCGAGCAAATCATTTCTGAGTGTTCGTTTTCGGGCATTCCTTTTTGAAGGCGGACAGGAGCTATGAGTGAGGGTGCACTTTCCGTATTCCTATCATTGACTTAGCCGCGGTTGATTTGGCTGGAAAACTGCTTGTACCATACTGGGTTTTCCGGGGACCATTTCACAAAAGGACAGGCGGGCTTCCCTACCGACGCCAGCCGGAGGTCAAACGATGAGAGTTCTGATCCAGGATTTGCGATTTGCCGTTCGCCAGATGGCAAAGAGGCCGGGATTCACCGCTGTGATCGTGCTGACCATGGCGCTTGGCATTGGGGCGAACGCGGCGATTTTCAGCGTGCTCGATGCGGTGCTGCTGCGGCCTTTGCCTTACACCCAGCCGGAGCGGCTGATCAAAGTGTGGACGCGCTTTACGGGGATTGGCCTGCCCAACGATCAGAACTGGGTTTCGGCACCGGAGTTTCGCGACCTCCAGCAGTTGAATCGCAGCTTCAGCGATCTTGCGGCAATCAATACCGGCTCGTTCAATCTTGGGGTGAAGGGCAGCCCGCAGCGCGTGGTTGGTTCGTCGGTCTCTCCGAGCCTTTTCGGCATGCTGTGCGCGCGGCCGCTGCTTGGACGGACGTTTCTGCCAGAAGAAGGGCAACCGGGACGCGACAAGGAAGTGATTCTCAGCTACGGGCTTTGGCGGCGCGTTTTTGGCGGGAATCCGGGCGTGATTGGAAGCACGATTGACATTGACGGTGTGCCGATGTCGGTGGTGGGCGTGATGCCATCCGGATTTGCTTATCCGGACGAATCAGAAATTTGGGGACCGCTGGCGTTCTCACCCGACGATCTGAGCGAGAACAGCCGCGGCGGCCACGGGCTGGAGGTTCTGGGGCGCATCAAGCCGGGTCTTTCGATTGCGCAGGTGCAGTCGGATATGGATCGCGTGGCGAGGACGATGATCGAACAGCATGGGTCGTATCCCTACGAGAAGTACGGTTTCGGAATCATCCTGCACCCGCTTTTGGAGGAGACGGTAGGAGACGTGAAGCCGTCGCTGTTTGTGTTGATGGCGGCGGTGGGGCTGGTGCTGCTGATTGCGTGCGCAAACATCGCGAACCTGCTGCTGGCGCGATCGACCGAGCGACAACAGGAGATGGAAACGCGCATGGCCCTGGGCGCGGGCAGCTGGCGGCTGACCCGGCAGCTTTTAACGGAGAGCGTGGTTCTGGCTTTTGCCGGCGGGTTCGTGGGGCTGGCGATTACGCCGTGGGCGCTGGAAGGCCTGGTAGCCATTGCTGCGAAGACATTGCCGCGGGCGGTTCATACTTCGATCGACGGTAGGGCGCTTGCGCTGACCGCGGCCATTTCTCTTGCAACCGGAATTCTGTTTGGGCTGGCGCCTGCGCTGCAGGCGGGACGCAAGAGACATTTCGAAGGTCTGAAGAGTGGAAGAAGCACAGAGGGCAGACAACCGAAGCGGCTGCGAAGCGCGCTGGTGATCGGCGAGACGGCGTTCTCGCTACTGCTGGTGGCTGGGGCCGGACTGCTGCTGAGAAGCTTCGCGGAAATTCTGAAGGTGGATCCGGGATTTCGCCCGGAGAACGTGCTGACCATGCGCGTCTCGCTGCCCGACGCATCCTACAGCAAGCCTGACCAGGTGCGTGGCTTCTACGATGAACTGCTCACACGCGTGCAGAGATTGCCCGGCGTTCAGAGCGCGGGAGCTGTCTCAGGGTTGCCGTTGAGCGGCAATGGCGGATCCGGGACGACGACCGTCGACACGCAATCTGTGCCGATGGAAGATTCAACTCCGGAAGCGGATCAAAGAGTGGTCACTCCGGACTACTTCAAAGCGATGGGCATTTCCCTGGTTCGCGGGCGCTTCTTCGAGGCTCGCGATACCGACGGCGCTCCCCCGGTGACCATCATCGACGAGAGCCTTGCACAGACCTATTGGCCGAACCAGGATCCCATTGGCAAGAGACTGCATCAGGGCGGGCGTCAAGCCAAAGTTCCGTGGGCCACGGTCGTTGGCGTTGTGAGGCACGTGCGGAACCGGACGCTCGAGGCTCGTTCGCGAGTGGAAGTCTATTGGCCGGAGAATCAGCGAGCCTTTGGCGCAATGACGTTGGCGGTTCTTGCTCAGGGAAACGCGATGAGCCTGGTGCCAACGATTCAGCGGGAAGTCTCTTCGATCGATCCCGACCTGCCCGTCTACAGCGTGCGGACCATGACGCAGGTGATGGGCGAATCGGTCGAGCGCAGGCGGCTGGCGCTGATTTTGCTTGCAGTCTTTGCAGGCCTGGCGCTGGTGCTGGCTTCGGTTGGGATTTACGGAGTGACCTCGTATGGCGTGGCACAGCGCAAGATGGAGATCGGTTTGCGCATGGCGCTGGGAGCCGATCGCGGCCAGGTGCTGCGCATGATGATTTGGAGCGGCATGACGACCATCGCGATCGGATTGGGGTTCGGCTTGATCCTTGCGCTCTCACTCACGCGGTTGATGAGCGGATTGCTGTTTGCTGTGAGAGCATCCGATCCGCTGGCGCTGGGTGGGGCCGCTCTGCTGCTGATGATTGCGGCATTGCTGGCTATCTTTATCCCGGCCCGGCGGGCAACCAAGGTGAATCCGATGGTTGCATTGCGCTACGAGTGAGAGACTCTTAATGGCTGGGCTGCCTGGCAATGGGAAACTGCGAAGAGTTCCATGACGATTCGGTGAAGGATGCGCCGGTGCGGGGATTTCTGCATCGGGCGAGGGGTGCGGATGCGGATTGCCTGGTGTTGACGCATGGGGCGGGCGCGAACTGCCAGTCTCCGCTACTGCGGGCGCTGGCAGAGGCATTCTGTGCGGCAGGCGTGACGGTGCTGCGATGCGATTTGCCGTTCCGGCAGGCGCGTCCACATGGGCCGCCGATGCGGGGAAGCGCGGAGCGGGACCAGGAAGGACTGCGCGCGGCGGTTGCGGCGATGCGGCGCGAGACGGCAGGCAGGATGTTTCTGGGTGGGCACTCGTACGGCGGCAGGCAGGCGTCGATACTGGCAGCGGCTGAGCCCGGGCTGGTGGAGGGGCTGTTGCTGCTTTCGTATCCGCTGCATCCTCCGAAGCGGCAGGAACAGATGCGGACAGCGCACTTCCCTTCACTGAGGACGCCGGCGCTTTTTGTGAGCGGGGAGCGGGATGGATTTGGAACGAAGGAAGAGATGGAGACGGCTCTGAAGCTGATTCCGGCGCGGACGGAGTTGGTGATGGCGGCGGGCGCGGGACACGAGTTGATGACTACGCGCAACCGCGGGGAGTTGCCGGGGAACGTGGTCGAGGGGTTTCTGGGGTTTGCGGGATCTCGATGAATTGAGATTCGTGCTTTCCCACCCGTGGCACAAAGACAGAAACGCGCCAAGGATGGGGTGCCCGGCTTCGGTCGAAATGACAGTATTTTATTGTGGTTCGTGCTTTCCCACCCATTCGACAAAGACCGTCGAATGGATGGGGCACACGGCACCCGTCTTGGGAGTCGATCCGAAGGATTGAGATTCGTGCCTTCCGGTGTCTCAAGAGCGAGACATGGGGCACGCATGTTCGCGCGGTGCGGGCGAATGCCTATTCGCGGGTAACTTTGTAGCCGGCTTTCTGAAGCATGGTGGGGACGCCGTCTTTGCCTACGAGGTGGCCGGCGCCGACAGCTACGAGACTGACGCCGTCGCCTTTGAGCAGGTCCTGAATCTGTGCGCTGAAGTTCTGGTTGCGCTTGACGACGAGGAGTTGAAAGAGGTCGGGGTACTTGTCGCGGAAGTCGGCGTTGTTGAGCGCATCGAGCTTGGCAACGTCGCCTGCGTACCATGCGGCGACCAGTTCTTTGAACTTGTCGGCGGCGGAGTCGGCTTCATCAAGTTCCGAGACGAGGAAGTCGGTTTGTGCTTTGTCGGACATGTCGGCGAAGTAGTGGATCTGTTGCTCGGCAGTTTCAAAGCCTTTAACGGGCTTGTTGGCGCTATCGAATTCGGGTTTGAGTTCGAGTTCGACGCCGCTGTTGGGATCGTAGCCGGCCTGGAGGACGGGGGCGAGGCTGAGCATCATGCCGGCGAGCCAGGGCTTCATGGATTCAAGCAGGGCTTCGCCGCCGGGCAGGCCGGAAGCGGCTTTGTTGAGTTTGGCGAGTTGGTCGGGTGTGAGGCGCGAGGACAGCGAGTGTACCGGATCCATGCCGAGCTGGAGGATGAGCGGCTGCATTGCGGCGGTGTCGTCGACGTTCGGGACTTCGAGCCAGAGAGTTCCGCTGTCCTTGATGGCGGCGTCGATCTTGGCGGAGCGCCAGGGGTGGTCTTTCTGAAGCGCGTGAATGGTGCCGAAGAGGTAGACGGTGGCGTGCGGACCTTTGACGACCCAGATGGCAGGCTCGGCTACGGAGCGGATGGCACCGGCAAAGAGCGCGCAGGCCAGGAGGAGGAAGATGAAAATTCTTCGGTTGAGCTTCATCGCACTTCCTTTCGGGGTGGTGACAGGATTACAGAAACGGGCGAAAGGGCACAATGGCCCGGAGGTACCGGCAAGGACGAAGGGCAAAAGCAGTCATGTATGGCTTTTGCGCCACCCGAAGACGATGAAAATGTGGTTCGGACGTCCCTACGGGACTTTGGTTTTTGTTATTCACTTTCCCCGGGTTCCGTTCGCCGTGGCGAACTCCACCCGGGGCTATTTTCCGTTGTTCTCTACGGGAACCTTTGCGAGCAGAATGCCGCCCAATCCTTCGGCACAATTTTCAGGGCAGGTCCTTCACTTCGCTGAACCACCACAGCGACCACCCAGAGGGTACCCGGCCGTCGTTGGGGACCCCGGCGAAAGGCGCTCCGTTCAGGACGACTCTGCCCGCCTGGGGTTGTGCTTCCCCACCCGAGCTGAGCTCGGATGAGGCACCCTGGCCTCAGGCGGAGATGAGGAAGCGGCCGTTCTGCATGATCTGTTCTTCGCCGTCTGCGGATTCGAGCCAGATGTTGAAGCCGAGGCCGACAACATCGATGTGAGTGCCAGAGCGCCAAGGTGCGCCGGTGTGCTCGCCGTAAGGGTTGCCGAAGGCTATGTGGATGCCGGGAAATTTTTCGTCCTGAAGGATGTTACCGATGACGCGGTCCACGCCGATGTTGGTGCCAATGGCGAATTCGCCGACGCGATCGGAGTTTTCGTCGGTGTGGGTGTAGGCCCAGAAGTCGGCTTCGAGCTGCTTGTTTTCACTTTTGCAGGAGACGATGCGGTTCTGCGCGATCTGGATGGTCAGGGGCGTTGAGGCGAGCAGGCCGTAGCGGGCGCAGAGCCAGTCGCCAACGACGCCATCGACAACGAAGGTGCCGTTGACTTCGCCGGGCGAGGTGAAGCATTCGCCGCCGGGGAGATTGCCCCATTTCTCCGGCGAGATGATGCCGGAGGTTTTGAACCATTTGTAGGCGGGGTTCATGTCGGAGACGATGTCTGGTGCCGGCGGAGGTATTGGCGCGAATGCGCGTGGCGCGACGGACGCGGTCCAGAACATTCTGGCTGAGAGGCGATCGACGGCGTCGTAGTCTGCGCGCATGCCGTCGCACATGATTTCAGGAGTGATGTTGACCATGTGGGCGTGGCGCATGCGGCGGCGGTTGACGACGTCGGTCATCTGCATGCGGGAGTGGAGCTCGTTGGGCTGCACCTGGACCGCGAAGATGGAGACGGCGCTGGTTTCCATGTCTTCGAGGACGGCGGCCGGCATGTCGATGAGGGGGCGGGGCGCGAGGTCTTCGAGGATAAAGGCGCTGAAGGGGCAGCCGCGCTCGGCAAGCTGGGCCGCGATAGAGGCGGCGATGGGCTCGGTGACGCGGTCGGTGATGAGGGTGACCTTCTCGTCGGGCTGAATGCGGAGGCAGGTGAAGACAGCAGAGCGGGCCCCAGGGATGAATTCGGCTGGATAGGGCTGGGCGAGCAGGTGCGAGGTGGTTGCGGTGAGGCTTGCGATGATGGTGCTCCGAAAAAGGGGGATGCGCTTCCCCACCCAAGCGAAGCTTGGATGGGGCACCCAGCGCGTATCTAATTAGGGTAACAAAAAACAGGGCCGGAAGGCGGTGGTGGTCGGGTAAGATACCGGACACGGTATTCCTGACGGAACTTGACATTCCGGAGAACAGCTGGGGCAGCGCGTGCGGCTGCTCGAGGTTGTTGCGTATTGGGGAGGGCGGGTGAAGACGCGGATGGGAAGCAGATGATGAAGTTTATGGATTCAGGGCGTGACTCTTCCCTTGCCGTTAGAAAGCCTGTACGCCAGAATGCACATTCCGCATCTTCGGGAATCGTTTTTGTGGCCTGAAGGCCCGTCATTATTCTTCAGTTCCACACGACGGACAGACGTTCCCCTGTGTCCGGGGCCGGCAACCTAGAATAGTGAAACGTGGTGGCTCGCAGTTTCACGCGAGACGCGAAAAGATTTGCTGGACACATGGAGGTAGGCGATGGGATCTGCGGTGGCTGCTGTGGAGCGGACGCACGAACAAAAGATGGACCTGCTGGCGGAAGTCGCGGTGCGGGTGGGGCTGGGGTTGAAGGAAGGACAGGAACTGGTGATGACCGCGTCGCTGGATGCTGTGGCGCTGGCGCGGCGGATTACCGAGCAGGCGTATCGCGCGGGCGCGTCGCTGGTGACGACGCTCTACAGCGACGACGAGGCCACGCTGATGCGATATCACTATGCACCGGAGGCGGCGTTCGACAAGGCGGCGGCATGGCTCTACGACGGGATGGGCGCGGCCTTCAGGAGCGGGGCAGCGCGGCTGGCGATTACGGGCGGAAATCCGGCGCTGCTGTCGAACGAGGATCCGGACAAGGTGGGGCGGGCGAATCGTGCGGTTTCGCAGGCGTATCGGCCGGCGCTGGAGCTGATTACGCGTCACGAGATCAACTGGACGATTGTGGCGAGCGCAACGCCGGCATGGGCGGCGCCAGATGTTTCCCAACGATGCGCCGGATGTGGCGATGGAGAAGCTGTGGGAGGCGATCTTCCAGACGACACGAATCAACTTCGACGATCCGGTGAGCGAATGGAAGAGGCATGACGCGAAGTTGCAGAAGCGCGCGACATTCCTGAATGAGAAGCGCTATGCGGCGCTGAAGTATCGCGGCGCCGGGGACGGATTTCACCGCTGGGCCTAGCGGACGATCACGTGTGGATGGGCGGCGGAACCACGGCCGGAAACGGGCTCTACTGCGTGGCGAATATGCCGACGGAAGAGGTGTTCAGCATGCCGCACAAGGATCGCGCGGATGGAACGGTGACAGCGACGAAGCCGCTCTCGCACCAGGGGACGATGATCGAAGGCATCCACGTGCGCTTTGAGAAGGGGCGGATCGTGGAGGCGCATGCTACGCGCGGCGAGGAGGTGCTGCACAAGCTGATCGAGACGGATGATGGTGCGCGGCGGCTGGGCGAGGTGGCGCTGGTGCCGCATTCGTCGCCGATTGCGTCGAGCGGGATGCTGTTTCTGAACACGCTGTTCGATGAGAATGCGGCGTCGCACATTGCGCTGGGGCAGGCGTACTCAACGCTGCATGCGCGACGGAGACAAGCTGAGCAAGGAAGAGCTTGCGGCGAAGGGCGCGAACGACAGCCTGATCCACGTGGACTGGATGATCGGGTCGGACAAGATGGACATTGACGGCGTGACGGCGACGGGAAAGCAGGAACCGCTGATGCGCGGCGGGGAGTGGGCATAACGACAGTGGTCAGTGGTCAGTGGGCAGTGGTCAGGGGTCAACTCAAATCTCGCAGCCGGGCGAGGAGTCGATGGCAAAGATCGGAATTATTGGCGCGGGCAGCGTGGGGGCGACGATTGCGTATGTCGCGCTGATTCGCGGAGTGGCGCGCGAGATCAGTCTTTTTGACATTGTGAGGAGCAAGGTGGATGCGGAGGTTCTGGACCTCAACCACGGACTGCTGTTTCTGCCGCAAGCCAAGTTAGATGGGTCCGATGATGTCGAGGTGCTGAAGGGCGCAGACGTCGTGGTGATGACGGCGGGCGCGAAGCAGAAACCGGGGCAGACGCGCATGGACCTGGCGGAGGCGAATGCGCAGATTTGCGCGAAGCTTTTGCCGGAGGTGATGCGCGTGGCGCCGGGCGCGCTGCTGCTGATGGTCACCAATCCTGTAGACGTGGTGACGGAGATGGCGCTTAAGCTCACGGGCTTGCCGTGGCAGCGCGTCGTCGGGTCGGGCACCGTGCTCGACAGTTCGCGGTTCCGCTACCTTGTCGCGAAGCATTGCAACGTTGCGGTGCAAAACGTGCATGCGTATATCGCGGGTGAACATGGCGACTCGGAGATTCCGCTGTGGGCGAGCGCGACGATCGGGTCGATTCCCCTGAGCCAGTGGAGCGTTGAGGGCCACGGCAAGTTGACCGCTGCCGACAAGGATGCGATTGTACGCAACGTAAAAGAGGCGGCCTACCAGGTGATCCAGGGAAAGGGCGCGACGAATTATGCAGTGGGCCTGGCGGTGTGCAACATCCTAGAGGCTATTGTGCGGGACGAGCGGCGCGTGCTGCCGGTTTGCGGCCAGTTGTGCGGGTTCAGAGGGATGGAAGATGTTTGCCTGAGCTTGCCACGCATCGTGGGGCGCAAAGGGATCGAGGCGCCGCTGCCAATTCCAATGACGGTCGACGAGGAGACCGGGCTGCAGGAGAGCGCGGCGCGCATTCGCGCGGTGGTGCGGGGGCTGGGGTACTAAGCGAGACAAGGGCCGTCAATGGCTTCGTTTGAGACAAATGGGAGATCGCGGGTCTACCGGATGAACATCTGGATACGGGTGTTTGCCGCGGCGTTTCTGGTGTTCAGCTTGCTCGGGGTGTTTGGGCTGCTGTGGAGCGAGCGTGCAGGGCTGCACGGACGGAGCTTCGCTGAAATGATCGAGTGGACCGCGATTGCGCTGTTCGCGGCGTGCTGGGTTACGTACGTGTTCAATGCGGTGGTTGTGCTTTCGAATGACGCGATTGAAAGGCGCACGGTTTTGAAGACGGAGCGATTGCGATTCGACCAGATTCTCGGGCGGCGCGAAAAGATTCATCGCAATTTCGACGGGAGTTACATCCGGTATTTACAGGTGGTTCCGCGTGACGCGTTGATGGCGAGGATTCAGTTTCAGAAGTTTTACGTCTTTGATGCGGCGTTTTATGCGTGGTACGACGATCTGCCGGACCTGGACGCGGCGTCGAGAGGAAGAATGCAGGACAGAGACATCGGGATTCGTTGAGCAACATGATCGCAGCGGCCGACACCCATTATGGAGAGGAAGGGCGACCCCGGAATGTTTGAGCGATACACAGAGAAGGCACGGCGGGTGATCTTTTTTGCGCGATACGAGGCTAGCCAGTTCGGACAGCCCTTTATTGAAACCGAACACATGCTGCTTGGGCTCCTTCGCGAGGACAAGGCGCTGACGAATCGATTCCTGCGATCTCATGGAGCGGTAGAGTCGATTCGACGGGAAATTGAAAAACACACTACGATTCGCGAGAGAATTTCGACAAGCGTGGACCTGCCGCTTTCGGACGAGTGCAAGCGGGTGTTGGCGTATGCGGCGGAAGAAGCGGAGCGGCTGGGTCACGAGCACATCGGCACAGAGCACCTGCTGCTGGGCCTGATGCGCGAGGAGGGCGGTATTGCCGCGAAGATTCTGAAGGAACGCGGGATCGAGTTGGCGGCAGTTCGCGTGGAACTCGCCAAAGTAACCGCGGAGCCGGCGCGATCGGCAATAAGCGGCGGAGCGAAAAACCTGACCGGGCTCTACTCGGATTTAACGCAGAAGGCGGAGGAGGGCGCGCTGGAACCGGTGGTGGGGCGCGACCTGGAACTTGAGAGCGTGATTGAAGTGCTCTGCAAGCGGGAGCGCAGAAATCCGATGCTGCTGGGCGAGCGCGGAGTGGGGAAGACGGCGATTGTGGAGGCGCTGGCGCAGCGGATCGTGGAGGGCAAGGTACCGCAGGCGCTTGCGGGAATGCGCGTGCTGGCTCTATCGGCGGAGGTGCTTGCGGGTTGGGTACCCAACAGGGAGAAACTCGAAAACCTGGTCAATGTGCCGGGCGCGGGGGCAAGTTCGGCGAGCCTGATCCTGTTCATCGATGGGCTGCACGGAAAGATGGGCACTGCGGTAAAGGCATCGGGGCAGGAATTTGCCGCCCTGCTGAAGCTTGGGCTGCTGGAAACCGGAGTCAGGTACATTGGCGCGGCTACACCGGAGGATTACAAGGAGGCTTGCGCGGCGAATCCGGGGCTCGACAGGCTGTTTTTGCCATTGCACGTGAAGCCGCTGGATGCGGAAGGGGTGCGGGCCGCACTGGGGGCGCGCAAGGAACGGTTGGAGGGATTTCATGAAGTGACATTCGCGGACGATGCGCTGGAGTGCGCGGTGCAGAGGGCGGATGCCTATTTACCGGAGAAAACGCTGCCGGGGAAGGCGCTGGAGTTGCTGGATGCGGCTGGGGCAATGGCAAAGGTGAACGCCGGTACTCCGGACGAGATTATCGAGTGCCAGAAGAAGATTGCCTTTGTTGCAGAGCGGCTGGCAAGAGCCATTGAGAATTATGAGTTTGAGAAAGCAAGATTCTATTCAGATGAGGAACGAAAAGAGCGCGTGAATCTCGCCGCACTGAGGGAGAAGCATGGGGTTGAGAATTCGGCGCCGGTGGTCACGCGAGAGGATGTGGAGCAGGTGATCGCAAAGTGGAATGCCTATCCCTACGCTACGTGACACTACGCGCGCAGGTACGCCATCACCGCACGAACAATCTCCGCTTTGATCTCTTTGAGCGAAGCGTGCAGTGGAGGCCGGCGAACGGCGCCGTGGCACAGCGATTCAACCATGTGCGTGACGACAAAAGCGAGTTTGTCGAGATCGCGTCCCCGCTTCAGTTCACGTGAGCGGGCCGAGAGAGCGAGCAGAAATGTTCCGTGAACGCGTTCGGCGAAATCCTGGGTACCGCCGGCACGGTGCCCAACCCGCGACAGGAGAAGATCGTGGAGCTCCGGGTCGGCGGAATGGGCGTCAACCATGGCGTCAACCATGGCACTCATAAGACGGTCGAGAGGCGCCGCGGCGTTCTCGATGAGGGTGGCTTCG
This sequence comes from uncultured Acidobacteriaceae bacterium, assembly GCA_963774175.1. Taxonomy (GTDB): domain Bacteria; phylum Acidobacteriota; class Terriglobia; order Terriglobales; family Acidobacteriaceae; genus Telmatobacter. The sequence continues at coordinate 218,007 of CAVZDT010000013.1, forward strand.
ATGATGCGATCGATCTGCTCAATGTGGCGTTGGTGAAGTGCGGCGAAGATGGCCTGCTTGTCTGGAAAGTACTGATAGACAGAACCGATGCTGACTCCGGCAACCTCGGCTAAGCGGTTGGTGGTAACAGCGTCAGCTCCTTCCCGTTTCAGAATCCGGATCACGGCTTCGAGGATTGCGTCGACGGTCTGGCGCGCGCGAAGCTGACGCGGCGCGCGGCGAATCGATGTCTCAGAAGTGCGGGCACTCATCAGCACCATTTTTACATGAATGTGAGCTTTTCTATATTTATTTTTGCAAGTCTATGAACCTTGATGTCTTTAATCCAGCTCCGCAAAGCGAGTGTTCATCCGGCTCGAACTACATTAGCATCATTTTATGTTTGTGAGTTTTACTCACATTTATATGAAACGGAGGTCAGGAATGAAGAGCCTGATTACGGGTGCAACGGGCGATGTTGGATCGCGGGTGGTGAACCAGTTGATCGCGCAGGGGCAGAGGCCGAGCGCGTTTGTACGGGACGAAGCGAAGGCACGGATGCGATTTGGAGAAAGCGTAACGATTTGTGTGGGCGATCTGGCTGACGGCCGGTCGCTGCGGAGGGCGCTGGACGGGATGGAGGCGTTGTTTCTGGTGACTTCAGGTCCGCAGATCCCGATGCTGGACCGGATAGCCGCCGGCGCGGCGAAGGATGCCGGCGTGCGCCGGGTGGTAAAGCTATCGTCGCTGGATGTGGAGCAGAAGCTGGCAATCGGCGCGTGGCACGAGTTCGGCGAGGACGCTATTCGTGAGAGCGGGATTCCCTGGACTTTCTTGCGACCATCGGGATTCATGACAAATCTGCTGGCCTGGGCAGAGTCCATCAAGTCGGAGGGGGTTGTTCGCACTTCCGCGGGTAACGGAAAGCGAGCCTTTATTCACTTGGACGATATTGCGGCAGTGGCCACGCGAGTGCTGTCAACAGGCGAGTTCGAGAATGAGGTGCTGGAGCTGACCGGGCCGGAGGCGTTGAGCTTTGGCGACGTAGCGGCAAGAATTGGCGCCGCAATCGAGAGAGACCTTTCCTTTGAGGCAATCTCCGACGAAGAGGCCCGGATCCGCTTTCAGGCTACGGGCGCATCGGCAGAAGAGATCGAGGCGCACCTGCAATTGTGGCGTGCGATCCGGGAGGGACGACTGAGCAAGGTGACGGATGAGGTGGAACGGATTCTCGAGCGCAAGGCGATCGGTCTCGACCGGTGGATCACCGAAAATGCGGCTGCTTTTCGGAAAGATGACCACCGCGGCAGGGCTGCATAAGCGGTCTCGCAAGACAGCAATCGGCTTACGATTTCGGACGGAGCTGGAAGTGGTAGTCCGAGTAATCGATGGTGATGACGGTGCGGCCGAAGAGCATGCTGCTGGATTCGGCGCGGGCGTGGATGGCCATGGCGTAGCCCTGCATGTTGGCGTAGTGGCGCAACATGTGCGTGGTTCCGGCGAAGATTGATGGACTTTTAGAGGCGATGCCTTCGACTTCGACCTGAGTGTGGTCGCGGGCATCGATCCAGAGCGTGCCTTCGACCATGTTGGTCGCCTTGCGACGAGGCTTGATGGCCAGGGCGATGCAGGGGCGGCCGTCGATGGTCTGGGTAACGCCGGGTTTGAGCTCCATCTCATAGTTCGCAGAGGTAAACCAAGACTCGGCAGCCTTAGCGGGGTCGTTGATGACTTTTTCATTGTCGAGAAGAGGACGAAGGCCGTACTTCATCACCAGCGCTGAGCCAGATTGCAATCGTGAAACAGGGCTCGCGCGTGCCAATTGTGACGGGGAGTTATGGAACCGGCTCGGAGCAGAATACGCAGGTGCAGTACCAGGACGTGGGGATGAATCTCGAAGCGTCAATCGAGGGAAACGGTGACGGGACGCGGCTGCGAACGAAGGTTGAGGAGACGAGCGTGGCCGACGAGAAGTCGAACGTGGGGATACAGGATCCGTTGCTTCATCAATCAGTGCTGGAGAGCGAGACCACGGTGACAGGGGGAAAACCGATGGTGCTGGGGTCGGTGGATATGCCGGGACACGCGAAGCACATGGAGGTTTCGGTGGTGGCGGAGGTTGTGAAGTAGCGTGTGCTGTCCCACCCATGTGCTGCGAAACCCGCATGGATGGGGCGCGTAGACCAGCCGTTGAGGTTGGAGGTTTCCCACCCTTGGCGCAAAAAACAAAACGCGCCAAGGATGGGGCACCCGGCGTTGGGTGGGAAACGAAGGCAATGCAACCGGGCGGTTGCGGGTTAGAGTCCGGCGCAGGTTTCCTGGGCCATGTAGTCGACCACGGCTTTCAGGTCGCCGTTGGATTCTTCGAAGACTTTGAGCTGGCGGTCGGCGCCGGTGCCGGTTTTCATGATCGTGCGGATGCCGTCGATCGCTTCCCTGCTGCCGAGTTCGTCGACGACGGGATCGATGAGGGCGAGATACTCCTCGATGAGGTCGCGCTCGGGGACCTCCTGCTGCTTGCCAAAATCGATGAGCATTCCGTCGAGGCCGTAGCGGACGGCACGAAACTTGTTTTCCATCAGCAGCGGGCGCGCGTACTGGCGGAAGTCCTGGTTGGCTTCGTGCAGCTTGTACAGATACGCGGCAGTGGCTTGGATGAGCGCGGCAATGGCGACGGTTTCTTCGGCGCGCAAGGGGATGTCGCAGGCGCGGACTTCGACGGTGTCGAAGAACGGATGCGGGCGAATGTCCCACCAGATTTTCTTGGCGTTGTCGATGCAGTTGGTGCGGACGAGCAGGCTGACGTAGTTCTCGAATTCGGAGTAGCTGGAGAAGGCGTCAGGGATGCCGGTGCGGGGGAAGTTTTCAAATACCTTTGCCCGGTAGCCCTTGTAGCCGGTGTTGAGGCCGAGCCAGAAGGGCGAGTTGGTGGCCAGTGCCATGATGTGGGGCAGGAAGTAGCGCATCGCGTTCATGATGCGGATAGCGGCTTCGCGGTCTTCGATGCCGACGTGCACGTGCAGGCCGAAGATGAGGTTGGCGCGGGCGACAAGCTGGAGATCCTTGACGACCTGGTGATAACGGGGGTCGGGGTAAATCTCCTGGGTGCGCCAGTCGGCGAAGGGATGGGTGGCGCCGGCGACAAGTTCCAGCTTGTGTTCGCGGGCAAGCTTGATCATCTCGCGGCGTAGTTCGTAGATGTCGTTGCGAGCCTCGTCGATGTTGCGGCAGATGCAGGTGCCAACCTCAACGACTGAGGTGTGCATTTCGGCCTTGACGCGCTCCTGCAGGCGCAGTTTGCCCTGTGCAAGCATCTCGGTCTGGATGTGGGAGCGCAGGTCGCGCGTAACCGGGTCGATGGTCTGATATTCCTCTTCGATGCCAAGGGAGAAGGATGGCCGCATGGGATGACCTCTGGACTGCTTGTGGGGCAATTGTAGACGACAGTTCTCAGTTATCAGTTTTCAGCCATCAGTTGCACCGGCCGGTAATCGGGGGCGCTTCGATGCGGCGGCGGGCGATAAGGGATAGAATCCTGCGCGTGAGTGAAATGGTGTTTCAGGATCGGCGGGAGGCAGGGCGGATTCTGGGCGAACTGGTGGCAGCGCTGCCTGATATTGCGGACGGCGTGGTGCTGGGGCTGGTGCGCGGCGGCGTACCGGTCGCGTACGAGGTCGCGAAGGCTTGCGGGTTGCCGCTGGACATCCTGGTGGTGCGAAAGCTGGGCGTACCGGGGCAGGAAGAGCTGGCGATGGGCGCGATAGCAAGTGGCGGGGCTGTTGTGCTGAATGAAGATGTGCTGCACAGGTATCGCGTTTCAGAGAAGATGCTGGAGCACGTGATTGGGCGCGAGATCGAGGAGATGGATCGCCGGGAAAAGCTTTATCGCGAGGGGCATCGGCCGGCGGAGATTGCGGCGCGGACGGTGATCCTGGTGGATGACGGTCTGGCTACGGGCGCGAGCATGCGGGCTGCGATCCGTGCAGTGAAGGGACAGGCACGGCGGGTGATCGTGGCTGTGCCGGTTGGCGCGACCAGCACCTGCGAGGAGCTGGCACACGAGGTGGATATCGTGGTGTGTGCCGTGATGCCGGAGCCGCTGGATGCGGTGAGCTTGTTTTATCGGGAGTTTGGAGCGACTTCGGATGAAGAGGTGAGGGAGCGGATCCGGGAGATGGGGACTACGGGACTTGGGGACTTGGGGACATAGGGACATAGGTCAGTCGATTCCGCAAATATTCTTCGCTTTTTGTTCGCTTCTTGAAGTAAGATGAGATTCGGGCTATGAATCTCTTTTCCCAACTTGCGGCGGAGCCGACGCATGAGGAGATCTACCCTGGCGCAGTCCTGATGCGGGGGCTGGCACTGGAGCAGGATTCCGAGTTTTTCGCTGCCGTGGAGGGCATTCTGGCGGCGGCGCCGCTGCGGCATGCGACGACTCCCAGTGGGCTGCCGATGCAGGTGATGGTGTCGGACTGCGGAACGTCGGAAGCATTTCGTCGCAGGTGGGACCCGCAGAATCCGAACAGCCGGAAGATTTGGCCCCCGATGCCGCGCGTGCTGGTGGATTTTGCGATTCGATGCGCGGTTCGTTCGGGGTTTCCGCAGTTCCGGCCGGACTCTTGCCATGTCAATCGCTACCAGGCGGGAACGAAGCTCGGAATTCACCAGGACCGGCATGAGTTTGATCTGTACCAGCCGATTGTGTCGCTGTCGTTCGGGCTCGAGTGCATTTTCCTGCTGGGCGGGTTTGAACGCACGGACAGGACGAAGCGCATTTTGCTGGAACATGGCGACGTGATCGTGTGGGGCGGGCCTTCGCGGATGCGGTTCCATGGCGTGCAGCCGCTGAAGCCGGGACATCATCCGCTGACGGGACCGTACCGGTACAACCTGACGTTTCGGAAAGTGGCGTGAAGTCAGGAGTAGGGATCAGGGAGAAGCAGGGAGTCACAAAATGCAACTGTTTGGTTGCGTATTTTCTGCCTCGGACCAAAACCGTTGGATCAGTGCTGCCAACTCTTGTAAACGAACTCGAGACTGTAGCCATCCGGATCAAAAACGTTAGCTGCGTAATAGCGCGGGTCGTAGTACTGGCGGATGCCTGGTGGTCCGTTGCCTACTCCACCGGCAGCTATCGCGGCAGCGTATGCGGCATCTACCTGACCGCGGTCATTGGCAACAAAGCCCAAGTGAACGGCGCCGCTGTCTGCGACCCCATCCCGAAGCCAGAAAAAGATGCGCCCGTTTGCTCCGAAACCTTTCAAGTCGGGGTGACCCGGCGGTCCGTTCCGACCGTCATAGTCGAAAAGCCGAGTAATACCGAGGGGTTTCAGAGCTCCGCTGTAGAACGATAGCGAGCGTTCAACGTTGCTTACCGTCAGGAATACGTGATCCAGCATATTCATCTTCCTGTTTGTCTGATCATGCCACGTCAAGCAGTCTTCACGTCAGTACCCGGCTGCGCGCCGCTGATTCAATCGGGCTCTCAGAATCAGCGCGGGAAATATCGCGATAAGGCCGCCCAGAATGCCAAAGATCAGCGTGGGGACCCAGAGTTGCCTGAAGCTGTCTATGCGCGCCATCTGGGGATGGTCCCTGAGGTAGAGGACGTGGACTGGCCGTCCAATTCGAAAGTCTGAGAACTTGCCGCCCGTAGCGGATTCGACCATGTAGGTTTGACCGTCCGCGGCTATGAAACGGAAGATGGGCAGGCACTGGTACCCGTGGCGTGTCGACTGCTCCGGACACCGCAGGTTGATGATGGTGCCGTCAGTGCGAAGGGCGTCGCGGAGGAAGACGGCTTGACGGAAGGCCGATGTGAGCGCGATAGCCAGGAGAAGGATGGGAGCCGCGAAGATGACTCCGACGAACAACCAGGCAATTGCGCGGGCCACTATCTGCATGGCTGGCAGTGTAGCAAGGAATCGGCAGAATTGGCGCTGACCAAGGTGGGGCGGTCACCGTGCGCATCTGACCCGGATCGTGCCGGTGTGGAGGGGCTCTGTGTCGAGGTCCGATGTTTCCACTCGCCAGCGAAGACCAGCTCCGTTCAGCTTCGCGGGATGAAGCGGCAGAAAATTCCTGGCCATTTTCGCCTGGACAGCGGTACAGGCGCGATACGCGCGAAATGAGATTATGGTGATGAACGACGAGTCGGATTCAAGCACGAGTGCCAGGTTCGACGTGCCGGTTCAGTAATTCGGCATCGGGAGATATCTGAGTTGCGGAATTGGCGATACGTGCGTCCCTTCCTCACCATTGGCTGGGCGTTTGCTTTAAGCGTGACAGTCGCCTCGCATGCACAGAACGGAAAACAGCGTTCATCTTTCGAAATACTGACGCGCCGCATGGATGTCGATGTAGATGGGGCTCCTAACGCCTACGGTCCGCCGGGCAAGCAGGCACTCGACGTCCTCCTGGATGCGCATTACCTCAACCGTGCTGACAAGGAAATCGTCGGTTATCTGACAGACGAACATAATCGCCCAATTCGGCAGGGCCGAAATGATCCCTTCCCCGGCTATTACATTTCTCAGACCGCATTTGCCGATATTGGAAATCAAAATGAGAGGGACCCACGGCGCTACGTTGACGCCCGCAATATCAATTATGTCGTTCGAGGTGACGCGGCCAGGCGGCGAGGTGCGAGGGTGGGCGACTTCGTCTCTGTTTATTCGAAGCGAACGCGCAAGAGCGTGTTCGCTATCGTCGGAGACACAGGCAATCCGACGGGCGACGAAGGCTCGCTTCACCTGTTGCAGGATCTTGGATATCCGTTTCACGACGGCATAAGCGATTCGGTCGAAAAACCAGAGATCGTCATCCGGTTCTACCCAAACTCGAATCCCAAACATCAGTTCTTCTTTACTCAGACGGAACTGGACAAAGCGGCTACGAAGCTTGGCCTGAGCCGGGATTTCTTCGCCACGCGCTGAATCAATCGATACAGCACATTGAGGCCCTCCGCAGTGTTGGAGCAATCTGAATTGCGCGCGAGCCGTTCAGCAAATGCTGGAAAGTAGCCTTACGAAAGCCTTAGACGACCTTTAGTCCCCCCTTAGACTTTCGGTCCTAGACTCTGAATAGATGATGGAGGGAGTCTGATGACGAGCGACCCAATTATCCTTTCAGCGATCATCGGGGCAAGCGTTTCATTTCCGCTTGTTGCGATCCTCAACTTTGTTAAGGAATCACTCCGTCAAAAACGCCCGGCATCCCGTCGGCATGAGATTTGGGAGTAATTCTCGGTCGAAGCTGGAGGGCCTAAATCCAGTGATCGAGAATTAGCAGACCTGAATAGGGAAGTAATTGCGAGGCGCGTGACAGCCTCTTGGATGCGGCGTTGGGGGGCACGGTCATGGTCGATTCCGATCTCACTTTACTACTCATTCCGTTCGTCCTGGCTCTGGCGTTCTTGTTCTGGGTGATCTGGGCGCTGGAGAAGCAAATCGGGCGAGATAAACGCCACCATGGCTAGTCCGATAGTCTGGCCCTCGGAACACTCCGGTTGTATTGTGGACAATGGGGAAGTTTCGGGTGAGCCGGAGTGCCGAACCGAATCGACAGGCGGACAAACTTACAGCACAGCCGACGCTTTGCAGAAGAAATCTCACCCTCCCGTATAGTCACTCGCCCAGACCTTTGTCGACAGAGAAATTGGGAAAATGGGCGAGTCGTCGTCGACCCTTCCGTTTCCACTCGGTTAAGTACGTGCGGCCGGTGATACTCCCGCTTCGAATTCAAATCTCTCATTCTTGGCCGTAGGGTTTGCAGTCGCCTTCATTAGTTCTGCCGGCGCCGGCCCAGGAAACCTTATTTGTCTGTTTCGCCACAGGTGAAGGGTTTCACCGCCGAGAACACACGGGGCACCAGCAACGTCAGGTCGCCTTCATTCTGAATGTCCCAACCAGTGAACACTGCTATCAGTGTTTGCTGTGGAAAGACCACCAGGTTCTGGCCGCCCAATCCGGTAGCTATCCAACTGTATTCCCCATTTACCGGAAACAGCCACCAGGTGAACCCGTAATACAACCTTCCCCCATCCACGGTGAATGGCATGGGAACGTGTGGCGCGACCGATTGCTTCACCCAATCCTCCGACACGATCTGTTTGCCTTCCCACGATCCCTTGTTCAAATAGAGGAGGCCAATCTTAGCCAGGTCCTCGTCTCTGAGATACAGGCCGCCCTCGGTATCGACCGTGCCTGCGTAGTCGCGCTTCCAATAGTGCTTCATGCCGAGTGGGGCAAACAGATATGTCTCCGCGTAGGCGTCAATGTCCTGTCCTGTTTCCTTTTGAAAAACGTAAGCCAGCAACTCGGCGTCCGCACTGCTGTACACGAAATTCTTTCCCGGCTCCTCCACAATCGGCTCATCGATCGCGTATTGCACCCAGTCGTCTCGGGCCTCCAGGTGAACGAAATCGTTCTCGGGGTTATCGGCGTCGGGAGGATAGAACAACTCTTCCGAATTCATGCCTGAGGTCATGGTCAGAAGGTTTTCGATCGTCAGGTGGCGTTTCCTGTCATCGACACTCTTAACCTTCGCTACGTCGAAATACTTGAGCACCGGGGTATCCAGGCTGGCCTTGAAATCACCGCGAGTGATGGCGACGCCAAAGACAATGGATGTGACAGTCTTGGTGACGGACTGCATGGTGTGCAGATCCGTACCGTGGTAAAAGGGGTGCCACTCGGTATCGAAATAGTTATAGCGCCCGATCATGCGCGCATTGAGCGGTCCTTTTGTCTTCGCTTCTTTAGCATAGATTTGACCGTAGTTGTGCTTGTATTGGCGTGCGAAGACTTCAGTGCCGCAACGGAAGACGCGGAAGCTGTCGGTCATGGTGTACTTGCCGGCTGCGATGTCGTTGTCGAAACTCTTCAAGGCTTCCTCGTCGAGCCCAACAGTCGCGGGTGATCCGATCGGCCAGCCCTTTGTGGGCCAGGTTCCAGTGGTTGACGCGTGTTGTGCGGTGACTGCAATTGTCGCCAGCAAGAAGAACGCGAACAGGATGCGCCTGAACCAGAGAATGAACCCCATTGTGAACCTCTCAATGGACTGATCGCTCTTTTGGAAACTAAGACTAGTAATTCGGCTCTCGTGCGAAAGCCCGCGCCGATGGAACACTGATCCCCTTGAGATCGCATATGTTTCAGGGTCGACTGGGCGATTGCCCGCAATCGGATGTTGCGACTGTGGGAGAGGCGACTCCAGAGGAACGTGAACAGGATCGTTGCTGAGTTAGGAAAGCCAGTGCAATGATCAGCCGGACTGTGTATCCCTCAAATCATCGTCCGTAAGCCCGAACGAGGGGAGATAGCGGCCGAAGTTCAACTCGAAATCGCGCCGAATGCCGTAACCGATATTACGAACCTTCGCACGACGCGCCTGCGCACTAGGCAAGGCGAGCAGGGGAAAGAACAGGTCGTTGCTCGACTGAAGTTCGGTAGCCGTCGGCGTCCCGAACCGATTGACCTGGGCCTTCGCAGCGGCCAGCGTTTCGCGGTCGAACGAGGCCAGACGCCGGACGAGAGTATCGACGAACGAGTCGAGGTCGTCATCATCCAGCGTGCGGTTTACCCAGCCGTATCGCTCGGCAATGTCAGCGTCGAAGTCGTCGCCGCCGAGCACGATCTCAAGTGCCCGCGAGCGGCCGACCAGGCGCGGGAGCCACTCCAGAGCGCCGCCACCCGGGACGAGTCCGACGCCGATCTCGGGTTGGCCGAACAGGGTGTTTTGCCGGCTGGCGAAGCGCATGTCGCAGGCCAGGACGAACTCGTTGCCGATGCCGCGGGTGCGGCCGCGAATCTTCGCGATACTCACGACTGCCGTAGACGAGAGGCGCAGCACAAACTCACGCCAAAGACCCAGCGTCTCCGGCCGTTCAGCTGCCTTGGCGACATCGAGATGGGCGACGAAAAAATCGGGATTCGCAGACTGGAACACTATCACCTTCACGGACGGATCCGCCTCGAGCTCGCTCATTAGCGCTCCCAACTCGACGACTGTTGCGGGGACAAACAAGTTGATCGGCGGGTTGTCGAAGGTGATCGTCCACAGGCCCGGATAGGTGCGGTCGGTTTTGAACTGCGTACTGCTATCTTGTGCAGCGATCGTTGCGGTCATGGATTTCCTCCTCCTCCGTGATGTTGGAATTTGCAAACGCTGTGCGGATCGTTCCTGGGTTGAACGGGGCGGGATGAAGCACTCGTCAGCTAACCAGCAACGAGCTGCTGCCCACCGTCGATGTCGTAGGTCGCGCCTGTGAGAGCCGTGTTGCTCATGATGTGAACAGCGAGCGCGGCGACGTCGGCAGCTGTTACGACGCGCCGGATGGGGAGCATGGCGCGAAGCTGATTGCGTCGGTTGTCGAGCTCATCGCCGAGGAGCGATGCCGACAGCGGTGTATCGACGAAGCCGGCGGCGATGAGATTGACTCGGACCGGCGCGAGTTCGAGGGCGAGGCTGGCGGTGAGAGCGGGGAGCGCAGCGGTGACTGTCGGCACAAGCCCCATCCCGATGTTTGGGCGGCGGCCGCCGGTGCCGCCTATGAACAGCAGCGTGCCCCCCGGTCTTATTTTGTGGGCGGCGTTGCGGGCAACCTGGAGCCTCAACAAGATCGCATCGAGGGCGTGGCGCGTTTGCTCGTAATCCATGTCGAGAAGGCGCCCGTAATGCGGGCGGCCGGCTGTCAACATCACGTGGTCGACAGTCGCCGGCAGGTCGGCGAAGAATCGCTCGAGTGCAACAGGATCGGTGGCGTCGAAGGCCGCTGTGCTCAGCGCCTGGACCTCGCTGGCGACGAGTTGGAGACGCTCGGCATTCCGGCCAGTGAGGATCACGCTGGCTCCCTCAGCACGGGCTCGGCGGGTCGTTTCGAGCCCCATGCCTGCGCTGCCGCCGATTATAACGACGGTTTGGCCGGGGAGTTCCGGTTCGTGCTGGACGGGTGCGGTGATTGCTGCAGTGCTCATCATTCCTCCAGTTTGCAAATAGGGGTTCAAATATAACGCGTTGTTTTGCTGAAAACGACCAATCTCTTCTCCTCGACGGAGACAGGGATCAGGATCTGAAATCACAGGTTTTGTCGGGAATGTTCTCGGCTCTCGCGGACCGTATCAATGCCAGTCTTTGCGCGACGGGCCGGCGTACAGACGTTTCCTTTGGAAGGAAATCCTCAAAGAATCGGGTTCGTCAATGTCTTCCTGGGGGGCCCTCAATTTGTGAGTGACATTAATCGACGGGCAAAGAAAGCCTAGCGTCCAAAGTATATATCCATGATGCATTGGAAAGCTGCGTGCTTGGGATTAATTCAGTCGTGTTGACGCTCCGCTGGAAGTCCAGTTAATCGGGGGAGAACGCGCCCGTCCCGATCCAGAAATCCGCGGGGGAATTGAGATTTTTCTTGTATGTGCGGGTGACGGTGTATTCCTTTCCGCCCTCAACTCGCAGACAGTATTCTCCCGTCGCGTTTTTGGAGCTTCTGCGCCATGCATTCCAGCCAAAGGCTACGCGAGGGCACGAGGTGTGATGGCAACGGCGGAGTAAAAGGCAAACATCTTCACAGCGTGAATCTTGCTGTGCAGAGTTATCGAGAGTTGGGAGGCACGTCGTCCTGTTGTGCGGCCCGATTATCCGCAGATACGTCACGCACGCCGTTCAGGAATCGCATCGGGGCGTTGATCTGGAATCGTGTCGCTGACGGATCTGGAAGGAATGGAGAACGAAAATGTTACCCCAGGGCCGTTATTGACTGTTGCCCAGAGACGCCCCCGATGCGCCTCGATGATGGAGCGGCTTATCGAAAGCCCGATGCCCATTCCGTCGTTTTTGGTTGTGTAGAAAGCCTGGAAGAGCCTGGCCGCAGTCTCGGGCTTAAAGCCCACTCCTGCGTCTTTGACGCTAAGCCGTACTCCATCTCCATCACCGAGCTCCGTCGTAACGAACAACTCTCGTGGGCGGTCATCAACAGCGCTCATTGCGTCGCATGCATTGCGCAACAGGTTAAGGATGACCTGTTGGAGCTGGATACGATCGCCCGTAATAAGAGGAAGATTGTCGGCAAGTTCCTGCCGGAGTATCACGCGATTTCTCTGCAGCTCACTCAACGTCAATGAAGTCACTTCTCGTGTCGCGTCATTGAGGTCCATCGATTCCGGGGAGAGCTCTTTCTTGCTATAGAGCGTGCGGAGCCGCGTGATTACATCCGATGCCCGGTTGCCATCACGAATTGTGCGCTGCGTGGTTTCGCGGGCGCCGTCAATATTTGGTGGATCGGCCGAGAGCATCCGCAAACAGGTGCCCGCATTGGTGATGACGCCGGAAAGAGGCTGGTTAACCTCGTGCGCGATGGATGCCGTCAGCACGCCGAGGGTCGAGGCGCGTGCTACAGAAGCGAGCTCCGACCGGGCTTTGGCAAGAGCTTCATCTGCGAGACGACGCTGGGTTATATCCTGTGCCGCACCAATATACTCCAGGCGGCCCCGATGATCCCTTGCGACGTGAGCGATTACGTGCAGGTGCTTGATGGAATCATCGTGCATGACCAATCTGAGCTCACACTCAAAGTCGGCGGCGGTCTCTCGAGCTCGCGCAGCCATGCTGGTGAATGGCGTGAGGTCGTCCGGATGGATCCTGCTAAGAGACAATTCGAGTGTTGCAGGTGTTCCCGGTTGAAGCTCGTAAATCCGGTAAAGCTCCTCTGACCATGTAATCTCGTCAGTTTCCGTGCGCCAGGAGAAGGTTCCGGTTCGACTGAGACGCTGGCCTTCTGCGAGAAACGCCTCGCTGCGCCGGATCTCTTCATAGAGAGAGCGCAGCTTGTCCGCGGTTTCGTTGAAGACGTGGCCGAGACGAGCGAGCTCGTCCTCACCCTGGATCGCAACCTGCGAATGAAACTCCCCCTCGGCCAGCTTGCGAGAGCCTTCCACCAATCGCGCCAGCGGCTGAGTGATGCTGCGAGTAATCGCCAATCCCAGCGTGGCGCCGATCACCAATGTGAAGACGACCGTCATGGGCACAACCACGAACACCCATTGCTGAACACGCCGGAAATTCAGGTCGGCTTGTGCCTGCTCTTCGCCCAGTTCACGGTCGACTTTCTCTACCAGCGCCGACGACAGGAACTCGAGCGGGTGCACCTGACTTGCCAGGCGCAGGCGCACCGCGCTCCAGTCGCTTCGGGTGGCCAGATCCATGATCGCCTCAAGCTGCGACTGGAAGGATCTCTGGATGACTTCGAGGGTAGGCATGATGGTGGGATCTGGCTGGACCCCGGAGGGCAGTCCGCTCAAGACGCTCTTGGCGCGCTGCGTGTCCTCAAGTACTGCACGATTCAGGGAACCGGCTTCCGCAGCCAGGCGCGTGACGTCTTCGTAATCTGCAATCGCCTCGAGCCGGTCGTGAAATGTCAGCAGACTGGCATGCAGCCGTAACACTGCCACCAGTTCCTGATCCAATCCGTCCAGGCGCTTTGTCTGCAAGCGGACAATGTGGAATTGCCAAAGCGAGACAGCATCGCCGCCTAACATGGACAGAACGATGAATACGAAGCACAGTATCAATCGTGGACCGATGTTCAGCCGCAATCCGCCCCCCTGCTTCAACCTGCTCTTCTACCTGTGTGTCGTTTCAAATCCGGTAATGCGCACAAGTTCTTTTTCCAAGCCGGCCGCCGCCTCCGGTGCTGCGGACTGGCGAGTCAACACAGAACGCACTGCCTTCACGTATGCCTGGGAAACTTCGTCGTACTTCGCTCCTGCGACGGCGGACGGGCGCGAAACCAAAGTTCCTCCAGGCTGTTCACCGGGCTTGGCCGCCCATGGATACATCTTCACCAACATCCGAGGAAGTTCATGGAATTCAAGCTGAATGGGCGGTTCCGCACCCGAGCTAGCCCGAAGCTGCGTTTCTCTGCGCGAGAGAAACGCAATGAGCTTGATTGCTTCAGGAAGGTGAGCAGAAGAGCGGGAGACGGCCAAAGCGTAACCTCCCAGCAGGGATACACGCGCACCCTTTCCAGCTGGCACACTGGTTACTCCGGCGTGTTGGCGAAATGGTTCGCCTGGCGGATGCCGCTCGAAATAGTCCGACCAACCGCGAGTGAATGCGGCCTTTCCTGAAATCCAGAACGCATTGCTTGCGTCCCAGTCCGAGTAAGAAAGCACATCGGGAGATGAGATCCAACCCACCCAGCGCGCGGCGCGCTCCCAGGCGCGGATGACATTTGGATTGTTTACGCTGATCTTTCCGTCTGCATCGATGGTTGTACCCCCGCCCTCTCCGGCATCCAGCTCCGTAGTGTCCGATGACACGGATTCGCTGACGTTACCGGGCCAGACGAATCCCCAGAAGTCCTTCTGCCCACGAGCGCGCTCGCCGTTCTGAATGCGGACGGCCATTTGCTCCAGTTCATCCCAGGTCCTTGGCGGAGCGCTGTACCCATATTTCAGAAGCAGGTCGGTCCTGTAATACAGAACCCCCACGTTTGGGTGGTACGGCATTGCGGCCAGCTTGCCATGAACGATGTAGCTCGCAATCAAGTCCGGATCCATCGAAGGCAATTCGGAAGCAAAGAATGGTTTGAGGTCAACGAGATATTCGCTTAGAGCACCAGACCAGATTGTATCTACCCCATATACATCGGGAGTGGAAGCTCCCTTTTGGAGCAAGTCACGGGCAAGACGGAAATCCTCACCGTTGTCTTCAGGACCCGGAAGGTGGTTGACCAGAATTCCCGTTTCCCTGGTGAACTCCTGCAAGGCCGCATCCGATATCCTGCGCCGTTCTCCCAGGTCGAGGAAGCCCTCAGGATCGAGAAATGTCAAGGTCACCGGAGCGGAGGGTTTCCGGCAGCCAATCGAAGAGAAGACCAGCAATGTAATCGCTAACCCAGCTGCCAGACCGAACAATCGGAGCCAGAAAGAAGGAACGTATTGGACGACGCGACGCCCCTCGCTTGAACGCTGGAATCTCATCGGCATCCCTCAATCGGCACGTTCGGACGACATCCATTTGGCGAAAGTCGCTTTTTCGGGGATCGGGAAATCGAGATCGATCTCGGTTCTTACGAAGAGAATGGTAGCGCATTCAGGCAGTCATGCTTGCGAGAGCTTATTTCTTACTCGCAGCGGCTTTCGGCTTCAGGAGGCTTCGCGCCGGATCCAGTGGTCCGAAGGATGTCTCCGGGACCGGAGAATGTTCGACAACCATGCAAACCATCTGCGCCTGACTCAGGTGGCAATAACGGGGGAAGTCCGGCCTAGAAAGCGATTGGAGCCATTGAATGAGGAATGGAAGTCAGAAGTTAGGGAATCTCGTCTACACGGCGGACGGTCCTCCGTGAGGTTGGCTTTGCATACCCATGGGCGAGGGAGTCCGTGAGCGCTGGCCTTCGGCGCTTAGTTTCGGACATGCGTAATTGCGCGAGTTTCTGGCTGCTCCGCCGCTTGCCTGCTTTAGCTTGCGGGTTCGGTGGCCGCGGGCCTGGCGGATTTTTTCGCTGGGGTCTTCTTTGCAGGAGGTTTCCTGGTCGCGGTTTTCGTTGCCGGGGCGGCGGGAGTGGAACCGAGGAAGGTGGACCAGCGGAGTTCGCTGGGCACCTTTGGTGCGTCTTTGGCTTTGGAGATGGCCAGATCGGCCACCTCGCGGATGATCCAGTCGAAGTTGGCCTGGCCGACGGAGTGGAGATCGGCGTCGGGGGCCGGATTCATGAAGTCGATCGCATAGGGGATGCCATTTTCGACAGCAAACTCGACGGTGTTGAGATCGTAGCCAAGGGCGCGGCAAAGGGTGAGCGCATCGTTTTCGACGCGGGCGAGGAGTTTTGGATCGTATGCGGGCGGGTTCTGGATGTAGCGCTCGTGGTGGGGCTTGCGCGGGTCGTAAGGCATGATGTGGACCTTGCTCTGGCCGACGACGTAACAGCGGAAGTACTCATTGAACTCGACGGCCTTCTGGTAGAGCATGCAGAGGTCGCGCGACTGATCGTAGGCAGCGAAGAACTCGGGGCGGTTGTGGATATGGTAGACATCGCGCCAGCCGCCGCCGTCGACGGGTTTCATGAATCCATGCTCACCGACGTAGGCAAAGACGGCATCCCAGTTGAGCGGATACTCGAGGTTGCGCATGGAACGCTCGGTGGTTCCCTCGGGGTGCTTTTTGTGGGGCAGGATGACGGTGGGCGGGACGGCGACACCGAGCTTGGCGGCGAGGGTGTAGTTGAAGAACTTGTCGTCGGCCGACCACCAGAAGGGGTTGTTGATGATGACGGTGCCGTTGAGCGCGGCGTGTTTGAGGTAGGCGCGGTAGAACGGGATGTCGTGGGAGATGCGGTCGACGATGACGGCGTAGGGCGAGGGCTTGTCGAGGCGAACGGCGCCGGTTTCGACGAACTCGGCGTGAAGGCCATCGATATTGCGCGCGTTGATGTGCTCGACGAGGGCACCGGGAAAGCTGTTTTCCATGCCGAACAGGACGCCGATCTTTTTCATGCCGAACCTCCGCACTTGCAAAGACAAGTTTACGGCAGCGGGTTGGGGTGTTGTGGAGGGCGAGTGGAACGGCTGAAAGATCTGCTCTGAGGCGAGAGAAACGCAAAAGCAGCCATGGATGGCGGGTTGTGCTACCCAAAGACGATGAAAATGTGGTTCGGACGTCCCTACGGGACTTTGGTCCTTGTTGTTCACTTTCCCCGGGTTCCGTTCGCCGCCGCGAACTCCACCCGGGGCTATTTCCGTTGTTCCCTACGGGAACTTTGCGAACAGAATCCATCGGCGCAATTCTCAGGGCAGATTCTTCGCTCACCACCCCCAAACTCCGCCCCAAAAGCAGCAAAGATCGCTCTTTGGGGGACCCCGAGAAAGCGTTTTGGGGCCCCGTGCGCTCAGAATGACACATTGTCCATGGGTTCAAGGTCGCGCCATTCCAGAGAACGATCCGGACACATGAGTCAAAGTCGTGCCATCTCAGAGAATGATCCAGACACGTGTTTTTTCCCGCAGCTTTTAAGGGCTATCTCTCTCGGATCCAGGACCGATTCACATTCCGTTCATCGTTGATTCACAGAAGCATGACACAGGGCCGATAGGCTCGGCGCATGATAAGAAAATTCCCCTATCTCATTTTTGTGGTTGGCCTTCTAATTGCGTTCTGCGCGACTGCGCGAGCGCAGTACGAGGATGGGAGCCTGACCGGCACCATCCATGACGCAACAGGCGCAGTGGTGGGCAATGCCACCGTCACCGTGACCAATGTGAACACGGGCATCGCTAGCAGGGTTACGAGCAACGGTTCAGGTGATTACGAGGTTCCATCGCTGCGGGTTGGGAGTTACAGCATCAAGGCCGAGGCAGCCGGATTTGCGCCGGCGGAGGCAACGAACATTGCGATCGCGGTGGGCGGGAGGCAGCGCATCGACTTGACGCTTTCAGTCGGCCAGGCAAACGCTACCACAGTCGAAGTCAGCGATGTGGCGCTGCAGGTGGAGACGGAGACGAGCGAGCGCGGGCAGACGATTTCCGGATACCAGACCGAGGCGCTGCCGCTGGTGAGCAGGAATTTCTCTGACCTGCTGGCGCTGGTAACCGGATCGCGGCAGGCCCCGACCGCAGCAACAACCAGTTCGATCAGCAGCCTGGTGCGCGAAGGCGCATACAACGTGAATGGCCAGCGCAGCATGTTCAACAATTACCTGCTGGATGGGATGGACAACAACGCGTACGGCGAGAGCAACCAGGGATTCGACAACCAGATCATTGCGATCGCGCCGGATTCGGTGGCGCAGTTCAACGTGGTGACGAACAACGAGAGCGCAGAGTATGGACGGTCATCGGGCGCAATGGTGAATGTTGCGTCGGCGAGCGGGACGAACAACTTTCACGCAACGCTTTACGAGTTTCTGCGCAATACGGATCTGAATGCGGCGGGGTTCTTCAAGCCCAACGTGGTGAGCAACACGGGAACGACCACGCCGTTTGAGAAGCCGACGTTCAATCGCAATCAGTTCGGGATGAATTTCGGAGGGCCGATAGTCAGCAACAAGCTGTTCTTCTTCGTTGATTACGAGGGATTCCGGCAGACGCTGCGGCCGTTGTATGTGCTGACGCTGCCCACGCAGAATGAGTTGAATGGGAATCTTGTCGTGCCGGTCAGGAACCCGGTTACCGGGGCAATCTACCCGGCAGGGACAGCGATACCACAGAGCGCGATCAATCCCCTGTCGTCGCAGATACTCGGCTACTTC
This sequence comes from uncultured Acidobacteriaceae bacterium, assembly GCA_963774175.1. Classification (GTDB taxonomy): domain Bacteria; phylum Acidobacteriota; class Terriglobia; order Terriglobales; family Acidobacteriaceae; genus Telmatobacter. The sequence goes on from CAVZDT010000013.1 coordinate 236,233, forward strand.
CAGAAATTTGCGCAGCAGTTGCCGACAGCCGGGGTGGCATCCACGGGCTTGAATTCGAACGATTACTCGGCGCAGATTCCTTTCACCGACAACTCGGACAAGGGCGATCTTCGCCTGGATTATCAGCAGAATGCGGCGAGTTCGTGGTTCCTGCGCATCAGCGATCGCAAGGAGACGGGCGTGAACTACCCGACGATCCCGTTGCCGCTGGATGGCCAGACAAATGGAACGATTCGGGTGCTCGATCAGCAGATCGCGCTGGGTTATACGCACACGCTCGGACCCAATCGGATCGTGGACGCGCGGCTGGGATTGTCCCGGACGAAGGCCGGCAAGTATACGCTGTCGATTGGACAGAATGACTTCACGATTCCGGGATTGCCGAACAATGGGATTGTGGCGGGCGGTTTGCCGTCGGTGGGCATCACAGGGTTTACGGGATTCGGCCGGCAGAGCACAAATCCGCAGTGGCAGAACCCGGCGCTGCTCGACCCGAAGGTGAACTACACGTGGGTGCGCGGCAACCACTCACTCAAATTCGGTTATGAGTACGAACATATCTGGATGGCAGTGAACGATAACAACCCGCTCTACGGGTCGTTCACGTATGGCAGCGGCTACAGTCTCTGCGATGCGGCCACTTCGCCACTGTGCGCGACGACTGCCAGCGGCGGAGCGGCTCCAACGGCCCCTGTCACGGATGACTACTGGGCCGACTTTCTGTTTGGAACCACGACAAGCTACCAGTTGGCTAATTACTTTGTAGTGCACCTGCGGCAGTCGATGGACAATGCGTATGCGCAGGATGACTGGAAGGTTTTGCCGAACCTGACGCTGAACCTGGGCGTGCGCTGGGAGTACGGCGCGCCTTACTCGGAGTGGAAGAACAATATCTCCAATTTTGATCCGGGATCGCAGTCGGTGCTGACGATTACGCCGGGAGCGGTGGCGGGGAACGGAATCACGCCCGTCAACCCAGGCGGAGTGTACGGTAAGACGCTGGTTAATCCTGATCTTGCCGATTGGTCACCGCGGGTGGGCTTCTCTTACGGAGTCTCTCCAAGGACTGTCGTTCGGGGAGGCTTTGGCACCGGATTTGTGCACTACACGCGTGCGGGATCGGGCGACATCCTGGGCATCAACGCCCCGCAGGCGCAGTTTGCGGTCGTATCGCAGATCAAGCCCAGCACGACAAACCATTGCAGCACTCCGCTGCCGTCGCAGATTATTCCGACGGGGTCAACGACGCCAAGTTGCTACGTGACGGCGGACCAGGGATTTCCGTCAGGGCTGGTGACGTCGTTCAACCCGGCGACCGACAACATCACGTGGGTTCCCAAGGACACGCGAGACAGCTACGTGGAGAATTACTTTTTCGACATGCAGCAGCAGCTTGCGAAGAACACGCTGCTCGATCTGGCCTACGTCGGCAATCACGGGTTGAAGCTGCAGGGGTTTTTGAACGGAAACCAGAGGAATCCGTCGCTCGGATTCGCGCGGCCGTTTACAGGCTGGCCTAGCGATATTACAGAAGCTTTGAATGAGTTTTATTCCAACTACAACGCGCTGCAGGTGAGGTATGAACAGCGTTTTGTGGCGGGACTGACGCTGCTGAATTCGTTCACATGGGAGCACTCGCTGGACAACGCGTCGGCTTCACTGGAGGGCAATACGCCTTCTCCACAAGATGGCAACAACATCAAGGCAGATTACGCGCAATCGGACTACAACCTGCCGATCGCGGATGTGACGAGCCTGGTGTATGAATTGCCGTTTGGGCACGGACGCCATTTCCTGTCGAATCCGAACGGGCTGGTGGATAGCTTGCTCGGCGGCTGGCAGGTGAGCGCCATCAATACCATGCAGGCCGGAACGCCGTTCAACATCACCTATTCGCCCAACAGTGCGCAGCAGGTTTCGCTGCAGATCAGCGCAACGTATCGCGGCGCGAACGAGTATCGGCCGGACCTGGTACCGGGCGCAAAGGTGACGCAAGGGCGTTCGTCGCGTGCGGCGAATACGGGATACGTGAACTACATCAACTTTTCCGCATTCGAACTTCCGCCGATCAAGGATGCGGCCGGCAACGTGCTTAGTCCTTTCGGCAACGCGCCGCGCAATCCCGGCCGGACACCGGCGTTTTACGAGACTGACCTTGACCTGAACAAGCGCTTCAACACGCCGATAGAGCGGATGAAGATCGAGTTTCGGACGGAGGCGTACAACCTGTTCAACCACACCAACCTGTATTTGCCAGGCACGATCAGCGGATCGCAGGGCACGACCAGTGCAACGGCCGGCGTGGGCGGTTCGGTACCGGTGGCCAGCATTACGGGGAACCCTACGGGCGGCGGGCAAATTACCAGCACTTTCGAGCCGCGAATCTTCCAGTTCGCGTTGAAGGTCATTTACTAGAGCTTGATTCATGAACCGCAGAGTGGAGGTCCGCAATCGCTCAGGGGTTAAAACCCCTCAACCTTTGCGGGCCTTATCGGCACGACTGAAAGTCGTGCCCTGACACGAGGCAGTTTTATAAACAAGCTCCTGCGAAAGTCATTTGTTGTCGGGGCCATCGCCGACACGACCCGCGCGACTCTTCGCGCGGGTTTTTGTTTGGCTGCGGTGAGCTGGGCAGGCCACGGGCTTTTGGTGAGGGGCGTCACTGCTGCGGCTTGTGGAGTGGCGTAGCTTAGGTGCCGTCAGCGGTACTGGGAGGCGCCGAATGGATTATCGGGTGTTGACGGTTTCGCGGGAGTTTGGAAGTGGCGGCGGGAGGATTGCGCAGTCGATTGCAAAGCGGCTGGGATGGAAGCTGTTGGATAGTGCGTTGATCGACGAGATCGCCTGCGCCGCGCATGTGGATGCGGGCGTGGTGAGCCGCTTCGATGAGCACGTGGATGGATGGCTGCGACGAATGAACCGGCAGGCCATGCGCGGAGCGGCGCTGGCAGCGGGTGTGGCGCTGCAAGAAGAGAAATGCTTCGACCCGGACGTGATGGCGGACCTGACGCGGCAGATTATTGAGCGGGCGTATGAGGCGGGAAACTGCGTCGTTGTGGGACGGGGGGCACAGTTCATTCTGCAGGCGAGGCCCGATGTGTTTCACGTCTTTGTGTATGCGCCGCTGCGGGTGCGGATCCACAGGTTGCGGACGAGGCTTGAGCCTGGCGCGAATATTGAGCAGCGGATTCGCGACGTGGATGGCCAGCGGGCGCACTATTTAAAGCTGCGGTTCGGCAAGGAATGGAACAATCCGCATCTGTATGACCTGATGATTTCTTCGGGCGAGGACGAAGAACGTACGGCGCGTGTGATTGAGGTTGCGATGGGAGTGCAGCCGATAGGTGGAGGTATTAGCTTCTAGCTACTGGCTATTAGGTCCTGGCTACGGGCTTCTGGTTGGTCGGGGCGGCGGAGAGGACTATCCTTGATGCGTGGGCGGCCGGAGTACGGCGGCCTTGATTGGGTGATTCAACACTCGATCTGTAAGCGGATCGGCGGGACTTCGTCTTAGCCCCTTTCACCCCGCGGACCAAGACCCGTCCCTGGGGACCCGGGGTAAGCAGATCAGAGAAGAAGCCTCCCGCAGCCGCGAGGAGGAATTCGAATGGAACAATCCAAAACTGACCAGGAAATCGCCAACGACGTTTTGCACAACGATGATCACAGCAAGCTGACGCCGGAAGAGATTGCGAAGGCAATTGCGCACCATAACAAGCACCACAAGGAAGATGGGCAACAGAAGGCGCAGGCGAAGGGACAGCTGGGGAAAAAGCAGGGCGGTAACAAGCCGAAATAGAGTTCCAGCTATTGGATACGAGCTTCTATCTATTAGCTTCTAGCTATCCCACCCTTGCGCTGAGAGACGCGCAAGGATGGGGCACCCGGCTTTTAGGTATCCAACCAGCTCAGCGTTCCCAGGTCTTAGAGGCGAGACCTGGGGCACCCTCATTTCGTGCACAATTGAGGATCGTTAGTTCTTTACGGTCGCGTCCCAGTCGTAGTTGAGGGCGTTGATCTGGGCGCGGAGGTTTTCTACGGCCGCGGCCTTCTGCTGCTCCAGGTCAGCGGTGTGTTTGCGCGTGGACTGAAGCAGATCTTCGGCGTGGTTCAGTTCATCTACAAAACGGTGCGCGGCCTCGTTGCCTTTGAGCGCGGTGAGGTTTTCGCGATCGCGGGCTTCGTCGGCGGCGGCGGTTTCTTCCTGCTTTTTTGAATCGGAAATGGCTTGATCGAGGTCGGCCAGTTTGGCCTGGGCGTCGATGATGGGCTTGAGCTGCGCTTCGGCATCGGGGACGCGCTTGACCAGGTCGATGAGGTAAGCATTGGTGTTCTGGTTGGGATCGATGGAGACGGAGGTGTACTCGGGGCCGCGCTCGCGGACTTCCAGCTTCTCAGTCGAATGCGACTTGACCGCCAGGCGGAAGCGGTAGAGGTCGGGGGTGGTTTCAGCGGCCTTCACGCCTTCATCGAGCGACCAGCCGTTGGTGTGGCGCGGGTGCTCGATCAGCACGACGCGGTCTTCATCGGCGGAGTTGGTGGCCGAGTAGGTGACGGACGCGACGTCCATGTAGCGCTCGATCACGATGCCTTTGTGGATCTGGAGATGGTGGAGGGTGCGCTTGCCGTTGCGCGTCTGTGACCTTGACGCGCATGGCCTGGTCGGCGGCGTAGGAGAGCAGGCGGCGCTCGCCGGGGTGGATGGGATCGAGCAGACCTTCGCCGGCGAATTCGCCGCTCTCGAAGATCGAGAAGCTGCCGGCATCGAGGGTGAGCTTGGATTTGTTTTCGAGCCAGACGGCGCGGAGCGGGCGCGGATCGTTGCGGCTCCAGAGGGTGACGTGCTCGGCGGGCAGTTCCTGCTGGAGGATGGGGACCATTGCCGACTCGTTTTTGTGGATGGTGACGGGCTGGGTGAGGGCGTACTCGAAGAAGTCGTCGAAGGCGTTGGTGGAGACGTCGCCTTCGGAGATGGCGTCGCAGGGGCGGTAGACGCCGCCGCTACTGATAAAGCCGGCGCCAACGCCACCGCCTGAGCCAGGCCCCGTACCCGGCAGCCCCGGCGCGACGGGGCCGCCTAGTTGCTCCAGCGGCCAGCTCCGGTGAAGCCGCTCAGCCTGCTGCTTCGCCATCGCATTGTGCGGACGGCGGCCGCGTGCAGGAGGCATTCTCTGCTTGTCACTTCATACCGTTTCAGCAGCCTCGTGGGTCTGCGGCGTGGTTTGCGCTTCGGTGGCGATGGGGATCTCTGGGCGGCGCGTGTAGAGCGGCTGCGAGAGCGGCTGGATGAAGCTCTGCGGCGCGCCGGCGACGAGGGAGAGCTGAACGTTGTCCCAGTCGGCGCCGACGGTGTTGTCGACGACGGCCCAGCCCTGCACGGTGGCGGTGCCGTTGGCCTCGCGCGGAAAGACGATGCGGTAGGTCGATTTCCAGACGGGCACTTCGCTGATGTAGCTGACGCGAAGCTGGCGCTGGCCCTGGCCGAGCGCGTCGAGGGTGAGATGGCGCAGGCCGGTGGAGTGGGTGGTGGAGAGCAGCTCGAGATAGCGATCGAGTTCGCCCTGAAGGCTGGGATCGGTGGGGCGCACGCTGAGCGTGGGGGTGAGTTCGATGACGCGCACCGCGCCGCTGCCGGCGACGAGCGTGAGGTAGAACTTGTCGACGGATTTTGGATCATCGTCGGATCCGATCTTTTCGGTACGTGCTTCGATGGACATGAGCCGGCCGGAGATGGGTCCGCCGGGAGCGCCTGCTACCTCAACACGCTGGCCGCGGAGCGCGCCGAAGAGCTCGGTCGAGGTGGGATCGTCGCTCATGCCGAGGGAGAGGGTTTTGAGCTGCTCGGCGAGCGGGGTGGTCGAGTTGTAATTGACGCCGCCGATGCGGCCGCCGCCCTCGTCGAGCACGGTGAGGGATTGGAGTACATCGTTGAGCTGAGGCGAGGTGAAGTCGATGGAGACGCGCTGGTTGCCGGTGACGGCGCCGGCGTGTTCGAAGTAGCCGACACCGTTTTTGTAGAGGACGACCTTGCGGACGGGCAAATCCCTTATCAGCGGTGGGACTGTGGCTGAAGCGACAGCCGGCGGTTTGGTTTTGGTGGCGGGAACGGTTTGGGATTTGGCGGTGAGCGCAAGGACGGCAAGGCAAAGTGCGGTTACCCAGAGACGCATCGATCCTCCTATGCTGCGCGGCGGCTGAATGGAGGCGCGGCGCAGGCCGGGTACAACAAGCACAAATTGGAGACAGCTAACTTCGAAGCGCTATTGCGTTGGACCCCGGGAAGTTGAAAAAGGTTCCCATGGGTCGCGCAATCTCTCTGGGAACGGGGCAGCGGGAGTTTCTTGCACGGTAATCGTTGGCGGAGTTGAAATTTGCGAATCGTGGCAGCTTCCGGGGCGTCAGTTGAGGAGGGTTCGGCCGTTCGAAAGCTTGTATGAGACTCAGAATGAGGTCAACCGATGGATACTTATCTCGCTCCCATTGAAAATCCCAAAGGCGGCATTATCCGCATGGCGTATGCCATGGCCAGGCGGCAATTTGGAAAAGTTCCGACTCCCGTAAAGGTGGTTTACGCACGCATGCCGGCGGCGTTCGGCATGTTCGTCTCGAAAATAGCCAAGCTCGACAAGAAACTGGAGTTGCCGCCCGAAACCGCCATGCTGGTTCGCGAACAAGTGGCGCACATCAACATCTGCGAATTCTGCATGGATATCGGTCGGATGTTTGTGGTGAAGGCTCGGATGAATGAGGCGAAGTTCGATGCCCTGCCCGAATACAGGACGAGTCCGCTGTTCAGTGAGGCGGAACGCGCGGCCCTGGATTATGTGACCGAGTTGACGCGAACCAAGTCAGTTGCGCCGGCGACCTTTGAGCGCCTTCGCAAGCACTACTCCGAGCGAGCCATCTGCGAGATCGTCTGGCTGGTTGCGAGCGAGCACTTCTACAACATCACTAACCTGGGGTTGAACATCCACTCCGATATGCTGTGCGACATTGCGAGGAAGCACTAGGTCGAAGCGATGCGCTTGAGTTGGGCCAGGTGGTTGAGATCGTGGCCGGCCATGGTTTCAACGATGGTCTGAAAGGTCATCGCGCCGCGCTCGGGGTGGGAGACGGGCTTCGAAGCGGACGTCGCAAGGGTCTTGCCGATGAGGAGCAGGTTCCAGGTGCGCAGGGCGGTGAAGGCAGCAAAAGCATCCTTGGCGGCGATGCCTTTGTAGGGCGCGGCCCACTTTTCCTGGTCGAAGGGCTGGAGAACATGGTGGTCCTCGGCGAGAGTCTGGCGGAGGCGGAAGGCGAAGGCGATTTCGCAGTCGGCGAGGTGGCAGACGATCTCGGCGGGAGACCATTTTCCGGGCGCGGCCGGCACACTGACGCGATCGGGGCCGATCATCTGAAGCTTGTTGGCAATTTCGTGCGAGGTCGCGGTAAGAATGACCTCGAGCGGACGGCCGTCGAGAAAGTTTCCGTAGGGATTGAGTTCCGTCATTGGGGAAGAGTCCTTATCAGGTCACAGTTCGAAAGTTGAACCGGGGCAACGGCAATGACGTCAGTGATCCGATTACAGTTCTACGTCTCGTGAAGCAAGAGGACAATTGACGAGTCGGGTACGGGTTGGCGGTGGCAGCGGAATTAGCGACCTTCATTTACTCCCTACTCCCTGTTCCTTGATCCTGTTCCCTGCTCCATGCCTTAAAGGTATTCCTGAACCATGCGCTGCCAAGTGGGCCAATCATGGGAGTTATAGGTTTCCCAGGTGTAGAGCTTGTGGGGGATGCCCTTGGAACTCATGATGCGGTCCAGGTTCTGGTTCTGCGCGAGGCACTGATCGTCCCAGCCGGTGGCGAGGATGTATGTATTTCGTCGGTAGTGCTCAAAGTACCATGGATCAGCAAGATTGGGCAGATAGTGAGTGGGAAAGTTGAAGTAGCAATCCTGGTCGTAGTAGCCGGCGAGGAAGTTCGAGACGTCGAATGCGCCGGACATCGTGAGCAGCCCGGTAAAGATGTTCGGGTGGCGCAGTGCAATGTTGGTGGCGTGGTATCCACCGAAGCTGCAGCCGAGCGAGACGAGATGCGCATCCCAATTCTTCTTGCGAATGAGGGGAACGACTTCGTGAATGAGGTAGTCCTCGTATTGGACATGACGGGCAATGCGCCAGCGTGGCGCGACATTGCGGTTGTACCAGCTTTCCATGTCGATGGAGTCAACGCAGAAAAACTGCAGATCGCCATGGTCAACCCGGCCGCCAACAGCGCCGATCATGCCGCGGTCTTCAAACTCGAAGAAGCGGCCGCCCGATGTGGGAAAGACGAGGACGGGCAGGCCGGCTTGGCCGAAGACGAGCATTTCCATATCGCGCCCGAGGCGGCTGGAATACCACTTGTGGTACTCGCGGTTCATAGGGTGCGGTAGCTCCTGGGGAGTGTGATTTGAGAAGCGCGGGTTTCCTGATACTGTAACAGCCACAGGCACATCTACAAGAGATCAGGGACCAGAGATCAGAGAACTGGGACCAGGGAACAGGGATCAGGAACGCGCAGGAGCCGAGGGATCATAGCGGATTGGACTTGGAGCCACAGACCAACGAGGGTGCTAATGAAGCGCTGCTCGAGCAAATAGACGACACGCCGCCACATCCGCGGCTGCGATTACATAAATCCTTTCATAGCAACTACCTATCAGACGATCGCGATGTAATTGTTTACCTTCCTCCCGGGTATGACGAGGAGCCGGAACGGAGCTATCCGGTGCTCTACCTGCACGACGGTCAGAACCTGTTTGACGGGCGGACTTCGTTTGTAAAGGGGTGCACGTGGCAGGTGCGCGAGCATGCCGATGAGGCAATCGAGTCGGGTGAGGTGGAGCCGCTCGTAATTGTGGGAATCTATAACGTCGGCGAACGGCGGCTGGCGGAATACACGCATGATCGCGACTGGAGATTGGGGGGCGGCGAGGCCGATGCCTACGGGCAGCTGGTGACGCAGGAACTGATGCCGTGGATTGCGAGCCAATATCGCGTGCGGCAAGATCGCGAGAGCACGGGGATGGGCGGCTCGTCGCTGGGCGGCCTGGTGACGCTCTTCCTTGGGTTGCAACATCCTGAGTTGTTCGGGAAGCTGGCCCTGCTGTCGCCGAGCGTGTGGTGGAATCACAAGAGCATTCTTGGTTATCTGAACGAGCACGCACCCCAGGTGTGGGAGCGGCCGCGCGTGTGGCTCGATGTGGGCGATCGCGAAGGGCAGCGAACGCTGCGCGATGTGGAGCACCTGGCGCGCAGGCTGAAGGCGAACGGCTGGCGTCCGGGGGAGACGATGTACTTCGAGAAAGTGCGCGGAGGCACCCACGATGAGGCAAGCTGGGCGGGACGCGTCAGGCCGATGCTGAAGTTTTTGTTTGCGAAGACCGGCCAATGAGCAGCAAATACGTGAATTGGGCAGCTTGATTTCACGGCACTCGGTGGTAAGGCCGAGAAATCTCATTCGACCGCCTGAAGTGAGATAGCTCACATCCAAATCCCGGCAGTTGTCGGAGGATGAACTCATGACAGAGATCCTCTGGAATACAAACGCACCTCACTCCCCGGTTCGTGACCATGAGCTGGTCGAACTCCGACTGGTAGATCTTAGCAATTGCGAGGAGTCCCGTTATCTTGTCCGCGAGATCCACGCTTCGTGGTCGGCTGCAACCCAGCAGATTGAGTGGAAGGGATTCGAGGACGAGACGCATGTAACCCGGCAGCTGGCACAACGCTCCTTTGCGAACCGGAAGAAGTCGATTGTGAGCGCGGGATTCCCTTACGCGACTATTTTGAACTAGCCAGCCCAGCGGTTGGCTGCCGGCTCTCGCGCTATCTAAAGCAACTTGTTGTAGCCGTTCCAGTCCTTGTCGGCCTGGATCTTGATGTGGACCTTGTGGCTGAAGACGCGGGCCAGGAGGTCGTTGTCGAATATCTGCTGCGCGGATTCGGGGTTGCGGGTGTAGAGGATGTATTCGCGGATGCCCGGGACGGTCGTGGTGGCAACAAAAAGCGACTCGCGGTTAGGCTCGAAGACCTCGCAGATGTCGTTTTCGATGCGGGTCAGTTCCTCGGTCTCGCCGGCCGTGGGAAAACCCTCAAGATCGGAGTCCACCAGGGGAACGGCGATCGAGACCTGGTGGCCGTAGCTGGTGACTCCTCTGTACTTGCCGTAGCCGGTGTGGGCGCGGACAACCATGGGTTTGCCATTGGAGTCGTGCCCCTTCAGGACGGCCCAGGTGTCGGGAATGGGCAGTTTGTCGGGGCTGAGAGGCTCTTTCGTGGTGAACGGCCACATGCCTGATGTGCTCCTGGTAGGAAGATATTCTGCGAAGTTTGAAACAAGTATGCCTCGAATGAACAACTTTGGACAGAGGTAGAGGAATAAATCCGTCGCACATTGGGCACCCTCGGGCTAGCGGAAGCGCTTGCTTCAAAGGGCAACTATCGGCGATACTTAATTGTTGTGCGTTTCACCGGCAGGCGAGCATTGCCTGCGGGTTTCCGGTGGGTCCCCGATGGGAAATGCCGGTTGAATGGAGGCCGGGCGTTTCACGCGCGGACCGAAGACCCTTCCAAAAGACTGGGTCCCCACGGGCAGCATCCTGACCGTGGGGTGGAAAAGAGCGCAACAGAGCACTGGATTTTGAAAGGACCCGTATCGCCGTGGTGATGATTCGTTTGGCGCGTGTTGGCGCCCCCAAGCAGCCCTATTACCGTGTCGTGGTGATTGAGAAGGATCGTGCCCGTAACGGCCGGTCGATCGAGGTCGTCGGCACCTACAATCCCCGCACCAGCCCGGCTTCGGTTGACCTGAAGCATGAGCGTATCGCTCACTGGCGGAGTGTGGGCGCGCAGCTTTCGCCCATCGTGGCCAAGCTGGTCGAGAAGAATCCAGCCAAAGCCGCCGAACCGGCGGTTGCCTAAGCTCCATTCACCCGAATCCTGAAGTGGGCGAGATTTTTTAAGTGGGCGAGATTTTTTCCAATCTCGTTCACAGATTACTGACTTGGGGCCCTGTGTGCTGATACTATTTGCGCACCGATCCAAGTCGCTTCTCCTTGGATGTTTACGGTCAGAGGCAAGTTCATGACCCAAGTTGACATGGTGGCAGTAGACGAACTGGTCCGCGAAATCGCGCGGGCCCTGGTAGACGAACCGGAAGCCGTCGAAGTGCAGTCTGTGCAACGGGACGAAAACACCGTTCTCCGGCTGAAAGTAGCTCCCGGCGACGTTGGCAAGGTAATTGGGAAGCAGGGACGCACCGCCCGCTCAGTACGCACGATTCTGGGAGCCGTCAGCATGAAGCTGCATCATCGCTACACGCTCGACATCCTGGAAGAGGACGACGAAGAGTAGGATGCACAAAACCCGTTGGGTCCGACTTCGCTGAGGACGCGAATGATTGCGCCGGAGGGTTGGGTGTGGCTTGCGCGCATCAAGCGCACACAGGGCCGCAAAGGCGAGGTTTTCGCCGAAATTCTGACTGACTTTCCTGAAAAATTTGCGGAGCGGCGACGATTATGGCTGCTCTGCTCCGACAACCCCGGTGCGGGCGGCGACGCGTCACATCGCGGCCCGAGCGAGAGTCCGCGTGAAGTTGGGCTTGTGCACCACTGGCTGCACAAGGGCGGCGTGGTGCTGCACTTTGCGGGAGTGGACTCGATCTCTGGTGCTGAAAAACTTGCGGGATTGATTGTCGCCATTCCGCTGGCAGAGCGCGCGCAACTGGATGAGGGCGGAGTCTACATCGGCGACCTGATCGGGTGCGTGCTGGTGGATGTGTCCGGACCCGAGCCGAGCGTTGTTGGCGAGATCGAGGATGTGGATCGCAGTGCGGGGCCGGTGGCGATGCTGGTGGTGCGTGGCAAATCGTCCGACCAGATTCTGATTCCCTTTGCGACGGACTACCTGCGACGGGTGGATGCGGAGGCGAAACGAGTGGAGATGGCGCTGCCCGAGGGGCTGGTGGATTTGAACGAAACAAAGCAGAGCTAGCCGAGTTAGCGGCGCTTCGCGCCAGTTAGCGGAGTTAGCATTTCCCCTTTCTCTCATCTGGAATCTGCGGGAAGCGCTATTGAAATGCCAGAGGCTTCCAGGCACCGTTGTCTTTGAGCGCAAGCTGCAACGGGCGGGGCGGGCCTTTGGGCGGGACGGTGACTTCGATCCAGAACTCCTGACCGGGCTTGAGCCACGTCGGGTCATTGGCGTGTTCGGCGATGTAGAAATCGACGGGACTGACAAGGCGCATCGCATCGCAGGAGGCGCCGGGCCAGGCGGCAACCATCTGGGCTGAGGGTGCGCTGTCTGATTCGGGAAGACGGATCACTTCGAGCTTGTTGTCTTTCACCGTGAGTCTGGCCGGGAATTGAATCGTATCCGGCGACCAGATGGAGAATCGCCCGCTGCTGGGCACGCCATTAACATTGCGCGGGAACTGAGCCTGTTTGGCAGAGGGCAAGGTGCTCTCGCATCCGTCAACGGTGAGTTGCAGGCTGAGGTAGCGGCCGCGCATGACGAGGGAGGGATCGTAAGCCGCGGCGCGCGTCCATGCGCGGGGACAGGTGGCGCGCTGGTAGAGATACTTTGCGGCAACCGATGACACGATGATCAGTTGCAGGATGAGTAGAGCGATCGATGCCTTGGAGAACCTCATCGTGCCTCCTCAAGCGGTGCGGAGGATTGCGCCATGTGGGTGAGCAAGCCGCGGCGCGTCTTCTCAAGGACCCATCCGCCGGCGAGGAAGAGAACGCCGAGCCCGATGAGTCCAAGCGAGCGGCCCATCTTATCGAAGAGGTTGCTGAAGTAGAACCAGGCTACGGTGGCGCCAAAAGCGACGATGCCGAGATTCACGAGTCCGCGGCTGACTTGCCTCACTCCCCACCAGATGATGAAGACGCAGAAGGCAGCGACGAGGGCGTGGGCGACGATGTTCGGTTCGGTGTTCGTCGCCGTAAAACTTGCCGTAGCCATCGCGCATTGTCCAGCTCTTATAACACCACGGCAGTGCGATAACGAAAGCAATCGCCGCGAGCACTGGAACCATGCTCCGGCGCAGGCGCGCGAGCGAGAAGAGGAACGGGATAACGGCGATATCGACCCATCCCCAGAAGCGCGTGTGCAACGGGGGATAGGCCTGCATGCCGTACCACGAGTGCCAGCTATCGAGCAGAGAAAACATGCTGGTGACAGCGGCGATGGCGGAGGCAGCGAACAAAATGCCGCGCACAATGCGGCGGTCTGTTCCGATAAAGAGAGTGAGATAGAGGATGGCCCAGACGAAGAGGAAACGGCCGATGTAAACGTCCTCGCCGATACGATTTTGCGCGGCGTAGCTCCATTCACAGACCAGCCATGCGGGAAAGAGCAGAAGCGTCAGCGTCTGCTGGGCCTGGTCGCGCAGCAGCATCCAACCGAAGAGAGCGGCAATGGCCCACATGAGGATGGCCGCCGGCCAGTGCTCCTCGATATTGAATATCTGACCGACCAGGGCGATGGCGGCACCGCTGGAGATGGTGCCGACGGCGTGCAGCACGGTCGAAGTTGCCGGGTACTTGTTACGCAGGACCGCGCCGGCGAGATGGAAGAGCGTGACCATCGCCGTCACCAACAGAAAGCGCATGCCGGGACCGAGCTGATCCCAGTGGGCCGAGACGAAGAGGACGATGCCGCTGGCGAGAAGAATGCCGCCGAGAATGAGCGCGACGCGGCCCTGCCACGCCACCCCAGCGACCTGGGGTTCCGTTTTTGGCTCGGAGACGCGCGCAGCGGTGGTGGCACTCTGCGCGGATTCCCAGGCGCGGATGCGGGCGGCGGCTTCCGCACCGAGCACGCCTGCCGATTGCCAGCGGTTTAGCAGCGGTTCGTAGTCGGGCATAGAGGATGGCCAACATTATGGCAGATCAGGAAACATGCTCGACTTTACCGAGGGTTCGTGCCTTCGGTTTCCGCTCCATTCACACGCAATGGCAGCGAAATCTCGACAACGGTACCGCCTTCTACGCGGTTGCGAACTGTGAACCGGCTGTCTCCGTTGGGGTGCAGTCCAGCAATGCGCTCGGAGGTAATTGAAAGACCGTGTCCAGTTGAGCTTTTCATCGACCAACCAACGGGCAAGCCGACACCATCGTCGAGCACGTGAATTTCCAGGCGACCATCGACACCATCGGCTTTCACCGTCACTGTGCCGCCAGCGGCGCGCCGCGAAATACCGTGACGGATCGCGTTTTCAACGAGCGGTTGAATGAAGAACGACGGTACCTGGGCGAACTGGACTTCAGAGGCGATCTCCGTCCTAAACCTCAGTTTGTTGCCGAAGCGAATCCTCTGAATGGCAAGGTAGTGTTCGAGGAACCAAAGTTCTTCTGCAAGCGATACTTCAGGTTTGTCCTTCGATTCGAGGGAAATCCGCAGCAGATCGCCGAGGTGCCCAATCATGCAGCGAGTAAGCTTGGGATCGCGGTCAACGTGCGAGGCAATCGTATTCAGAGCGTTGAACAGGAAGTGGGGATCGAGTTGCATGCGCAGCGAATTCAAACGCGATTCGGTGAAGCTGTGCTCCAGTAATTCAACATGCAGTTCGTTCGCAATGTAGCGCTCGTAGTATCGATAGCCGAGTACCACGCCAACGATTAGACAGCAGATGAGCCAATTCCACAGAAGCCAGCCAAGGTTCCCGAGGGCGAAGAGTTGCGAAGTGCGCAGCGCACTCCATGGCACAACGGCCAAAAGGGCACGCATCGTCGTGAAGATGTAAAGATAGACCAATGTGAAGAGGGGGCTCGCAGCCAGATGTGCACCGACCCTCCTGCCGAGTTGCTTTCCTGAGAACGGCAGTCGTCGGTCAAGCGCAAGAACCAAAGGAGCCAGGAAGCCCCAGGCCGAGAACTCCAACAGGTTCACGCGCAGAGAGTATTCGTAGTGTCCGCTGTTAAGGTCCGCCAGCGAGAATATCCAGCCGATGGCAGTCCAGAAAAGTATCGAAAGCAGAACGCGCCAAACCAACCTCCCGATGACCCGCCTGTTTCCGCCTTGGAGCGAAGCCTGTTGGTCTTCGGGGATCCATTGGCCGGTTTGTGTACAGTCCAATAGGCTCAAACTCTCGGAAAGGGTATTTCCGCGGCGGTCAATCACGGCAAGCTTTCAAGATGCACGACGCTAACGTTCCAACACTCATCTGCACGCCATCCTGGGTTTCGAAAGGTGCGTTTCGAAGGCGCGAGGTAACGCGCTTCGAAGTGATCAGAAATTCCGTGTTGCTGGTTGCGGGTCAGTGCTCCATCGGCGGGGCCGGTGTCCCGTCGGACCAGTCGTGTACCACGACCATGAAAGTCGTCACTCGGGATTGCGGATCATTCGCCGCGATCATCGGTGAGCCTGCCAGATTCGCCCCCCAGTTCTTCGCCACATCACCCGGGGCATAGAACATCAGGTGCGAGTGCCAGTTGTGGACCCCATCGTTGAGATACTGCTCCTTCGACATCATGTAGCACATCGCTCCGGGCGCGAGCGCCGGCAGTTCCCCGCTATCGAGGGCCGCCGTGATCGCCTGGGCGATCTCCGCCTTCGATTTGCCTGCCAGCACAAGTCGGGCCTTCATCAGATAGATCGGTGCAATGGTGGCGGCCGCTGCGGCATTGAAACAATTGGGGGCGCGCATTTTGGGATTCCAGAATTCCGGATGATCCGTGTCATGGGCCCAGGATCGCTCCACGTAGCAGAGAAACCCGTTCTTGCCTTGTACTGCAGTCGTGTATCCCTGCCGTTCCAGCACCATCACAGTGGCGTCGTCCGCGATTGAGGCCGGGGCCGCGCTGCGGGCCAGCGCGATCTCCGCATCCTTTGACATCAGGTACTGGTCCAGAGGAGCCATGGCCGGATAGGGATCCGCCTGAGCTCGCGCAGGCTGGATGCCTCCCGGCAGAACGAGCAGGGCCAGAAATACAAAAACGAAGATCGTTACGGTATTTCGCATGCGATTCTCCCTCTCCAGAATGTTTTGAATTGTGACGTCAACAAAGTTGGCCGCTCACAGGTCCAACTAAGCCGGGCTTTCCGTTTTGCTGAAACAGCATCTCGATATAGCGCCGCAGGTGATCGACGCACTCGGCAGCCACCGCGGGCCCGCCCTTGGCCTTGGCCAAAATGAACGATCCCTGAAGCACCGCCTGGATGTGCAGTGCCAGACTCCGCGCCGTCCACTCGCCAGTCACCCCATGTTTCCGCATCGCCTCGGCGATATCCGGCTCCAGCGTTTCCGCGTGTCCACTAATGCTCCGATTGCAAGCCTCGCGGATCGCCGGGTGCGTGTCGTAGACCTCCTGCACCATCGTCCCCGCCAGGCAGGTAAAGTCGGGTAATTCCCCCGTCAGCATCGCCTTACGGAAGTCCACATAGGCCAACAACCGCTCCAGCGCGTCGGCTCGCGCATGGTAGGGCGCGGAGGCAAACAGCGCACCCGTGCCTTCCGTCCAATAGTCAGCCGCAGCCAGAGCCAGCTCCTCCTTGCTGTCAAAATGGTGGAAGAAGCTTCCCTTCGTCAGCCCTGCCGCCTCGCAAACGTCCTCTACCGTCGTGGCCGTATATCCCTTGGCGCGAATCACGTGAAGGGCAGCCTGCAAGAACCTGGTTTTCGATTCGTGTCTCGCTGCGACTGTCGTCATGTCTGTACCATCTGGTTGGTATGAAACATACCGATTAGTTGGTACATTGTCAAGAGAATCTTTGCCGCCCGTCTTGGAGGGGAAGGCGTTCGAGTCTCCGATCTAGTCAGGGGCCAAACCTGGTCGTACGCATTCAGGGGCGGCAAAGAATCTCCGCACACCCCTCCCCCTCCGCCTACACCCGTGAAAACGTGAAGTCACGGATTTAGCGCTTTAAGCCGATCAGCATTCTTCCCTCTCGCGCTCAGGTTCAGCTGATCCAGCGATCCTGTGAAGCTGCAATTCGGTTCTATGATCGTGATTGACACCTATGCGGTTTGAGATTATTACGATTTTTCCGGAGTTTTTTGCCGGGATATTTGAACACGGGATTGTGCGGCGGGCGCAGGCCGAGGGGCTTGTGAGTGTAGGCGTGCACGATCTTCGCGCGTTCACGCACGATCGGCATCGCACCGTGGATGATCGGCCATTTGGCGGCGGCGAAGGGATGGTGCTGAAGCCGGAGCCTCTGGCGGAGGCGCTGGAGAGGCTGGGCGTTCGAGCGAAGGATGAGCATCGGCAAAAACAGATCCCTCGCTCCGCTGAAGAAAATCGCTCCGATCAGGATGACACCTCTGAGGCTGCGACTCGCGTGATTCTGCTGTCGGCGCAGGGAAGGCGGTTTACGCAGGCGATGGCGCGCGAACTGGCCGGGCTGGAACGCGCGGCGCTGGACCGGATTGTACTTATTTGTGGGCGATATGAGGGTGTGGATGAGCGCATCAACGAGCTCTATTGCGACATGGAGCTCTCGATTGGCGACTACGTGCTGAGCGGAGGCGAACTGGCCGCGGCGGTGGTTGTGGATGCGGTGATGCGGCTGGTGCCGGGCGTGCTGGGTAATGAGGCGTCGGGAGAGTTTGAGAGCTTCGGCGTGGCGGATGCGGAGATCAGCACGGACGAAGATGGAGTGCCGCGCTCGCAGCATGGAGCGGGTGGGCTTCTCGATTATCCGCACTTCACCCGACCGGCCGTGTACAGGGGATTGGCCGCACCGCAGGTGCTGCTGAATGGCGATCACCAGCAGATTCGGCGGTGGCGGCGCGAGCAGCAGTTGCGGAAGACGCTCAAGAATCGGCCGGATTTGTTGGATGGCGCAACCTTGAGCGACGAAGATCGGCGGATGTTGGAAGGGATTTGCAATGAGGCAGCGGAATGAAACTGACTGCGTTGGAGATTGCCGCCTGGATCGAGCTTGGCGTTTGCTGGATCGTGTGGTCGCTGGCGTTTGTGAAGCCGCAGCGGCGGGCGAAGGGGCACAAGAAGGCCGTGCGCGCCAAAAGCTCGCGGATTGGGATTCTGTTCGTGGGGCTGGGGTACGCGTGCGTGTGGACGTTTCTGTTTCCGCGTGGATTCCACATGTCGACAGTGTCTCTGATCGCTTCCATGATTATTGGTCCGCCGTCGGTGGTGCTGGTGTGGATGGCGACAAGGCATCTGGACAAGCAGTGGCGATTTGAAGCGGCGCTGAGCGAGGATCATGAGTTGATCACGACGGGGCCATACGGCTGGATTCGAAATCCGATCTATACATCGATGCTGGGGATGCTGCTGGCGACAGGCTTAGCCAAGTCGTGGTGGCCGCTGATTGTTGCCGGGGTCGTATTTTACGCAATCGGGACGGAGATTCGTGTGAAGGCTGAAGAGGGGTTGCTGGCTTCGCGATTCGGTGAGAGGTACGCGCAATACAAGGCGGCGACGAAGGCTTATGTGCCGTTCGTGCGTTAAGACTCTCCAACGGAATCAGCGAAACGGCTGCACGGCTCTGGGCTGGTCGGCGCTGACCTGACCGACGGCGACGGCGGCGACGAAGAAGTTTTCGCCGCGGGTGGGAGAGCCGGCGAGGCGGCGCATCATGGCGAGTTGGCCGACGTGAGTGAGAGCATCGGCAATGGGACCCTGGAAGAGCGGCTCGGCGGCGGCGTGGAGCGGAGCGTCGGAGGCAAGGTAATCGTCAAATGCTGTCAGGGAGGCGAAGAAGCGGGTCTTCTCTTCCGGCCATGGGAGTGGACTGGAGTTGTGCCAGCGCTCCCTTCCCTCGACCGCGCTCAGCGCCCAGTCGAACAGGTCGCCCATGTGAGCGAGGATTTGGATGGGCTGGCGACCACAGGCGTCGAAGGTGGCGAAAGAGTCCGGGGCGTCGTCAAGAACGCGGGCGGCGCGGTAGGCGAGGGTGGCGACGGTGTGGCGTAGAAGTTCGCGTTTGTCGTCCATGCCGCAAATATAGCGCAAGGCTCCGAAAAGTGACCGCAAGACAACAGCAGTGCTAGACTCAGTCAGCGCTGGAACGGCAGGCAGCCGGGAGATGCACTTGGTGCGGAGACTTGGAATCTGGGCACTATGTGGGTGCGCAGTTGCGCTGATCTGGGCGGCCATTTTCTACATTCTCGGCCCGAGTAACGGGCAATACCCGAGCCAAGGTGCAGTCTTGCATTACCTGGGCCACACGCTGTTATTGCCGGTCACCGCCCCGGTGGCCCTCCTGGGACGCCATCACGCTATCACGTGGTACTGGTCCACTGTGATCAATGCCGCGATTTACAGCTGCATCGGGCTGGCAGTGGAGACGATTCGCCTGACGCTCCGGTTCAGCTTGCTCCGTCTGCGTCACTGATGCGATTAGGCTTTTGGGTCGTTTGTCTGTTAAAATCGAGGTTCTGAGTCCATCAGCAGGAAGAAGCTATGTCAATCCATCCAGTAATGCAGCGCCTGGCCGATAAGCTGAAGCGCACCGATCTCCCCGAGTTTGTGCCTGGTGACCAGGTTCGCGTGCAAGTCAAGATTAAAGAAGGCGATAAGGAACGTCTGCAGGCCTTCGAGGGCCTCGTTATTTCCGTCAACAAGGGACCGCAGGGTACCTTTACGGTTCGCAAGATGAGCTTTGGGCAGGGCGTGGAGCGTATCTTCCCGTTCAACTCCAAGGTTGTCGACAAGGTCGAGAAGATTCGCAGCTACAAGGTGCGACGTTCGAAGCTGTTCTACATCCGCGGACTGCGCGGCAAGGCCGCCCGTCTGAAGGAAGTGGAGCGGACCACTGCCAAGGCGTAAAGCTTACCCTCTTCTGAACAAACCAACCCCGGCTTGAATGCCGGGGTTTTCGTTTGTCAGGGAATGACCCGGATGGCTGGTGGACGTTCGCTTGGAAGCGCGATCAGTCTTCGCGGGTGTTTTTATTCAGGGTCTTGGCGTCGCCGGTTTCCTTGTCTTCGTCGAGACCGGAAGAGTCGGCAAGGCTCACGGTTCCCAAGGAATCATTCACTACGCCGTTATCATCTTTCGGATTCACTTCCTGGGATGCGCCGGGCACGGTATGCGTGGGCTTGGTCTTCGCGGTCATTGATCCTCCAATGCTGGTTGGATGCGGTATTGCGGGCCTTAATCGCGGAGGATTGTCAGGGACTGAGACGGATTGGTGATGGATCCGATTACGTGCGTCTTTTCCGCAGGCGTCCACCGGGCTGGGATGGCGCAGAGTTTCTATACTGGCTGCATGGCAAAAGCCCCAATCTCCCACCCCACAAACAAAAAGCTGCCTGTGGGGACCCCGGTGTGCGGTTGGAGGCTGGAGAAGGCTGCGGCGAAGTGCGGCTTTGTGCGGATCGCCGGGTGCGACGAGGTGGGGCGCGGGCCGATGTTCGGGCCGGTGGTTGCAGCGGCGGTGATCCTTCCTCTCGGTTGCCGGCTGACGGGCCTGAACGACTCGAAGCAGCTCTGTGAAAACAAGCGGAACGAACTTGACGTGGTGATTCGTGCCAAGGCGCTGGCGTTTGCTATTGCGGCTATCGATGTGGAGACGATCGACCGCATCAACATTCGCCGCGCTTCCCTGCTTGCCATGCGCACGGCCGTGGAGCAACTCGCGGTCCAGCCGGATTACCTGCTGATTGACGGTTGCGACACAATTGAGTGGGTGTGCCCGCAGGAGTCGGTGATTCACGGCGATGGAACCAGCTACTCGATCGCCGCGGCGAGCGTGCTGGCGAAGGTCTATCGCGATCGGCTGCTGGTCGAGTTGGACGGAGTGTTTCCGGGGTACGGGCTGGCGAAGCACAAGGGGTACTGCTCGCGCGAGCACCTGGCGGCGCTTGATCGTCTAGGGCCGACCCCGCAGCACCGGAAGAACTGGAGCCCGGTGGCGCAGACGATGCTGGAGTTTTCAGAGGAACTTCAAATCGTAGTCGACTGAAGATGCGCGGACGATGACTGTGCGCAGACGATGTTGCAATCGGAGGGGCCGGGGATATTCTCACGAGTTGACAGTGCAATAAGACGGAGGCGGCACTTGGCAGACTCTGAACGGCTGTTGGGCCTCGCGGGAGTTTCGTTAGGAATGGCAGTTTTGTTGCTGGCGGGCTGCGACAAGCGTGCGGCCAAGCCCGACCCCACGAAGGGCGCTGTGAGCGGCATCGTGATTTGCGCCGACACGGGAAAGCCGGCACGGTTCGCAACCGTGGCACTTACGCCAGTACCGGTGAAGCATGCCGAGCCCAGCGACGAACCGCCGTTGTCACCAATGGCCTCGATTGATACGGGCTTGGATGGCCGCTTCAGGATGGAGGCGATTCCCGCGGGCGAGTATTATGCGTTCGCGACACTCGATGGCTATCTCGACCCGGAGCGAGGAATCGATTTTGGCAAGGTGACGGCAAAGGGAACGACCAGCGAGCAGGAACAGGACGCGATCCAACAGTGGAAAGACCAGCTGGTTCAGGTGAAGGTCGCGGTCCGCCGCGTTTCGGAGATCAGCATCGAGCTGCACCGTGCCGCCGAGATTGAGGGCACGGTCAGTTACGACGATGGCAGCCCGGCGATCGGCATGCACTTCCAGCTCTTCCGCAAGAACGCGAAAAAGGAATGGAGGCTGGTAGGCTTGCCGCTGCTATCGAGTTGGACGATCGACGCAACGAGCGACAGCCACGGCCATTACGCCGTCGATGACCTGGAGCCGGGCGAATACATCGTGTGCGCCATGATGCCGATTGATTCAGAGGATGTGGCGCCGCATGTTTGCCTGGGAAACACGGTTCGGCGCAAAGATGCAACGACGGTAAAGGTGAGCGATGCCGAGACAGCGCGAGGCGCGGACATCGTGATTCCGCTCTCGGGAATGCACACGGTTGCGGGTCGAGTGGAAGCTGCGGCGGACGGCCATGCACCTTCGCAGGCCACCATTACTTTGCTCTATGCAGACGACCATGAGCCGGCAAGAAAAATAGCCATGGATAAGGACGGGAGCTTCTCCTTCGAGTACGTCCCGGAGGACAACTACATTTTGCGGGTGAGCGATGCTGAAGATGCGGCGGAGGATAGCGGCAGTTCGGATCCGGGAGATGCGGGGAGCAAGAATGGAACACCCCTGATGGCGCGACACTATCTGAATAAGGAAATTTCAATTCACGTGCAGAGCGACATGAACGATGTAGATGTTCCTCTGACGGACAAGGCCGCGGCGAAGCCGTAGTAGTAGGCTGTGCGGAAAAACAGAGAAGCGATGCGAACCGCGAGATGAAGTATCCCGCTGGGGCTAAAGCCCGCGTCCCTTTTGGCACGACTGAAGTCATGCCCTGACACAAGATCCGCAGTCCAGCGTGCTTTTTCCGCTCGCCGAGGCGACTGAAGTCGTGACCTGTCACAAATCGCTTCGATGGAGTTTTTTCCGCAGCATGCTAAGGAACGTTGACCGCGGCGGGGCGATTTCTGCGCGCGCGAATCCATGTGAGCACGGGGCGCGCGAGGAGCAGTACGGCGAGCGCGATGGTGAGGTTCATGGGGCTGAGCACGCCGGGTTTCACCTGCCACCAGTAGTGAATGATTCCGCAGATTGCGGCGAAGTAGACGAGCTTGTGCAGGCGGTTCCAGCGCTTGCCGCCAAGCTTGCGAATGGCCCACGTGGTTGAGGTGAGCGCGAGGGGCAGAAGCAGCAGATATGCGAGGAATCCAGCGATGATGAAGCGGCGCTTGGTGATGTCGGTCTCGAAGACGCTGAGATCGAAGTTCACGTAGAGCGCGACGTAGGTGACCAGGTGCAGCGACGCGTAGAAGAACGCGAAGAGGCCGAGCAGGCGACGGAATTTGATGAGCCAGGAGAGACGCGGCGAGAGCAGACGCAGCGGCGTAATCGGCCAGCGAGAGGATGAGCATCAGCAGCGCGTTGTAGCCGGTGGTCAGCGTGAATTCTCGACGTGGGATCGGGACCGAGGGTGTTGGTGATTGCCTCATAAACGAGCATCGCGAAGGGCGACAGGCATGCGATCCAGGTGAGGGTCTTGAGCGTGATGAGTGTCGAGCGGTTCATAAGTGGCGGGCGTTCGTTGCCGGGTTAGCGGAGTTAGCGGGGCTTCGCACGTTAGCGGAGTTAGCGGAGTTAGTTAACCAACGCCGCTAACACGCGCGGAGCGCGGCTAGCACCGCTAACTCCGCTAATAGTTCTTGTTCAAGTCCATGCCGTTGTACAGCGACGCGACCTGGTCGCCGTAGCCGTTGAACATGAGCGTGGTGCGGCGCTGCTCGTAGAACGGCAGGCCGATGCGGCGCTCGGTTTTCTGGCTCCAGCGCGGATGGTCGACGTTGGGGTTGACGTTGGAGTAGAAGCCGTATTCGTTGGGCGCCTGCTCGTTCCAGGTGGTGGGCGGCATCTTGTCGACGAAGCGGACGGTGACGATCGACTTGGCCGACTTGAAGCCGTACTTCCACGGCACCACGACGCGGATCGGCGCGCCATCCTGGTTGGGAAGCACGTCGCCGTAGAGACCGAAGGTGAGCAGCGTGAGCGGGTTCATGGCTTCGTCCATGCGCAGGCCTTCGGAGTACGGCCAGAAGATGGTCGACTCCGATGCCCATTTCTCGACGTGCTTGTCGTAGTAGGAGAGGAACTGGACGAATTTGGCGCTGGGCAGCGGATCGCACTGCTTGATGAACTCAGAGAGCGAGTAGCCGACCCACGGAATGACCATGCTCCACGCTTCGACGCAGCGATGGCGATAGACGCGGTCTTCGAGCGGGCGTAGCTTGAGCAGCGCGTCGATGTCGAATGTCTTCGGCTGTTTGACTTTGCCGTCGACCTTCACGGTCCACGGGCGCGTGGGCAGGACGCCGGCGTTTTTCGCGGGCTGATCCTTGTCGACGCCGAACTCGTAGTAAGTTGTTGTAGTGGGTGATGTCCTGGAGGCTGGTGAGCTGTTCGCCGGTGGTGGTGAGCGGGCTCTGCACGGTCTGCAGCTTGGTATCGGCCATGGCGCTTGTTTGCGGATCCCATATTTCGGCCAGGCGGCCTGCACCGAGCACGGCAGCCCCAGCGGCGGCGCTGCGCAAGAACCTGCGGCGGCTGAAGTACTGGTTGTAGCTTTCTTTTGACGTAATCTCCGATGATGGAATGTCGGAGGGTTTGCGAATCAGCATGGTTGACCTCATCGAGGGGGAAATCTCTGACAGCATTTATTAGACACCCGCAGAGCAGGACAAGTTACAAGAGCGGCCGGAAGCGTTTCAATGCAGGGAAAAAAGACTTCTTAGTGTTTGACATGGCCGCGACGCGCGGCTGGGCTGGCCTTGGCCAGTGCGGGCAGGCTTCCGCGCGGGAAGGATGTAGACTGACGCACCACAAGATGGGTGGAAATCTGCCATTCCTTCTGCTGCGAATGGGGATTGTCCGGCTCGATGCCCGCGCGAAGAGCACTCACGGCCGCAGCGGCGAGTTGCTTGCAGGACATCTGCACAGTGGTGAGTGGCGGCAGCACGAACTGGGCGAGGTGAATGTCGTCAAACCCCACGACGGAAACGTCGTTCGGCACCGCGTGGGTGGTGCGATGCAGTCCATGCAGAACGCCGATGGCAGTCATGTCGTTGGAGCAGACGATGGCCGTAGGAAGCGCGGCCAGCTGTGACAGAAGTTCGCTGGCTTTGATTCCACCTTCCATGGTGTGCGTGCCTTCGACAAGGTGCTCCGCGGGAACCGTCAATCCCAGTTCGTCCATGGCGCCAAGGAAGGCATCGCGCCGCGCCACAGCCGAACGCATCTGCAACGGGCCGCTGATGAACGCAATCCGGCGATGGCCGAGCGCGGCGAGATGCTGCACTGCTTCGCGTATTCCCACTCCGTAGTCGACCTTGAGCACGCGAATGTTGGGCAGATCCGGACCGGCATCTACAAAAACGAGCGGAAATGCACGCTGAACGAGCTTCTGGATCAGTTCCTCCTCGATTCCGAAGGTCATGATCGCCATTCCGTCAACACCGCGCTGGAGCATACGCCGAATGAGGGCCTCAGTGCGGACGGCATCGTAGTTGGTGGAGCCGATGAAGACTTCGTAGTCCTGCTCGACCGCGAGGTTTTCAAATTCCTGAACCAATTCGGGGAAGAACGGATTGGTAATTTCAGAGACTACGAGGCCGAGCAAGCGGCTTCGGCCGGAAACGAGCGCACGGGCCTGAGTATTCGGAACGTAGCCCACTTCCTTGATGGCGCTCCACACGCGCTCGGCGAGATCGGGGGCGACGGTGGAGATACCGTTTACTGCGCGGGAAACGGTGGCAATCGAGACGCCGGCGCGCTGAGCCACATCGCGAATGCTGGCATTTGCGGAGCGAAAACGATTCGAGTTATTTCTGGGTCTGCCCACAGATAAGGCGATTTTAGAAGATTTTCTCGTGTTACACGACAATTCTTTAGCGGTAACCCAGGCCTTGCAGTCGCGCCGAACCTGCCTGTTTTCTTAGGTCTCTTGGATTCGGAGCGGCGAGATTGTGCGTAGATTCTTCCAGCTTGATTGCCAATCTGGAGAAAACGTATTCATTCGAGATCACTTCTGATTGTTCAGGAATGAGTCTGCCCGCCTGCGGCGACATCGAGGGCGTGACGCAGGAGAACCTGAATGGATGCCAGGCTCTCTTCAGCGCCACGTTTGCTGCCGGGAAGGTTGACGATGAGCGAAGAGCCGCGCATGCCGGCAATCCCGCGGGATAGCCATGCGTAGGGATTGTTTTCTGCGCCGCGGGAACGAATGGCCTCGGCAATGCCGGGAACATATCGATCGATGACGTGGAGGGTAGCTTCGGGGGTGCGATCGCGCGGGCTCAGGCCGGTGCCGCCGACGGTGAGGATCAGTGCGGTGCCAATGCTGGTCCATTCGAGAAGACGGGCAGTGATCGTGTCCTGATCGTCGGGAACCAGGCCAGTATCGATCTTCGCAGCAGGCCAGTGCTGGCGCAATAGATCGACGACCGCGGGGCCTGCGGTGTCGGTCATCAGGCCCTGCGAACAACGGTCGGAAACGGTGAGGACTGCGAAGAGCATTGGCATGATTTTAGAGCGGTCTCACGGCTCACTGCGGCTTTATCGACTCGCCGCCGGTAGAGGAAAGGACGTTTATGGTGTGCAGCCAGATTGCTGCCGTGTCGGGCCAGGTGGTAACGGGAAGCCTGGTGCGGCGCAGGCCGTAGCCGTGACCGCCTTCAGCGTAGATATGGAGTTCGGCAGGAACCTTCGCAGCCTTCAATTGAAGGAAGTAGTTTGTCGCATTCTCGACGTGCACCGGGTCGTTTTCGGCTTGAACGATGAAAGTCGGCGGAGTCTGAGATGTCGGGCTGATATCGGGGTTGGTCGCCATATTCTGGCTGGGGTTTGCCAGGTAGCCGGGATAGATGATGAACGCGAAATCGGGACGGCAACTGAGCTGATCGGCAGCGTCAATGGGATCGTAGAGACGCTTGTCGAGATGCGTGCTGAGGGCGGCTGCCAGATGCGCTCCAGCCGAGAAGCCAAGGACGCCCACGCTTTTGGGATCGATTCCCCACTCCACGGCGTGTTCACGCACCAGGCCCAGCGCGCGCTGAGCATCCTGCAATGCTGCCGACGACTTGGGATACGGACCGGTATTGGGCACGCGATATTTGACCAGGACGCAGGTGACGCCGATGGAATTGAGCCAGTCGCACACCTCGGTGCCTTCGAGATCGATGGCCAGAATCTGGTAGCCGCCGCCGGGAAAAACCACAACCGCCGGAGCAGCACCATTTTTGCCGGAACTGGGCTGGTAGAGAGTCAGGGTCGACGAGGAGACGTTGCCGAGACGGATGAGCGGACGGCCGGCGATCAGATTATCGGTGGGCTTGGTGGTGTCGATCTCGGGTTTGGGATTGGGCTCCGCGCCGGGAGCGCCATTAGGCCAGAGCGGCAACGTGATGTAGCCGGGACTCGGTTGCCACGCGGGATTTTGTGCGGCGGCGAGAGGAAATGTTGTGATTGCGATGCAGATAATGAGTGCGGGTGTCTTCATGCAGAGGGCCTCGAGCGAATTTATGTCGGAGTGATCATTGCAGGCTGAAGAGCGCGAATGCAAATGCGGAGAGAGGCGGGTGTGAACGAAGCGATGCTGAACGCAGGTTTGTGGTTTCCCACCCTTGCCACGAAAGGCACGTGGCAAGGGTGGGGCACCCTGGGTTCCCGCTTGCGCAAGAAGCCAAAAATCCTATGGCTGGGCGCCAGGGGGGATGAGAAGCGTCAGGGTCTCGCGCGCGAGTTCAATGCGGGCGGGCAGGGCTCCGAGGACCTCTCCGTCGGCCTCGACATAAACGCTGGTCTTCGATCCGTTGAGCGGACGGCACTCAACGGCATCGGCATCGAGAAGTTCAATCGAACGCGAAAAGGTCTGGCGGCCGATGATGGTGGCAAGCAGGAAACGAAGATACTGGAGGCGGCTGCGGGTTTTGAACGCCACCAGGCTCAGATCTTTTTTGCGAAGCGTGGCGCCGGGAGCGAGCATTCCGAGCGCTCCGCCGAAGGAGCGAATGCGTACGGCGAGCAGTTGCGAGACCTGCTCGATACGGGGTTTGCCATTGCCGTTGATGGAGAAAGAGGCGTCGAAGAGGGGAAATGGATTCGTTGCCCAGATCTTGAACGCTTCGATCATATAGAGGGCGTATCCATAACGGCGCTTGAGTTCCGGATCCATGCTCGACATCAGGAGCGCGTCCGCGCCAATACCGGCGGCGACGGTGAAATAGCGCCAGCCTTGTGCGCCGTTGGTTTCCTGAAAGAAAATGCGGCCGACTGGAACCTCGATTGGCTTTGCATCAACCAGCGCACGCGCGGCTGTCACGGGGTCACGGCCCAGCCCAAGGTTTTGCGCCAGTGCGTTGGCGGTGCCCAGCGGCAACACACCCAGGGCAACCTTGGTTCCGACAAGGGCCTGGATGGTTTCGTGTACGGTGCCGTCACCGCCGCAGGCCAACACCGCGTCATATCCCTGGCGAGTAGCGGCAAGCGCCAGGCTTTTGCCACTGCCGGGCGCGTGCGTCTCAAGGGCATCCGCTTCGATCCCCGCCTTGCGAAGCACGTCGATCGCATTCCGAATAGAGGATGCGCGGCGCGAGGAGTGCTGCCCGGATGCTGGGTTGTAGATCAGCGCAACTCGGCGCATGGATGGTTTATGCCCTCGTACGAGGTCCCCGGTTCAGTGGATAGACTCCATTGTACAGACAGCGGGAACACGGTTAGTACCTTAGATGCCTGAATCGTAGGTGAAGGTCGGAATCGTCATCGCCGAAGCCGCCCAGCGGTTTGCGCAAAGATGGGCCGCCGGAGCGGGAAATCCACCCCATGACATAGCCAGTCGTGAAAGCTATCCTGTTTGGGATATGCTGGAGCGCAACCTGGGGTCCCCCGGTCGCCCGGGTAACCCCGGCAACTTCGTCCACTGGTTGTTCGACTCCCGTGATGGCGCCCCGGGCCGACTGGTGCCGCGCTGGATTTTTCTGCGCGCGCTGGCAACCATCTACTTTTCGGCCTTCTATTCCCTGCTCTTCCAGATCAAGGGGCTGATCGGCACCGAGGGAATCCTGCCCGCGCATGAGTTTCTTGCCGCCGTGGCGCGGACATATCCAACAACGAAGCTGTGGTTTGCCCCGACACTCTTCTGGCTTTCCTCGAGTTCGGGCACCCTGATGGTCGTGACGTGGATTGGCCTGCTGGCCTCGATTGTCGCGTTCCTGAATCTCTGGCCGCGGCTTAGTTTCTTCATTTGTTTTATCTGCTTTATTTCGTTTGTGACCGCGGCGGGCGACTTTTCGAATTACCAGTCGGACGGAATGCTGCTGGAAGCCGGATTCATCTCGCTGTTTTTTGTGCCGCGTGGGCTTCTTCCGGGGTTGGGGGATGCGTCACCGCCGTCGCGAGCCAGCCTTTTTCTGCTGCAGTGGGAGTGGTTCCGCATCTACTTCGAATCGGGAATGGTGAAGCTGCTGAGCGGCGACCGCCAGTGGCGCACGCTGACCGCGATGGACCAGTACTATCAGAATGGTCCACTGCCGACCTGGGTGGGATGGTACGTTCAGCACCTGCCACATTGGTTTCAAGCTGCGAGCGCAGCCGGGACGCTGGGGCTTGAACTCGGGCTGGTGTGGATGCTCTTCCTGCCGCGCCGCGTGCGCATTGTCTGCTTCTGGATCGTGACGCCATGGGAGTTAGGGGTTATCTTCACGGCGAATTACACATTTCTGAATTACCTCGTGCTTTCGCTGGGATTTCTGCTGCTCGATGACCGGTTCCTGCTGCCGGTTGTCCCGGCGCGCTATCGGACTGTGGTCGCTCAGGGAATCGCGAAACCAAAAGCCGGTGACGAGGAGGAACCGCAGGCAGAATTAGTAGCCCGCGATGCCGACAGCGAAGACGAGGTGCAACCTCGTCGCATCCTCGCACGAAGGCTTGGCGGACATATCAACGCCTTGCGGCTGGCCATCGCCACCGTCATGCTCTCGTGGATCTTCTACGACACCACGGCGGAGATGGTGCTGATTCCCTTCCGGAATCTTCCCCTGCCAACCACGCCGATCACAGCTCTTGAACCGGCCCGGATTGCGAACCGGTATGGCCTTTTTGCCGTGATGACCGGCGGACGTTACGAGATCGAGTTTCAAGGTTCAAACGACGGTCAGAACTGGACAGCGTATCCATTCCGCAACAAACCGCAGGCGCTGAATGAGGCACCCCGTATCTATGCTCCCTACCAGCCGCGCTTCGACTGGAACCTGTGGTTTGCTTCGCTCGGCGACTGGCGCCAGAACGACATTGTTCCATTAACGGAAGAGCGGCTGCTCGAAAACGGCAAGGATGTCCTCGCGCTTTTCAGGAGCAATCCGTTTCCGCAATCGCCGCCGCAATATGTGCGCGCAGTTCTGTGGCAATACTGGTTCACCACCCGCGAAGAGAAGCGCACAACCGGCAATTGGTGGCGCCGGGAGTATCTGGGCTTATACGCGCCGGAGCTTACAAAAACTCCCGAAGGCAAGACTGCCGTGGTTCAATGGCCTGAGGAACTGCCGCCACACGACTGATCGAGGAGGATGATGCTGAAGCGCGCGTACGTGATCGGCTCCGGGCCCAACGGACTCTCCGCAGCCATCGTGCTGGCGCAGGCTGGTCTCGATGTGGAAGTCTTCGAGGCCGAAGATGTGCCGGGCGGAGGGGCACGCACACTGCCGCTGACCTTGCCGGGATTTCTGCATGACTTCGGCTCGGCCGTGCACCCCATGGCCGCAGGATCGCCATTCTTTTCGACCCTTCCGCTGGACCAGCACGGGCTTGTGTGGGTCCATGGACAGGCGCCGCTGGCACATCCGCTGGACGACGGCACGGCCGTGATGCTGGAGCATGACCTAGCAGACCAGGACCGGGAATTCGGTCCGGACGGCCAGGCTTGGCGAGCCCTGGTAACTCCGGTGGTAGAAAACTGGGAGACGTTTGCGCAGGGAGCTTTAGGGCCGGTGCTGCGCATTCCGCGGCATCCTTTTCTGATGGCGCGCTTCGGTATGGCAGCGTTTCAGCCGGCGCGAAAGCTGGCAATGCACCATTTCGAACATCCGCGCACCCGCGCCTTGTTCGGGGGACTTGCCGCGCATTCTTTTCTCAGTTTCGATGACTCGCTGAGCTCCGCGATCGCGCTGGTGCTCGGTGCGGCGGCGCACAAATTCGGCTGGCCGGTTCCGCGCGGCGGCTCGCAAAGCATTACCAACGCGCTGATCGGCTACCTCAAAAGCCTCGGCGGCAAAGTCGAAACCTCGCGGCGCATTGATGCGGGGGCGTTTCGTGAGTGGAATCAACCGGAAGTCTTGACGCTTTTCGACACATCTCCGCGCCAGCTTGTCGGCATTGCGGGCGACTGCCTTACTTCAGGATTCAGGGGACTCATGGAGCGGTTCAAACTGGCGCCGGGAGTGTTCAAGATCGACTACGCGCTCTCTCATCCGGTTCCGTGGCGTGCGGCCGAGTGTCATCGCGCCATCACCGTTCATCTCGGAGGCAGCTTTGAGGAGATTGCAGAGTCGGAAAACGCGGTTTTAAAGGGGCAACATCCAGAGAGGCCGTTTGTGCTTGCGGCGCAGCCGTCTCTCTTCGATCCGACGCGCGCACCGCACGGCCAGTACACATTCTGGGTCTACTGCCACGTACCCAACGGATCCACCTTTGACATGACGGAGCGACTGGAGGCACAGATCGAGCGCTTTGCACCTGGTTTTCGCGATTGCGTCGTTGCTCGTCATGTTTCCACGCCGGCGATTCTGGAACGGATGAATGCGAACCTGATTGGCGGCGATATCTCGGGCGGCGCCATGACCATGAAGCAATTCCTCCTGCGTCCGTCGGCCCTGACCTATGAAACCAGCGCGCCCAACCTCTTTCTCTGTTCGTCATCGACCCCTCCCGGCGGCGGGGTTCATGGAATGTGCGGCTTTCGTGCGGCGAAAGTCGCGCTACTCAGATCCCGAATCCGCTGATCGAGATCGGATTCGTCCGGGAATCCGCTCGCACTGTGCGTATAGAATGACACTTCAGACCAACCAGCAAGGGGATCGAGTTCTAACGAATGAGAGAGCAAGGAACCGGCAAATCGGGTAAATTGCCGCAGCAGACGGTGAGTCTGAAGCAGCTCGCAGCGCACCTTCACCTGGACCCGGCGACGGTTTCTGTGGTTCTGAATGATGTGCCCGGCAGGTCGATTCCGCAGCGGACGCGCGATCGGATCAAGGCTGCCGCCCGCGAATTGAATTACCAGCCGAACCTGCTGGCCCGCTCCCTCCGCAACCGCGAATCAAAGACCATCGGCATCCTGGTTCCCGAGTTGGGCGATGGCTACCACACGCAGGTGATGAGCGGGATCGGCGACTATCTCATCCAGGCCGGCTACTTCTACTTCACCGCGCATCATCGCCACAAGCCGGAGCTGATCGAAGAGTACACACGGATGTTCATCGGGCGCGGAGCACAGGGCATCATCGCTGTGGACACGCTGTTTGAACACCCCATCTCGATTCCCATCGTTGCGGTGGCCGGCCATCGGCGCATCACGGGCATCACGAATGTCCTGCTCGATCACCGTCGAGCTGCTGACTTGACGCTGTCGCATCTGCACTCGCTCGGCCATCGCCATATCGCATTCATGCGCGGCCAGCCATTCAGTTCCGATTCCGACGCGCGCTGGAAGGGACTGGTCGCAGTTGCAGGCAAGCTGGGACTTGCGATCGAGCCCGAGCTGGTGATTACACTCGATCGGGATATATCTTCGCCAGAACTCGGCTACCCGGCTGTGCAGCAGCTACTGGCGACAGGAAAGGTGTTTACCGCTCTTGTCGCCTTTAACGATATCTCGGCAATCGGCGCCATTCGCGCGTTGCAGGACGCAAACCTCGCTGTTCCGACGGATGTGTCGGTCATTGGCTTTGACAACATCAAGGCGGCGGGATTCACGCTGCCGCGTCTTACCACGATTCATCAACCCCTGGAGGAATTCGGCAGAATCGCAGGCGAGCATCTGCTTGGGCGCATCAAGGGAACGGTTCCGCCACGGCAGGAGATTGCCGTGGAGCCGAAACTGGTGGTGCGTGAGTCCACCGGCCCTGCGCCTACCACGCTTGCATGACATGCACGTGATGTGTCTGCTCGGTTACATCGCTGAGAGCGGGGCCATTCCGCTCGAATCGAGCGTCAGTTCCGCATTTCGTTGAATCCTCGTCCGCTCAGGATCAAGGGCACACATTTTTCTGCCCGCACTGCTCTGGTTTTTGCCTGCTTCGCCCCTGCGATGTGGAAGATGTAGGACTTCCTTCGACCGGGCGTGAGCGCTTCGAATGCCGTCCTTAGAAACGCGTCCTCATTCAGCCTGGTCTGTAACTCCTCAGGAACCGCGTACTCTGAAGGTTTCTTGAGCTTGACCTTCTTCCCGGACTCCTCCAAGGCGATGGCTTCATAGAGGTATTCCCTCAGGGTCGACTGCAGGGCCGTGATTTCTCTAAGCGAGGTGAACTTGATCCATCGCCCGGCTTGCGAATGCTCTCCGGCCCTTTCGAGGATATGCTTCGGATCCTTGAGCAGCGCGCCTTTGAAGAAGGCGAAGGCACAGGACTCCTTGAGCGGGATGACGATCGCCACGTTCTTCTTCAGGAAGGTGAAGCAGGGTTTGCTCCACTTGAGTGCTTCAGTCAGGTCGCAGTCGAGCGCGATTTTGCGCAGCTTGTCTGTTTCCTTCTGCCACTTCTTCGCGTAGGGAACCTGCATCGTTTCAACCTTGTCCGCATTTCGGAATGCGCTCAATTCTTAGAGTTAATACAGTTCAAGTTTGCCGGAAGAATAGTGTGCTTGCGTCCAGCAGTACCGTCTAATTCTGCCAGACAATCTGGCCCAATCCGGGTCGGTAGCCACTCCCGGCCAATGAAGAGGTCCAGCAGCAGAATCGATTCACAGTTTAAGACGGCAAAGGGTTAGCATTTCAGGCCACGATTCCGCGAATTGGCTGACTGCACAAACCGCGGTACTTCGTCGATGCCCCTGGGGCTTGCGCTGAAAAGGGGGTCGCCGTGCGAGAGTGGATCTCCTCTTGCTTACCGAGGGCAGATGCGCTATGATCCCTCGGTAACCGTGAGGTATGCGCATGACCAAGCCGTCTGACCTCGTCCAAGGCACTTTGGACCTGTTAATCCTCAAGATTCTCGCCCTTCAGCCTCTTCACGGCTGGGCGCTCAGCCAGAGGCTCAAGCAGGTTTCCGGCGAGGTGTTGCAGGTGAGCGACGGATCACTCTACCCGGCGCTGCACAAGCTGGAACACCAGGGCTGGATTCAGGCGGAGTGGAAACCGACCGAGAACAACCGGCGTGCGAAGTTCTATTCGCTCACGCGGCTGGGGCGGCGGCATCTGGAAAAGGAAGCAGCCAACTGGGAGCGCATCTCGACGGCCATTTCCAGCGTGGTGCGGCTGACGGAGGTGTGAGCGATGCGGTTCGAGCACTGGGTGTACACAATTCCCCTGCGGGTGCGCTCGCTATTTCATCGCACACGCCTTAGCGCGGAACTCGACGAAGAACTCCGCGATCACATCGACCGGCAGATCGAAGATAATCTCGCCCGCGGCATGGGCGCGAAAGAGGCTCGCCTGGCCGCGCTGCGGGCCTTTGGAAATGCTGCCGCCCTACGCGAGCAGACGCACGATATGTGGAGCTGGAGCGGCGTGGAACTGTTACTGAACGATGTGCGGCTAGGTGCGCGGACTCTGCTGCGCACACGAGGCTTTGCCACGATCGCGATTCTCGTCATGGCCCTGGGCATCGGCGCCAACGTAGCGTTGTTCGCGATCGTTCGCTCAGTGCTGCTCAATCCTTTGCCCTACGCGGATCCCGATCGCCTGGTGCGGCTTTATGAAAATGTCTCTGTCGGCGGGCTAAATATCCCCGACTGCACCAGCACCGGTGGCATGTATTCGGAATGGAAAGAGCACAACCATACCCTTGCCGATATTGCCATTGCGGGCTGGATGGACTACAGCCTATCGAGCGCGGGTAATCAACTGCCCGAAGTGGTTCACGCCGGAAATCTCTCCTGGAACATGCTCCCGCTGCTGGGCGTGCGACCCGCGCTGGGGCGCAATTTCACGGCAGACGACGACAAGCCTTCGGCCAATCCGACTGTGCTGTTGAGTTGGGGATTATGGAAGCGGCGGTTTGGCGGCGATCCGACGATTGTGAACAAGACCATTCTGCTCGATGCTGTGCCCCACACCGTGATCGGCGTGATGCCACCTAATTCAAGCCTCCCCTCCATCTCTACACCAACGATGCAACTCTGGACGCCGATTTACGAGGCGAAAAGGACCGACTTGATGAAGATGCTCGATGAGCATGAGTTCCAGGCGATCGGACGTCTTAAGCCGGGCGTGACCGAAACGCAGGCGGTTGCCGACCTCACGCTCATTACCCGCCGCATTCACGATCAACATCCGGATAACTCCTACATCGCATTCGCTGCGAATAGCCGCCCATTGCTCGATTCGACCGTGGGGCGGATGAAGACGCCTCTCTACGCTCTGCTGGCCGCCACGGGCTGTGTGCTGCTAATCGCTTGCCTCAACGTGGCCAACCTACTGGTGGCGCGCGCAGCGGCGCGGCGCAGGGAGCAGGCGATTCGCGCTGCGCTCGGAGGAAGCAAGCTGCGCCTTCTACGCCAGCATCTGATGGAGAGCCTTCTCATCTGTGCCGTCGGCGGGGTCCTCGGATTTTTCCTCGCTGCGGGTGTGCTGCGCTGGTTTGTCGCTGTTCGGCACGACGTCCCTCGCTCCGATTCGATCGCCGTTGACGGCGTTGTAGCTGCCTTCACGCTCGGACTGGTCATTGTGTGCGCGGCATTCGCCGGAGCCGTCTCGTCGCTCTCGATACGCGGCGAGCAGGCCCTCCAGGCGCTGCGCGAGTCATCGCGCAGTCAGAGCGCGGGGGTAGCGCGGACGCGTCTTCGCTCAATCCTGCTGTCGCTTGAAGTGGGCTTGACGGTCGTGCTGCTGATTGGCGCGGGCCTGCTGCTGAAAAGCTACGCGAAACTGCGCTCCACCGATCTCGGCTGCCTGACGAACAACGTTCTCAAGATGGATCTTTCACTGCCAACGGCAAGCTACAAGCAACAAGCATCGGTCGCGAACTTCTTCTCATCGTTTGTCGATCGGGTGCGCAATCTTCCTGGCATCCAGGCGGCGGCCATTGTATTTCCTGCAGTGCCGGGAGACGGCCAGGGCTCCAACGACAACTTCGTCATCATCGAGCATCCGCCGCTGCCCCTGGGAAAAAGCAACATTGCCAATAACCGCTGGTGCGACACCGGGTACTTCGCTGCGCTCGGAATTACGATTCTGAAAGGCCGCAGCTTCAGCAGCAATCAGCGGCCCGGCCATTCTCCCGAGATCATCATCTCCGAATCGTTTGCGCGTCAATTCTTCCCGGGCGAGGATCCGATCGGGAAGCACGTGACCACTTTCAACCAGACGGGCTCCGAGGTCGTGGGGATCGTTGGCGACACGCGCATCGACCCCGGCGAGCCTGCGCATCCTATGATGTACTTTCCGTTCTTCGCCGCTCCAGACATGATCCACTCGGGCACGCTGGTGATTCGCTCGGACAGTGATGTGACGCAGTTTGCGGTGCCCGTTCAGCGTCTTCTCGCGGGCATGGACCGCAGTCTGGCTGTCTCGGACGTGCTGACCATGGACCAGGTCCTCGGCCGCAACACGCTCGAAGCCAGCTTCGATGCGACGCTGCTAATGGTCTTTGCCGGATTGTCATTGCTGCTGGCTGCGGTGGGATTGTTTGGCGTGCTTTCTTACATCGTGGCGCAACGGACGGCGGAGATGGGCATTCGCATTGCGCTCGGCGCCAGGCGCGCGCACATTCTTCGGATTACACTCGTCGACGGGCTGCGGCCAGCTCTATTCGGGATGCTGCTGGGCCTCGCCGCCAGCGCCGGGTCGGCAAAGCTGATCGAGTCAATGCTCTTTGGAACGCGGCCATTCGACCCGGACGTGTTCGCCGCGGTCAGCGCAACGCTGCTTGTTGTAGCGGCTCTGGCCTGTGCCATGCCGGCCTGGCGCGCCTCGCGACTAGACCCAATGTTGGCGCTAAGGACGGAGTAGGAGCAGGAAATAGCGATCAGGGTGTATGACGTAATCGTCGCGTGAAATCCTACCAGAGCATACGACGTGACACTCAGGCTGGCGAAGAGTTCCATCTTTCAAAGCAGCATGTATTGATCCAATTTGCCATGGTCTACCAGCACCCGGAAGGGGAAATCATTCGCAACGCGTTAAACGCACGGCACATTTCGCGGCCCACCGTGCCCGACGACAACCAGGCAAATGCCTGAACCTAACCTGGATTGGTCCCCAAACAGCCTTTCGAGGACGCTGATGCCGGATCAGTTTCCACCCGCGCGCATAAAATCACCTTATGCACGAAGTGGTGGTGTACTCGCGCAGGGGATGTCATCTGTGCGACATCGTCAAAGAGGCGCTCACGCGTGCCGAAGGCAAAGCCGACTTCGTTTGGCGTGAGGTCGACATCGATAGCGACTCTCAATTGCGGCAGAAGTACAACGATGAGGTGCCTCTCGTCTTCATCGACGGCCGCAAGGCCTTCAAGTACCGCATGGACGAAGATCAGTTTCTCCGGAGGTTGGTCCGGAGAGCATAGTGCGATTGGCTATGGTCTCCTACGTAGCTCCGCATTCCCGGATACTGGGGCCGGTGCAGGATTCTGGTTGATGCTGATGTAAGCCACCGGCGGAGCGTCACGCTCCGCACCATTCAAGCGCGCATCGGCCACTTCGCCCACAATCAAAAATTTATGATCATTCGGTGCTGGCCCATAACCAGCCCATTGCCCAATCGGGTCCGCATCTCCAAACAATTGGTGCGCTTCCTATCAAGGCCGGCACGTTCGGCAGCACTCTGACACGCCATCCAGAACACCTTGGTGGAGCAGAAACAAATATCTCTTCGGCACCGATATCGATCCCCGCAGCATCGGGGTGATGAGCTTACCTCCATTTGCCCTGGCCTTCGATAATCGTGATGTAACGGTCGATGGGCAAATCCGTAAAGCGCTCAGTTTTACCGCCAGGCAGCGGCCACTTGATTTCGACCCAATCCAACTTTGGGCGCTTGCCGATACCAAGAACCATGCGCGGATCGTGGCTCGAAAGATAACTGCCACCGCCCACTTTCATCCGGCTCTGCTTTAAGTCCTGCGCCTGATACGTAATCCGCGCCCCAATCGCGTCCCGATTCGATTTGGTTCCGACCAGCTTGATTCCGAGCCAGTGATTCTGAGCGCGGCCGGTGTTTCGCAGCAGGAGCGGGGCGCCGTCATTGACTCCAATGAGAACATCAATCGCGCCGTCGTTATTGAAATCACCGATCGCCAATCCGCGCGCCGAAAGCGGCTGCTCGAAGATTGGCCCGCTCTGCTGACTGATATTGCGGAGCCCCTTACCGGTGCCCTGGAACAGGAGCGGACGCTCTTCATACGTCACCTGTGAGTGGATTCGGTCGATCAAATCGTCGGGGTTTCCGTTCGCTAAGAACAGATCCAGATTTCCATCGTTATCGAAGTCGAAGAACTTGAGTCCCCAGCCACTCATCAAATAAGTAGCAGCCGCAATGCCGGTCTGAGCGCCATTATCGTCGAAGGTTTCGTCATGATTGTTGCGGTAAATCGAGTACAACTGGCGATCAAGGTTGGCGACGAAAAGATCCATGAAGCCGTCCTGATCATAATCCGCGGAGTCCACGCCCATTCCTGACCGAGCGCGCCCGTCGGCACTGTAGGCAACACCAGCGATTTCTCCGATTTCTTCAAACTTCCCCTTTCCGCGATTGAGGAAAAGAAAATTCCGAACGGTGTCGTTGCTCACGAAGAGATCCATCAAGCCGTCGTTGTTGATGTCGGTCGCAACCACTCCCCATGCTTTTCCCAATTGGCTGGCGATGCCTGACTCTTTACTGACGTCTGTGAACGTGCCGTCACCGTTGTTGCGAAAAAGCCAGCTCGGCATGGGCGTGTAAACCGTAGGAATGCAGTAGTGCCGCAGGCCATCCTCATGGATGCCGCAGGGCTTGTTCAGCTCTTTGCTGAAATCGACAAACCGGCAGACAAAAAGATCGAGCAATCCATCGTTGTCGTAGTCAAACCATACCGCGCTCGATGACCATCCCGGAGCCGCTACTCCTGCTTTCTCCGTCACGTCGGTGAAGGTTCCATCGCCGTTGTTGTGGTAGAGGATGCATTTTCCGTACTGCGTAACGTATAGATCGGGCAGACCGTCGTTATCGTAATCGCCGACTGCGACGCCCTGGCCGTATCCTCCGGCCCCAACACCTGCTTTTTCCGTCACGTCAGTGAAGGTTCCATCCCGATTATTGCGATACAGCGCGTTGCGCAGCGGCGGATTGGGATTATAGAAATCGCATTTGCCGCTGTTCACAAGATAAATGTCCATCCAGCCATCATTGTCGTAGTCGAGAAAAGCGCAACCCGGTCCTGAACTTTCCGGAAGATATTTTTCAGGGGATCTTCCCGCGGTGTGCGTCCACTTGATGCCGGTTGCTTCAGGGGGAACGACAACGAAGGGGAAATGTGTTGCGGCGGTCAAGTCGAAGAGCGGACGCTGCGAAATCAGGAGGCTGCTTGCGATCGTCTGCGACACAAATTGCCGTCGTGTCAATCGCGCTGTGCGAGTTTGATTCATCGTTTCGGTGCTATGTCCAGATACCTCTGAGTCTGAGACGAAATACACCGGAAGATAGACATTACTGTGGTCGATCTGCAGCAGGTGCGCCGGAATGATCGGTGGAACTGAGGCTCCGGAGAATCGCAAATTCCTTTTCTGCTTCGGCCTTGTTCCCGGTTCTCGCCAAAGCGGTCGCCAGCGCGTTGTGTATGTCGGGATTTCCAGGTGTCAGAAGCTCGGCGCGCCGCAAGGGGGCGATTGCCTCTTCGTATTTCTTCTCGCCGAGCAGGGCAGGCTCCCCATCCGAGGAAAGCTTCTGCGAAATTCTGATTGAGTTTTGCTGCCTGCGAGAAGCGGGTAATCGCTTCGTCAAAGTCCTGGGCGCGCTGCGCAAGTACCCCGAGGATGTATTCTGCGTCAGCGTTACCGGGATCGATCTGAAGTTCTTTTAGAAACTCCTCCCTGGCGCGGGCCGGAGCGTCCGGTCCGGCATCGGGCCGTGAGAGCAACAACCTGCCCAGCAGAAAATGAATACCACGGGCATTCGGGTCTTTCTTGAGTATCTCTTCGTATTCAAGCTCTGCCGGTTCCCATTTGCCCTGTTCTTCCAGCGCTTCTGCGTTCAATTTGTGAGCGGCCGTGGATTGCGGCGCAGATCGAGCGAGATCCAGGGCTGTGCGCGTCGATAAGTCGGAGTAGGCATGAACGATGACGTACAGCACATCGGGATCGCGTCCAAAATCCGCGCTGAGTAAATGGATGAAATTCAGGGTGGCAGGTCGATCGTCTATGGCAAGAGCGCAGCGAATTCCGACTACGCCGGCGAGCTTTCGAGTTTCCGCAGGAACCTGAGCCGCCATAGCCAGCTTGAGGGCGGAAATCGACTCACGACAGTGGCCCTGGTTGGCCAGGGTGATGGCTTGTTGAGGTGGAATACGGGTTGCCGGTGAAGCAGAGCTGGTGTGCTGAGCACTGGAGCTCAATCCAGAAAGCGCAGCAACTGATAAGAGAAAAACGGCGGATAATTTGACCGGGTAGCTACCCATTTATGCGCAATCTGCTTTTCATAGGATATTCGATCCAAAATAACAAATCGCCGCTACAGGCGCAATCTGCGCCTGTAGCGACAATAGCGGTTATTTGATTTGTCAATAGTAGATCTTTAAAGCCAGCTGGATGTTTCTCGGTGGTTGAGCGCCGGTAATCTGCCCCATCGTCGATCCGATTGCCGTTGTTCGGGGCATTGTATTGAACGTGGTTGAAGGCATTGATGAAGTCGGTGCGGAATTGCAGACGGAATCGTTCGGTTAGTGAGAAATCCTTGTGCACGCTCGCATCGACATCGGTGTAACGCGGCGACCGCAGGCCTGAGAGCTGCGGTGAACAGTTCCCGAAGGTGCCAACTGCCGGCTGAGTGAAGTTGTTGTTGTTGGTGAACCACTGGGTGCCGATCCCTGGGATGGCAGTATTTTCGATTGACGGCAGCGAGTTGCAGTCTGCACGGGCGCCGCGAGAGAAGGTACCTGAGTTGTCCGCCGCTCCACCAATCGGCATTGGCCAGCCGGTACGGAACGAGACGATCGGGCTCACCGCCCAGCCGCCGATCACTTCATCGACAGACTTGCGGACGCTGCTGGCGAATTGCTTGCCGTGTCCAATGGGCAGCTCATAAACGGCATACGCCGACAGTACATGAGTGGCGTCGTAGTAGCAAGGCGCCCACTCAGACCTCTGATTATAGACATTCTGCCAGTACGCCGAAGCGCTCAGGGCATTATTCCATGCACCGTAATATCCGGTGCTGTCGGACATGCATTTGGAGTACGTATAGGAGAGTTGTCCCTGAAGCCCATGAGACATTTCCTTCTGCAGAACGGCTTGCAGGGAGTTGTACTCCATGTTCCCGTTCGATTTGGTGCCCGAGATCGTCGCCCCTTCGTTGATTCCATTATTATCTGCCGACAGCAGGTTTCCATTACTGTCTGTCAGAGCCGGGTTGCCCAGCGCACTATAGAGGTCCAGGTTCTTGGCAAAATAAGGGCTGTCCGTTGTGCACGGCGGAGTGCCGCAGGACGAATTCGCCAACACCCTTTGGCCAAAGTCAAACGGCACCATCAGGTGAGTACCCTTTTGCCCCACATATCCAACCTGGAAGGTCGTGTCCTTCATGATTTGCTGCTGAATGGTGAAGTTCCACTGATCCGCAATCGCTGGTTGCACGTTGGGATCCCACACCCGCAGAAATGCCTGGTCATAGCAGGCGTAAGCCGGTGCGGCGCATGACGGCGTTGGTCCCGGTGCCTACAATTCCATCGGTTGTATCCGTTAGAGGCAGGTCAGTGTTGTTGTAAATCGCATTGATTTCGGCCGGAGTGAACGGGGGGTTCAAAGGCAGGCGGAGGTTTGTGCCCGTACCTTCAAGATAGGAGGAAATTGTGAATGAGCCCCGGACTACAGTGCGGTTGTCCAGCATTGAGGGAGTCCACGCGAAACCGATGCGCGGCTGGAAATCTCTCCCACCGTAGAAGCCGTTGTAGAGTGCGTCGCTGGCTCCATCCTTGCCAGCGAGTTGGATTTGTCCGGTGTTGATGTTGTAATTGGCTTGTTGATTGTTGTCTTCAACCCAGGGCGTGTGCACATCGTAGCGCAGGCCAAGGTTCAAGGTGAGGTGATCGGTCACCCGCCATGTGTCTTCGCCGTAAATGCCGATTACGTTGGTGGACTGCTGCCATGTAGCACCCGTGCTGACGCCACGGCCATACTGATAGCGGAAGACCGAGCACAAAGTCCGCTCCACCGTCGCCCGTCCCGCCCCCTGCCGAAGCGGAATTGACGGCGGTAAACTGTCCGTTGAAATCCATTAGACCCAGCTCACCGTTATTACCGGCATAGAACGTCAGGATGATGTCGCGCCAGTATTGGCCGCCAAATTTGAAGCTGTGCCGCCCATGTGTCCAGCTCAATCGAATCTTCACCCTGCCACACATGGTCATCAAAGCTCTGGGTCGACTCCGCTGTGCCCAATGTTGTTGACCGTGGAGTTGTGAAAAGTTGAGGGCCAGCAGGCCCGGCAGGCTTCCGGGATTGCCATTGCCGATTCCCAGCGTGTTGCCGAATTG
Organism: uncultured Acidobacteriaceae bacterium; assembly: GCA_963774175.1. Lineage (GTDB taxonomy): Bacteria > Acidobacteriota > Terriglobia > Terriglobales > Acidobacteriaceae > Telmatobacter. Next base: position 278,599 of record CAVZDT010000013.1, read on the forward strand.
GCCTACACTCGAATCCCAACTATTGCCGCTGTTGAGAGTGATATGGCTCCAGCCAAAGCGAAAGTCATTCAGGAGGTTGCTTGACAGCGTTCTGGTCCAATCGCCGACGGTGTTGTAAATCGGCGTGGTTGCATAGCTGTTGCCAACCAACTCTTGCGAGTATGTGGCTGGATTGTTCTGGAATGCCCTGGTGAAGCGGTATGAGATGTTGTCCTTCTGTGTGACTTTGTAGTCGATCTTCAAATCGCCCTGGTCCACGTTTTCGGCGGATGTGAGGTGTTCACCGAATTGTTTTGCAGGCTAGTGCTTGAGCGCGCGGGGTAGAGGCTGCTGGAGAACAGTGCCGACGCTACCGGGCTGATCATAGCAGCAGGAATCTTGTTATACGGGAAAGGACTGCGCGTCGAGGCCGGAGTGGATCCAGGAGTGCACGGCGCGGTGAAGGATGCGCAGGGGTTGTATAGCTGACCCGACCCGAGGCAGTTTCCGTTGCCATCAAAGCCTGCGCTGCAGACAGCGCCGAAGTCGCCACTGCGCTCAGCCGCGGTGAAAACCGTAAAGGCAGAAGATGAGGTCGGTATATCGAAACGCTGCCCTTGATAATCGGCAAAGAAGAAGAGCCTGTTCTTGAGGATCGGGCCGCCGACGGTAAAGCCAAACATGTTCCAGCGGATTGCGCTCTTCGCAAGGCCAGCTACATTGTTCGACCAGCTGTTCGCATTCAGCACATCGTTGCGGAAATACTCCCAGACGTCACCGTGGAACTTGTTGGTCCCCGACTTGATCGTGGCGTTCACGATGCCGCCCTCAAAATTGCCGAACTCGGCGGGAGCGTTGCTCGTGATCAGGTTGAACTCCTCAATAGCATCCGGCGCCGGCGTGTAACCCAGCAGGTTGTCTGAAACCTGGTTATTGTCCATGCCGTCCAGCAAGAAGTTGTTCGCCTGCTCGCGGTTGCCGTTGATCAGCGGACGGCCTCCATAACCAGCGGTATTGTTGCCGTTATTGAAGCTGCTGGGATCGGTTGAGACCGCGCCCGGCGCGAGGAGAGTAAGTTGGACGTAATTGCGCGAGGCGAGCGGAAGGTTATCGTTGGTCTCCGCGTTTATAACGGTGTTGACCTGCGTGGAGTCCGTTTCCAGAACTGGCGCCGCGCCGGTCACTTCCATCGTTTCAGATACCTGCCCAACCTTGAGCGCCAGGTCGATGCGTGCAACCTGATTGACGGTAAGGACAAATGCGTCGCGGGAGACGGTGGCAAATCCGGTTTTCCCGACCGTGAGAGTGTAGCTGCCCGCCGGCAGTTCCGAGATGCGATAGAGACCGGCATCGTTGGACACCGCGCTATAACTGGTACCCCGATCCACGGAATTTGCTTTGACCGAAGCGCCAGCAACAGCCGCTCCGCTTTGGTCAGTGATGGTACCGACGATCGATGCAGTGACTTCCTGACTCCATGCCGAAGGGGCTAGAACAGTCAGAATAGCCAATAGGGAACCGAATAACGAGAGTGCTCTCTTGCTCATCTCAATGACCTCCCAAAAGTGTTGAACTGCGCAATGCCTCTACTTTCTTGTGTTTCCGTAACGTGCACTCGACTCACTACAGAATGAATGCGGGGAATTTTATGTAACGCGAGCGAGCCCTGAGACAAAGAACCTGAGCAATGCGCGCTCGCCCCTACTGCCGTGCGAACAACCTAGGTTCTGATAGCTCCGATACAGAACGGGGAGATGAGCATCAGAGATGTGGCACACAGCATATGGCGAATTTCGCCAAAAAGCAATCATTCTTTATGATGTTTCATTATTAAGTTTTGGAGTGATAGAAACTATCTACTTTCAATGGGCTAATGGCAATTGACCGCTTCCGTCAAGCTCAGCGCCTCTCGATTTCCAACGATTGGGTGGATGGACTGGACCGGGATCGAGCGGTCAGATTTTGGCTTCCTGAAAGGCCACGGAGTAGTTAATGGAGAGGGCCCGAGCTGGGCGGAGTTTCCAATCAGGCCGTTGGTCGCCCGCAAAAAGGAGAATCCGTCGCTGCAGGTCCTTATCTCCGTCGGAGGGTGGCTCGATGCCGTCAATTTTCCCGACATGACGTTCATGCCGGAAATCGGGTTGCGCTTCATCGACAGCGTCGTTGGTTTCGTGGAGCGCTACAATCTCGCTGGCGTGGATATCGACTGGGAGTATCCGGGTCAGTTGTGAATACTTCATTCTGGAAAACCGGAGGCAACACTCTCATGGTTCTGCTCAAACGGACGGCTCGTTCTGCTTCATCTGCGGTCCGGTTGTTCGTCGCGATCGTTCTGCCCCTTGCCTCGCTTCTTAGTTGCGCACGGGCACAGCAGTCCACTCCGGCCATGCCGATGAAGCCGGACTTCCGGAACGGCGCGGAATACCGTCAGTTGCAGAAGAAAGTGCTGCGCTCTCGCCTGCTCGATGGCATGGAGGACCTCTCGCACTGGTCGTTGGCCGGTGTGGGTACGATGACGCTCTCAACCACCGAGGTTAAACAGGGGCAAACGTCTCTCAGAGTCGCTTCGACGGACAACATTGGCCGCGTTGAGGGCAGCGGAGACTGGCAGGATCTTGTCGCCACGCGCAGTTTTCCCTCCGAAGACTGGAGCGAGTACAACCGCATTTCCGTGTGGGTGTTTCCGGATATCCACGGGGCGCCTGCCATTTCGCTGAATATGACCCTGCACAACGAAGGTGCGCATCTGCTGCCGGACGACCAGAATGAAGGCCGCGACGATTCCATTCCGATCGTGAATCACCAGTGGAACCATGTGGTGTGGGAGATCCCCTCGCTCGATCGCGACAAGGTCACAGGCCTCAGCTTCGGCTATTCCCTGCCACGCATGTTCCCCAATTCCGGCGACCAGACGGTTTTCTATCTCGACCAGCTCGAATTGCAGAGCGTTGTCCCCGACTACGTGGAAGGGTGGGACGTCGCGCCGGGAAAGATTGCCTTCAGCCACGCCGGATACTCGCCCGGCACGACGAAGACCGCTCTGGCCAGCGGGCTGGCCGCGCACGATTTTTCTTTGATCGATGAAGCCACGGACAAGGCGGCATACACCGGTCCAGTCAGGAACAGCAAGACTAGCCTGGGTACTTTTCAGGTGCTGGATTTCTCTGCGGTGCAACGCCCCGGAACCTACTTCCTTCGCGCAGGCGATGTGGCTACGCGGCCTTTTCGGATCGGTACGGATGTGTGGCGCGACAGCATCTGGAAAGTCCTCAACTTTATGTACAGCGAGCGATGCGGCACCGTGATTCCGGGAATCCACGACGTCTGCCATCAGGATGCCTACACGGTGCATGGCGATCGACGCATCGTCGTGAATGGCGGCTACCACGATGCCGGCGATACAAGCGCAACCGGAAATACTCCTTCAATGGCGTACGCCCTGTTCACGCTAGCCGACCGCCTGCAGCAGGAGAACGACGATCCCGAATTGCTGAACCGCGTGATCGAGGAAGCCGAATGGGGCCTGAACTGGGTGCTCAAGACGCGATTTGGCGATGGCTATCGCAGTACCGGCCAGAACATCAGCTACTGGACCGACGGCATCATGGGAGACGCCGACGACCGCTTCGGCCAGGCTGTCAACGATCCGGAATGGAATTTTCGGGTAGCCGCGGTTGAAGCTCTCGCGAGCCAGGTGCTGAAGACCGGCGATCCCGATCTGGCCCGTCGCAGCCTTGACACCGCGAAAGCAGACTGGCAGTTCGCCGCTGACGGTCTAAAGGTTGCGCCGCCGGTGCCGGAGGTCTACGGACAAAGAGACAACCTGGAGAGGATTTCCTTTGGAGCAATCGCCTCGATTGAACTTTACAAGGCAACTCACGATCCTATCTATGCCGAGGAGGCTGTCGATTTGGGAAACCAGATTCTCGCTTCTCAGGAACGGGCGCTTCAGCCTTGGAGTGTTCCCATGACCGGGTACTTCTACACGGGCCCGGATCGGAAATATCTCTTTCACCGCTTTCATATGGGAGAAGAAGAGCAGCCCATTGTGGCGCTGGCGCGTCTGTGCGAGGCGCTGCCTGACAACTCGAACTGGATCAAGTGGTATTCGGCCATCGTCCTCCATACGAAGTATTACCAGGAAGCGGGGGCGCGTCTTGATGCGCCGTACAACGTACTTCCAGCCGGTGTGTACAGGATCAGGGAGGCCGACGTTCTTCCCCAAAGCCCTGCCTGGAGGCCGCTGGAAACGGCGAGCCGCGCGATGTTCGTCGCTCAGGTTAAAGAAGGGTTTACCTGGGCGGCGATGCCTGGCTGCGGCGCTATCCCGTATGGTTTCAGTTCCGCGGAAACTCCAGCGTGCTGCTCTCCGGGGCCAAGGCTTTCTCCGTAGCGGCACAGCTGCGCGGAGATATCGGCGATGAAGACCTGGCGCAGCAGCAGGCTCAGTGGTTGATCGGCAGAAATCCTTTCTCCGCCAGCATTATGTATGGCGAGGGATATGACTGGACTCCCCTCTACAGCGTTCGATCCGGCCAGATGGTGGGTGCGATCCCTGTGGGTATTGAGACAAAAGGCAATGCCGATGTGCCTTATTGGCCCAACCAAATCTGCTGGACCTACAAGGAGGTGTGGACTCAGCCCGCGGGCGAATGGATCTGGCTGATGCGCGATCTGAATGGACCCGCAATTATTAGCGGCGTGGTCGATCGCGGAAGCACCGGCGCCATGACTCTCCTCAACACTGGCACACGAGCAAACCTCGCGTGCCCGTTGCGGCTGATGGAAGCTTCCGCGCGACGATCCCGCAAGGGCGGTACCTCGCGACCTATCGCGACGCGCACACATCTTTTGTGGCTCTCGCCGCGGGCGCCGATTCAATCGACCTGCGCCGCGGGCATGCTGTCACCTTCGCGGCCTCTTCCGAATCCGCTGGATCGGAATCCGTCATCCTGCGCGCGACCGTCGACGGAACTGGGCGGCACACCTTTTCTGTGCGTGCAGACAACCTCGACCTCTCCGACCCCGAGTCGGTTTCCGTCGATCTGGCAAACAAGGGCAGCCGTATCGTCACCTGGCACGCCCGCATTCTGGACAAGTCCACACCCTGGGTCGCCGTGGTGCTGCGGGATGGCTCGCTCGATGGACATGCGGAACTCAGCGGACGTGGCAAATCCCTGAACTGGTGCTTTTGAACGCTGTAGCAGGCTCTGCGGGGCCATGAAGTACGAGCGCGCGAAAGGCCGCGAAACAACGGTACATTCAGTTGCCAGGAACAACCGGAGTCACCCAGGGCGAGTCGTAGTTCGCCGCATACAGTGCTCCACTATCCGGATCGATCGCCACTGCGTAGGGATGGTGACCTGCGCTGCGAGTACCAATGATCACATTCTTCGCGCCATCAATGACGGTCACACTGTCACTGTGGAGATTGGCTACGTAGACGCGATTGGTTTTGGAATCGAGCGCGACTCCTTCCGGCTGTCGGTCGACGGGCAAGGTCGCAATCACACTGTTGCTCTGCAGATCGATAGCGCTTAGAGTGTTGTCGCCGTAGTTCACGACGTACAGTCTGCGTGTCACTGGATTGATCGCCAGAGCGCAAGGGATTCCGCCCACGGGAATAGTCTTGACGGCATGCGAACTTTCGTCGAGCGCAACGACCTCTTTCGTCGCTGTGTGGGTGAGATACAAGGTGGAGGAGGAATCGTTGAAAACCATACCCCAGATGTGCGGACCCACCGCAACCTTGATTACCGTGCCGGTAGCCTCGTCCAGGATGCGTATGTCCGGATCCTCATAGGTCGATAAGAAGACCTTGCCGTGTCGGGGATCGATTGCAAGACCGTCTGCGTCGCCGATCTTAAGGGAAGTGGCCGTGTCGGTAGTTTCATCGATTACCGTTACTGACCCACTGTAGGTGTGCGTAACATAGACCTTCCTGGAAATCTCATCCACTGCCAGAGTGTACGGAAGACGCGCGACGGAAACCGTGGCGACCACGGTGTCGTTCTTGCCATCGATGACGCTGACGGAAGCGCTGCCGGCATTGGCGACATAAATGCGGTTTGTTGAACGATTGACTGTGATGGCAATCGGCTCGCGTCCAACTGCGACCGTGTGCATGACTCCGGTTGATGCCTCAATAACGGTCACCGAACCGGCACCCTCGTTCACTGCATAGATTTTGTGGGTAACGGGATCAGAGACAATAGCAGCGCTGGTAATGAACCGTCCCCACGGGCTGACTTCGGCTGCTGACCGGATGGTGAGTACAAGGATAAGTAGAGCGATAACGACAACTGTCTGGCAAGCGGCGATCGAGGCGAAGTGTGACGCGCGCGAGGACATTGGATGGAGCCTCTCGGTAAGACTATATTATTATCCATTAGAAAGTCGGGTGTCGACCAAAATCCTCGACTTGCCTGGATGGGAGGTTTGCCTTGCGCCGCTTTCCTCGTATGCTGTGTTGCTGGGTTTTCATTGCTTTGGCTGCGGTGTGCGGTTCATGTCAGCAGAAGCCATTTCATGTGCTGGCTTTCTATTCCACTCACGTGGAACAGGACCACGTAGATTTCGCGATGCAAGCGATTTCGTTTCTATCAGGCCATGGCCGAACGCGATCACTTCGATTTCAAGACCACTTCCAACTGGGATGACTTGAACCCAGTTGTTCTCAAGAACTATCAGGTCGTACTGTGGCTTGACGAGTTTCCTTCCACCGCGGCGCAACGCAAGGCATTTGAAGATTACATGGAGCATGGCGGCGCCTGGATGGGCTTTCACGTGGCCGGCTGGATGGAGAGCCGCGCGACCTGGCCATGGTTTGCCGACTTTCTAGGGACAGTGTTTTCAGGGAACAGTTGGCCGCCGCTGCCGGCCACTTTGATAGTCGACGATCCGAATCATCCGGCAACAAGGGGACTGCCGGCCCAGCTTTGTCTCACCCGATAACGAGTGGTATAGCTGGGAGCCCAGCCCTCGCACTGCACCCGAATATCAAGGTTCTGATGACACTTGCTCCATCGAACTATCCGCTGGGATTCAAGGACACGCTGGGCGGAGGCGATATTCCCGTGACCTGGACCAATACGAAGTACAAGATGATCTATACCAACATGGGTCATGGCAGCAAAATTCTAGAAAGTGCAACGCAGAATCAGTTCTTTGAGAATGCTTTATTGTGGTTGGGCGGACGGCGCTGATTGGCAATTCGGGCCCGCTGTCGACGGGCCGGCATCACCGGGGGTGCATCCTGAATCGATTGCTCGCGCAATTCGACAGACGCATATTTTTGCTGGCCTTGGCACTTTGCGCAGCGACTTCTACCTACGCTTCAGCGCAATCAGGGATCCCCGAGGCCGCATGGAAGCGACCATTAGGACTGCCCCTTGAGAATCGGGGGAAAGACGCGCAATGCCGGGCGATATCGATGACGGCTACTGGCAGGGCGTTCCCGTTGGCGGCCTTGGCGCGGGCACGTTTTCGCGCAGCTATCGCGGCGACTTCGCGCGCTGGCATATCAAGGCCGGGGTCCATAAATACGAGCCGGTGTATGCCAATCAGTTCGCGATGTTCCAGCAGTCTGAAGGTGACGCACAAGGCGTAGCCCAGGTGCTGATGAACGGCAAGCCGCAGAGCGGCGAGCTCTCCACGTGGCAGTGGAACTATCCCGTGGGCGCCGGCGATTACTATGCCCTCTTCCCGAAAGCCTGGTTCGATTACAAGTGGGATCGCTTCCCCGTTCACGTGACGCTGGAGCAGTTTTCGCCCGTCATTCCCGAACAACTATCGCGAATCCAGCTATCCAGTCGCGGTATATCGCTGGCATGCCGAGAATCCGACGAATAAAACGGTCACCGTCTCCATCCTCTTCTCGTGGACCAATATGGCAGGCTGGTTCAGGACCTTCACCCGCGACTTCGCGGGCAGCCCCAATCAGGGCAATTTCAACGACTACCGCAGTGAACAGATTGAAGGCGACAGGCAACGATGAAGGGTATCGTCTTCGACCGGAACCGCGGCGGCAAAGAACGCGAATGAGTGGGATGGCCAGTTTGCCATTGCAGCACTTGATTCACCCGGAGTTGAAGTCAGCTATCAGACCACCTGGCTCGCCCTCGGGAGACGGCAAAGAAGTCTGGACGCCATTCTCCAAAGACGGCCGGCTCGCCGATGACCCGAAATCCTGGGTCAGCGACAAGGAGAAACTGGCTGGCGCGATCGCCCTGCGCTTCACGCTCAAGCCGGGCGAGAAGAAGATCATTCCCATGGTGTTGGCGTGGGACTTTCCCGTAGTGCAGTTCGGTGAAGGCAGAAAGTGGTATCGCCGTTACACCGACTTCTACGGAACCTCCGGCCAGAATGCGTGGAAGATTGCGCGCGATGGCTTGCTGCACGCTACGGAGTGGAGCGAAGCGATCGACCGCTGGCAGGCTCCTTACGTCAACGATGAGAGCAAGCCGCTCTGGTACCGCGGCATGCTCTTCAACGAGCTCTATGCGATGACCGATGGCGGAACTTTCTGGGGTCGCGAGGCCGGATCGGACGCTAAGAAAGCACCGACCTTTGCGCTGCTTGAGTGCTTCGACTACGCCTATTACGGCACGCTCGATGTACGCTTTTATGGTTCGTTGCCGCTGTTGAAGTTCTGGCCGCAAATCGATAAGCAAGTGCTGCGTGAGTTCGCCGATACTGTGCCGAAAGAATGGCCCGAGCAGGGGCTCTGGGTTTGGAAGACGCAGCAGACCGGCCAGCCAGTTACTCATAAGCGCAAGAAGATCGGCGCGGTGCCGCATGATCTGGGTGTGCCCGAGGGCGATCCATTTATCGCCGTTAACGAGCCCGGTTGGCAGGACACCAATGACTGGAAGGACCTCAATTCAAAGTTCGTGCTTATGGTCTATCGCGACTACGTCCTGACCGGGAGGGCAGACAAGCAATTCCTGCGCGAAACGTGGCCGGCGATGAAAGATGCAATCGAATACCTTCGCCAGTTCGATCACGGCGGCGGCGTTCCGGAGAACAGCGGGTATCCCGACCAGACCTACGATGACTGGGTTGTAAAGGGCGTGAGCGCTTACTCGGGCGGGCTGTGGCTGGCCGCACTGCGCGCTGCAGAAGAGACGGCACGCATCGTCGGCGATACCAACACGGCAGCGGAATATCACGCGCTGTTTTTGAAGGGGCAGAAGAACCTACGTTTCGCAGCTTTGGAACGGGGAATATTTCCGCTACGACACTAGCAGCGAATCGAAAGACGATATTCAAACCGATCAGCTGGCCGGCCAGTGGTATGCGAATCTCACCGGATTAGGCGAGATCGTGCCGCGCAGCGATGGAGATGTCGGCGCTCAAAGAAGATCTTCGACTTCAACGTGATGAAATACGGCGATGGCCAGATGGGAGCGGCCAACGGCATGAGCTCCGATGGCAAAATCCTTACCAATGCAGAAGCCAAAGAAGTGTGGGTGGGCACAACCGAGGGATATGCCGGATTGTTGATGAGCGAAGGCATGGACGACGAGGCCTGGAAAGCGACCTGGGGTCTTTACCACGTGATTTACGAAAGCAAGGGCTACTGGTTCCGAACGCCGGAGGCATGGGACGTCACGGGCAACTTCCGGGCCGGAATGTACATGCGGCCGATGGCAATCTGGGCGCTGGAAATGACTCCGACACGCGCGAAGTAATGGCGAAGCCCGGCAGCTGTGGACTGAAAGATAGCGCTTAACAACGGTTCATGGAGAAACTATGCGATTGATCAGCAGAGCTCTTTGGCGTATTAGCAGTTGCTCTTCCTCATGCCGGTCTTCTTGTTGGTTTCAGCAGCGGGCGCCAGGGCGGCGGCGCCTCAAGCCCGCAGATCCAAGATTCCGCGTAGTGGCCATCGCGGAACCCGGCGGCATTCACCTGCCGTTCGTGGATAGCCGCCAAGGCCTGGCTGAATCAACTGGCGACAGAGAATCACTTCGCCGTCGACTACATCGAGGACACCGAAAAAATCAACGACGAGTTTCTCTCCCACTATCGGCTCTTCATCCAGCTCAACTACCCGCCTTATCGCTGGACGCCGACGGCTCAGGCAGCATTTATCAAGTACATCGAAGAAGGCCGCGGCGGATGGATCGGATTTCATCACGCCGGGCTACTGGGTGAATTCGACGGCTACCAGATGTGGCCGTGGTTTTCCCAGTTTATGGGCGGCATCCGCTACACAAACTACATTCCCACATTTGTCGACGGCACGGTGACGGTCGAAGACAAATCGCACCCGGCAATGAAAGGCGTCCCCAGCAAATTCAAGGTTCTTCACGAGGAGTTCTACACATGGGACAAATCGCCGCGGCCCAATGTGCACGTCCTGGCCAGCGTCGATGAGAACAGTTACAACCCTGACACGAAGATCAAGATGGGGGACCACCCCGTGATCTGGACCAATGAGCACTACAAGGCGAGAAACATCTATATCTTCATGGGGCATCACGCCGATCTTTTCGACAACCCGGCATTCACTACGATCTTTCGGAACTCGATCTTCTGGGCCGCGCACGAGAAGCCGACCCGTTGAGCGAATGCCGATAGACGCTCAAGGCCGTGAGTGGACCCTGGTTGCGTGGATCATCGGAGCCGCCAGGAAAGCGTCCTTCCAGGGCTAGAGAGTGTGCGTGAGAACCGATTCTCCGGGACTCCCGGGAGAGAGTCAAACTATTTTCGTTCAAAGGAACAGCAAGTTAGCGCCGCTTCGCGCCACAGCGAGTTAGCAAGTTAGCCCTGAGATGCCGGCTCTCACGCAGACACTAAAGCCCAGCTATTTTACTGGCTCGTTGTCGGCACGACTGAAGTCGTGCCCTTTTACAAAACTCTTTATGCAACGCTGGAGACGCGAAGCATTTCCGAAAGCGCTCTAATTCCCTTCCCAGTATTGCTGAAACCCAACGTACTCCGCAGGGACCGAAGCCAGAATTCTTCGGCGCAGTTGCAGTATGTCCACCGATCCGGTGGTGCTGTACAGAACTTTGCCACCTGGAGCCAGGAGTACCGTGTACGGAACAGCCGATTCCCACTGTGGATCGAATGCCTTTTGCATAGCAGCAGTGTCGTCAGAGGCGAACAGGAGATTGTGGGTGGTAGCGTGTTTGCGCTGCAAGAACTTCAACACAGAAGCCTTCTGATCGGGCGCGTTGGCCGAGACGGTCACCAAATCGAATCCGCGGTCGTTGTACATGCGGAAGGTGTCTTGCAAATCTGCAAACTCTGCAACGCAGGAGCCGCACCAGGTTGCCCAGAAACTGATGAGCGTATAGTTTTCTCCAGCATTGGCGCGCAGTTTTTTCAGTCCTTCCGCATCAACCAGCTCGAGTGTAACTGGCTGCGCGTTGATCTTCTGCTCTGCAGCCTCGCGAAGAGCTTCCTTCTCCTGCCACTTGGTCGAGCAGCCAAAGACGGCGGTCTTGCGATACCGGTACGGTTCACCCTCCAGCAGAGCATCGATCGCGTAGCGGGCGTCCTCGGATTTCACCTTTTCGATACGATAGTTGTCGTCAAAGCGTCCTTCGTACTGAAGGCGGCGGCTCTTATCGAAGATGAAGACATGCGGAGTGGCTTGTGGTCCGTAGGCACGCGTCACCGACTGTGTGTCGCCATCGTAGAGGTACGGATAATGCAGATGCTTCCAGGCGTAGCGGACCTTCATCTCACGGGAGGGTGTCGCTCATGTCGGAAGAATCGAGCTCGTCGATGGTCAGGGCCTTGGGGTCATTACCCTGGATCGCGACCACGGCGACACCGCGCTTCCGATAGTCCTCATAGAGCTTGCTCGATGCGCTGCTCGTACATCTGCGCGATGGGGCAGTGATCACATGTAAAGACGACGACCAGCACCCGATTGCCAGCGTAGTCGCTCAGCTTGTGCACCTTACCATCCACGCCGGGAAGCTCGAAGTTGGGTGCGCTTGATCCCAAAGCCAGAATGGGATGAGCCTGAGCGTGGACACTTCATGTCGCGATGGACAGCAACATGGCGATGAACAGCTTTCGCATAACAGTTTTCTCTCGCGCAATTCATCGGCTGCCTCCGGAGTGCGCGATCGAATGCTGGGAGTAGCGCCGGAAGCGATATTTCTAACGTTCTATAACAAAGTGGCCGAGACTGCAAGTACTCAGGACATCGACTGGAGATTACAGTCCCGGTTGAGGAAGAAGAACCGACGGAAGCGCCTCTAGGGCCAGCGCGATGCCAGCCCCAAAGCACAGCCCGACGATCAACTGGGCTCGACGCGATTTTGGTAACCGCAAATTCTCCGCCCTCCAGCTGCTTCTGGACCAAGTCAATCAGCGCTCGATGACTACCGATCTCGCCACCCAACACGATTAACTCGGGATTCAATATCAGGGATAGGTTCACGACGATGTCGGCAACAATTTCCGAGCGCTGGCGCACAATCTTCACGGCACGCGCGTCGCCCGCCTGGGCCAGATTCAAAATATCCAGAGCGCTGACATCTTGATTGTCTTGTGCCATGCGACGACTTGCTGCCTGCTTCGCTCCAGCTCTTCAGAATCCCAGGGCTGGTCAGCACAGTTTCCAATTCGCCGAACTCGTGAATGGTCAGTTGCCGGCGCGAAATGGAGGGCAGACGAAGATAGGCAATTTCACCGGCAGACCACTCCGCGCCATGGTGAATCTGGCCGCCGAGAAGGATGCCTGCGCCCACATTGTTGCCGATGTTGATGAAGACGAAGTCCTCAACTCCCTGAGCGGAACCGCGAAAGTGCTCGCCCTGCGCAGCCAGGTTCGTATCGTTCTCGACGATCACCGGGCAGCCCGCGATCTTGCTGAGCATGGCGCGCAGCGGAACCGAGCGCCAGCCCTCTAGAGTGCTGATCAAAAGAACATTGCCTTCGTCCACATTTGTGATGGCTGGTACCCCAGCCACCAGCGCCAGAAGGTTGTCGCGGCTCTTCATTTGCTTGCGCAAGAAGTCCCTTCAGCTCCTCCCCGATCAGGCTGCAGATTGCATCCGGAGTGGTTTTCCGCTTAGCAAGCGAAACATCCATCCGATCCAGTTCGCTGCCATTCAGATCGGTAAGCAGAAAAGAAATATTCTGGGAGGTGATCTCCACCGCCAATCAGGCAACCACGCTCCGCCTTGAAGCGCATCATGTCCGGCGGCCTGCCGCCGCTGGATCGGTCCCTCACCGAGCGGCTCGACCAGTTCCGCCGAAAGCAGATCTTTCACAACGTTGGTAACTGTGGGCGCGCTCAGACCGGAAGCGCGCACAAGATCAGCTCTGGAGCAGGAACCGCTTTCGCGCAGCAGCTTGAGAATGCCGTGGGCATTGGTGTGACGCAGGACCGACGGCCGGCCAATTGGAATGGAACTTTTCTTCACTTTATTCCCTGAAAGTATATGCGTCGCCGAGTTGACCGGCCAGTCCATTCGGCCATTTCGAAGGCCTTAAGCTGCAACTGGTCACATTTCACGGGAACGAAATCCTTGCTTTCAAGCTTTGAAGACATGATACTAAGTAAACGTTACGAAGTCCTCGCCTTCACGCGGACGCTTCCCGGGACTTCGCCAGGATAGGATTGTGCCCGAAATAACCATAGATCAACCGCGGTGGATCGGCGGAGTCGAGCCTCGACCTGAGCTGCTCACCGCAACTGGCACCCAGATTCTGGAGATGGAATGCCGGGAGCAGCCCGAAAAGCTCCGCGAACTGATCCAAGCGTCGTGCATGACCCAGAGATCCGAGCGACATTCAACAGGCTGCGCGGCCTGTCGCGGGAAAGGGTCCGGTTCTGTTCATCGGAATGGGAGCGTCATACTGTTCGTCGTTCAGCGGATCCGTGCTTCTTCAGATCGCACGGACAGGCCCTCCTTCTCCGTGGACGCGGGTGAGTGGCTGCATTACGCACAGCCTATCTGGAAAGACGCGGCCGTGTCTGTGCTTCTCACTGCATCCGGAGAGAGCGCCGAACTGGTTGAGCTGATGAAGGCCGGCATCGATCGCCCCATAGGGCTCATCTGCAATAACACGACCAGCACCTGCTGGCGGCTGGCGGAAAATCGATTGCCGGTTCTGGCTGGCCCTGAATACGGCAACGCAACAAAGACCTATACCAACACCGCTGCTGCTGCCATTCTCCTTGCGTCTAGAGATGCTGGAACGGCCCTGGCAGGAAGATGCCGAGCAGGTCGCAGAGATCTACGCAGAATCCCTGGATCGCATCTTTGCCGCCCGTAAGGAACTGGAAGAGTTCTGCCGTGGAGCTGGCAACATCGAAATCGTCGGCCGCGGCGCGGCCTACGGCAGCTGCGGTGATGAGCGCATTGACCATCCGCGAGATGAGCGGTTTTCGCGCTGCCGCCCACACCGGCGCGGGCTTCAAGCATGGACCCAACCTTGATGTCGATCGGCACGCATGTGGCTATCATTTACGCACTCGGACGTGCCGCGGGACTGGGAGTGAAGCTCTCCGACGAGTGCATCCGGCGCGGCGGTAAAGTCGTGCTGGTCTCTGCGGAAGACCGCGAGCCCCGCGGAGCGTCTCTTCCCGGTTCATCTCGATGCGGTGCCTGAGCCGTGGGAGAGGCATCACCGCGATGCTGGTGGCGCAGTCCCTGACGCTGGCCATGGTGAGAAGAACCGGATGCCGCTTGCCGCCGCGTTTCCAATACGGTCCGATGGAACAGTAGGAGAAGGAACCCAGTGAATCGCGACCGCCAGTTCGACTCCGGCACAGAAGAACCCGCAGAGACGCAGGTGCGCCGCTGGCTTTCTGGCTCGCGTCTCATTGATTGCCGGACTGGGCGGTATCCTCTACGGCTTCGACATGGGAATCATCGCCGCGGTGCTGGTCTTCGTGCGCGAATCGTTCGCACTCTCCACGCGCATGGAAGAGATTGTGGTTAGCGTGGTGCTGGTCGGCGCCATGTCAGGCGCCATCGCCGGTGGCAGCATCGCCGATCGCATTGGACGACGCTCCACGCTGGTGTGGGGCGGCATCATCTTCCTGCTCGGTTCGCTGCTGGCATTCTGGTCGCCGAACGTCACGATTCTCATCGTCGCCCGCGGCCTGCTCGGAATTGCGATTGGATTTACCTCTGTTACCGCGCCGGTGTATGTCTCGGAACTGGCGCCGCCGCAGTCGCGCGGGCTGCTCATCGGCCTCTACCAATTCGCGCTCACCATCGGCATCGTGCTTGCCGATCTCGTCGGCTACTGGCTGGCTGGGCAGCATGCGTGGCGAACCATGTTCGGTTTGGGCGCGGTGCCTGCGGCGTTGTTTCTCGCGCTCATCTTCACGCTTCCTGAAAGCCCGCGCTGGCTCTTCGCGCAGAATCGCATGGCGGAAATGCAGTCGGTGTTGAGCAGCTATACCGATGCGGCCGGCGCAACTCTACTGATCGAAGAGATTCGTCACGGCTCTTGCGATTCCCGTGGAGCAGCGCTGGAGCGAACTCTGGAAACCCGCAGTGCGCACTTCGCTTTTCATCGCGGTGGGCTTTACGGTGCTGCAGCAGGTCACCGGCATCAACACCATCATTTACTACGGACCGCGGATTTTCTGCGCTGGCCGGCATTACATCGAACAAGAACGCAATCTTCGCCACGCTGCTGGTTGCAGTCACGAACATGCTGGCGACCATTATTGCGCTTGTCCTGGTCGATCGCGTGGGACGCAAGCCGCTGCTGTACGCGGGCGTGAGCGGCATGACGGCATGCCTGGTTCTGCTCGCGTATTCGTTTCGCACTCCCGCTGCTTTTGGAGCAGCGCCCGGCGTCGTGGCCACCATCTGCCTAATGGTCTACATCACCTGCTTTGCGTTCAGCATGGGCCCTATCGCGTGGATCCTGGTGTGCGGAAGTCTTCCCGCTGCGCGTGCGTGGCCGCGGCGTCGCTGCCGCTTCGCTCGGCTCAGGTGCATCCAATTTCCTGGTTTCGATGACATTTCTTTCGCTGATCAAGACGGCCGGCAGCAGCCTCACATTTCTCATTTACGCAGCATTTTGTGTTCTTACGCTGCTGTTTGTGCGCTTCGTTGTCCCGGAGACCAAAGGGCGGGAGTTGGAGACGATCAGCTCCGAAGCAAATGGAGCGGCGGCCTGCAGCAATGAATCAAGAACTTACTTCACGAAGGCTTGAAGAGTCAGGTAACAATGCAGCGGGAGATAGAGAATATCGCGATAGTCGAAGAGAATACACAGTCAACGAGAGAATCCGGGTACGTGGCCGGAGTCGACGTGGGCGGCACGAACCTGCGGCTCGCTCTCGCCGATCTCTCAGGAACGATTCTCACCAGATGGTCATCATCCGCGGTCGGGCTTCGCGGACCCGAAGCCGTAATCAAACGCATTTGCGCCGGCGTGAGTTGCATGCTGCAAGAAGTTGCCATCCCTCGCGGAACGTTGCGATCGATTGCGATCGGCGTGCCAGGCGTAGCGGATGTCGAGAACGGAATTGTCATCGCCACTTCCTATCTGATGGGCTGGAAAGACGTGCCGTTACGTGCGCTCATCGAAAGCGAGCTGAATGTACCAGTCGTTGTCGACAATGATGTCAATATGGCAGCTATTGGCGAACAGTGGGCCGGCAGCGCCAAAGATGCCAGAGATTTCGTCTTTCTCGCCATCGGAACTGGCATCGGAGCCGGTATTGTCCTTAATGGCAATTTGCATCGTGGGAGTTCCTGGGCCGCCGGCGAAATCGGTTACATGCTCGTACCGGGAGTGGCAGAGATGCCCGCGACGAGCGACGAGCCTGGCGCATTGGAGAGGATGATCGGCGGAGAGGGTATCAAAGCCCAATGGAAGAAACTCTGGAGCGCGGATGAAGTGGTGAGTTCAACGCAACCGAGATCTTCGATCTCGCGCTTGACGGCAATCCACATGCCCAGAAAGTGCTTCACCAATCGGCGACCATGCTGGCGCAAGCCATCTACAACATCTCGCTGATCCTGAATTGCCCGCTCTTTGTGCTGGGCGGCACCGTGGGCTTACATCCCGCCCTCTGCGATGCAGCGCAAAGGATGCTGGATCAGTGGATTGTGCCTGGTAATCCGCGCCTGGTTCGCAGCACCCTGGGAACAGATGCCCAGCTGTTCGGCACTCTACGTTTTGCATTGGATTCAGCACGCACTCGCACAACGAAATAGATCAAGAATGAACAGACACATGATGGACGTTGAAATATGCATCGATTCTGTTGAATCGGCAATTGCCGCGTCTGAAGGCGGTGCGAAGCGTATCGAGTTGTGCACCGCGCTCTGCGAAGCGGGCATCACGGCCAGCATCGGTCTCATCAGCGCGGTGCGAGCGGCCGTAAAGATCGAACTTTTCGTCATGATTCGGCCGCGGGGCGGCGACTTTGTATATACCGACCACGAACTTGACGTCATGCGGCGAGACATTGTGGAAGCTAAGTCGCGGATGGTCGATGGCGTGACGCTCGGAGTTTTGACGAAGCGGCACTATGTCGACATCGAACGAACGCGAAACCTGATCGAGATGGCACGACCGCTCCAAGTCACTTTCCATCGTGCATTCGACAATTGTCCGGAGTTAGATCGCGCCCTGGAAGACGTGATTAGCAGCGGCGCCGACCGCATCCTTACGGCCGGCGGAGAGCACGATGCCGTCACGGGCATGTCGAAACTTGCTCATTTGCAGAAAATTGCCAATGGTCGTATCGCCATCATGGCCGGTGGCGGAATCCGGGTATCGAATGTACGAAATGTGGCTTTGAAGACCGGCATCCGTGAATTTCACACTTCTCTGAGAAAGGACGTGACAACTGCGGCGTCGGCTGAACGAGCGGAGACGGGTCGACGCCAGAACGGCCACAAGAGCTTCCGCCTACTGAAGTACGATGTGAGGGCTTTCAAGACTGTTCTCGAATCAATCGCGATGAACTCCGGATCCCCTTCCCTAAGATGAGCACATTTGAATATGGATTTACAATCAGCTGCTTCCCCATGCCGAAAAGGTGAAGGTTGCGCACCCACTGATGTTGCGAGCCATCGCTGCAGAAGACCAAGGTATCGGCGTAGCTTGCCTCCTATCCTCTCAACTTTCACGACACGTTCGCGGGCACGTTCTCAATCACCGCGGTCTCTGAGTGGTCCTTGTAGAGCGAGCCTTCCTTCATAATCACGTGCAGGTTTTTCTCATGGACTACCAGATCGAGGTCCTCGAGCGGATCGCCGTCCACCAACAATAAGTCGGCGATGTAGCCCTCTTTGATCTGGCCCAGTTCGTTGCCGAGGCCCATCACCTGCCCGCCAATGCGCGTGCCGCACTGCAGCGCCTCGCTCGGAGAAAATCCCAGCAGATCCACAAAGTGCTTCAGGTCGCGCGCGTTGTCGCCCTGTGGCGACTGCGCAAATCCGTAGTCTCCTCCAATCAGAATGCGCACGCCGCGCTTGCGAAGCTCCGTGTAAACCGCAGCCGTGTTGTCGATGGTGCGCTGCATCTTCCGCCCCACCTCCGAGTCGCGATAAAAGCCGAACGGCTCGCCTTCATAGAGCGTGCTGTAGATGATCCCGATGGCCGGGCCCACAAAGATGCGGTCCTTTACGGATTCGAGCATGTCGATCGCTTCCTCATCCGCCGACTCGCAGTGGTAGATCACGTCCACGCCGCAACGGACTGCGCGCTTCACCGACTCCGCAGCCCGCGCATGGCAGTTCACCTTTTTGCCGAAGTCGCGCGCCACGTTCACCGCCGTCTGCACTTCCTCTTCGCGCATCACCGTCAGGCCGCCGTGCGCTGCCGGGCTGAGATCGTCTCCGGAGATGTTCACCTTGATGTTGTCCACGCCTTCGCGGCAACACAGGCGCACTGCCTTTGATCAGCTCCTCCTTGCCGTCGGCAATCAGCCCAAAGCTCTCGTAGTACATGTGCGCTTTGCGCTCGTCGCCCAGGCCTCCCGTCACGGTAATCTCCGGACTCGCCGCGCGAATGCGCGGACCCGGGAATTGGCCGGCATTCACCGCGTTCCGAATCACCACGTCCAGCCGCAGCTTCGATGTCGCTGCGCTGTAGGCACTGGTGAAGCCATGATCGAGCAGCGTCTTCGCATTGCGCACCGTCAGAAGAACATGCTCCTCCGGCGGAATATTGCCGAGGTCGGAATCATTCACCGCTCCGCCAAAGGAAATATGCGCATGTCCTTCTACAAGGCCGGGCATCAGGGTTCTGCCGCGTGCTTCAATTACGGTTGCTCCTTCGGTCGAAAGTCTCGACGGCATGCGCGCAATCGCCTTGATTCTGCCGTTTTCCACAAGCACATCGGCCGGAAATGCGGGAGCGCCGCTGCCGTCCCAAACGCTTGCGCCACGAAAAAGAATTGGCTTCATAACAGGTTTCTCCTTAAGCTTTGATGGCTATTGAAAATCATCCGCCACGTAGGCGCCGATGCGTCCCGCCAGGCCGGGCGACAGTCTCTCGATCACAATTCCATAAATAACGGAGAGGGCCAGAACACTCAACGCAATCCACGGAAACAGATTGAACGGGCGCGCCTGACCCGGTTGAATCAGGCCCCACAGCGGAAGGAGCATGATCAGCGTACCGGCAATCGGTGCAATCGAACTGTCGGCTGGCGGAAACAGGATGAGAGTACAAAGCGAGACTGAGATTGGAACAAGAACCACACAACGACGCAAGAACTCCCGGAGCCGGACTAATGGAGAGCGATCATTGGCGTCTGACAACATGTTCTTCTTGTGGCGTAATGATACCGCTGAATCTCCCCAGCCGACAGTTTCGTCACCCAAAACCAGAAATAATGCCCTTCTCCGATCCGAAGACGAGTGAAAACAAAAAAAGGCGGCCAAGGCCCTCGCAGGCTATCCGACTCAAGACTTGGCTCAGATTCGTCACTGGGCCAAGGAATACTCCAAGTACGGTTGCAACTGGGCAGTCGAGACCGGCATAAGATCGCATTTGCTCATTCTCGAAATCCAGTGAAGATCGTCGCTTCCATGGCGATCGTACGGGGTTGAGGAAGGGTCTTGATCCAGCTGTCCAGTTCGCGCCGCGTCGATCCGATCTTGCCTTCCATGTGCACACGACCAGCCGCGTCCTTCACGCAATAGCTGATCGTCCTCTTGTGAACATCCAGTCCGATGTAATACATAGTCTCTGAGGAGCCTCCGAGGTAGTTCTCTGAATCAGCCTCACAGCTGAGTTCAGCCTTTTGCAACACCACGTGCTCCTCGCTGACTCCTGATGAACACAACCGTCAAGCTGTTTCGGAAGTGGGTGCAAGTTGGAAGGCCAGTTCGGCAGCCTGTTTGCGCAAACGCATTTCGGCACGAATACTGGCCTGTTGATCACATCGAGCGAAGACCTCGTCTGAATATGGCTGCCGGGTGGAAAGCATGTGGTAGAGGATGCGAGCCAGCTTGTGTGCGGTGGCCGTTACGGCGGCTGGTGCTCCGAGTCTCCACTTCATCTTGCGGTAGAAATCCCCCAGGTAGTTCTGAGCGTGATAGAGGCAGTGTGCCCCGAGTCGCAGTGCGATGGCTGCTCTGTTCTTGACCTTGCGAGTGCGGGTGTAAAGAACCTTTCCTCCACTGACCTGTTTCTCCGGTCAGAGTCCCAGCCACGATGCGAAGGCAGAGGCGTTGCGGAAGCGCGAAACATCTGTTCCAACCTCCATCAGGATGGTATGCGCGGTTAAGGTACTGATGCCCGGCACATCGGTGAGATCGACACCTGCGATGCGAAACAGTTCTTCCTTCAGTTCGAAGCTGGGCTCGTTGCCTGCGCGTTGATAGATCCTCTTCTTCGTGCCAGCTGGTCGTTTGTCCGGCGCGTGCTCGGCACGTGGAAGTTCCCGCATCTTCTGCGCCAGTTCGAGATCGACTTCGGCCATCAGCTGCTTATAGAACCGATATGCTGCCAGGGACTGGCGAAGTGCGAACAAATGCTCCGGACGATAGTCTCCTTCAAGGGACTTCGCCACTGTCTGGCGTGGACTGCGTATGCGCCGATTGCATAAGTTGGCGAGCTTGAAAGGGTCTCGTTCTCCGGCCAGAATGGCATCCAGAATCGCGGTTCCGCTGACCCCAACGATGTCGCTCAAGACGTGATGTAGCTGGAGGTTCATCTGGCTTAGAGCCTTCTGCATATGCTGAATATGCTCGGCTGCCATCTGAACGAGACCTTCCCGGTGACGCCAAAGGGAGCGCAATACGCAAATCTCGTCGGGTGGCCGAAAACTCGCCTTAAGTAATCCCACCGAATGCAAATACTGGATCCACTGACAGTCCGAAACGTCACTCTTGGCCCAGGAACGTTCTTCACATGATGTGCGTTAACCAGGAAGACTTCGAACCCGTGCGTTTCCAGAATCTGATACAGCGGGATCCAGTAAACGCCTGTCGACTCCATGGCCACGGATCGGATGTTGCACTGGCGCAGCCAATCGGCCAATGCGATCAAGTCTCGAGTGAACGTGCCGAACCGACAGACCGAATCGATGTCGCGATCCGGTGGAACAGCAACAAATATCTCTTCGGCGCCGATGTCAATTCCAGCGGCATCTGGGTGCAGAATCGGCAGCATCCGTCCGCTCGATCTTGGCTTGGCTTTGGACTTGCCGGTCATCTTAGGCTCCTTCTGCTGGAACCTGCGGCCCGAGGTTACGTCACGAACAAACTCCTGAACGGGATCGCCGCACGAAGCGAACGTCACCACTGACCTTTACGCGACCTCGGACCCACGCTTAACAACGGGCTCTGTTTCAGCACCAATGTCAAGGCCGGGCTGTAGCTGTCGCATGCTCCAGCGGATCCAGTATGACCTACGCCTGTTCATCCCGTCCCTTTTGGGAGGCCCCATCCGACGCTTAGCATTCAAACAATCCAGACGCAACCGCGATCCTGGAGTCGTCTCGCCCGAAACGCGCGGTCAGCAGGTTTCGATGCCGGGCACGATCTACCCTTGGGCCTGGTCGCCAAACGTGCTATCGCCCTTTTCCTCCCACTGATCATGAATTCCGGTTTCGCGCCGTGTTCGGGTGAGGCCTCAATAACTCGACACTGATTTCGCGCGATCCCTCAGAACCGACGATATACTTCCTGTACTCCACAAAGAGCACCTTGGCAGCTCAGTTCGAAGTTATGGCCGCAGCCGGTTTTCCGTCCGCTGCATTAAGCGGAGCGGGATGCATTGCCAGGGGCAATTCCGCATTCCCTTGGCGAAGCTGGATCTCTCCCCTGATCTCCGTTGGGGCGCTACGAAACTCGCCGACGAAAGTCAGGCCGCCGAATTCTTCAACAGTGAACTCGATGTTTTTTTCGTCCTCCTTCCAGAACGCAATAGGGGAAGTGGCACTGTTTTCGACGATGACGAATTGTCCAGTTGGCTTGTCAGGGGTTCCGCTATCTGGCAGTTTGAGAATGAGATTGAACTTGGAGCCGGCGAATTCGATGGAACCTCTCCATTCCCCTCGCAGCTCTTTGCTGACAAATGTGCCCAGCGCACTCAGTTCCACTTGAGGGTCGCTCAATCGCTTAAAAGTGAGAGCCGCTCGATTGCCGGCCTGGATGTACTCGCCTTTTAGAGTTCCATCAGCTTCCAGGTGCGCCTTGAAGCTTGGTTCACCAAGGACATGCTTCAGAGCAAACTCGGCACTCGTGCCCTCGACGGTGATCCCAGTGAGAGGCGCGCCTTTTATGTCCACTGCCGATCGTGTTGTACGAAATCAATGACGAACCGAATGGGAGAGCCGGGAACCTGCACCGCGCCTTCCCAGCGTCCGGATAAGGTGGGGTGGTCAGCGTTGGCTGGCAGAATGCACACGCGTTCATCCAAAGAAAACAAGACAGAGCGAAATACAGGCGCAGAGGTGCTCCTTCTGAAAACTCGACTCTCAGCAAAAGCGCAGTTGACGCCGATTCTCAGGCAATAATCATGCCAAACCTCAAGGGTAAGAAACACGCGTATTCAGTAGAAGCGTTGACAGCAGACCTGCCCGAAACCGCGATAGTCCGTCCGGAATCGAACATCGATAACGCGATAGGTTGTGATCTTTCTCACCGTCCGACGGCAACAGCCGTGCAGGATAATCGAAGCACCCTCTCCCTTCTTAAGAGATTCCACGGTGGTTTTCTTGCTCCGACAGTGAAACAGTCTGATTCAATCTCAAATGCGCAGCGCCGTTCGTCTTGCGAAACAGCTCTTCCAAATTGATTTGCTAAGAGGCCGCAGATGCAGCAATCTCGGCCCGATACACGTCGTACTGAAAATCAAAGTGGACAGCTATCTCTGCCATTAACGACTCGTGCCCAGGACAATGATGCGCAGCCTGTTGCAGCTTCATTCGGTCGCCGCTAGGAATCGCCCGCGGTAAGTGCAGCACTATCTGAATCTCGGAGATTCGCAGAGGTCGACTGGCCAGTCTCCGCGTCGACTCCATGTATGCCCCAGCCATTTCATGGCCCTGCCGTTGGCCGACGATTACAGCGACCGATAGCGCACAGGCGCCCAACTCGGCTGCTATGAGATCGGTCGGAGAAAAGCCTCTGCCCCCGCCAAATTCTGGAAGCCCGTCCGTCGTGATGCTGTCGCCGGCTGGGTGGGTGAGGTGAATTCGCTGACCTTCGACCCATTCTCCTTTGATGACGGGTTCCATAGCCTGCTCCTTCCGTTCGTTCGAGTATGAAGGCAGTTACGTCCACTATCTAGGGCGTGTTAACACTATCTGAGCGCTTCGACGATGAGGGCGAAGGAGACGAAGGCGAGGAAAACGCAGTCCAGTTTCTCGAAGCGGGAGAAAATGCGGCGGAAACCCTTTAGCCTGCGGAACAGGCGCTCGATTTCATTGCGTTTTCTATAGAGTGCTCGGTCGTAGCGCCAAGGATCGACACGATTGGATTTGGGCGGGACCACGGGAACCATCTCCAGCGCGAGCACGAGCTGACGGGTTTCGTTGCCTTCGTAAGCGCGATCCATGATCACCGGCATACCTGGGAACGACCCCAGGTCGCGAAGCAATTCGCGACCCTCCGGCGCATCATGGGCATTGCCCGGGGAAAGTGCAAAGGTTATTGCGGTCCGAGCATCCGCGGCAACCATATGAATCTTGGTAGTCCATCCGCCGCGAGATTTGCCGATGGCTTGCGGTCCGTTTTTTTTAATGCCCCAGTGCCGTCCGGGTGCACCTTTACCGAAGTTGAGTCCAGACTGAAGGCTTCAATACGAATGCGAACGATCTGTTCCAACTGCAGCTTCTCAAATACACGATCCATGGCTCCGCTCTTGGACCAGCGGTTCATCCGTGTGTAGATGGTGTGCCAGTTGCCAAAGCGTTTCGGAAGCCCGCGCCACTTGCATCCGTGTTCGGCCACATACAACACAGCATTCAGAAACTGCAGGTTGGATAAGCTCACATTGCCACGCTGCACTGGCAGGCTCTCCTTGATTCGCGCGTACTGCTGTTCAGTGATCTCCATCTATCCCTAACTTACTCCAGTTAGATGGAAATAGTGTTAACACGCCCTAGTTTGACTGCACCGCTGAGGACGTCGGTGACCGCAACCAACTTCCATCGAAGGTGCGACGCAATTCCCGGAATGTCGACGCACCAGCGAAAGCGGCCCGTATTACGGACCATACCTTCTTACTCGCTGTGCAACGCTCGCATTGGATTCACGTGGGCCGCGCGCCAGGCGGGTACCGCCGACGCGAACAGAATCAATAGCAACAGAAGAAGCCCCGACGCAGCGATGTTTAGAACATTGAGCGGATCCACCTGAAAGAGAAGCGATCGAAGCAGTCTCGTAGCAACGACCGACGCCACAACTCCGATGCAGCAGCCAATGATTCCGAGTTTCGCGGTCGAAGCCAGCACCAGTTCGACCAGACTGGCCCGTTTTGCACCGAGGGCCAATCGGATAGCCATCTCCTGAGTGCGGAGCGCAACCGCAGCTGCAATCACGCTGTAGATTCCCATCATCGCGAGCAACGCAGCAATACACGCAAACAACGAAATCAGCGCTGTATCGAATCGTTGAGAAGATTGGCTGCCTTCAACCGCATGCTTAAATGACTCAACATGCACCAACGGCAACTGCGGATCTATCGTTCGAACTGTTGCACGCAACGAATTTGCCATCTGTTCCGGCTCGATCCGTCCGCGCATCACAATCGTTCCGCCCGTTATGCCTACTGAATCGGGATCCGCGAACGAACCGGCGGAGGCGCGGACTTGGCTGACGGGTTGATAGAGTTGCGGGAGTATTTCCTCGTCCGCGGTGCCCTGCCTTACATCTGCGATCTCGCCCACTACACGCAGCCAGGGTAGCGGCGACTCCGGCGCTCCCAGGTGAATCCGCTTGCCAATTGGATCCTGGTTCGGCCAGGTGCGTTCCGCGAGGGTGCGATTTACGACGACCACCAACGGAGAATCTGTGCTATCCGCTTCACTAAATGCGCGCCCACGCAAGACCCGAATGCCCGCCGCCTGGAAATAATCGCCCATCACCAGCGATGGCCATGCCATCTTTCCCTCTTTTGTACCCTCGGCGGCAAACATCTGGAAATTTCGACTGCCTACGGCGGGCAATTCTGTCGTAGTGCCTACTGCCTCCACTCCGGGTAATTGTCGCAAGTGCGCCAGCAATTCAATGTTGAAGGCATCTACTGCGGCCTGCCTTGAATATTGCTGCGAGGGCAAATCATATGAAGCTGTGAGCACGTGGTCCGTTCTGATTCCCAGATCAACTGACCGCAAGTTCGCATAACTGCGAAGCAACAATCCGGCCGATGTCAGCAGTACCAGCGCGATGGCAAGTTCCATGACCACAAGGCTCGATCGCAATCGTGCATGGCCACCCCCTCTCGTGCCGGTCCTTCCGCCCTCCTTAAGCTCTTCATTCACCTCCACGCGGGAGGTCGCAATCGCCGGCGCCAATCCGCACAACAGTCCCGTGAGTGCCGCCAGCACCAACGCGAATCCCGCCACTCGCCAGTCCAGCTCGATCCCGCTCACACGCGGCAGGGACTCCGGCAACAGGCTTTTTCCCATCCGCAACGCCACCCAGGCCAGCTCCAGTCCCAAACCTCCGCCGATTACGCACAAGGTCATCGTTTCCATCAGATTCTGAGCTATCACCGTTCTTCGACCGGCTCCGAGCGCAAGCCGCACCGCAATCTCTCGCCGCCTCCGGATCACACGTACGAGGAGAATGCCCGCCAGGTTTGCGCAGGAGATTAGCAACACCACTGTTACCGCTAGAAACAGTACGTGCAACATTGGCCTGACTCTCGCGACGGCATCCTCGTCGAGCCGCTGCACCACAGACCGAATCTGGGGATGTCCCATAAAAGCCGGGAAGTCCTTCATGATCTCGTTGGCCACGCGCTGCGCATCCCGCTGTGCCTGGGTCCGGGTTACACCGGCTTTGAGCCGTCCGAGCATCTGAAAGTTCCAACGCCATGCACCGTTGGTAAGGTCGTCCCGGGTAAAGCTGATAGGAATCCACAACTCGCTCTGATTCGTCTCACCCGCATTGAGGGGAAACTCAAACGCCCGCGGCATCACTCCCAGAATGATGAACGGGCTTCGATTGAGCGCGATCTTCGTCCCGATCGCGTTGGGATCTCCATGCAGTCGCGCTTGCCACATGCCGTAACTGATGACTGCGACCTGCTCTCTGCCCTCGTCTTCCTGCTGCATAAAAACGCGGCCCATCATGGGGGTCACACCTAGTAGCGGGAACATGCTCGCCGACATGCGATATGCCACGATCTTTGCCGGCTCGCCAACGCCCGAGAGTTCGATGCTCTGCCACTGGTATCCGCCCGATCCGGCAAGCGTGTGCATTTCGCGCGTGTACCGCGCTATCTCCGGTGCCGGAACGCTTGCAAGCCCGACTCCGTTCCCTTCGAGCACGTCACCGATCTTGACGAGCCGATCCGGCTCTGCGAACGGCAGGGGCCTCAGAAGGACTCCTTGGACGATCGAGAAAATGGCGGTCGTTGCGCCAATTCCAAACGCCAGCATGGCAATCACCGCCAGCGCAGGCCCGGGTGACTTCCTGATCAATCGCGGAGCATATTGCAAAAGTTGCAGCAACATGACCAGCCCTTTCGTTTATTCGCGCAATGTCGCGCTCCAAGAGCGTCCGCAAACATCAGCGCGATATCAAATCATGCGTCATCCTCGTCACTGGGGCGTAGCCTTGGATTGATCCCAAGAACTCGTCGATACGTGCTATCACCTCTGCTCGATGCGTGAAGATGCTCACGTGCTCGCCGCCCTTAATCGAGAGGAGCTGGGCGCCTGGAACGCGATGGGCGAGTGATTCTGCCTGTTGATACGGAACGATGCTGTCCTCTGTTCCATGCACCACAAGCAAAGGCGCATCGATCTTCTCAAGTGGCCAGGACATATCTGCGCGCGAGACGCGGATATCATTGTCCGAGCCTGCGAAACGCCGACGCATCTCCACGAAGACACTGGTCTGGAGCCGGCTCATCAACTCTGCAGCCTCTCCATCCCGCATCATTCGCATTCGCAGCGCTGTATTTGGCACAGCCCGCGCCATCGCCTTTGAAGGGTTGCGTTCCACCCCGGCACGCATCTTTGCAGGCATTCCCGGAATGCGTGCCATCAGTTTCATCGCGTTCCAGCGAAAAGGCACCGGAACATCCAGCCGGCTGCTGCACGCCGATATCATTACCAACGTCCTGCATCGTGTTGCGTGCCGAAGGGCAAACTGCAGAGCGGTCGGGCCGCCGCCGGAGATGGCCATTGCTACAGTTCTCTCGATGCGCAACTCATCGAGAACATCCGCACACACATCTGCCTGCTCCTGCGCCGTTCGCCCGACACTTAGCGGAGTAGCAAGATATCCGGGCCGCGATATAGCCACGCACCTGAATCGCGGACGCAAGACGGTTTCTGCCAGCAGAACTCCCTGGTCATACCCGCCCATCGCGCCGTGCAATGACAACACCGGGGGGCCCTCACCCCAGATCGCCGTTTGCACGTCGCCGCGCCGGGTCCTGATCATGCTTACTTTGACTTTCTCTTTCATAACATCTTCGATTCTTTCTCCGCTCGATCTCTGTTTGCGTCCCTAAGAAGAAGGACTCCAAGTGTCGCCATCCACAACATCGACGAGTAGACGTTTATCCGCTCCATAACGCCGATCCAGGGCGTAGGCAGATTGGCGGCGATCCGCGGTCCCTGCATCCCCGCCAGTGCGCCGAATAACAGCAGAGTCACGATCGTCCCAACCGAGTAGAAACGAAAACACCTTCCCGCTGCGGTTGCGCCAATCCCGATGAAGAGCAGGATGAGAAGAACGAGCACAATGGTCATCAGGATGTGCATGGTGTCGGTCAGCGAACCGGTGGCGCCGCGGGGATGCATCGGGAAATTTGACGCCGCCTGCGATACTACGCCATAACAAACGATCAGAGTTCCGCTGATACGGAGCCCACGGCGGCGGCCTGCCGACCACCACACTCCAATCCCAAACGCGATCACCAGCGGACTGTAAGGAACCAGCCCGAAGATCCACTTGACCGGCGAACCGATCGCAAATAACTCGCTGATCGACTGGTTGACGTAGCTATAGGAATGCCAAGTCATTGCCGCCGCAATGTCGCTGCCGATATATGCCAGGGATGAGAAAACGCCGCATAGTAGCATGAGGCTTCTTACAGATTTGGCAGCTTGCGAATCCTTTTCGACCAACACGAGTTCTGCCTGTGTCATCTTTCACCCCTTCATCGGGCTTTTGCTCTCTCAAGGAAGGCAATTCGCATGCCAACACATAGAAGACGAATTTTCAAGGAGATCTGAACGTGAACGTGATGCAGATCACTTTCTGAATTGTTCGCTTCTGAATTTCAGTTTCGAAAATGAACATAGGCTGGAGACGCTCAATTCCGAAAGACACCATGGCAGAACCAACTAGCAGAAAACCATTAGTCTTTTCTTCTTGACCTGTCTATAACTGTAGGGTTCACAGTGGAGATGGACGATGTTGACCGTAACCAAACTCGCCCGGCGGTGCGATGTAAGTCGCACCGCCTTGCTGTACTACGAATCGATCGGTTTGATGCCCCCGCCGCAGCGCAGCGGCGGGAACTACCGGTGTCATTCAGAGTCGGATACGGAGCGACTGAGCGCAATTCGCGCATATCGCAACGCTGGTCTGACTCTTGACGACATCCGAGCGATCCTTAAGACGCGTCCCCACAACCGGAGCGGGGAGGCGTCCGGGGTGCTCCAACGGCGACTGGTTGAACTGGACGCCCAGATCGATGCGCTGCGCGGCCATCAGCACGCGATTCTGAAGCTGCTGGGGACGAAGGCGCTGCGAAAGGCAGAGATGATTACGAAAGAGAAGTGGGTTTCAATCATGCAGTCATGTGGATTTAGCAAAGACCAGATGCATCGGTGGCATGCTGAGTTCGAACGCTCCGCGCCGGAGGAACACCAAGAGTTTCTGGAATTCCTGCACGTTCCGGCAGTGGAAATAAAATCCATCCGCAAGCAAAGCCGAACAGACTTTTGAAACTCGCCAAAGCAGGGAGGTGAGCCGGACAAATGGGCTCGCTCACCTTCCGCCGTTTCAAAATCCGCAGCACAGCTGCTTCCAACCGGACGCACCCCAATCAGGTTAGACTCCATGCGACAAATTGCAAGTACCCCGGTGGAGCACATTGTGTGAGCGAAACGCGACTTCAAATCACGGCGCTCATGAAAGCGCAGACAAGTAGCGCAACGAAAGGTTGGTTGAACCTACCGACGGCCGCACACTCGGCATGGCGGACGGGTGACCTGGTAGTAGGCAAGTGCGGCGAGGTCCAGACCAAGCCCCCACACGAGATATCCGGGCACAGCAACCCAGAAGAACGCCAGGGGCAGAGAACCGAAGCTTCGATGCCAGGCGCCGGTGAAGGTGTCGGTGACCACCTTCACCATGGTGAATCCAAAATATCCCGTCATCAAGATGCCAATCGCGCATGCGGGGCCAAGCGGGAGCCATCGAGGCACTTGGCGACCCGCCAGACGCGGCACCCACGGTGGCACAACCCGGCCCCACGAGTGGACCAGAGCCAGGGGCAGCACGACGCCAGCCAGCAGAAAAACGGCCTCGAACGCCAGGCCCTCGATAGCCATGCGGGTGCCGCCCGGTGGATGCTGGATCATGCCGAAGCCTATGGTCACCTGCGCGCCCAAGCGAACCATGCATCCGGCGACTGCAGCATACGCCGCCCACCAGGCCCATGTGGGCGGTCGCAGCAGCCGCGCTCGGTCAGTCGTTCGACCACAGAACAGGCAGTCGCTGCGCCAGCGACGTCGATACGCCACTGTGGACGCACACACCAGGACGCCTCCAACGAGACACGCTGCACGACTCAAAAATGCCGCTGGTTGAACCGGCACAAAAAGACCGGGAAGCAGAACCGCGAAGGCGTCCAGGAGCAGCATCGGGCAGACCACAAACGTAGCCGCGCACACGATCCAGCCGGCGCCCCACAGCGGCCACCACCATGGCGCGAGTCTGAGCGCGAGTGCAACGACGGCTGCCACGGCACACAAGCCGACGGCACTCCACCCGGCGAAGAAGAACAGGTCAAAGTGAAGCGGCCCAAACGACGGGGCACCATGGATTGCCCACCAGACCCGCACCGCACCGTAGGCAAGCGCCCACAGCACGGCCGCCAGTGGCGTCCATACCATCCATCGAGGGGCTGCTGGCGGATGCGGCCATTCCGCCGATGCGCTTTGCGGTCCGATGTCCCACCGGCTCAATTCTTGTTTCATTTCGGACTCCAATTTGCGTCTTCTGGCTTTCCAACGCGATCGGGCCCAGCAACGAACATCAATCCCGTAGAAAAGCGAGAATTCGTTGATTCACTGCACTGGGGCATTCCATGACGAGGAGATGTCCCGTGTCAGGCAGAACCTCGACAAGCGCGTGTGGCATCAATCGCCGAGCGCGCCTGGCAGCCGATTTCGGGTTATAGCAAACTTCCCTCTCCCCAAGGAGCAGATACAGGGGCACAGAGATTCCAGCCAATTGAGAATCGGAGAAAATCTTCGGATAAACCTTGAGGCGAGGTTGCAGGGTCTTGGATCCGACAATCAGTTGCTGGATCACAGGATGGTCGAGAGAAAAACGTTCCGCAAAAACCCAGTGCAGTATTCTCTCAACGACGGAACCGCCGGGGAGAATCAAGGAGAGAAAGATGCGCGGGTAGAACGACCAGAGTCCCACCAAGCCCGCGGCGGGAGAGGTGATGACAAGCTGTTTCACACGGGCAGGTTCTGCTCTCGCATAATTCAGTGCCTGGAAACTGCCGTACGACGCGCCGACAAAAGAAGCTCTGGCGATGCCAAGTCCATTCAGCAGTTCGTTCAACCAGACCACGCAGTCTGAGCAGTTGGCAGGTGGCTTCGTTGCAACACTGAGTCCGATGTCTGACGGGAAATCCGCAGCGTAGCAGCGAAATCTGTCACAAAGACCGGACACTGTCGCATACCACATCGTCGCGCTGAGCGACATCGCCGGTAACAGCACGACGGGAACGCCGGCTGTTGTGCCGCATGCAACGACGTGAGTCACGCCAAAGCTAGTAGGAATCTCGATCGACTTACTCGGGGTCGGCCACAAGCGCAAACTCACCTCGTATGAGGCGCGATAGGTAGCCTCTGCTTCTGGTGACTTAAAGAGCGACTCGTGGACAGCCAAGAGCTTGCGCCTACCTCGCACCGAGTGTACTCCGAAAAAGATGCCAAATGTTAATTGGCTCAAACTTCTTCCTTCATTCTGAATCACGCCGATGGAAGTCGCCATCAGCTTCGGCCAGTACATCTGGTCTGTTCCGAACATCACTCGATCCTCAAAACCGGCATCGACGATGCGCTCGATATACCGGTTCACTTCCTTGAGCGGGTAACTCCAGATGAGGCCGGCAACATCGAGATATACGTGCGAATTCGCCTGCAGCAATGTGAGCAGATTGTCGATCATCGGATATGCGGCGTGCATCATCCATATGCGCAGCTTCGGGTGCCGCGCCAAGACATCTTCGAGCAGCAACGGATTACCCATGGAGCCGCGGAACTTCGGCAGCGCGATGTTGGCGCCCCGCCGCCGGTCCCCTTGTGAATGCCTACGGGAATGTCCAGCTCTTCAGCAAGCGTGAAGTACGCATCTACTGATGGATCGCTGGGCGACATCCCCTGATACTGCAAGCCGACTTCTCCCATCACCTTGAAGCCGTCCTGCACAAACGAGTTACGCAATTGATCTACAGGAACAAATTTGGGGTCCGGTCCCACCAAATGAGGTTCCGGGAATCACGCGGCCAGGCGCAGCGACAGTCCACTCCTTCACCAATTTGGGATCGCCCATGACCACTGCGATGACATTGAGACGTTCCATTCCGCGATCAAATCTTTCATGTATTCGTCGGAATTCTTTGCCGGTTCCAGGGCGGGTGAACATTCCTGATGAGCCCAGCCCAATTGATACTCGTTGCCTAACGTGGGGTCGGAGGCAGTGAACTGACGCGAAAAGGGACACATCCGGCCCACGTTCGGAAGGCTATACATCGCGTGGACATGGACATCGATAATGGGCTGTTTCGTGCTTTCGTCGTTCTGCGCCATTGCGATTGAAGCGGCTGCAAGAAGCAGGAGACATGCTTCGGAGTTTCGCATGCGCGCATGGTAGCACTCACTCAAGGACTTTCCGTGTGACAAACTGAGGGCCAAGCCAGTCCACTCAGTTCGCTCGACGTCGGATGCTCCGAAGTCGGACGAAGCTGAGCGTCAACTGCCGCCGCTTCAGAGCCAGGCCTCGCTGTGATTCGTCACAGCGAAGTGTGACAAATCCTCTGGGCCCCCTGGTGCATCTATTGCTGTACTTGGGTAGACGGGACTAATCATGTCAGTTGCGCGCTGGGAGGTAAGATGCGCCCAAACAATACCTCGGTCCTCATCAAGACTCTGTCCGTCCTGTTCTTATTGGCCTTACTTGGCTCTCTCTACCTTTGGGAGATTCGTCCGTCTCAACTACATTGGGGAGCAACTCCTGCCGAGTGCTCAAGATTGATACCAGCGGACCAAAGTGTTGGCGATCCGGGATTCGACGCTACCCGTGCCATCACCATTCACGCCACGCCCGAGCAGATCTTTCCCTGGCTAGTCCAGATGGGATTCGGCCGAGCAGGCTTTTACGGTTACGACCTAATCGAAAACGTAGGAGGTGGCTCAGGCATTCGCAGCGCGCAGACCATCTTGCCCGCTCTGCAAAGTCCGCGATCGGGCGATTTGTTGCCTCTTAGCGTTGCAGCCACGCTAATGTTCGGTCCAATCGAGCCGAATCACCTCATAGTCTGGCGGTCCAGAGATGTTCCATGCGATGGCGTCTTCATCTGGGAACTGGAGCCGATCGATGCGGCTCATACCCGCCTCATCAGCCGCATTCGATGGAACTACGTAAAATCGCCGAAAGGTTTGGCACTTGGCATCTTCACCGAATTCGCCGACCACGTGGCCGTTCGTAAGATCCTCGAGGGTGTTCGAGATCGTGCGGAAGGTCGCCCACCGCAGTCGCTTACCAGTCAGGCGTTTGAGATTGCATCGTGGTGTCTTGCTGTCCTGAATCTGACGATTGCCCTTTTCTTCGTCGGTCTCTGGAGAAAATGGGGGTGGGCCTGGCTGATCGCGCTCGGCGCTGGACTGCTTCTGGAATTCGTCCTCTACAGTTCGGTCCCGCTTGTGATCCGAGCGATCTTGCCGTGGTTCTATCTTTGCGGAATCGTGATGGTTGGGCAAATGACGCGCAGGGCGGTGAAGGCGAGTCCAGTATGCCGGAGCGCAGAGATATCGCAGCAGACAAGCTTCTGAGGCAGATGGAGCGGTTTCATTCGGTCTCTATGGACAGAGCGCAGTTGAGGAGTTTCGAATCGATCTTTGTACTGTCGCTAGTTGCATGAGGGAACGTGATCCAGCTCACTCTCGCTTCCATGCTTGAAACATGCAACTGTACGGTTGCGAACGATTCTTCGTAATTGTGGACACTTGAGTGGGGAACAATCTTGCTTGCCACTCCGTAACTCATTGCAAATCATCCTTCTTCTCTGCACGCTCTTTGGAGGGGGGATGCACTCACTGTGAGTACGCTCTGAATTCCAGACTTTAAGTGAACGTGGGAGGTTTCCATGCGAACCGTGCTTCAAGATCTGCGCTACACCGTCCGGCAGCTATTGAAATCACCTGGATTTACACTCGCCTCCGTGCTTACGTTGACCATCGGCATCGGAGCCAACACGGCTCTGTTTAGCAGCATGGACGCGGTCGTAATGCATCCACTGGCTGTGCCTCAACTGGACCGCGTGATGGCGGTCATTGAAGCACAGGACGGGCGCGACCACTGGGTCACGCTGGGAAACTATGAGGACTGGAGCCGACAGAGCCGCTCATTCGAGCAGATCGCGGAATATGCCCGGACCAACATGAGTATGACCGGTGCGGGTGATGCCGCGCACGTCGATGCTGCACGGACGTCGGCAAACTTCTTTAGCGTGCTGAGGACGCCGGCCTACCTCGGACGCGCCTTTCTCGCGAGCGATGCCCAACCGGGCCGGGACAACGTTGCGGTTTTGAATTACGGGTTCTGGCTGAGGCAATTTGCCCGAGACCCAGCTGTGCTGGGGCGAAAGATCGAACTCGATCAGCGCACCTTCACCGTTGTGGGAGTCATGCCGAAAACGATGCAGTATCCCGCCGCAATCGACATCTTTGTGCCCTTCGCACCCACGCCGCAACAACTGCAAAATCGAAGTGATCATGATTACGAGGTGATTGGGCGGCTGCGCGACGGTGTGACGGCCCCGCAAGCCCAGGCGGAGATGCGTACCATCGCCGAGCACCTGTCAACGGCATATCCGGCAACCAACGCGCGCTGGTCGGTTCATGTGGAAACACTGCTCGATTACATGAACGGCCCCTACACGCCGCGCTATTACAAGCTCATCATGGGTGCTTCGCTTTTTGTGCTGCTGGTGGTCTGTGCCAACCTGGCCAACCTGCAATTTGCTCGCGGCATCGCGCGGCGGCCTGAGATCGCCATGCGTACTGCGCTCGGAGCCCGCCGCTGGCGGATCATCCGGCAATTGCTCACGGAGAACATTCTGCTCAGCGTCGGCGGCGCGGCGGGTGGACTTGTCTTCGCCGGACTTTATCTGCACATCATCCTCATCACCATGCCCCCGAATGTAGCGCGCTGGCTCCCTGGCTGGTCGAATACTTCATTGAATGGCCGCGCCCTGGCGTTCACTACATTGCTGGCGGTTGCCGCGGGCCTGGTGTCGGGGTTCAGCCCGGCACTGGAGGCGCTGCGCGTGAACCTGGTCGATCAGCTCAAGTCGGGATCTCGTGGTTCCACAGGCTCAGGCCGCACACACCGGCTCAGAAGCATCTTCGCAGTGACGCAAATTGCATTTGCCGTGGCCCTGGTAATCGGCGCGGCCCTGATGTCAAAGGGTATGGACGCGCTGCTGCATTCGGCCGACGTCTACAACCCGGGCAAGGTGCTTCGTTTCGTCGTCACCCTGCCCGAGGCGCGCTACGACACTCCGGAGAAGAAGGCGGCATTTTACGCGACTAGCCTCGACAAACTCCGTGCCCTTCCCGGCGTGACCTATGCGGAGATCACCAATGCGCTCCCCTATAGCGACATGGGCTGGGTGCGGGACTGCGCGATCGAGAACCATCCCCTGATTCCTGGCAAATTCCAGAGCGCGCTGCAGATAGGTGTAAGCGAAGGATATTTTTCCGCTTTTCACATTCCCATCGTGTCCGGGCGGGGATTCAGCAGGAGCGATGCATTGCGGTCGCTTCCCGTGGCTGTAGTGAGCCGCAAGTTTGTGAACCAATACTTCCCGGGCGAGAACCCTATCGGACACCGCATCCGGATGGGCGCCGGAACCGGCGATCACGAACCATGGGTCACCATTGTTGGCGTGGCGGAGGAAACCAATTACTCGTTATGGGATGACCGGCTCAATCCAGCGGTCTATCTCGACGCTGCGCAACTGGCGCCTGGCAGTGAAAACTACGTGCTAATGACCAGGGACAATCCAACAGCAGTGGCGAGCGCGGCGCGCAAAGTATTAGCTGGGCTTGAATCAGCACTGCCTCTGGAAGGCGTCGAAACCTGGCAGCAGATGCTGCACGAGCAACTCACGGGCCTGATCGATGCGGCAGCAATGCTCGCTGTCGATGCGCTGGTTGCTCTGCTGCTGGCAGCGATCGGCATCTTTGGCGTCATGGCCAGCCAGGTAGGCGAACGGACCCGTGAGATTGGCGTGCGCCTCGCCATGGGTGCGCGGCGAGAAGATGTGCTGGGCATGATCCTGCGCCGGGCGTCGTGGCTCACGGGATCAGGAGTGGTGATCGGCCTCGCGATGGCCTTTGCCCTTGCACATGGCGTGGCTAGCCTGCTCCGCGGAGTGAGCCCGAACGATCCGGTGGTTTTCTCCAGCATTACCGCGTCCATTGTGGGGATTGCATTGTTGTCGAGTTGGATGCCGGCACGGCGAGCATCGCGCATCGATCCCATGGCGGCTCTTCGCGACGAGTGAAGGACAACCTTTCGATACCACCCTTCTCTCGGCTGGATGGGTTGCGCGGAGGTCTCCGCGGTGCGGGCAGACGACATGCACCCAATTAGGGCGCAATAAGGGTTACCACAGGCCTTGAAGTGCCAATAGAAGCCAAGCGTAGCGCCTCCTTCAATTGGCTACGAGTCTTAGCCTGCCACGCTCCCCTACTGCGAATAGCTCAGCATAGGAGCGAGGATCAAGTAACTGCTGGCTGCCTTACGCAGATCGACGAAGTCCGAAGTGCGGATAGCTTCGTCTCTTCCAGCGACGTCCGGCTCCATTTCGGTGTGGCTGACGCGACCGTCATCGACGAGGTCGAGATCCATTGGCCCGACTGCAGCACGGAGAAGCGAGGTGGAATTGCGCCGAACCGGCAATTCGTGATCCGCCAGGGAGAATGCTCGCGACGAATCCGGTCGTCCTGGAAGGCGCATGCCAATCGCCGGACTGATATCCGACTCGAGCCCCCACCGCATCACGATTGGCCTTTTTCCGACGGGCCGCGGATTGGCAATCGGCGATTTTGACAATGACGGTGCGGTCGCTCATGAATCCGGTCATCCGGGTGACCATTGGCAAGAAACAGATCAAGATTGCCATTGTTATCGAAATCAAAAAACTTCAGGCCCCATCCGCTCGTTAAGAAAGTAGCATCGCCGATGCCGTTGGATGCCGACACATCGACGAACGAACTGTCGTGGTTGTTGTGATAGAGGCGTACTTCTCATGATCGACATCGGCGACAAAGAGATCCATCCATCCGTCCTGGTCGTAGTCGGCGGAATCCACTCCCATTCCCGATCGTGCCCGTCCCATCTCGTCATATGCAACACCGGCGGAGAGCCTCACCTCTTCGAATCGCCCATGACCTCGGTTCATGAACAGGAAGTTGGCCGTCGTATCGTTTGCGACAAACAGATCCATTCGCCCGTCGTTATCCACGTCGGTTGCGACTACTCCCCAAGCCTTACCCAGCTGCTTCCCAATTTCCGATTCTCTGCTCACATCCGTAAAGTTGCCGTCGCCATTGTTGTGAAACAACCAACCCGGCATCGGATCGTAGATCGCCGGAATACGGTAGTAGCGTTCCCCTGTCTCGTGGTTTCCGCAGAAGTTGTTCCTTCCTTTGCTGAAGTCGACGAACCTGCAAACGAAGAGATCAAGACGGCCATCGTTGTCATAGTCGAACCACACCGCTCTCGTCGACCACCCGGGCGTTGCGACGCCCGCCTTTTCCGTTACGTCGGTGAATGTTCCGTCGTGATTGTTGCGGTAGAGAATGCTGCGCCCGTATTGAGTGACGTAAAGATCCGGAAAGCCATCCCCGTCGTAATCACCCACGGCAACGCCCATTCCATATCCGCCTCCAGAAACGCCTGCCTTCGCAGTAACATCCGTAAATGTTCCGTCGCGATTGTTGCGATAAAGCGCATTGCGGAGAGGTGGATTGGGATTATAGAAATCGCAGCGGCCGCTATCAAGAAACGCGCATCCGGCCCCGGTTGTTTCAGGAAGATAGGCTTGCGCCGAACGACCGTTTACATGCGTCCAGTTAATTCCGGTTGCCGACGGGGGTAGTGATTGGAACAACGAGTCCGTTCGCTGCACTATTGAGTCAGCAAACGCCGAAAAGGCTCGCGGCCCTGCGGAAAGGAACGCATGATTCCCGGCACCGAAAATTCCGAGTCGCTCGTCTGGCGGCGGACCCGGACTAGGCCCTCCGCGAGAATCCGCTCGTTAAAGGCGTGCATGTCGATAGATGCGCGGGCCTTACCTCAAACGCCGCGTGCTCTTCACAATCCCCTCATAAGGTCTATTCTTCCTTCGGACTTATGCCATCCCCGGGTCTCGCGTCGCCTTCAATCCTTCATCAGGATAGACATTATCAATCTGCCGAGCACGCGAGGAAATCTTGGTCACCTACATCGACGGATTCTGCTGGACGCGAGTTGGTGCAGCCCGGGCTCGCTCTGCCACCTGCTATTCCCTTCCGAGGTGGATTTACTAACGAGCCTTACGAACCTTTTCCGCAATTGGGTGGCAGTTTTGGAATTGCCTTCATTACAACGGCGACTGATTGTCGTGCGAGTTTTCATCAGTCCGTATTGTCGCTCGATCCAGCCTCGCACCCCCCTCAGCAGGGGGCCTTTCCACTCATTGGGCAACTAGACTAATCCATCAAGGTGCTGGTGACGCGTTGTCTCTTTGATTAAAGTTCTCTTTTCTGGACATTACCCAGCCTTTCTAAGGCGGAGCGGTATCGGCGAATCCGAGCAGTCGTATCTCATCTCTAGTTGAACTAGGCTGTCGCGAGAATCAATTCCTGAGATTCGAAAGCTGGCGACAATCGGGCTTGGGAGCGCTTTGGCTGCCAAAATCTCCAGCTTCGTGTGGTATGAAGATCCGGGACGCTCGCTACGTTCGAATCGTATTCCCGATTTGGACGGATTGATGGGGGCGGATCAGCAATACAGAATGTTACGCCAGGAGATGAAAAGATGCGTCTTGTAACTGGACTGTTGATGCTGCTTCTTCTGCCACAGTGCTGTCTTCACGCTCAGGTTCGCGTGGGGGAGAGCAGCATGGCTCTTGCCGCATCGGATGAAGGTCTTCCCGATGAGAATCCGCCATTCGACATTTACGCCACAGACCGATTTAGCTATCCCTACACAATGCGGGAAGATGTGCGCAACACCGAAACCGTCCGTTCATGGCGGACGGTTTTTCTGGAGAACTAATATCTAAAGTGCACAGTTCTGCCGGATCTTGGTGGTCACATTTATACGTGCATCGATAAGATCAATGGAAAGCCGTTATTCTATGCCAACCCGACACTGAAGAAGGCCCTTATTGGACATCGCGGAGCCTGGTCGGCCTTCGGGGTTGAGTTCAACTTTCCGGTATCCCACAACTGGGTTTCTCTCTCACCGGTCGATTGGTCCTATGCCACTGATCCAGATGGCAGTGCATCCGTAACAGTCGGAAATCGCGATCGTGTCTATGGCATGGAATGGACAGTGCAGTTGATATTGCATCCGGGAAGTACTGTTCTTGAAGAGCGCGTCACACTGACGAATGGCAGTGATGTAAGACATCGCTTCTATTGGTGGAACAATGCCGGTGTCCAGGTGTGGGACGACTCGAAGATTTGGTACCCGACGCAATTCACTGCCGCGCATGGTTTCGCCGACATAGATACGTGGCCGGTCAACGCCAAGGGAATCGATCTCAGTGTCATTGCAAACCAGAAAGACGGATCCGTTTCACGCTTTATCTACGGAAGCCGGGAACCGTTCATGGGGATCTACAATCCACAAACAAACGCGGGGGTTGTTCATTACGCGGAGTATGGCGATTTGCCGGCAAAGAAGATCTGGACCTGGGGAGTGGATCCGGATGGACTCGCATGGCGTGAAGCCTTGTCGGATAACAAGAGTGCCTATGCAGAAGTTCAGGCCGGAATATTCCGGAATCAGGAGACATACGGATTTCTAGCTCCCCAGCAGGTCATCCGGTTTTCCGAGTACTGGATGCCGGTTAGAAACATCGGGAGAATCTCACGCGCCCATCTGAATGGCGTCGTATGCATGTCGCGCAAGCCGGGTCTCGCTGGGCAGATTTCGCTGACAACTGCTTTCAACGCGAACCGGAACTTTTCCAACGCGAGAATCCGAATTCTGGATGGCAGGACCACTGTTTTTGACGAGCCAGTTTCACTTGAACCTGCAAAAACCTGGCAGCATACGCTCGACGAGCTTCCTCCTAATCGCAAATATACGTTCCAACTTGAAGACTCTCATCACAACGTACTTCTGAAACACACGGAAGACGAATATGACTGGACCGCGCGTGACGAGGTCCGCACAGGCCGGCAGGCGGTTTACGCGCCGCCTTCAGACGAGCCCGCAGGCCTGATCGAAAGAGGCATGAATGAGGAGCTTCAAGGCAAACTGATCGTGGCTTGGCAGACATACAAAGAGGGGCTCGCGGCCTTCCCGGAAAGTTTTGATTTGCTAAAAGCGCAAGGCCGACTCGATGTGGATTTGTTTCGATTCGAAGACGCATCGCATCTGCTTAAGCAGGTAGAAGATCGTGCAACCTGGGATGGAGAGGTGAATTACTATCGCGGTCTTGCGGAGGAGGCTCTCGGAAATCCGCGCGAAGCGCGCCTCGAATTCGAAGCTGCCCATCGTGATCCACCGTATCGAGCTGCGGGAGGGCTGAAACTAGCCGAACTTCTCGCTCAGAACCACGATGTAGCGGGCGCGCTCGCCACACTTTCCAGTTCCTGTTTTGACTCTTCTTCCGGCTTTGGTTCGCAACGCTGTATCGAAGAGGCTGTCGCCTTGGAGCGTGTGAATGGCGAGGCGGGCCAAGCCCGGCAACTTGCAATCGAGGCCCTGAAAAAATATCCCACGAGTGCTTTTCTCGAGAGCGAGCTTTATCTCCTGGGTCGGCCGAATTCGCATCTTGACGAACATCTTGCCGCCG
Organism: uncultured Acidobacteriaceae bacterium; assembly: GCA_963774175.1. Lineage (GTDB taxonomy): Bacteria > Acidobacteriota > Terriglobia > Terriglobales > Acidobacteriaceae > Telmatobacter. The sequence goes on from CAVZDT010000013.1 coordinate 319,726, forward strand.
ACCCCGAACGCATCCTTGACTTGGCAGTCCAATACAATCGGCTCGGTCTCTATTCTGATTCCCTGGCGCTTCTGTCCCGGCACTATCCCCCTGTTCAGGCTCAGGAGAGTGAACCCGGCGCTGCGCCGCCAGCCGAGAACCCGTTGCTGGCCTACTATCGAGGTTATTGCCGCGAGAAGCTCGGGCAATCCGGTGAAGCTGACTACCAGGCTGCATCGCGCATGTCTTTGCGCTCCATTTTCCCCAGCCGGGCCGAAACGATACTCGCCTTGCGCGCAGCCCTCGTCAGCGTCCCCTCAGACGCCTCAGCACATTTCCTTCTAGGCGATCTCTGGTTCTCCAAGGGAATCATCGAACCAGCAATCGACGAATGGCGTCGCGCTGCTTCATTCCGGCCTGATATTCCATCGCTCGACGCAAGTCTGGGCCGGGCTCTTTTAGAAATACAGAAAGAGCCTTCGCAAGCAGCGGCAGTATTCCAGCATGGCTTCCAGGTTGATCCAGCGAATCCCGTCTTATATGTCGAAATGGACAAGGCAATGCAGATGATGGGCCAATCTGCCTCGCAGCGAGTGGCTACAATGCGGAATTTTCCCGAAGATGCCCATATGCCTGCCGAACTCGTTCGTGCCCTGGTTGATGCCCTGCGAGAGGACGGCAAAGCTGATGAGGCGGACGCTGTGCTGGCCAAGCACTTTCTGCCACGCAAAGAAGGCGCCGCGCCAATTCAGCCGCAGAGCGGAAGCAAATCCCATTGAGCACTCACCCGGCCAAAAGTGGAATGGGGCGTTTTCGATTTTGAAATCACTCCTGATAAACGCCCATCGCGCCACCGTCTTTCCCGGTCCATCGCATTCCGAAACCGAAGGCTAGCCGACTCCCGAGGAACATCAGCTGTTCTCTACTGGGATGATCTGAAATCCGAGTTGTGCGGCTTGCCTGCGGAGTCGATATTGAGCGCGCCGAATGGTTTCTTGTTCAGTCTTGTGGAAGACGGTTTCTCTGTAAGCCTCTTTTGTGCTCAACAGGTGAAAGACAATGCGAGCGAGTTTGTGCGCTGTGGCCGTGATCGCCTGAGGCCTGCCGAGTTTGCGGGTAATACGGCGGAAGAATTCACCCAGATAGTCTTTGGCGTGATGTAGGGATTGAGCGCCCATGCGGAGAGCGGTCGCAACACGACTTCGCACACGTCGGCTTTTGGTGAAGAGCACCTTGCCGCCGCTGATCTTCTTCTCCGGGCAGAGCCCCAGCTAGGATGCGAAAGCAGACGCATTTCGAAACCGGGAAACATCTGTCCCGATCTCGCATAGGATCGTTTGAGCAGTGAGTGCACTGATGCCTGGTACATTCGTGAGGTCGACTCCGAAGACTCGATAAAGTTCCCCGCGGAGATCGAATGTTCTCGGCTCGTAGTGGCGGGCATAATGGGCGTTAATTTTCGTTCGTGGCGGCGTCGTGGGCTGCGCTGTGGCGGCCGTCTTCAACTCAGCAAGCTGCAGTTGAATCTCCCGGTCGGTTTCAAGAACGAGTTGCTGATAATAGCGAAAAGCCGCCAGAGACTGGCGAAGCGCGAACAGGTGCTCTGGACGGTAATCGCCTTCGAGTGATTTCGCTATGACGTCCTCGCTGCTCTTCACGCCGCCGTGGCAGAGTCGCGCCAGGGTGAGAGGAGCCCGTTCACCTGCAAGGATCGCGTCCAGTATTCTGAGTCCACTTACTCCAGTAATGTCGTTCAGGACGCGATGAATCTGTAGGTTCATCTGGTACAGTGCCTTCTGCATATGCAGGACGTGCTCAGCTGCCATCTGGATCAGACTGCCCCGGTGTCTCTAAAGTGACCGCATGGCACATATGAATCCAGGCGGTCGGAAACTGGCACGGAGCAGGCCAACCGAGTGGAGGTACTGGAGCCACTGGCAATCGGAGACATCGGTCTTCCGGCCAGGTACGTTCTTCACGTGCTGTGCGTTGACCAAATAGACTTCGAGTCCCCGCGCTTCCAGAATTTGATCGACAGGAATCCAGTAGACACTGGTAGATTCCATCGCCACAGAACGAATCCCGCACTGCACAAGCCAATCGGCCAGTGCATGCAAATCGCAAGTGAAGGTAGGAAAACTGCGCACATGTTGCGGATCTCGGTCGGCACTGACGGCGACGTACAACTCGCTGGCGCCAACATCGATGCCGGCAGCATCAGGGTGCAGAACCGGCAGTGTGTCACATCTTCTTTTGCTCTTCTTGGCCATTTGCTCCTCCGACTGCGCCGGTCGGATGCCCGGGGCGCGGACTCAGAGCAAACTCCCGATCGAGATCGTCGCCGGAAACCGACAAACGTTATCACACGTCTGTACGCAACCCCAGACCCACGCTTTTCGGTCGGGCTTCAAACCGAGCACCAATGTCGGCGCGGGCTGTAGCTGTCACCCAACCGGCCTCACCATCTTCGCTCGACTCGTGTTCCTTTGCATCCTGTCTGGCCAAGGGCCAGTTGCACGCTTCAGGGTACTAGTCTGATTCGTTCCAATCGACAGTTCCCTCGTTCTTATGGGACGTTGAAGATCTCTCTTACAAGCAATTGTGACGCGTGCCGTAGCTTTCCGGACACAATTCTGGGGTTCATTTGTCGGGGCTTTGGATCTCCGCCTTCGCTCCTCGAATCCATTTTAGGATCGTTCGATACTCTTCACTCGATTCATTGCCGTGCCACCGCTGACCGCCATTGTGCGTAGCGGTATAGTCACCCACATTTCCCGCGCTGTCCGTCGGCCGGGTTGGCTTGATTAAAATCAAGCTCTTGTCGGGATCGGAAATGTCCACGACCCGCATCGCATATTTGTAATTCTCTTCGCTGTCCTGATCGGAAAAGGCTCCCTGCGCGTTGGGCGGATTCAGTTTGAAGATCACATGGCTTGCGTGACAGAAGACGCATGCCTTTCCGTCGGGACCGGGTTTTGCCAGGATAGGCTCGACCTTGGTTGCGAAATATCGGAAATCCAGCACCGAGCCCGGCTGGACATCGCGCAAGGCATCGTCGAGATTTTTGCCTTGCGCAACCTTGTCCGCAAGCAGCCTCAGGCGCGGGTTGTTCGAATTCCGAAGTTGTTTCATTGCCGCACGGAAGTCTGTCCTCTGCTCGACTCCTTTCACCTTTCGCAATGTGTCAAGCGCTGCCGCGCTTGTGTTTCCATCCGGATTCAGCAGGGCGGCAACGATTGTATCCACAACAATTGGGTAATCGAGAGGTTCTTTTATCTTCATCACTGCGGCTTGGCGGTCAAGGTAATCCTGATCCTGTGAGACCGCACCGCCCGAAATTCCGAACCGCTTCTTCAAAAACTGGGGATTACCTGCTTCCTCAAGCAGAATATTGAGAGTTGGATTGCTGAGCCTGGAAAAGGCGGTTCTCACCAACGTTGCTGTTTCAGGATCGTTGAGGAAGTGTTCGAGGCTGATTTGGACTGCGGCACGCTCGACCGCCGGAGTGTAGGAGTCGAGCCCCGCGAGTACCTGCTTCTGGATATTCGGTTCGCGCATCAGTGATTCGAAAGAAGAGGCGGCGACCAGGATCTGCCCGTAGTTTGCCTGCCTGGGCATCTGTTCAAGCATCGTTTGCAAGGCGCCCTGGACCCCGGCCTGTTGTTCCCATGGGGAATTTGCGGGTAGCGCATCGAGCAGGGGAAGCACCACGGCCTGGCTATCCGGGTTCCCACGCTTCAGAATCTGAACGACCTTCGATACGAGTTCAGGATCGGGTGCGCTCATACTTGAGAGATTCAGGATCCCGCGTTGGCCATCCTCATATACATAGCGAACCGTTTGCCGCACTTCCGCGCTCGGGTCTTCCGACAGGTTCAAAACCGCCAACGCAAATCGCGGGCCGCCGGCTTCACTTAGTGTGCTACCGGCCTTCAGGACGTTGATCTTCATTGCATCATCGGCGCCCTTCAGGCAATCCACGAGAGCATCCTCCAACTCTGGTCCGGAGCTTTTGAAGAAGTGGATCAGATCGCTGTCGTTGCCGATGCGTGTCTGGAAAAAGCTATTGTGGACGTCGTATTTGAAATCGACAGCTTCGCGATAGGGCGGATACTCATAGTCTTTGCGATGCAGATCGGGGACGCCAGCCACATATTTTGTAAGCACCGCAGGAAGGCCGATCGATACGGTGTTTGATTTGAGTTCTGGCAGCGCATAGTGCCGGATGTGAAAATCCCAAAGCGCGGTCAGGATTCCCTGACGGCCCAGCGGCGTGCCTTCCTGCAGGACTTTGGCGAGCACCTGGGCCTGGTCGTGCACCACCGATTCGTACCCGGTATTGATGCGTTTTCTATCCTCATCCAGCGCGCTAGTTCTTACCCATGCCGAGAGGTATCCGGTGTTTTCATCGAGAAGATCATAGATGCTCTCTTGTAAGCCTCGGCGAACCATCGGGTCGGTCTCGGTGTTCAGCCTGGTTGCCAGGGATTCAAGCGTGCTACGGCGCACCTCAGGTCGATCGATTTGCCAGTAATACCAGCGCCACACTCCACCCGCGGCTTCGAAGCGGACATAAGGTACAGGATCATCGAGCCTCTGTTCGAGCGCTGCCAGGATTTCAGGATCGCTAGTGAGGTCACGGAAATGCTGATTAAAGACACGCGCCGCTCCCCATCGTGTCCGCGCGTCAGGCGAGCCCAATGCCGCAATCAGCATCTTGCGGCCTTCCGGCGCGACGCTCGTCCGGCGTGACAGAACCATGCGCAATGCATAGGCAGAACTGATCTGAACCATCTTGGCAGGATCGCCGAGTCCCTTGATAAGGACCGGCAACGCACCGGGGTCTGCCATGTGGCCCAGTGCGCGTGCAGCCGCTTCCCGTGCCAGTGGCTGCTCGCTGTTCGCCAGCACATCGCGAATCTGCTGCAATACCGACGGCGGCGCAAGGTCCCAGAACTGATCCAGTTGTTCGAGCAGCAAGGGCAGGTCGTTCTTGGCGAGCAAAGTTACAGGCGCAGGATAAGCGGCATCCCAATCCTTGGCCTTGGTCGCACCGGGATATAGGGTTGACAAGGCCATCACGGCAAACTGGGTCGCGCGAAATGGAGTATTGAAACCCTGGTAAACGGGATCGCCTTCCCAACTGCCTTCAGGTCGCTGCGCCGCCAACATTGCTTTCACGGCAAGCGCAAGGTGATCGTCGGTTTCAGGCCGCCGGCCGGTCTCGGCCAATGCAAGCACCGCGTTGTACGAAATAAAGTCCGCGGGCTTGGCGCTTTTGTCGAAAGGATAGGGCCATCCGCCTTCGGGAGTTTCATAGTCGTATAGCTTGCTGATGAGCTTGTCGATGTGAGTCGAGTATTTCTCGCGGTTAATCTCGGAGAAGAACATGATCTTCCAGCTGAGATCAATCATGTTCTGCGGCTCGTAGGGTGCCGCAAGAGCCTCCACATTATCGCGCTCAGCAAGCCAGTCTTGCTGGTGCGTTTCGTTATAAGCCAGGTCGAAGGTACGCCAGCTCTGGAGCGCGATCTCAAACGGGCTCACGTCCGGCTCGCAGCCGTCGGGCTCGGTGCCCGGCATCACCTTGACACCTTTGTAGTGAATCTTGAGATACCTCGCGTAAGGGATGTCGAAGTTCTTACGCGGCGGGTCGTGCGTCACGTTCTGTTCAAACGCATGCGCAATCAACGGAAGACGGCTCGCCTCGGTGCGTGCGGTGTAAATGATGCGCACCCAGTTGACGCCAGGTTCCCCATAGAGAGGCCGCGTGTTGTTGTAGATTCGGTCGGTGATAAATTCGAGTGACGCGCGTTGGGTAGGAGCGTATCCATTCTGGACCGCCCTGAGATATCCGCGAGTTGTGAATTGCGATGGGTGGCAGGCAATGCACAGTTGCGTCTCGGAGTGTTGCATCACCGTACGAAGAGCGACGGCTCCGCGTCGCGGCGTGTTGGAGAGCCAGGTGTCGCCCATGTTGATCAGGAAGTCCATGCCGGAACGGACTGCCTCATGCGGATCTTTGGTCGGCGGCACGTTGTACTCGTAAGTGTGCAGCTGATAGGCAGGATGATTGGCTGCTACGCGCACATAGTATCGCTGGCCTGGCTCGAGAATGCGGGTACGGAACTTGTAGAGGCCCGGATAGTTCTGGGTCGCCTCCACCTGGTAAACAAACTCTCCCTTGTTGTACGGAATAACATCAGGCTGGCCTGTGGCGTCTTTCCCCATCTGGAAGATGTCCACATCAAGAGGCACATCGCGGTCGGTAACGTTCAGCACAAAATAGACCAGCCTTGGGTGCTTCTCGCGGAAGGTGAACCGAAACCACTGGAAGCCCTTCAGCATCGCCGCGTAACCGTCTTCGCTTCTGGAGGGTGCGTAGGGCCGCTCGTCATCACTGCCAAAGATCGTCTGCTGGAGCTCAAAGGCTTGGGCCTCTTGCCATGTATCGTTCGGTGCGGCGGCGATCACACCCCGCGAGCGATCGGCAACTCTGATGGCGGAAGTTGCTGCAGGCTGCAATATGTTTCTTAATCTCGCACCGATCTCGGAAATCGCCGCTCCAGAAGACGAAATGAAGCTCGCGGTTATCGGTCCAGGGCCGCGCGGTCGTATGGTCAGGTAGAAATCGAGATCCGCCGGATGCAGCCACTTCGATTCGATCTCGCCTCGAGCGTCGTTTACGGTTACGTGAACCGAGTCATTGCCCTGAAGCTGAGCCGGATTTTTTACATCGAGCATCACCGAATAGAGGGCATCGGCACGTGCTGTGCCCAGGGGGATGACACGTGTCCCCGGCGCCGAGGTCTGGTCGGCATGGACAGAGCGGCGTACATGGATTGTTGCTCCAGTCACCAATAGAGTGACAAAAAGAGGCACAATCGCAAATCTTCCAAATCTGTGAGTTCTCGCTGTGAGCCCCATGCCCCACCTCATAAGGGAAATTATCGAGCGGATGCTGGTCATCCTGACAAAAAACTGGACCCCAGCCATAGTCTGAATGGAATCCAGTCTTCAGATTTCGTACTTCTTGAACCGGTCGATCAAACGGTCGCAGGCACGAACGGTGATGGCCATCATGGTGAGCGTAGGGTTTTGACAGCCGGAGGAAACGAAACACGCTCCGTCCATGGCGAACACGTTCTCGACATCGTGAAGTTGGCAATACGAGTCGGTCACTGACGTTTTGGGATCGGCGCCCATTCGCGCTGTATCTAGTTCGTGGATGGCCATCCCCGGCTCTGCAACCGTGGAGCGGACCTGGATATTTCTTGCACCCGCCGCCTCCAATATTTCCGCGGCAGACTTCGCGGCATCTTCATGAATTGCCTTTTCATTTTCTCCATGCGCCATGGAGATGTGCAGCGCCGGAATTCCCCATGCGTCTTTCAGCTCTGGATCGATGAAGACAAAGTTTTCATCGCGCGCCAGCGACTCGCCAAAGGCGCCTACCCAGATCCCATAGATTCCTTGTTTCACAGCGTTCTTACATGCAGCTCCGAATCCTGCGGCTCCAAGGTTGAACGCCGCACCGTCATTCTGCTGCGCGTTCAGAAAAACTGGCTTCCAATCGGGCCGGGCCAATTCGCGGGAGGCGTCATCCCCGGAGGCGAAGACCAGCGCATCGACTGGAATGCTTAGGCTGGCTGCGGCGCCGATGGTCAATAACGAATTACGAAGCAGTTCACGGCGATTCATGGGTCGACAGCAATGTTAAGCCCCGCAGTGTAAGCGTGAACAGCCCCGCCTTGGTCTGGTTGACGAAAAAAGGACGCTCTGCAATTCCCCAGTTTCGGTTTCCGGCGAGGTCTCGGAGGAAAGCCTCTCGCTTGCGTGTATCCCGAACTGGTTCTGATCTTTTTGGGATTAGGGCTGAAAATCGGATTGACAAGCGGCACACGCGATGCATCACTGGAAATTCTTCGGGTAACGCGCACTGCGCGTTGCGCAGAGATGGTCAAGGGACTGGCTAAAACCCCTCAATATTGGATACAGCACTAAGACATTTCGTTACTTATCGGAGTGTGATCCCCAAAAATCGGCGGTGGCGTCGGCCAGACCGATGTTCCCAAAGGGGATCTGCCGGAATATCAGTGCCACAGCCCTTATGGAACATCGAAAGCCCTGAAAATCTCTCGCAAATCGTCCCGAAAGGATCGTTGCAGCAGCGAGTCGTATGCCGCTGAAAACACGAGTCGTGAAAAAGGCCGCTCGGGTGTTTCAAAAGGTGTGGCTTATTAGATCGCTCAGCATCAGCAACGATGATCTCGTTGAATCGCAGGGAAGACTGTCAATTAGTAGGTGAGAGTGGCCGTAATCGTATCGCTGTAACTACCAGGTCGGACGAGTTGGCCGGCCGGAACTTGGCCATAAACGGTGAGAGATTGAGCGACGCCATTTCCAGTTCCGGCCACTGTATCGGTGCCCACGGTATTTCCCCAATTGGTGGTGTAAGCGGAGTTGCTGAATAGCTTGTAGTTCAATAATGCCGAGACAGGGCCCGTCATACTCCGATTGCTCACTGTCGCGCCTGTCGCTGTTCCTGCATTCAGGCCTACGTTGTAGGCAGTGGTCTTGCTGCAGGTAACGAAAATCGTTGTAGTAGAGCTGAGGACCACGCCGGAGTAGTTGCCGAAGGCCAGTGGATTCGCGGTGATTGTGCATGTGGCCGGAACGATCGCAGTTACCTGAAACGATGTAGTGGCAGTACTGAGCGTATCGGTGTAAGTGCCGGGTGCGACTACCTGTCCGGCGGGGATCTGACCGTAGAAGGTGACATTCGCGTTTCCGGTTCCCGTCATTTCGTCGGTCGTTGTGTTGCCCCAGTTGGTCGTTCGCGCCGCATCCTGAAACACTTCGTAGCTCAGCGTAGCTCCGCCCGGGCCGGTCATCTTTCGAACGGTTTCAGTCGCCCCGGCTCCCGTTCCGGCATTGAGGGGAATGTCCCATCCACCGGCGCATGTGACCTTGCCGGCCGCTGTGCCGTTCAGCAATGTGCCAGCATAGGTTCCAAAGCTCAGGCTGGTGACTGAAAGCGTACAGGTCTGGGCATTTGCTGTCCAAGCACAGCAAAGCACAAAGAGAGCCGCCGCGAGTCTGCGCATCACGGCCTCACCTCTTTGCATTTCAGCGGTCCGATCGACGGGATATCTCCTGGCACTGGATGGTAATCGAAGGTCACAGAGCAAATCCGCCCGTCCACGCGTTCGACCGCAAGTTCATTGTGCGTGCTGAGATCTTCAATGTATGCCTCACCGTCGTAGCCCACCGGAACGACAGCGCCAGTTGCTCGCAGAGTGGCAGTGCTGCCGAGCGGCATAGGAACTCCGATGTTATCGACGAGATGCAGGAGAGCACTGCGGCTGATTTTGATTGGGAACTTGATCACCACACCGGAGCGATCCTGCGGTCGCATTTCGCGCGCTGCAGTGTTGACGGTTACATCCGGCGGAATATCAGTCGGCTCGATATTGATATGGTTCAGATCGAATGAGCGCATATCCGGCACGAGAAGCCGCCCTGAAGAGTCCGTACGACCCACGTCACGATTTTCTTGATAGACATGTACGTGCGGCATCGGACTGGTGTCCACAATCGCGAAGCTGTCATAAATCTCGTTGGAGGGGAAAATGCCTCCATCGACGAACGAGAGCGCCCCTTGCGATTCGAGCCGCATGGTTGTTTGGCCAGCGCTCTCGTCAACTCCAGCGGTAAACAGGCCCACCAGCGATTTGTACTGCACCTGGCCAAATTCGTGTTGGGAGTTGCCGGCAGAGGCATAAGCATCGTAACCCCACTCACCGATCAGGGCTGCCGATCTCTGCGCCTGCAATTGAGCGCTGCCATCGGAAGTTCCACTGACATTTACGGAGCTTCGTCTGCCAATTGGAATGGTGACTCCCACCTGTAGGCCGCTGCCTCCGCTGGTGCTCGCGAAATCCTTGAAACCGGTGGCGTAGATCGACATCCGACGGAACTGGAGCGAATAGTTTCCGGAAGCGACGTGGGAATGCTCGGCAGACATGGCGCCCAAGTTGATAGGGGTGGGGGTGGCGTCCTGGTCGATGCCACTGTAGGCAGCCCCGATGGAGCCGTATCGCTTGAAATACAGGCTGATGAATCCGCTGAGTTGCTTGCGTGGAACCCCGTCGCCATTCATCGACGCCACATCCCGGTAATCGCGATTGGCGATGATCGCCGAGCCACCGATGCTGAATACTCTCCCTATCCGCTGCGCTCCTAAGGAAAACTGTCCGCCGGTGTGCCCTGAACCCCCGCTTACAGCTGCAGAGAAGTTGATGACTCCAAGATTAGCGATTTGAGCCACGCCACCTGCGCCGGCCAAGGCGGCGCCTGGAGTGCCCTCCGCACTTCCTTCAATCGTGAATCTCCGGGTCAGACCGCGGCGATAGACAATCGTTCCCGCGAGCTTCCCATAATCGTCGCTGATAGTGCCCCAGTTGCGCCTGACCAATCCAGTTTGCACCGCATACGTCTGTAGACCCGAATCCAGCAACGAGGAACTGGCATAGAACGGTTGCGTTAAGGTCACCTGCTGACCAAGCGCGTTGGTGACCGTCATTGAAATCGTGCCCGCTCCTGATACCACGGGGAGTTGAGGCACTTCGAAAGGACCGGCGCCGACCTGGTTCTCAACAATCAGGTTGCCGTCCGCCAGCACGCTGACGGAAGAGGGAACCGCGGTGGATCCGGCGACCGTCGGCAAAGGAAACGTGACGAGATCAGGACGCATGCTGAAGTCTGAGCGAATCTGCGCGCCTTCGAGATGGATAGGACGTGTCCAGGAGAGACCGCCGTTGATGAAGTCGCCCAAACTATAACGGCGAAGCGAATTGACGTCTGCGAACGTGTAAGCCGAATCAAGGCGGATCGCCGTAGTAGTGCCTGGGACGCTCGACGCTGAGCCTGCATATCCGAGCCACCCCGAGCTTGCAACACCCCAAGACGAGAAGGCTCTCACATCAATTGAACCTATGCCGCCTGCCGCGCCACCGGAGAATGATCCAACGGTATCGTAATTAAGCGTCAGGCCAGTGCCGCTTTCTATCACGCGATGGTCCGAGGCCGTGTCGCGTCCAATGGGACGCAGGACTGTCGGCAGCAGTCGATTATCACTGGCCGTAACATTCAGCTCGAGCTTTTTCAAATCAAGGCTCCACGTGAGCCCTGGCAAGTCGGACAATGCGATCAGACCGCCGGATGTGACTGAGATGGAATCAGGAACACGGAATCCGAGATCGCGCAATTCCGCCAGCCGGGCCATCAGTTTTCCGCGATGCATTGTGAATTCGCCAACCTTGCCCGTGGAATGACCATTGATCTGCACTTCCAGCAAGAGAGTCACGTCGGCATTTGAGTCCGGGGCACCATCTGTTGGCGCTTCCTTATCAGGCTCGGTGGCAAAGCTCTGTCGCGGGAAGATCAGCAACCCAAGAAGTACGACTCCCGCAAACCTAAGCCACTTGGAGGCTCTGCTTTCTCGATCATGGTATCGATACAACACGTACCTGCTGTTCGATCGCGCCAGTATCAGACTGCCCTGTCAATTTCAAGGTTTCACTTGGCAGAGGCAGAAGACCCTGGGCGGCGGCAATGTTCCAACGCCGGCTGGCTCCGGCGAGAATATATGGAGACGAGCCGGGAACTGCCTTCAATGTGCGGCCATCACTCGTCGAGAGTTCGATATCGCGAACCACATCATGGCGTAAGCCGTTGTTGACAGCCACGAGATATACCTGCCCGGCTTTAACTTCGGTATGAAACTGCACATTCGGAACCGCGCGTTTTGACGGCTCTGCAAAGATCGGGATGGAAAGACGCAGGACGACGTGCACGACCCCCGGCTCGGCCGGAGGCGGAATCTGGTCGACGAGAATTCGATACGTGGACTCCTGGTCTCCACCCAAAGGCGGTAGACGCAGAACAAGTCGCACAACCTGGTTGCCACCTGGAGCGATCGAGGCGATCGGAGGACTTATCATCACCTGGTCCGAAGAGGTGAGTTGGTCCTCACCATCATGCTGGTTCCAGGCGTAGGCGCGAATCTGTACGGCGGTGTTGCTGGTCCCATGGTTAGTCACGGTCAGGGTGGTTGCCCTCTGGCCAGGCAGAAGCAAGATATTGACTGGAAGAACCGAGAGGGCCTGCGACTCAGCCGCCAAACTCGTAAAAAGGAGCACGAGATTGGCGGCGAGCGCGAAGGCTGTTGCTTTGCGACGTGCGATCATGAGTCCCCTATTTGGAACGCAACTAACGTTTAATAGGTGACTGTCGCGGTGACTGTGTCAGTGTAGGATCCCGGCGCCACATACTGTGCGGCTGGAACCTGTCCGTAGACAGTAATCGGCTGGCCCGATCCATTTCCGTTGATGCTGGCTGTGGTGACGAAATTCGTTTGGTACGCAGCATCGGAGAATAGTCCGTAGTTCAGGAAGACTCCGGCAGCACCGGTCATTTTGCGAGCTGCCACTGTGGAACCAGAGGATGTTCCGGCGTTAAGAGCAACTGTATAAGGCGTTGTGTTGGTGCACTGCACTGTGACGGTGGACGTGGCGGTCGCAACTGCACCGGTGTAGTTCCCGAATCCCATAGCGGTGGCTGAGACCACGCAGGTAGCCACAACTGTGGCAGAGACGGCGATTGGAGCGGTGGCAGTTGCTGCGAAGGAAGGCGAGGGAGCAAGACAAAGCGTCGTGATCCCAAGAAGGGCGGTGGCGATTGTGGACTTGATTGTTTCAGGGACTTTCATAGACGGTCTTTCCTCTTACAAGTTCGGGTTTGAAGTTGAGTCTCGGCTGTCCGACCAAAGGTCAAACAGATTCACGTTAACTGAATCTCGCAATCTGGACCAGAGAAGTGTCCCGAAAATGCACAACTCCGTGTTCAATTGCTGCCGTTTACACATAGCAATTTGATCGCGTACGTGCACACGAGCAGTACGCCGTAACTCATTCTCAAGACGAGGATTAGATCAATGCGTCCATGTCCTGAGAACTGTGGATTAGTTGGTTTTCACACTCTAATCTAATGCAACTCGAGTCTACATAGTACTTTCGAATAAAACCGCCATTAGTACCGGTACCTTAGTACTACACAGGGGGAATTGGCCGATCTTCAGATGTCCATAAAAGATCAGCAAATTGTGTCATGGTGAATTAAGCGAAGCTACAGCAACTTCCATGCTGTCCTCTTCACTTTTCTGCACTGGATGCGCGAGCGTCTTCGACTAATAGGTGATGATGACGGTGACTACGCCGGGAAATGCGCTTGCCCCATCGATGACATAGGGGCGATTGGCTGCTTGAAGGGCAACATTAGTATTGGCGCGACGGCATTCGATTGTGGCTTCCAGGTGAAGCTTTTCAGAACATTGGATTGGAGCGCAAGACTCGACATCGCCGAGCCTGATCCGATCAACTTAAACGCGGCAATCACAGCGGCGACCGTGGAGTCTGTACTGAGAGTGACATCGTATGGCGTGGGGTTGGTACAGGTAACTGAAACCGACGACGTTGCATTTGCCAATGCAGCTGCGTAGGTTCTGAATGTCGCACGGGTGGGCGACGCTTGACAGGAAGCCTGAACGATTGTCGTGACGCCAAATGAGGCGCTGGCAGTGGATGGAACAGCGGTTTTGGTGGCAAGACCAATAAACAGGAACCACAACACGAATGCCTTAGCAGCGAATCTAGTGCTCACGGCTCTCCTGAACCTTCACGAAGCTTCTTACCTTGATCAATCGGCAGTCTCGGGCGAAATTCTAGGCCTTGATTGAAGTTCATTCGCCAGGCACTTCTCTCCGCGGCGACGGGAAGAAGCGATCGATTCACTTATATGAGATGCAACGCTAGGGGGTGAACGCCGAACGCCTTCTTTATTGTTGAGAATTCTTCAATGCTTCCCGTAGATTTGGGAGTGCGCGCTGTCCCAAGAAGGTGCTTAGCTCAATTAGCTTGTTGGATGGAGACCACGCATTCTGTGCTGAGCGATCTAATAACCCACAGTTTTAGAAACAGCCGGATCGTGTAGATCCGGCCGTTGATTTTGTTGGGTTTCGGAAGCTGGTTTTTCCGCACCTCTTGAGGCAGCCAGGATCTCATCTGGCCAGAACTCTGGAGCCCGCGGAATGCTCGGAGAGTTCCCAAACTGCTTGGTGACCGTGGGTTACTTGCCAATTACATGATAGGTCCTCGGAAACGCTCATGTAGCCAATCAACTGGCCTGAGGTTCGACAGCGGACCTTTTCTCGACGCCGACTGCTCTCATGTACGTATGCCCCACCTGGACTGAAGACTGAAAAGACGCGTCAAGTACTCGATGATATGCGGGAGTACGCAATAGCAACGCGGCTTTCCCCATGCGACGAATGCAGCGAACATGGAGAGTGGTAGATCTAAGTTCGAGAGCTGACCCCCGTAAAATGAAAGTTCTCTATCCCAATGATTCTGAATGAACTGTGACCACATGAGGAGCAAGGAGAGGACCAAGCGGAGGCAAAATTTTCACGCTAACCGCCAAATCACTTTCACTTCAGTGTGCACAGCTTTAGCTAAGTGACTCATTCCGCAGTGTCGCCGCTTTCAAGTTAAGCGTCTCCCGACAACACCTGCTGCGCACCACACACACACACACATGGTAAAAGTAACAATAAGTTCCTAGCTGCATCCGGATGTTGAGCCGCAGCTCATGCAGCGGTAGCAGCTTCCGTTGCGGACCATGATGGCTCCGCAGGTTGAGCAGCTTGGCGCGTCGCCCATCTCGTACATGCTGCGCATCGCCTCAGATGCGTGGAACAGTCCGCGATCCTGCAACGTCGGCCCATGACTCGCCTGGGCCGACGCCGCGATCGGTTGACTGTGTCTCCGGCGGAATGCTGCCGCCAGGCGCCGAGGTGCTGCCCATGCCGCGTCCGTTCAGGCGCTCGCGCCACTTCTTCGGCGAGGCGCGGAAAGCTGCTTGTGCGCTCCGGATCTCTTCCGGATCGATGCCTCGGGCAGAATGGTCGGCGACTCCGGCAGCGGCGCAGCCTGCGGAGCCAAGCCCCGCAAACAGCGTCAACTGCTCGCCCGAGAGGAAGCGCAGGTTCAGCCAGCGGAAGATGTAGTCCATCAGGCTCTTCGCGTAGCCGATCTGCTCGTTGCCCGTCCAGCCCGAAGGCTCGAAGCGTGTGTGCGCAAACTTCTCGCACAGTACGCGCAGCGGAACGCCGTGCTGCAGCGCGAGAGAGATCGATGTGGCAAATGCATCCATCAAGCCGGAGACGGTCGAACCTTCCTTCGCCATCTTGATGAAGATCTCGCCCGGCTGGCCGGTGGGATAGAGACCGACCGTGATGTAGCCCTCATGACCCGCAATCGAGAACTTGTGGGTGATGGAGGCACGCTCTGCCTGCAGGCGATGACGCACCGCACGCGGCGGCCCGTTCAGATCCTGCGGCAGTGTCGGCTTCTTCCGCCCGAGTGCAGCCGTCATCTGCGGCACGGAGGTCGCCTTGGCAATCTCATCGAGCGCGCGCTGGAAGGCACTCGCCGCGGAGACTACCGACTTCGCCGTGACTTCGAGCTTCTCGCTGATCTTCGCTTCGAGCGTCTTCAGGTCCGCATCCGCCGCCGGCTGCCCGGCCGCAAGCTGCGCCATCACGCGCTGGCCTGCTGCATCCACCGCCGAAGGCTCCTTCTTCGCATCCATGCTGGTGTTCAACGGCTGCGTGCCCTTGGAGCCGTCGCGATAGATCGCTACGGCCTTGATGCCCTGGCGCCAGCTCTCGGCGTAGGCTTCGGCCACTTCCTCGACTGTGGCTTCATGCGGCAGGTTCACGGTCTTCGAGATCGCGCCGGACAGGAACGGCTGCGTGGCGGCCATCATCTTGATGTGGCCCATGTAGTGGATGGAGCGCGTGCCCTTGGCGGGCTTGAAGCTGCAATCGAACACAGCCAGGTGTTCCGGCTTGATGCCCGGCGCGCCTTCAATGGTTCCGGTCGCGTCGATGTAGCTCACGATGGCATCGACCTGGTCGTTGTTGTAGCCGAGCTTGAACAGCGCCGCCGGAACCGTGTTGTTGACGATCTTGATCATGCCGCCGCCAACCAGCTTCTTGTACTTCACCAGCGCCAGGTCAGGCTCGATGCCCGTGGTGTCGCAATCCATCATGAAGCCGATGGTGCCCGTCGGCGCCAGCACGGTGGTCTGCGAGTTGCGATAGCCATAGCGCTCGCCGTAGGAAAGCGCCATGTCCCAGCACTCGCGGCTCGAGTCGATCAAGCGCCTCGAGCTGCGGCACCATGAACGGTTCGCCGCTGGTGCGCGACTTGCCGATGTTGTTCACCTCGGCGCGATGCATGCGGATCACGTTGAGGAACGGCTCGCGATTCACGTAGAAGCCGGGGCATGCTCCGCCCTGGCGCTCCACGCTGGCCGTGAGCGGCGTGGCGGACTCGAGCGGCGGGCAGTTGGCCGCCAGCACTGCCGACTGCAGATAGGCCTGCCCGCACATGATCGCCGTGAGCGCCGCAGCCAGATCGCGTCCCGCTGCCGAATCGTACGGGCAGGCCGAACGACATCAGCAGCGCGCCCAAGGTTCGCATAACCAAGGCCCAGCGGACGGTAGTCATGCGAGTTGCGCGAGATCCTCTCCGTCGGATAGCCGGAGTTGTCGACCAGGATTTCCATCGCCGTGATGACGACCGAAATCGCATGCCGGTATTCGGGAATGTTGAACGTGCCCGACGGCGTGACGAACTTCATCAGGTTGAAGCTCGCCAGGTTGCAGGCCGAGTTGTCGAGGAACATGTACTCCGAGCAGGGATTCGACGCGTTGATGCGGTGCCGTGTTCTTGCTGGTGTGCCACTTGTTGATCGTGGTGTCGAACTGCAGGCCCGGGATCGCCGCACAGCCAGGTGGCTTCGGCAATCTTGCGCATGATGTCGCGCGCCTTGTAGCTCTTGACCGCGATTCGCTCCCTTCACGGTCTTGGTCGTGAACTCGCCGTCGTTCTCATACGCGCGCATGAACTCGTCGGTCACGCGCACGGAGTTGTTGGCGTTCTGGAAGAAGATCGACGAAAAGGCCTCTGAATCCGGACCCGATCCGTCGTAGCCGTTGCGGATCAGGGTGTGGGCCTTCTGCTCTTCCTTCGCCTTGCACTCGATGAAGTCGATGATGTCGGGATGCTCGACATTCAGGATCGCCATCTTGGCCGCGCGACGCGTCTTGCCGCCGCTCTTGATGACGCCCGGCAAACGCATCGAGACCGCGCATGAAGCTCAGGGGTCCGCTGGCCGTTCCGCCGCCCGTCACGCCTTCGTGGCTCGACCGCAGCGAGCTGAAGTTCGTCCCCGTGCCCGAGCCGTACTTGAACAGCAGCGCCTCGGTCCGCGCCAGGTCCATGATGCCTTCCATCGAGTCGTCGACGGCGTTGATGAAGCAGGCCGAGCACTGCGGATTCTTGTAGCCGGTCGCCGCGTGCACCACGCCGCCGGTCGTCGGATCCCAGTGCCAGTTCTGCCCGGCCGCAAACGGTTCCAGCCGGTCGCAGCCCACGTTGAACCACACCGGGGAGTTGAAGGCCACCTTCTGCGTCAGCAGCATGTTGGCCAGCTCATCGTGGAAGATGGCCGCGTCGTTGTCGCTGGCGAAGTAGCCGCCGGCAATACCCCAGTCGCGCACCGTCTCGGCCACGCGCGACACCAGCTGGCGCACTCCCGTTTCGCGCTCCGGCGAGCCTATCGTTCCATGCAGATACTTCGAGGCCACGATGTTGGTCGCGGTCATCGACCAGTCGACCGGCACTTCGACGTCCTTCTGCTCGAAGATCGTATTGCCCTTGCTGTCGGAGATCAGAGCCGTCCGGCGCTCCCACTGCACGTCGTCATAGGGGGATTTCCCCTCGGTTGAAAAACGGCGTGAAAATGTCAGGCCACCCTGGCTATAGGGAGCTTGCAGGGCTGCAGCGGTCGTTTGAAGGTTGGCCTCGTTCATCGGTTCCTCTCTATCTGGCGAATTCTTTGAATACCTGTCCCTTGGTCTTAACGCAGCCAAAATTGGGGGGTTAAGTCGTGCAGCGAACGGAAAAACGGGGGCTTCTTCTGTACCGCGGGTTTTTCTTCTCTTGCACGGGCTGCAACCGGCTGGAAGGTTACAGTCTGTTTACAGTCGCAGATGAAAAAATACCGCTGTCTATGGGCCTGTCAACCGCAAACCACAACATCTTGTATTTCGATGTTAAATCGGGCATCCGGTTGCTAAACTCGGCCATTCAGCCTGTGGAAAGCGTAAAAAGGGCCTTGAAACATGGCTTTCGCGGCTTAAATTGCCCAAAATACAGTGCAGATGCGGTTTCGCGCGCTCCGTCCGTTCTGAAATACAAGCGTAGTGCGCGGATTACAGCCCCGTACAAGGCTCAGAAACAGTGCATTTGGCCTATTTCGCTGTGCGAAATCGTGCGAAATGTGGAGAAGCGGGGAGTTACTCTTCTGGCACCTGCGCCAACGACAGATTTTGACGGCTGGTAGGCTGAATCCGTGCCCGACAGTCCCCAACAATCTGTCCACATGGAAGCCCGTTCCACTTCCCCCGTCGCGTTCCGCTTTACGGCACGCTACGTAATGCTGGAGCCACTGGATGCAGAACTGCACACTGCAGACCTCTGGGACGGCTGTACAGGGCCATGACGAGGTCTGGAACTACCTGGCAGACGGTCCCTACGCCGACGAGGCTGATTTGCGTCGCGCACTCGAGGAAAAGCAGGCCGGCACGAAGCGCTGTTCTTCGCCATTCTTGACCAAAGACGAACTGGAAGCGCTGAGGGCTATGCCAGCTTCATGCGCATGGATCCCGGCGAACGGCGTCATCGAGGTCGGCAACATCTGCTCGCGCCCTGCGCTGCAGCGCACCACCGCAGCGACGGAGGCCATGTACCTGATGGCGCGCCACGTCTTCGAAGACCTGGGCTACCGGCGCTACGAGTGGAAGTGCAACGCGAAGAACGAGCCTTCGCGCCGCGCGGCTCTGCGGCTGGGATTCACGTTTGAAGGCATCTTCCGCCAGCACATGGTCGTGAAGGGCCAGAACCGCGATACGGCGTGGTTCTCCATGCTCGACAGCGAGTGGCCCGCGCGCAAAGCGGCCTTCGAAGCGTGGCTCGATCCGGCGAATTTCGATGGCCGACGGCCGTCAGCGCAAGAGCTCTTACGCAACTTTCCGGTTGCGCATTGCGATGACTTCCCGACCCGTCGAGCAGCGAAGTGGATCGCTCGACCAGCTCATTTGCGCGAAGAAAACGCCGCCCAATTGCGGGCGGCGTCTTTTTCGATTTAGAAGCCAGGAATCAGTCGCCTGCCTTTGTGGCAGGAGCGCGGGTGCCCTGGAGCTGCGGGACACTCTCGGATTCGATTCTCATTCCATAGAACGATGTCCGGACGAAGAACATCGACACCAGGAAGAATGCGACGGCCAGCAACTGCGGTGAGGAGAGGGTGGCTCGCGCTGAGCGTTACTGCAAGTTCGACAGCAAGCAATCCGAACAACGTGGTGAACTTGATCACCGGGTTCATTGCCACCGACGAGGTGTCCTTGAACGGATCGCCGACGGTGTCTCCGACCACGGTCGCGTCGTGGAGAGGTGTTCCTTTCTGCTTCAGGTCGACCTCAACGACCTTCTTCGCGTTATCCCAAGCGCCGCCGGCATTGGCCATGAAGATGGCCTGGTACAGACCGAAGATCGCAATCGAGATCAGGTAGCCGATGAAGAAGAACGGCTCAAAGAACGCGAAGGCCAGTGTCGCGAAGAAGACAGCAAGGAAGATGTTGAACATCCCCTTCTGCGCGTACTGCGTGCAGATTTCGTACCACCTTCTTGCTGTCGCTCGACCGACGCCTTCTCCACGCCATCGAGTTTGATGTTCGCCTTGATGAACTCGACCGCGCGGTACGCGCCGGTGGTGACCGCCTGCGTTGAAGCGCCGGTGAACCAGTAGATCATTGCCCCGCCGGTGATCAATCCCAGCATGAAGGGCGCGTGAAGCAGAGAGAGATTCTCTTTGCCATGCGTCAGCCCGTCGGTGAGCGCCATGATGATGGAGAAGATCATAGTGGTTGCGCCGACTACGGCGGTGCCGATGAGCACCGGTTTTGCAGAAGCCTTGAATGTATTGCCGGCTCCGTCGTTGGCTTCCAGCAGGTATTTTGCGCGTTCGAACTTCACGTCGATGTTGAAGTCCTTCTTCAACTCGGCTTCGATGCCGGGAACGTTTTCGATCAGCGACAACTCATAGACGGATTGAGCATTGTCAGTAACCGGTCCATAGGAATCCACGGCAATGGTGACCGGACCCATGCCGAGGAAGCCGAAGGCGACAAGCCCAAACGCGAAGACGGCCGGAGCAAGCATCAGGCCCGCCATGGAAGCGCCGGTTGAGAAGTAATAGCCCAGTCCCATGAGCGCGACCATGCACAATCCCAGCCAGTAGGCCGACATATTGCCGGCTACGAATCCCGACAGGATCGCCAGCGAAGCTCCGCCTTCCTGCGCTGACTTGACGACTTCTCTGACGTGGGCCGAGTTGGTTGAAGTGAACACCTTGACCAGTTCGGGAATGACCGCGCCAGCCAGGGTTCCGCACGAGATGATGGAAGCCAGTTTCCACCAGAGCGATCCGTCGCCGAGATCGTGGATCATGTAGAACGAGACGATGTAGGTCAGGATGATGGAGATGATGGACGTGATCCATACCAGCGAGGTCAATGGCGTCTCAAAGTCCATTTCGTCAGAGTTCGCGTATTTCGCGTGGGCGATGGCACCGTTGAGGAAGTAGGCGCCTGCGCTCGAAACCAGCATGGCCACGCGCATGACGAAGATCCATACCAGCAATTGCACCTGTGTGGTGGGGTCCTTGACTGCCAGCAGGATGAAGGTGATGAGGGCCACGCCGGTGACGCCGTAGGTTTCAAAGCCGTCGGCGCTGGGGCCGACGGAGTCGCCCGCATTGTCACCCGTGCAGTCCGCGATCACGCCCGGGTTGCGCGCATCGTCTTCCTTGATCTTGAATACGATCTTCATCAGGTCGGCGCCGATGTCGGCGATCTTGGTAAAGATTCCGCCGGCAATACGGAGGGCCGCTGCGCCGAGTGACTCGCCGATGGCGAAGCCGATGAAGCAGGGGCCCGCGATAATCGCGCGGGATGAACAAAAGGATGCAGAGCATGATGAGCAGTTCGACCGAGATCAGCATCATGCCGATGCTCATGCCGGACTTCAGCGGAATCGCGTATGACCGGATACGGCTTCCCGCGCAGTCCAGCGAATGCCGTGCGTGAGTTCGCAAAGGTGTTGACGCGAATTCCGAACCACGCCACGCCGTAGCTGCCGGCGATGCCGACGAGCGAAAACAGCAGAATGATCGGCAGCGTTACCGCAATCGGTTTTCCCGGGACCGGCGCGAGCCAGCCGAAGTACATCGAGATAATGACCGCGATGAAGACCCAGAGCAGAAGAATGAACTTGCCCTGCGTCACCAGATACGTTTTGCAGGTCTCATAGATCAGTTCTGAGATTTCGCGCATGGAGCGATGAACGGGCAGGTTCTTCAACTGCACGTAGATCGTCAGGCCGAACAACAGGCCGCCGACGCAGAACAGCAGTCCGATCATCAGCAGGGCATGTCCGTTCATGCCGAAGAAATTCACTGTCGACAAATCCGGCAGTACCAGGTTGGCTTCTCCGCCACCTGCATGGTCCGTCTGCCCGTAGGCGAATGTGGGAAGCAGCAGGCCGAAGCACGGCTGCCGCCATCAGAATGCTTCGCTTCATTGGCGATTTCAGCGAAACCGGTTCCACTGGCCTGGCTCGCGCCGAGAAAAAGCCACGACGTAACACGCTCACGGCCGAAAGAAGTAGACCCAGTCCTGTGCTATCACAAGTCCTCCAACGTGATCTTTTGATGCCAATTAACGGGCAATCCGAGGATCACGACCCCACGAACCCCGGATCCACTCCCGCGGAAAATAGCGGCCCGCAAGAGTCCCGGCTCAAAGTCACCGGAAGGCTATCATCCGTGTCAAACACTGTCGAGTGATTGCAGTCACAAGCTTCCGCGGTGTGTTCTTCATGGGGAATGCGGCACATCTTTTGAGCAGACTTGTGAACAATGCTTGTACATTCTGCGGGCAGGAGTCTATCAATACTTCATGACCTCGTCTACCCTTTTAACGCCTCGCCAGGCTGCGGAAAGACTCGGCATCAGCTATCCGGCTCTGAAGCACTGGATCCTGGCCGGTCGGATTCAGCACCGTGAAGACCCCGGGGGCCACCACCGCATTCCGTTCAGCGCGCTTCAGGAGTTCCTGCCCAGCGCCTCCGCGCAGACCGGCGCTTCGCGGATCAGCGGACGCAATCAACTGCTGGGTTCGATTATCGAGGTTACGATTGACGGCTTGCTGGCCAAGGTCGTTCTCGCCGTCGGCGAACAGCGCGTCACCGCCATTATCACGGCAGACGCCGCACGCGAACTGGAGCCTGAAGTCGGGCGACACGGCCGTCGCGCTGATCAAGGCTACGGAAGTGATGATTGGAAGACCGTAAAGACAGCTGGCAGGGGACAGTGGTCAGTGGACAGCGTTCACTCGACTGGGATGTCGATTTTGTCTTCGGGGAGGGGCTGCCTGGAGGTTGTCGCCGTCGGATCAGGCGCACGTCCCCGTCGGGCAGCGGATGCAGCTTGAAGAGCACCAGCACATTGCGTTCCGGGTCGTCGAAGGCGCGGAAACTGGCCACCTGTTCGAGCGAATAGTGGGTGTGGATGTCCTCGAGCGTGCCGGGATCGATGTCGTTCCAGGTGGCCCACCAGCCGGGCTTGTAGATCGCCAGCTTCGTGCCCACGTCGGGAAACTGCTGGCGTGTGCATGCTGAAGTCGTCGCATAGCGATTGCAAGATGCGAGATCAGCGTGATCTCATCTCCGCTGATCGAAACCAGCAGCCGGTTCCCATTGGGGTGCTGATCGATGTATCGGGTGAGCTGGCGCGCAGCCGTAACGAATGTGTATTCGGGATGCGCGGCGTAATTGACCGTCCAAATGCCGTTCACTGCGATGGCAACAGTTGCCACGTGCAACCGCACCCCGCCCGAACGGGCGCAGGAACGCACGTTGAGCCGTGAGCTTCGCTGCGGCCATCGCAACAATCAGGAAGCAGAATACGGCGACCAATGCGAAGTACCGCGGCTGCGGATGGTTCTGGTAGGTCATGAAGAGGATGTAGCCGCCGGCCGTAAGGATGGATGCGCCAAAGACCGGATCAGTCAGCAGTTCGGCAGCCCATCGCGCGTTCTCTTGCGGAAAACGGTTGCGGCCACGAGCAAACTCACGATCAAAAGCTCCGGCCAGCGGAATCAGAATGCGGTCGACCCAGATCGTGGCGTGAAACGACCACCAGAAGCTAAGCAGCGGCCAGTAAAACTCGGTGGGCTTCACATATTTGTTGATGAAGAGCAGGTATTTGTAATCGCCGAAGTAGCCGAGGGCAACCACCAGCGCCATCCATGCGCCGAAGGTCAGCAAGAACGTTGCAGTGGCCACCGCAGCGCAGCGCAGCGCGCATTGGTGGCTCCAGGTGCGCAGGCTGGAACGCGTCGAATCCGATGAGGCGTCACCGCGATCCCGGAAGGACGCAAACATCGCCCAGCCGATTGCCGGCAACATGAAAATCGCCGTGGTTTTGGTGAGCATCATCAACGTAAAGAGCACGCCGACAAACGCCGAAGTGGCGATAGGGCGGCGCATTTGGGGCAGCCTCACGGTCAGATTCAGAACCGCGAGCATCAGGGTCGTAAGCAGTGGCTCGAGAATGGCCAGCCGGCTGAAACAGTAGAGGAATGGACTGGTCACCATCAAAGTGAGCGCCAGTAGCGCCATCCACCTCGGGCCGCGCGGACGAAGCAGCGCGTAAGCGCAGCAGCAGGTTCGCAAAGAAGAACGCGACTGCCAGTCCGCGCGCAGCTTCTACCGAGACGCCGGTGAAGAAAAACAGTATCCATTCGAGAAAAGGCCACACGGGAACGGCCGGCGCGGGGTTGAAGTCGCCGGGCACATACCAGTGGCCGAACAGATGTGCGCGAATGGCCGCGTTTCCGTACCAGCCTTCATCGGTGTACTTGGCCCAATCGATGTACCACGGGGTGTGGTTGGGAAAATCGGCCGCCAGATTGAGGGCATGAAGGACGGCGAAGACGCCGATGAAGACGACCCAGACAGCGCAGAACCACCGCGACGCTGAAGAACTGCGTGTCTGAAGTGCGACGGGGGACGCGGGTTTTGACACAGTCGACAATAGATCCTGCTCCGCGGAGTGCAGAAGGCCCTCTATTCTTCGTTGCGGGAAATGAAAGCAAGTATATCTCGCACGAAGTGGCGAGAAGGGCGCCTGGATCTTCGATGAGTTGCGGCGGAATTCCGTGCCGGACCGCGACAGCTATTCGTAGGCCAGCGCGTCGATGGGGTCCTTGCGCGCCGCCATCCATGCCGGATAAAGAGCTCCGAAGAGCGAACCCACGAAGGCTATGGCTGCACCCAGCGCCAGCCAATGGGTGGTGATTTCGAAGTGCTGCGTGGGAAAGACGCGCGTCAACAGGGTTCGCACCAGGTACGTGCCCGCGATTCCCAGGACTACGCCGGCGACTGCCATGACGGCTGTCTCGCGCAGCACGACGCTGACGATGGTCATCTTTGATGAACCGAGCGACTTGAGGATTCCGATTTCGCGGGTGCGCTCCAGCACAGCGGTGTACATGGATTGGAAGATCACGAGGAATCCGACGACGACGGCGATGCCGGTTACGACGTCGAGAGCCAGATTAAAGCCGGGAAGTTTTTCCGGCGTCATTTCCGACATCCACTCCTGCATGGTCTGCACGGGATAGTCTTCCAGGCCCTTGGTTGCATGGATCTCGTCAATCACGGCCTGATCATTTGCGGGGTCGTCGACCTTGATGTAGAAGATCGAAGCTTTGCCCGTCGTCCCGGTCTGATCGTCCATGGTGTCAAGGGGAATGAGTTTGCGACCGCCCTTGCCGTGTTCGACGATCCCGCAAATCCGAAACGGGTGATTCACGATATTGACCGTGTCCCCGACAGCGTAAGGCTTGCCGGTCTGCGAATTGCGGGAAGCTGCGAAGACATCGTCGACGATCGCATCATAGGGATTCCGAAACGGGCCGCCGCTGAGGTAAACAAAAGGCCGTAGAGCGTTAAAGCTGGCGTAGTCGATTCCGTAGATCACTTCGATTGATCCCTGGGTGTTCAGGTGTGCGTTGGCTGGCGCCACGACGGTGACGTGGGGCAACTTTCGAACCGCATCGGCCCAGTTGACGTTCATGGTCGCTCCGCCGACGCCGTTCATGATGCTAGTGTTCGACGGCCGCATCATCAGGTCGGCGCCGATGCCGTTGGTCCGTTGCTTCTGGTCGTTGAGCATGCCCATGAAGATGCCGACAATCGACAGAATCATAATGACTTCGATGGCCACGGCCGTGATGCTGATGAGGGAGCGCAAGGGGCGGTGCAAGAGGTTGGCAATCACGAGCTTGTTCATTGGTTCGGCACGCTTCCAGCGAGGGCCAAGAGCGCTGACGACCCCCGTCACAAGCGTATCAGTATGGATTGACGGCGTTTTCTATTTCAGGCAGGGGCGGAGGGGCGAAAGATGGTGAAAAAGGGAGGGGAGTTTCTAACGTGTTTTTCCACATTACCGAGTGACATAAAACACCGCAAAACAGATTATCCCCCTCTAGTTCGGTGATAAGAAAGGGTGATAAAGTTTATTCATACGTGCAATACCATTCGTAACTTGCCTGTGGAAATCTCTCAGGCTATGATGTCGGGACTGGTTACCACATGAGTACTTTTGGGGAAGAGCTTCGAACGCAGCGGGTCTCGCGCGGTATCGCGCTCGAGCAGATCACTGCTGTCACCAAGATCAGCCAGCGCCATCTGGTTGCGCTGGAGCAGGATCGGTTCCAGCAACTGCCCGGTGGGATCCTCAGCAAAGGCATTGTTCGCGGATATGTCGGCGCTGTCGGCCTCGACACTCACGACTGGACCGATCGCTTCCTGAGAGCTTCCGACGCAGACCGGCGTGACGGTGGATCCGGCGGAAGACGGCTGGGCCACCTTCGCCTCCAATGTGGCCAAGGAGCGCATGGAGCGCCGCGAGGCGATGGAGCAGCGTCTGCGCTGGGTTGGCGCCGTAGCCCTGGTTGTGGTGGTTACAGCGCTGGGATTTCTTACGGTCCGCTATTTCGGCATGCGCGCCGGATGGTGGAGCTCAGTGGTGCCCCTTCCCGCCAAGGCCAACGCCGTGGTTTCGCACGTGGCGACGTGGATGAAGCGCTAGCGCGGGAGTTCACAGTTCTCAGTTTTCAGTTCAAGGTTCTCAGGTGCTCCCCAACACCCATGCCCTTATTCCCTGTTCTCCCTCAATTCCCTGTTCTCTGTCACCCCGTTGAGCCCCCGCAATCGGCCTCTGGGTCGCTGGTAATCCCCATTCGCAGTAACTCTTTGCCCGTTCGGTGTTCCCCAATTAACATAGGATGTGCCGGTCCGGCTTCGGCCGGGCGAAGCACATTGTCTCCCGCCGTCGTTCGAAGAAACCGCAATTGCTCTCTATGAGCCACTCGCGGCAGGCAATCACCTTGAATCCCTTCAATGGGGAGGAATGCTAAGTTGAGCGATCGTTTTTTGTTTACCTCTGAATCGGTCACGGAAGGTCATCCCGACAAAATTGCAGATCAGGTTTCAGATTCGATTCTGGACGCATGTCTCGAACAGGATCCCTACAGCCGCGTGGCCGCCGAGACGCTGACTGCAACCGGCCTCGTGGTCATTGCCGGGGAAATCACCACCAAGGCCTACGTCGACTTCCAGAGCCTGGTTCGCGGTGTCATTGCCTCGATCGGCTATGACAATGCCCTTTACGGGTTCGACTCGAACACCTGCGCCGTGATCTCGACGATCAACAAGCAGTCCGGCGACATCGCGCAAGGCGTCGACACCGGCGGCGCCGGCGACCAGGGCATGATGTTCGGCTATGCGGTCGAACGAGACCCCCGAGCTGATGCCTGCCCCTATCTCGCTGGCCCACAAGCTTACCCGCCAGCTCAGCAGAGTGCGCAAGAACGGCAAGCTTCCGTATCTTCGCCCCGACGGCAAGAGCCAGGTCACGGTGGAGTACGACGAGAACGGCAAGCCGGCCCGCATCGACGCTGTCGTCATCTCCAGCCAGCACGCCGAGACCGTCGCCAACGACGAACTCCACGCCGACATTCTGAAGCACGTCATCCAGGCTGTGCTTCCCGCCAAGTGGCTCGACGAGCACACCAAGTACCACATCAATCCGACGGGACGATTTGTTATCGGCGGACCGATGGGCGACACCGGCCTGACCGGCCGCAAGATCATCGTCGACAGCTACGGCGGCATGGGCCGTCATGGCGGCGGCGCCTTCTCGGGCAAGGATCCGACCAAGGTCGATCGCTCCGCCGCGTATGTCGCCCGCTACATCGCCAAGAACATCGTGGCCTCGGGCCTGGCGGACAAGGCTGAAGTTCAGCTTGCCTACGCCATCGGCGTCGCCGAGCCAGTCAGCGTGTCGATCGACACCTTCGGCACCGGCAAAGTCGGCGCAGCCGAAGCTGACGGAACTGGTTCGCAAGAACTTCTCGCTGACGCCCAAGGGCATTATCGAGAGCCTCAACCTGCGCCGCCCGATCTACAGCAGACCGCAGCGTACGGGCACTTCGGCCGCACCGAGCCCGAGTTCACGTGGGAAGCGACCGACAAGGCCGCGATCCTCGCCGAGCAGGCGGGCGTGGCAACGACGGCGAAGGCGAAGTAAGGTGTCAGTGGTCAGTGGACATTGAACATTGAACATTGAACGGAGATCAAGCAGGGATGGGACCCAGCGGGTCCCATTCTTTTTGGGGCTGCGGCGATCGGGAGTTCGGCAAGGTTTCACTGGGGCAATCTTGCGGATGGATTCATGCCACTGGAGCAATCTTGCGCATGATCGTTTCCACGTGTACCCGGGCGCCATCGATGTGGGGAAAATCGGTGTTGTCCGGGTTGAACACAATTGTAAGATCGGTCCCGGACGGATAATTCCGTGAGCCTCTCCCGCCTGATGAGCGTATGGGCGAGGGTGCGCAGCCGGTTGTAGTCTTCGTCAGAAGCGCATCCCTCTTCAACAAGTCGCAGATGATGCCGGCGGTGGAATCCACCTCATCGGGCGTTGGCACGACCACCTCAACGTTCTGAAGTCCCCCGAACAATTGAGTCTCCATCGTGACGCGAGCGCCAAGAACTGCGACGCGGCTGAATCGTCTCAGTTCGACTTCGTTCGCGATGACGTCGAGCAGATCGATGAGCGGAAGCGGGGTAATGGCTGCGAGTTCCGCGGCGCAAACCGCGGTGCGAACGCGGGAATGGTCGCCGCTCAGCTCCCCGGCGCCGGCAAGCTGGTGCAGTAATCCTGCGAGGTACTGAGACAGTTGCTCACGCTCGCGAGCTGCGGCGAGACTCATGACCCGGCGCACGTCGGCGTGAACCATGAGAAGACGCGGCGATAAACCGCGAGCCTGATGAGCCTCGACCAGGGCCCTATAGTAGAAGATTCCGCCGCCCATGCCGAGGCCGGCGACAAGTCCGAAGGTCTGAACTGGTGTCTCTCTCATAACGGCAATATACCGTGCGTGTTTGGCGCGGCGCATCTCGATAGATTTAGAATGCGTTGGTACACTTGCAGCTTTTTTCTTGAGGAGTTATGCATGCGATTTTCTGCTGTTGCCACACTTGTGTTCGCTATGACGACGATGGCCGCCGCGCAGTCGGGGGCGAGTTGGGATTACTAGGGCAAACGGGGACCGCTGGTGTGGGGGAAGCTCGATCCCGCCTACCAGGCATGCTCCAAGGGACACGAGCAGTCACCGGTCGACATTCGCGGCGCGCATTTGAATAAGGCGCTGCAGCCAATCGAATTCCACTATATGGCCGGTCCGGTGACGCTTGAAAACAACGGTCGCACCATCGTCGTTCACGTCAATCCGGGCAGCTACATGGTGGCTGACGGCGTGCGCTACGACCTGCAGCAGTTCGAGTTTCACCACCCCAGCGAAGACCGCGGTGAGCGGCAAACTGACCGATCTCGACGTCCAACTCCTGCACAAGAGCGCCGACGGCAAGATGATGATCGTGGAAGTGCGGTTCGCGATGGATCGCGGAAATCCCAATGCGGTGCTGGCCATGCTGTGGCCGCATCTGCCCAAGACAGCCGGGCACAACCAAAAGGTTACCGACATGGTGAATGCCGGCGGCTTTCTGCCGGCCGACCGCGGCTACTGGACCTACATGGGGTCGCTGCCGACGCCGCCCTGCACCGAAGGTGTGCGGTGGTTTGTTTACGAGCACGAGATCAGCCTGAGCCTCGATCAGTTGCGGACCTTTACGATTCTCTTTCGCATGAACTCGCGCCCGCTGCAGGACGCACACGGCCGGCGCATCGAAGCGAACGAATGAGACAGGGATCAGGGATTAGGGAACAGGGATCAGCCCCATAGGGTCATCACTCCCAGTGGGGCTTTTCAGACAACCGTCCACGAATTCCGGTTATCAATAAACCCGCGCTATTCGCCAAGCGGGCTGAACGTCAGCACGATCCCCTGCTCGCCGGGGAGACGGCGAACGGCACCCCGGTGACGTCCTCAATCAGATAATTCGCGGCACTCAACGACTCTGCCTTGTGCGAAAACGTCGTTGCAATCACCGTGCAACCCGCTGCGCGACCCGCCAGCGTGCCTGACTCCGCATCCTCAAACACCACGCACTCCTCCGGCGGTAATGCCCAGCAACGCTGCGCCGGCGAGGTACGGCGCCGGATCTGGCTTGCCCTGCGTGACGTCGTCGGCGGTCACCAGCTGCGCTGGCACCGGAATGCCGGCCTGCGCCAGCCGCATCCGGGCCAGCCGCTCTGTCGCGCTGGTGACGACCGTCCAGCGATTGCAGGGAGCGAGTGGAGCATCGGCAACACGCCGGGCAGCACGGCAAGGCCTCGCCGTCGGCCAGTTCAATGTCTTCAATGAGCCGGAGTTCGGCTTCGCTGTCGAGGTCGGGCCGCAGGAGTCGCCGCCGTCTCAATCGCGCGCCGACCGTGGGCCATCTTGCAGGCAAATTCGGGATCGACGCCGCGCATCTCGGCCCACTTCGTCCAACTGCGCTCGACTGAGCCGATGGAGGAGATCAGGATGCCGTCCATGTCGAACAGAACGCCTTTGCAGCGAATCTCGACCGGGGAAGAGGCGACATTACGTGCCATATCTGGATTGTAGAGCGTGGCGTCATAGAGATGGTCTTTCGGTGCGAGTGAACGCCGTGCGAATCGTGACGCGAAGCGTCGATGACACCTTTGTGGGAGGCGAGTCTAGTGTTGCGCTTCTACTTCTTTGCCGTGGCGGCGGCCTTTGGTGATGAAGCTCACCTTGGGCGGATCTGAACGTGATGGACGCGTCACTGATCTCTTGCGCACGCCGTGCTGTACCTGGTTCTCTTTCAGGGTCAATGCGTCGTTGGCGATGTCCGCGTCGCCGGTCCAGCGATCGAAACGGATCAGCGCGGGCGGTGTGTATCAACAGAGGCGGCGTGTGTCGACGCTGCCCTTTCTTCCAATCAAAGTGCAGCGTGCCTTTCGCGGAGTTTGCCAGGTCATTCCTTCGTATCCGGCAAGTTCGAGCTTGCCGTCGCCATCGAAGCTCGCGCCGGTGCATTTGAAGGGCGAAGACCCGGCACACGTCGGCGGCGTCAGCTCTCTGGAAGTGTCCTTCGAGCGAGTAGGCGGGCTTGTCGCCGTTTTCGACCTTGCCAGTGATGTGGATCTGACCGCCGAGCAATCCCGCGTCGAGACGCTCGTGATTTCGGCTTCCGCCGCGGACGACACTTTATGTCCGCAGCAAAGTCTGGAGCGTCACCGGGCCAAGCACCAACGAGTCGGCCTTCAACGTTCCCTGAAACGCGGGCCACGTGTGCGCCGACGATGGTGTCAAGCGGGCGATCACCGTGGACAGCAGCGTCCCCTTCTGTTCCGAGCCGAGCAGGGTGGTCTGCAATTCCGCTGCATCGAGCTGCGGAATTCCAGGTTCACGGTCGGCGTGCACGGCATTCGGGACTCGCGCTCCGGCCGGGAATCTCGATCTGCGCCGTTCCCTTCAGTGGCCCGTAGGCAAACGTCACCGGATCCCAACGATGGCGCCGCCGCCCAGATGCAGCGTTGCCTGCGGAATCTCCACACGCGGTCGGCAGCGCATCGGTTTTCCAGTTCGCATTGTGCAACGTCACAGTGCCGGTCAGCCGATCAGGCACAGCCTGACTCGTTGCCGCCGCTGCGACCTGTGCTGACCCGGGCACCGCGCTCACATTCGCGTTCTCGGCCAGAGAGACGTCCGGAGCAGGCAGCCACGGTCCCTCGATCGCCAAGTCCATCGTCACCGGATCGCCTGCAATCGCATCGAGCGCTCCGGCCTCCTTCAATCCCGCGGCATGTGCAAACTGCCGCACGCGCGCCGGCGTCCCCGCTCCACGCGCCGTCACCTGGTATCCGCTCAGCGTCAGCCGCACCGTGAATGCCAACGGCGCTGGCGCTCCAGCAGGCACATTTGCCGTGCCCGCCAGCATGCTTACCTGCCCGTTCGCGTCCATCGCGGGCTCAAACACGGCTTTCTGGATCTGAATCGGCTGGCTCAGGCTCCCGCCAGTCAACCGCAACGCATCCAGCGTGATGCTTCCGCTCAGAGGTTCCGGCACTGCACTCACTTGTTTATCGGCCGTTTCTTGCTGCGACGCCCGTACTTTGCCAGTCGCCTCGGGAACCTGGCCGGGGCAGTCGCATCGTAGATGAGCTTGCCGCTCAGGGTTCCATCTGCTTCCAGGTCCTGCACCAAGCTCCTGTCGAACCGTTCGCAGAGCATCCAGAACTGCCTGCGCAGGAATCTTTTGCAACTCCAGCGAAAGCTTCGGTTGGCCATCGGTGGGCAGGTTGCCTTCCAGGCGCATCCGGCCGTCGCCAAGCGGCGAATCGCACACCAGCTTCTCAATGGTGCGCGCCGAGTAGTGATACGCAAATCCGCAGTTCGCGTCGAAGTCGAGCGGCGCCGCCGGCGCAAACTCCTCGCGGTGCACACCGGTGGCGCGCAGCCGCGTCGTCACCTTGGCCGAATCCGCGGTGCCGTCAAGCTTCATCTCCGCCGTCAGATCCCCACGCCATCCGGCATCCGATCCGATCAGCAACCGGCTCAACTGCCCCAGTTGCGCCTCGCGCCATTCCATTTCGACGTGCATCGGCATCAGGCGCATCTCCGGGGTCAGGGAGGGGGCGGGGGGGGGGCAGCGTTGCGCGGCGCATGCGACCTTCGAGCTGCACGATGCCGGTATCGCCCAGGTCGAGATTCACATCGGTGCGGGCGGGCTGGCCCTTGAGGCGCACGCGCCAGTCGCCCGGGATTTTCCTCCCAGAACGAAAGGTCGGCGTTGACCAGCGAATAGGGAAGCTTTTCGAATCCGTGCTTGATGTTGATGCGCGAGTTGGTGGCTTCAAGATAGGGCAGAGGCACCTGGCCGTCCTGGCTGCGCGCCATCGCCTGCGATTGCGCTGCAGTGCGAAACAGCGTGTCCAGATTCCATCGGCCCTCGGCGGTGCGCACCAGGTTCAGGCTCGCCTCATCGACGCTGATCCGGCTGATCTCCAGCCGTCCGCGCCAGAGCGAAAACAGACGTATCGCCGCCGTCACTGAGTTGGCATGCAGCACCGGCTCGACGCCATACGAAGGATCCTCTTCCACGGTGAGATCGGTGATTACAAATTCCGGACGCGGCAACAGCCGCAACTCCACGCCGGACAAGTGCACAGGCCGACCGAGCGAATTCGACATGGCCTGCGCAATCCGGCTCTTGTACCGATTGATGCTGACCAGCGGCGGAATCACGATGATGGCGAAAACAAAATCGTCAACACCAGCGCGGCGATCCAAGCTTCGATCGCCTGCGTTTCCGGCCTTGCACTTCTTCCGTCATGGTTGTCGGCGATTTGATGGATGGCATTTACGGCAAAATCCGGGATACGGTGTCCTGTTCAAATCGTGCTGGGTCGCGGCTCCCCGGGGGTCCCATCTCAACGACGAGGACCTTTCGTTGAGGGCCCCGCGGAATCGCGTTGACTAAGATTGCGACTTCGCGACGTCACTGGGTTTGGCTTTTAGCGTACAAGGTGCAACGTCCGGTTCCAGCGCGTGTCGGTAAAGAAGTGCAGCGCCACATGCCCCATCCACGCGACGCTGTTGCCGATGCCGGTCTCGTCAAACTGATGCTCGGGCGTCTTGAACGACCAGTAGTTGAACAGCGGCCGGCCCACGATGTTTTCGCGCGGCACAAATCCCCAGAAGCGCGAGTCGAGGCTGTCGTGGCGATTGTCGCCCATCATGAAGTACTTGCCGGGCGGGACCACGAGGTCGCCATCGACGACGTGATTGGGGAAGTCGACGGCCCAGCGCTCGGTGTGCCAGCGCCGGGGTCGCGATTGCAACGGCGGAACAGAGGGGAATTCGTCGAGGAACTCGCGAGAAGTTCTCGGGCGTGGTGGGCTGCGCGTGCGGCTGGCTTGAGCTACTCCGTTGATGATGACGATGCCGTTGTGGAGATGGATGCGATCGCCGGGCACGCCGATCAGTCGCTTCACCAGGAACAAGATTGTGGGCTTGCCGTCGGCGTCGAGCTCGTCCGGGCTTGATGAAGACCACGATGTCGCCGCGCTTCGGCTCGCGATAGTGAACCAGCGGCATCCACTTGGTGGGCGGCGCCAGTGTGATGCGGTCGACCACCAGGTGATCGCCGACCAGCAGCGTGTTCTCCATCGATCCCGAGGGGATGACGAAGTTCTGTGCGAGAAAGGTGAGAATGAACAGGCCCACGACCAGCACCGAGCAGATGCTGGCGACCGCTTCAAAAGGCGTCTCTTCCTGAGTTTCTGTTCGGGAGCGGACTCGGCTCTCGGTCGGCGTCTTGGCTGGCGGCGTATTTTTGGTGGTCATCCTGTCGCTCTGTGATGGCTGGCGAGCTACTGTGCGGATTCCCGGAATCGCTAGTGGACTACGCGAAAGATGCGCTTCCAGCGCGCAAAAGCCGCGAGGCGTGCCGAGAGTTCCCTGTCGTGTCCGAGTCTATCATCCGCGGCCTGCTGCACATCGGTGCTGGATGGGCGGCGTAGCGAGAAGTAAATGACCAGCGGACGCGCGATGATGGCCTGCCGCGGCACGAATCCCCAGAAACGGGAATCCATGCTGTGATTGCGATTGTCGCCGAGCACAAAGTACTCGCCTGGCGGGAACGACCAGCTCGCCGTCTGCGGTGAGGCTCTGCATCTGTCGCCACCACTCGGGATCGACGTCGGGATCGGTGTAGATGCTGGCGGGAAAATTATCGCGGAATGGATTGGGAGCGGCGGGCTCAAACGCGGCATAAGGCTCGTTGAGCGGGAACGCCATTGACGACAACGCGTCCATCTTCGATGCGGAGCCGGTCGCCGGGAAGGCCGACGACTCGCTTCACCAGGTAAGGATGCGGCTCGGGGTGATGGAACACCACGATGTCGCCGCGCTCGACGTCGCGATAGGGCATGATCCAGCGCTCAAGGCTGCGGGAACCGCCGGCGGGCGCGAAGATCTGCTTGTTGACCAGCAGAAAATCGCCGACGAGCAGCGTGTGCTCCATGCTCTCTGACGGAATAAGAAACGGCTGCAGGACGAAGGTGAGCAGGAAGAGCGCGACGACAACCGTGCGCATCAGCGATGCGAGGGCTTCGGGCACGGTGGGCAGATGGTGCCAGACATGCGTCTGTGCGCGCGGGAGGATGGGAGATTTGGGCGGGCGCGCTCACTCCGTCTCCTCCTCGTCCTCGGTCAGAATTGCGCCGTCGCCTTCCAGCGCAGTCGCGGTGCCCGCAAGCTGCGCGAGCGCACGACGCGCGGCATCCTGCTCAGCGTGCTTCTTGGTGTTGCCGATACCGCGGGCGAGCGGCTTGCCAGGTTCGCCTCCGGATGGTTTTAGCCGCACCTCGACCAGGAAGCGCTTGCGATGATCGGGACCGCTCTCGCTCTTGACGCGGTAGATGGGAGCTCCGGCACGCTCGGCCTGCAACCGCTCCTGCAGCGCGGACTTATAGTTGCCCAAAGCGGCGCCGGAACGCAACTGCTCGGCGAGCTCGCTCCACGGCGTCTCCCATGACATAACGACGCGCAAAAGCCCGAACCGGCTCAAGGCCGCCATCAAGAAAGAGCGCGCCGATCACAGCCTCCATGGTGTTGGAAAGCACGGTGCTTTTCCGGCGCAGGCCGCTGCGATCTTCACCGCGGCTCAGGCGAAGATGATCGCCAAGCGCGATGTCTGCGGCTACCCGGGCCATGTGCTGCCGGCTCACCAGTTGCGCGCGCACGCGGGTCAGCTCGCCCTCGTGCCATTCGGGATGGCTGAGGAAGAGAGCCTCGCCGACGACCAGGCCGAGGACGGCGTCGCCGAGAAATTCGAGCCGCTCATTGTCGCTGGCGAGCGATGGCCCATCGGCATCGCTCTCCTGCATCTGCTGATTGGCGAGCGATCGATGGGTGAGCGCACACACCAGCAACTCAGGCCTGGCAAAGCCATGCCCCAGTGCAGCTTCGAGTTCAGTCAAGACCGCTTCCACTTACTCCTCTGCGGGCTGCAACTCCAGGGAAGGCCCTCCCCGGTTTCGGGGAATCGGTCGAACCTCAAAACTGCTCCCATACCAATTATTCCTTAGACGTGCCGAACCATCCAAATGAAACCCTGCTGGTCGGGGCGCGGCGTCCCCATCTACCAAACAGGATGGGGTGCGACGCGGGCTGATGCAAGACGCACTGCGGAAGATGTCTCGATTGAACCGTGAAGGTGCGTTTGACGCGAACCACGCTGCGTAAAGTGCATGGCCTTGTGCAGTTTCCAACCTGCCGGATTAGAGCGGCATCTAGAAACCAGTGTTCGGGCGCCTGGACTTTGCGCCAGAACATGATGTTCGCGAATAACTCTTCAGCTCATGGGGAAACCTTTCGGCTGAGGCAACTCAAATCTGGAGTATACAAACATGAATCGTATTCTTGGCTGTGCTGGTCTGATCGCGGCTCTGGCAGTTCCCTTCACCGTCAACGCGCAAGATCAGGAACCACCCCCGCAGTCCGGGCACTATGGACCGCATGAAGGGTGGAATCAGAATCACGGAGAGATCCAAGCATACGGCGACCTTTTTCGGGTGAATCCGAAGGGTGGAAGCGCCGTCAACTTTTTGGGGTTCGGCGGACGCGTAGGATTCAACGTCCACCCCGACATCGGGCTTGAAGCGGAGATGAACTACGACTTCGTACAAAACTACACGACAGTCTCAACCAATGGAAACACCACCGGCGTGACGAGCACCACGATTACCGGGAGGACGCGTCCGATTTCCGGGCTCTTTGGTCCAAAGTTTCAGGTGGGCACGTCCGGTCCGTTTCACGCGTTCGTAACGGGCAAGGTTGGTTTCATGGAGTTCAGCCATTCCACCAGCACGGCATCGGGAACGACGTTCGCCAACTCGTTCGACCAGTTTGGCGGCGGAACGACGCATGTGGCGGTGTATCCGGGCGGCGGTATCGAAGGGTATTTCGGATCCCTCGGACTGCGCGTGGAGGCGGGTGACGAAATTTACTTCAATAGTGGAACGTATAACAATCTGCGCATTGGATTCGGGCCCACGTTGCGGTTCTGATCGGGTTGCGAACGAATATATAGAGCGGGGAGCTGAGGCTCCCCGTTTTTGCTGGATGGCTTCTTGCGGGGGTCGCAATTCCGGGTTCAATTTCGATGGGAAAAAGCAGGTCCTTCACTTCGCCTACCCCAAAGCGCTTCGTTCAGGATGGCAACATTCTTAAATTCGTCCCGGGGTGAGGCCCACGGTCCTGCGACGCGAGGTTTTCAGGGACCTGAAGGTCCATGCTCCCACCGGTTGTTCAGGTGAAGAGCGTGCGTGAGGATCGATTTCGAGGACTACCGGATTTTCGTTTAAAGGAACAGCGAGATAGCGCCGCTTCGCGGCATAGCAAGTTAGCGAGTTAGCGGTCTTCACGCGGACATTGAAGCCCGCGATCTTCAGGGACTTGAAGATCCCTGGTACCTCCGGTTCTCGCTGCGCTGAACAAGCTGCAAGAAAAAGAGAGAGAGCAGGCGGATCGTGGGGTAAACACCCTTCAGGGCCTCAGGGGTTAAAACCCAACTCATTTTGTTGTGTTTGTGGCCTGGCTCACCCAGAGGGTCCGCGCATGCCCTTGTTACAGAACTTCGTTTTCTCGGGTTTTTCAGCAAACTGTGAAGCCGTGCGCTTTCAAAGCAGATTTGCGCAACTGGTTCTAGATGTTTTGGCGGAGCATTTCGCCGGCCAGGTACTCTGAGGCGCGCATGGAGAGCGACAGGATCGTCATGGTCGGATTCTGCCAGCCGGCGCTGGTGAATGCGGCGCCATCGACGACGAACAGATTCTTGTGGTCGTGGCTCTGATTGACCATTTGTTCAGCACGCTTTTCTTCGGATCGTTGCCCATGCGGCAGGTGCCGACCTCGTGGATGCTGTAGCCGGGCGGATTGGGCATTGTCATTCTTCGACAGGACTTCGAAGCCTGCGGCCTCGGCGCAGCTCGCAGCCGGTATCGACGGCGTCCTTGGCCATGTTGAATTCGTTGTCGGTGTATTTTGTATCGACGTGCAGGACCGGGATGCCCCAGGCGTCGACGCGGTCCTTGTCGATGCGGACGTGATTTTCGTAGCGGCCGAGCACCTCGCCCATAATGGTCATGTGAAAGCCGCTGCCGTGGTACTCGTCCATCTTGCGCTGCGAGCTCTTCGCCGTAGGCCGCGAAGTTGCGCGCGCCGAGCGCCGCCGGTGGCGGCTGGTGACGTTGAAGGCGTAGCCGCGCAGGAATTTGTCGCACTTGGTTGTCGATGTTGCGGAAGCGCGGAACGATGGCGCCGCCGCCCATCACGCCCTTGCTGCTTGCCGTTGCGCGCTTCGGGCACGGAGCAGACGATGCCCGCGCCGTAGATCTGGTCCATCAGATAGCGGCCCACGAGGCCGCTCGAGTTGGCGAGGTTGGAGTTCAGCAGCAGGCGCGTGCTCTCGAGCGTTCCGGCGGCCAGGACGACGACGCGCGCCTTCACGCTCATCTCGCGACGCGAGAGGCGATCGACAAAGTTGCAGCCGTTGGGCAGGCCGGTGTTCTTGTCGACCGTGATCTCGCGCACCACGGCGTTGGCAATGGAGGTGAGCTTGCCGGTCTGCTCGGCGTCGGGCAGCAGCAGGTTGACGGAGCTGGCGAGGCCGTCGCGGCCCATGCGCGCGAGCGCTGCTTGCAGACGGGAATGCCGCGCGGCTTGGCGGCGTCGATGAAGCGCTGCATCGACGGCGGACCACGGGGCGTTGTCGAGGATGAAGTTGCCATTCGGCATCTGCGGCGGGCCATCGAGCGCGCCGGCGACGCGGAAGATGCCTTCCACGCGCGAGTAGTAGGGAGCGAGATCGGCGTAGCTGATGGGCCAGTCTTCGCCGAAGCCGTCGTGCGATTTGGCCTTGAACTCGTAGTCGCTCGAGCCGGAAGGACTGGCGCGACCAGAAGAGCGAGCGGCCGCCGAAGAGACGCACGCGCACCCAGTTGTAGGGCTGGCCGGGCTCGAAGGTGTAGGGAACCTCCTTCTCGTCGACCCAGACGTTGGCGTTGAACTCGTTGGACTGGAAGACGTGCTCGAGCCGGCCGGGCGGTCTGAAGCCGCGATAGGGCAGATCGTAGGCGGGTTTGCGCTCGGCGTCGTGGCTGACGTCGGCAACCGGGCCGGCGTTCAGCATGAGGCAGCGAATGCCGTCTTCGGTGAGGATCTTTGCGGCCATGCCGCCGGAGTGGCCGGAGCCGATAATTAGCACGTCGTAGGGTTCGTTTGGCATT
Organism: uncultured Acidobacteriaceae bacterium; assembly: GCA_963774175.1. GTDB lineage: Bacteria > Acidobacteriota > Terriglobia > Terriglobales > Acidobacteriaceae > Telmatobacter. The sequence goes on from CAVZDT010000013.1 coordinate 358,789, forward strand.
GTCAGTTTTCAGTCGTCAGATCTCATTTCGTAGTTCTCGTGCGTGGTCGACTGGTTTGTTGCTCAATACGCCCTGTTCCCTGCTCCCTGGTTTATCGCGGATAGGACGGCATGGGATGCTGGGCTTTGGGGACGGCCTGCACGTGCGGGGGGGTATTGGCGCAGTCGGCGCGGATCTCTTCGGTATCGGGCTCGATGGGGGACCAGTAGAGCTCCACTTCCGTGCGGGGCTCTGCGCCCACTTCGGGCACGACAGACCACGCTTTCGAATTCACGGTGGCAGTGCGGATGTCGTCGTGGGCGATGCTGATGAAGCCGGCGTGAGGCTCCTCGGGAGGATGATCGCTCATCCAGGTGCGCAGCCAGGGTTTGAGCAGTTCGTCGGCCTGCGCGGCGGTGAGGGTGGCGAAGCCGGCGTTGAATTTCTTCCTTGATTCGGCATCGAGCCAGTCGAGGCCTTCGCTGTAGAACTGCTTGCGGGCGTCGGGCGAGCTGCCGATGAGGAAGTCTAGGAACATGGGGGTCTGCGCCTCGACGGCGCCGGGCTTCCCGCCTATGGGAGGCATAAGCAGATCGCTGAGGCGGGTGAGGGTGGCCATTTGGTCCGGCTTGAAGAAGCGCAACTCGGAGATAGCTACCTGGTCGGCGGCCTCGACCTGCGGGATGGGGGTCTTGGAGTTGAGACCGAGCAGCCATGGAACGGGCGCAGGCGCCGGCGGGGAGGGGTTGGCGGCCTGTTGGCTGAGGAGAAGCTTGGGAGCAGCACCGACGGCAATGACGGCGCGAACAAAATCTCGACGACGCATCGACACTCCAGGGGACACCACCAAACTAATTCGGCGGAAGGTTGGTCGTAAAGGGGTGGGGATTAGCGAGTCAGCTTCCCGCTGTGCGGGACTAGCGAGTCAGCAAGTCAGCGGGGCTGCGGGGTGATTGCACATTTCGCGCTGCAGTGCACCATGGATGGTGCAGAATGGGAAGCATTGTCATTATGTAAATCGTTTATTATCATTATGCTGATAACATAAAGGCGAACAGAAAACGAATCATTGCCATTTAATTTTTTCTTTTTTTGCGGTTGAATGCGAGAGGATGGTTTGTTGATCCGACTTCCATTATGTACTGTCGGCAGAAAATAACCTGCAAAGGCGGCTGAGAAATTTTCTGTGTGCTTTCAGCGGGTTCGAGGATTGTTGGGATCGATGGGTATTGACGGGCTTCGGCCGGCCCTTACCTGACTTCGAATCTGGGTGGGCGCGATATCCCAGGGTTTTCACCCTGGGATATTTTCGCGGCTCGCTCCCGGCGCACAGATCTGCGATTTCTATTGCGGATTTGGGGATGGGGGCGGTTGGGTGGGGGGTGCGGGCTTAGCGGATGGATTGTCGGAGTCGTCATCGGCATCCTGGTCGCAACTTTGGCCCTTGAGGAGATAGGCTGTTTTGACGCCGCGTTCGGCGGCGATGCGTGTGTCCTGCTGGCCATCGCGCGCGGCCAACGCCTGCTGATATTCCGTGACAGCTTCGGGCCGCTTGCATTCAACGTCCAAAATGCGGCCGAGGTAGATGTGCGACCAGGCGACGAAGCGCGCCTCTTTGCTGATGGCGATGGTCTTCTGGAAGCGATCGATGGCATCGTCGGGGTGGCCGGTGATGAGGGCGACGCGGGCGAGGATGAAGTCGGCACGGCCTTCGTCGGCGACGGATTGCAGCGAATCGGAATGATCGGCGGCAAGAGCCTTCCTGGCAATGGCGGTGGCGGTGGCGACATCGCCCTGGGCGAGTTTGGCTTCGGCGAGATCGAGACCGGAGAGCACGCGAGGCTTGCTGCGCTGGAGCACATCCTCGTCAGCCTGCTTGTCAAACTCGGTCTGGCGGGCGCGATGAATCTGCTGATCAATATCCATGCCGTAGACCATTTCGCCGATGGTGTCGCGGAGGCTGGCAGGATCCTTTTCAAACTGAATCAACTGTTCGAAGAAGTACTGGGTGAGCACGAACCCCTGGGTCATGTCGTGCTGCACGGCGGCGACACGTGCGGCCTCCTGCCTCTGCAGGACGAGCTGGCGGTCGTGTTCGTAGCGAGGCAGGTTGGAACGATCGACACCGGCGGGAATTTTGTAATCGGGGATACCGGTGTCCATGGTGCGCGCCTCAATGGCCTTGATGAGGCACTCAACGACGAGCGGCGACAGTGTCGGAGCGATAGCGGAACTCGAGGGGAGCGTCGCGCACCTCTTTCAGGATGGGCTGCATACGGTCAATCGCGTTGGAGCGAGAGAAGAGTAGCGGCTCGATGATGTAGTGGAGGTAAGTGTGGCGCACGTCGTTCATGGGGATGTTTCCGTTGACGGGCGATACGACGACGACATAGTCGGTGCCGTAGACGCGCGCGTTGACCAGTTTCGGCGACAGCATGGGTTCGATGACGACGATGAAACGGCGGCCCTCGTAGGTGGAGGCCGGCATCTTGAGGTAGAGGTTGGTGGAGACGATCATGCGCGAGAGGGGATCGTGGAGGCGGTCGGTCTCCTGATCGTAGGTGTGATGCACGGCCAGCCAGATGCCGTGGAGATCGACGGCTGCCGCGAAGTCGCGCAGGAGCGGAGCGATCTCGACCACCTGCGTAGAGTCGGGAGGCATTTGAGTGAGGTCGACGGTGGTTTCAAGCGCAGGCGGCGGGCTGAGATATAGCGCGAGCGAGATGTATTGCGAGATATCGCGCTCAGTACCGGTGAGACGATGCTGGGCGATGTAGAGACAGACCTTGTCGCGCTTGCTGCGGGCGTCTTCGCTTTTGGCCAGCGCATCGTTAATCTCATCGCGAACACGCTTGCGGACGGGTACGCTGTCGTCGAGGCCTTCGTTGTAGCCGCAGGCGTTGAGAGCCGCAGCCATGGCGAAGACGGACTCGGAAGGGACCAGCGAGATGGTGGGGCCGGCGGGATCGACGAGCGAGGGCGCCTTTTCCTGTATGGGCTGCGACGAAGAGCTCTGGCGGTCAGACGGGTTGCTGGAGGACTGAGAGACGGCTAGCGGAGCGGCTCGTAGAAGTGCGGCAGCGGAAATGAGGATGACGAGATCGCGAAACGGGCTGAACGACATGAAGAAGGACCTTGCCAGAAGTCTACGGCATTTGACCCGTTCACGGTGAGCAGAGCGAATGGCCGAGACGTGCGTTGATTAGACGCGTCAGTGGGATCGTCGTGGATTGGCGGGGCGGAATTTTCGTAGAGGGCCGCGATGAAGTCGCGTCGTGCCATCGTACGGATACAAAAGCAGGTCCTTCGCTCCGCTCAGGATGACACCCCGTTTTATATTGAGTGTCTATCCGCGGACGGACACACCGGAGAAGGAGAGGACGGCCAGTCCGCGCACCGGTTGACCGAAGAAGCGCGCAGGTTCGAAGTGGCTCCACAGAAGCTGGTTGACCACCTGGGCACGCGTATCGTCGTCGACCGGGCCGGAGACAATGCGGTAGTCGTAGACTTCTCCGCGATCGTTGACATACGCCTCAACAATGACGGGGGCAGCCAGTTCGCGAATCTGGTCGTTGCTGCTCAACGCGCCATAAAGATACTGGAAGTGCGGAGCGGTCGCCTTGCCGAGCGGTTCGTCTTCACCGCGCGCCACCTCAGGCCGGGTGAACATGCCGACCAGCACGGTAACGGTGCCGAGCAGCAAAACGGCGCTGGCAAACCCGGCTGCGGTCTGCAGGAGAAGAGGCCCGATGGTGTTATCCCAGGACAGTTTCAGGCTCTGAACGAGGCTTTTGCGGCTGCGTGCGCGTTCCTGGCTGACGGTAACGCGGATGCGCAGAAGAAGATCTTCGGGTTGTGGAACCGGGCCGAGGGCGGCCAGCGACATTTGCGTCTGCTTCAAACCCTTCCATTCGCTGGAACACAGGCGGCACGTGTCGAGGTGGGCGCCGATCTCCTGCATCTCAACACCGGTCAGCCGTCCATCGAGATACTCCGAAAACTTTGCCTGGATAGAGTTGCAGGTGCTCATCGCGCCTCCTCTCCCAAGGGAGTTCCAAGGGCGGCATGCATTCGTTTTTCGCCGGCCCGCTGAGACTCCGCAAGAATGGCCTTCAGAAGGGCTCGTCCCCGAACGAGCCGTGATTTGACGGTGCCGAGATTCACCCCTTGAATTTCGGCGACTTCTTCGTACACAAAGCCTTCAATGTCCCGGAGGATGAGGGTGGTGCGGAATGGCTCCGGAAGCAGGCTGAGGGCGGCCTCGACGCGTTCCCGATTCTCGGTGTGGATCGCCATTTCAAAGGGCGATTCAGCGGGATCGACGAGCATTTCTCTCAGCCTGATGGGCGCGCCGCAATTTCCCTCGGTCATCTCCTGCTCGATGGGGATCTCCTGTTGCTTGTGGCGCATCCACCAGCGGCGCTGATTGGAGGCCTCGTGCAGGGCGATGCGGTAGATCCATGTGCGCAACGACGACTCGCCGTGAAAGCGGCCTACGCCGCGGAAGACCTTGACGAATACTTCCTGGGTAAGGTCGGCGGCGTCAGCGCGATCGTGAACTGTGCGGGCAAGAAGCGAGTAGATGGGCTGATGGTAGCGCGCGATCAGCCAGGCAAAGGCCTCTTCAGAGCCCGCCTGAAGCTCGGCGATCAGAGCGGCTTCGTCCGATCGAAGTGAAAGCGCGCTCGCTAGATTCCCCATGGTGAGGTCCGCCTGCAATTCAGTTCCTCCCACGTTACCGCATCAGACGCACGTTTGGCATCTTTCAGGTAGCATCCGGCTGGCAACTGCCAGTTCTGCCGCGGCAGCCCAACAGATTAATGCCGCGCCAAACTACCCAAGGCACGCGGATCTGCCCCAACGACGAAGACCTGTCGTCGGGGACCCCGTGAAGGACGAAGCGTGATTTGCTCCGCGCGCCTATTGTCTTAGACACCGGAGGCCCCCCAAAGTGTTCCCGGTCACGAATGATCTTCGACTTAGATGACGGATTCTGGACCATTTAGGTGGTAAGGACGATACGCTTGCCGCTTTCCTTGCGATTCCAGGCGGACTCAACCTGGGCGAGCGGAACCGGTTCGACAGCGACCTTGAGGGCGCCGGTGGCGGCGAGCGTGAAGAGGTTTGGAATGGCGTCGAGAACACCCTGGAGCGGGACGGAGCCGAATCCGCTGCCGAGGATTTTCAGGTCGATGCTGCGCAGGGTTGCACCGGGAAGCGAGATGGTTTTGCCGGCGCTTTCGCCAACTTCGACGAGGCGGGCTTGACGGGCGGCGTCGGGGTCGAAGCTTTTGGCAAGCGCCTCAAGCAGCAACTCGGTAGGCCGGCCCCAGAGGTAGTCGATGATGACGTCAATTCCCTTTTCGGTATCGGCGATGAATGCGTCGCGAATGGCGTCGTCGGGCTGCGATAGGGAGATGACGGCGTCGAGTTTTTCAGAGGCGAGCGCGTCGGGATTGCGGGCTGCTCCAAGGATGCGCGCGGCGCCAAGATATCGAGCCACCTGGATGGCGAACTGGCCGGCGACGCCGGTTGCGCCGAGGATCAGTACGATTCTCCCCTGGCGGAGACCTGCGCGTTCTTTGATCGAAAGCCACGCCGACATGCCGGGATTGGCAATGGCCGCGGCCTGAATGTCATCAATATTGTCGGGCAGGGTAAGGCACTTCGAGAGCGGCGCCACGGTCCGCTCCGCCATCGATCCCCACGGCTTGCGGGCGAAGATGAAGTAGACACGGCGGCCATCTCGAGGGTCCCGACGCCATCGACGCCGGGGACGACGGTACTTCGCCATTGCCGGCGTAGTGAGATCCGCTAGCAAGGGCTTTGACGATCGGATGCAGTCCGGCGGCTCGCACACGGATAAGAGCCTCGCCCGCATTCGGCGTCGGCTCGGGAAAATCCTGATAACGAGGCGGCTGCCCCAGCACGTTGACGACTGCAGCTTTCATAATTGCGACCTCCGACGAATGACCGGCGGCGATTCGATTGCGGTACTGATGCGAGGGTGAGACAGCCCGGATTCGATGCTAATTCCATGTCTTTCGGCGATTGACGAATCTTCGGCAAGCAGAGACAATAGAGGAGTTGCATTCCCCTCGTGTGGGCCTGTGGCGCAGCTGGGAGCGCGCTTCCATGGCATGGAAGAGGTCATCGGTTCGATCCCGATCAGGTCCACCAAATCAGCTCAACAAATTAGCAGACTTCGCGGCTTCTCCAACATCACCTTCCGACCCAAGATTGAACCCAAGTCGTTAAGCGACTGCTCCGGTGAACTTGATGGCGTCCAGGAATTTCTCCTGAGCTGCGATCTGCGCGGAGTTGACGCGGTGAATGTACTTGCCAGTGGTTCTAGGGTTCACATGCCTGAGAGCGCTCTGGATCAAGGGGAGATTGACTTCGTTGTTGGCGAAGAAAGTCCCCAACGAATGGCGCAAATTGTGCCATCCGAATCGACCTTTGTAGGTGGCTGGGATCACGCCCGCCTTCACGGCTGCGGGACGGAGATAATCCTGGCCAGCAACGCCCGCCGACCGAGGCTTCTTGCCCTTCGCCTTGGTTGAGGCGAAGACCCAATCCGTCTCCCGATGATAGAGTGACTCGCGGCGCCACACTTGCAATGCGCCAGCCAGAACTGGATGCATTGCCACTTGCGTCACACTTCCTTTGGTCTTGCCGCGAGTCTCCTTCCCTTTTGACCAGCCTCGCCGGATATTAGTCTGGTTTTTCTTCCAATCAATATCCTGCCATTTCAGGCCGAATGTCTCTTCAGGCCTTAACCCCGTTGCCGCGTGGAGAAGAGCAAGCGTACATTCCAGGCGCGTGTCCTCCGAGTCGAGCTCATTGAGAATCACGACCATCTGTTCGGGACTGACCACTGCTTCTTCGTAATCCGTGCCCGATTCGCTCCGTGCCAGAAGCACGGGTTGCTGGGTCTGCCATTCTTATCGATGGCGGCAGGGATAAGGTCGTGCCGTTGCACGTGCTTGAATACCTGCGACATGATCGATCTGATCTTCGTGATCGTTGTCCATGCCAGAGGCTTCTTCCTTTTGCCCTGCGGGGTCGATCGGTGAGTTCGAACCGCGATCGGCGCGTCCTTTGAAGCAAGTCCAACCAAGTCACCCATGAAAACCAATCCGGGTTCAACGTCTAGGTTCTGGCGCAAGACACGGTTCCGACGGTGCGGAACATCACACGCGAGGATCCTCCTCGCAGGCTGGCGTCAACACTCAGCAGCCACAAACTGGCTCGGGTTGTGCTCCTTTACCCATGCGGTTGATCTTGTGCAGGCCACGGATACCAAGGACTCGTCAATGTCACACGTCATTCTTCGGCTTCCAGCGGTGAAACTGCGAACAGGTCTTTCTCGTTCCACAATCAATTGCAGCGTTGCGCAGGGCATATTTCCTGCGCCAATTCCTCTTGCCGGCCGCACCGTAGGTTGGGTTGAGTCAGAAATCAGGAGTCGGAGGCTGACGTCGGTGGCAACCGGCTTTCTTAAAATAGACGCGTGGTGAGCACTTCAACTAGATCGACTGGATGGCAATGAGTCGAAGATTCTGCGACCGGATCACTCTTGCGTGTGTTGTGTGTGCGGTTTCTCTTGGCGCCGGGGGAGCGCAGACCATCAGAGTTCTTGACCCGCTTGCGGTTGACGCTGAAGCCGACACTGCCCGCGCCGTGGTCGCGGTTGCGATTCCAGTCGACATCCCTACCGAGAAATGTGAGGTCGTTGTTGTCGGAGCCGGCCTCGGAGGAAGCGCGGCGGCGATAACGGCTGCACGCGCAGGCCATCACGTTTGCCTGACGGAGCCAACCCACTGGATCGGCGGCCAGATGACTTCTCAAGGCGTATCCGCGCTGGACGAAAACGAGTGGACCGAGACTTCAGGAAGCAGCGCAAGCTATCTGGACCTGCGTACGAAGATTCGTAATCACTACATACCACTCCTGAAGAGGCCGCCGGGCGAAAATGAATTGAACCCCGGCAATTGTTGGGTCAGCGGTTTGTGTTTTGAGCCGAGCGCCGGACTGCATGCGCTCGAGGCAATGCTGCAACCGCACGAGCAGAATGGAATGCTGTCGCTGTATCTGCGCGCTGCTCCGGTGGAAGTTGAAAAGCGCCGAAATGCGATTCAGAGTGTTGTGTTTTACAGGTTTGAAGACAAGAGATTCTTTCGCCTTCAAGGCTCGGTTTTCATTGATGCGACGGAACTGGGCGAGTTCCTTCCGCTAGCAGGCGCAGACTACGTTACAGGTTCGGAATCAAAGGCCACGACGGGTGAGCCGGACGCGCGTGCGGTTGCGAATCCCAAGGCACTGCAAAGCTTTACTTATCCTTTCATTCTCCGCATAGGAGCTCCTTCTGCAAGCAAGAAGCCCCCTCGATATGAACAAAACCGAAAGTACTTCTCAATCGACAGCGTCGATAGCCCCAAAGTCACTCTGCATTATGGATTCTTTACTCAGGCCGTGCACACGCCTGGCTCTTTCTGGAACTATCGCAGGAGCATTGACGCATCGCAATTCAAGCCGGAAGAGTTCGCGTCAGATCTGAGCCTAATCAACTGGTCGAGCAACGATGTTTGCGATTCAGGATTACTCTCGAGCGATCCATCAGATGTGGCGCGCGCCATGCAACATGGGAAGCAGGTTTCACTTGGGTTTGCCTGGTGGATTGCGCACGAGGCTCCGAGGGATGATGGTCGCAGCGGCGGGTACGCTGACATTGATCTGAAAACCGATGCCATGGGTAGCCGGGATGGGTTGTCTCAATTTCCTTATGTGCGCGAGTCCCGACGATTGCTGGCTCTGAGCACGATTCGCGAGCAAGACATAGCGCCGAAGGATCCAAATGCGGTGAGGGCCGCGCGATTCGAAGACTCGGTCGGGATCGGTTACTACGCAATGGATCTTCATACCTGCGATGCCGAGCCCGAGCTGCCCAGATCGCGCCCCTATCAGATTCCTCTGTCGGCCCTCATTTCACAAAACATTGCAAACCTCCTCGCCGCGGCGAAAAACATCGGAACCACGCACCTGGCCAATGGGGCCTATCGTCTGCAACCAACAGAGTGGGCCATTGGAGTTGCCGCGGGGGAGGCTGCACATGAAGCACTGACCGCGAAGATTCCGTTGCGCGCGCTGGTTGAGGATCCGACGCGGCTTCATCAATTACAGCTTGACTTGATTGATCTTGGCCAGCCTCTGGTATGGTTTGATGATGTGCCCTTAAAATCGCCCGAATTCAAGAGCATTCAGGCGACATCGATCCTCGGATTACTTCCGCCACGGGTCGGCACATTGCACTTTTCCACGGACGAGACAGTATCAGGCGGCGAAGTGAAGGCCGCACTGCAAAGGCTTGCCCTGCCCGATGCAGCACAGCTTGAAATTGAGGACAATTCACCGGTTGTCTGGGAAGAGCTGACTAGATTCAAAAATGGTGCGGAACAGCGGCATGGCCTTGTGCGACGTGGCGAGTTCTCTGTGTGGTTGTTTAGCGTAACCGGATTGGACCGGCAGTGAGATTGCGGTTTACGTAAACGTGGCCTAGTCGTATGGCAGGTCTGAAAGGGCAAAGCTTGATAAGAGGCGAGGTTCTCTGCGAGGTGGGTCTGATACGTCCTTGGCTGCGAGACTCTCCTTGTCTCGCAGTCAGGCGTCGCGCATCAGCGCCTGAAGATGGTCGTATCGGTGCAGGACCCGCAGCCGGACGCCGACTGGGGAATTTTTCAGAGCGGAAGTTCGTTAAGGCATGCCCTTTAGAGGTGCGCGGCCCAGGCTCTGCAGGTAATGCAGATAATCCTGATAGAGAACAACTGTGGCGGGACCACCGGGAGTAACGCGCGAATCGGGTGCATTGAAGATGCCCGAGTACTGATAGCAGAGGATCTTTTCAAAATTGGGGTAACGTTGCAAGTCCTCCATGAGCCCGGCGATGGGTCTGGGGACAAGAGCCTTCCTATCAAAGAGGAACGCCTCCATGTCCATCCAAAGGTGCGTGCCCGTCTTGTCGCACATGGATTGCCACAGCGCCGCGGACTGCTCTCCGGTGATATCTCCCGGCGGCATGCGATCAAAACCAAACGGGCAAATGATGTCGACGTGGGAAAGGACCAGGGGCCAAACATCGCGTGACTCAAGCATGCCGTGTGCGTTGGGCGCCAGCATCACAGGCTTCTCCGGCGCGAGGCTTCGGCAATAAGCTTGGAACTCTCGGAAGAAGGCGATGACCTGTTGCCGATAGCGGTCCTTTTCTTGCTCTCCTTGATCAGGGATGAGGCTGCCGTAGGCTTCCGCAGAGACATACCAACCGTAGAAAGAGGGATGATGTCCGTAGCGCTGCCATAACTCCGCAGCAACTTGCTTGCTCCAAGCGAGCGAGCCAGGGCTGAAGTCGAACCAGGCGTAGGCTCCGACGCCGAGAAAGACATTCATATTGAGGCGGTCTGCTTCCGAGAGGATGGCCTCGATGGGGTCGCGGGAAGCCATGGACACGCGCCCTGGGTAAAGCGCCGAAGGATAGTAGGCGAGTCCGTGGTAGCCTTCGGAGACGATGTTGTTGGTACCGTAGTAGGCCTCGTTGCGAAAGACTTCCTGGATCACCACCGTATTCATGCCAAGGTTGTGCATGCCGCGCACCTGCTGGCGCCAGTCGTCTTCAGTAAGCTTGCGGATGTCAGCGTTCCAGTGGCGGCCTTCTTCTTCGCTCCAATGCACAATCCCCACCCAGGCGCCGTCGATGGTGCGCGTGGAACGAACGGTGGAGGGCAGCACAACGACTCCGCGTACAGAACGGATCAGTCGGCCGCCGCTGGTTGCGACAAAGATGATGTGATGCCGGCCGACCCAACCCTGCGTCGTGCGGCGATAGTATATGCCGGCACTTGCGTGGGCCGGAATACGCAACGACAGAGTACGCACCAGCGCGGAGGCGGACTCATGATCCAAATAGAGCGAGAGCGTGAATCTGCGGCTGCGGTTGTCTCGGTTTTCAGCCGCGCCGCGAATGTCGAGCACGATTTTGTCGGTGACGGGAGAAGGAGGGATCAGGGCCAGACGCACTACCGGTTGTTGTCCAGCCGCAAAGGCCCATGCTAAGCCTAAGGACGATATCGCTGCCAACCAGTGCGTGCGATTGTTTTTCATGTCACGTCTCTACTTTTTCTGCCAGATCCGCTAGTTATGACGTGTTGCACAACCTGGAGGCTTGCCGTTCGCCGCCGAAAGGAGAATCTAGCAATCGCCATCAAATACGAGGGTCGACGCACCCTGCACGCCGGCAAAGCGCCCAGCTCTCGCGGCGCGAATCTGAGGCCGGCGTTTAGCACCAAAGTGGAGGAGCTTTGTAACCTGGGTTTCCAAGTCAGAAACAAACTGATCGTATCCCTCAATCAGACCGCCAGAGAGGATCACGACCTGAGGGTCGAATTGGTTGAAGAGATTACTGATTCCTTCGGCCAGACTCTCTGACAATGCAGCATAGGCACCTTGCGCGGCAGCGTCGCCGCTGCGAGCAAGTCGGTTGATTTGGAGCGCGAAGGCCGCGTCATCCCCTGCGTCTTCTGCGGTGATACCACTGCGTTCACAGTATTCCCGCAGCAACGCTGCTGTCGAAACATACGCTTCCAGGCAGCCAAGGCGGCCGCAGTTGCATGGCCGGCCGCCGGCATGGATGACGGTGTGCCCAATGGATCCCGCAAAGCCATGTTGTCCACGCAGGAGTTTACGCTCTGACACGATACCGCCCCCAACGCCGGTTCCGATCGTGAGGACGATGAAATCTGTGAAGGATCGACCCAGGCCGAAATGCAGTTCCGAAAGTACGGCCGCCTGCGCGTCGTTCACGACGGAGGTAGGCAAATGAAAGCTCTCTTCAGCAAAGGCGCGCAGTTGAAAGCCGGACCAGCCAGGAAGATTATCGGTGGCCGCGAAGATACTGCCGTCGTGGTGGTCGACGGCCCCAGCGGTCGCAATTCCAATCCCTTGCGGTTCGATAAGGTTCTCGCGGCAGGCTCCGAGGACTTCCTCGACTACTTGCGTCAGGCCAGCGACAATGGATTCGCGTCCCCTGCAGGAGTACGTTGGGGTTTGCGCAATAAAGCGAACCTCCCCGTTGCGCTGCACCAGTCCGGCCTTAATTGAGGTGCCACCGATATCCACACCGATGGCAGGAACCGTGGAGGACGCCTGCTCAGCAGCACGCGCGAATTTGGCGGCAATGACGCCGGGCCGGGTGATGGCCGAGCCGACAATCACACACCAAGCGCCACTCTGGATTGCCTGGCGCGCTTCTGCGGGAGTGGAGATATGGCCCTCAGCCATGATGGGGATATGAAGCTGTTGCGTCATCTGAGCGAGCAATGACCAATCAAAGTTTTGACTGTCGCGCGTACTCTCGGTGTAGCCATTCAGTGTAGTCCCCACGCAATCTGCGCCAGCGTCGGCTGCAGCCACAGCTTCGTCAAGAGTAGATATATCGGCCATCACTGGCAGGCGTAGTTCCTGATGAATCCGCTGAATCAGCATTCGCCAAGGTTCGCCGTTCGGCCACGCACGATCAGTGCAATCAAGAGCAATGATGGAGGCACCGGCCTCGGCAAGAGTGGACGCAGAGCCGAAACTAGGCGTGATGCGGAGTCCCATGGGCCCATAGTGTTTTTCGATTCCGATGATCGGAAGGTTCGTATCTCTCCGGAGAGCGGCTATCTGCTCCGCGCCATTAATCCGCAAGCCTGCTGCGCCGCCTCCTATTGAAGCCAGTGCTATGCGCCGAATAGCGTTGGTATCTTCCAGTGGATCGCCGGGGAACGCCTGACAGGAAACGACCAATTCTCCTTTGAGTTGTCCAAGTGTCGCGTTCATTCTTCCCCCACTTTCACTTGTGCGGCAACCGGAGAGAAGATTTAGTTCTACTTTCCAATTGCAAACCTGTATTATTGTATAGCCAGCTAGATATTACAAGTTTTGTATGAGCCAAGAAAGGTGATCTGGCGTGAATTGCCCAGCCCAGGGCCGAGCACGAGGAGCGCTTAACGAGGCGAAAAGCGGGACTGAGATCGAGGTTGAAAGGACACAGGGATGAGCAGCGTCGTTCTGGCCGGGGCGCTTCTGGCGGTATTGTCGGGCATGATGAACGGAAGTTTCACTCTGCCGATGCGTTTTTTGGGGCGGTGGGAGTGGGAGAACGTCTGGGCGCTATTCATTGTGGTTTCGTGCCTGCTGATGCCGGCTGCGATCATTACCATGATTGCGCCGCAGAGCTGGATTGTTATCACCCAGGCGCCCGCCCACGCCGTGGGGATAGCAGTTCTTACCGGGTTTGCGTGGGGGTTTGGAGCTGTGCTGTTCGGCCAGAGCGTGAGCGCGATCGGCATTTCTTTGGCCAATACGCTGGTGTTGGCGATCAGCTCAGCGTTGGGATCTTTGCTGCCGATTCTGCTGCTCGCCCCTCACAAACTGCTCCAGCCTGAAGGACAGAAAATCCTTGGCGCTGTGGTGGTGGAACTTGCGGGCATTGCAATCTGCGGCTGGGCTGGGCGCATGCGCGAACGGGCTGCCGGTGTCGGCGCCGAGAGAGGTAGTATGGTAGGCCATGCGCGCCCGATTGGAGCGGCCCTACTGATGGCAGCGGGGTCGGGAGTGCTGTCGGCAGTTTTCAATATCGGGTTCTCTCTGGCCCGACCAATTGCCGACTACGGGCGTGCGGCTGGGTTAAGCCAGTTTTCAAGTACCAACCTCATTTGGTGGATCATGCTGGCCGCGGGCTCAGTGGCCAACCTTGGATTCTGCTTCTATCTATTCCGGAAAAATCACAGTCTTAAAAGATTTGTCCAACCGGGAGGCTCCCGGCTCTATGGTTTGTCGACGCTGATGGCGTTGTTGTGGGGAGGAAGCATTTTTGTGTATGGTGGTTCGGCTCCACGGTTGGGTTCGCTTGGGACCTCTATCGGGTGGCCTTTGAGCCTGGCAGTGGGCTTGCTGCTGGCCAATGCGATCGGGATCAGCCTGGGCGAATGGAAGCAGGCTCCGGCCCGTGCGAGGAGATGGATGTATTCGGGGCTTGCAGTATTGCTGGCGGCGGTGGCTCTTCTAAGCAGGGCAAGCTACTAAGGCGCTTTGAGGCAGAGGCTTGCGAAGATGGGGTGTGGCGTCGATTTCTCTGATTCTTGTTTAACAGTCTTGTTCTTGTTTAACAGTCTTGCCGTTGATTGCAATCCATAAAGTGCGAGGGAAACAACCATGCCAGTGAAGAAGCAAAGGAACAATGAAATTCTCCAACCGATGGTCACTACTCGCACGAGATGGGATTTTGAGCCATTGGATAAGAACAGCTTTACGCCAATGTATTTTCAGATCCAGACGCAACTGCTTCAGATGATCCAATCGGGACGCTTGCGCGCCGGCGATCCGCTGCCGAGCGAAGAGGAACTGAGCCGCATCTATGGTGTTAGCCGGATGACCTCGCGACAGGCACTTCAAGCCTTGAAGAGCCAGGGATTTGTATCGCGCCACAAAGGGCAGGGGAGTTTTGTATGCCAGCCGCGCGTGGAGAAGGACGTCACGCATTTGTGTGGGTTTACGGCGGAGATGCGCGCCCTAGGTATTAAAGCCACATCGCGTGTACTGGATGCAGAAACCATTCACGCGCCCGCGGAACTGGCCGCGCAGCTCGGAATCGCCGTCAATGCCTCCATTTTCCGGCTGCGAAGGTTGCGGCTCGCCGATGACTTGCCCATGGCCATCGAGGAGATTCGACTCCCGTATGAGCGATTTCCAGGAGTGGAAAAACTGGATTTCTCGCATTTATCGCTTTACCAGACTATGCGTACCCGATATGGGATTCGGGTGAGTCGCGCGGACGAGATTGTGGAAGCGCGGTCAGCGACCCAGCGAGAAGCAACGTTGCTCGGGATTCAGCCGCGGGCCAGTCTGCTGGTGATTTCGCGCACACTTTGGAGCTCGGATGGTTTGCCGGTAGAGACGGCCCATTCCGTGTATCGCGGTGACCGCTATCGTGCTGTCCTGCATATCCCGGCGACCGCTTTGGAATAGAACTTAAGTCGGCGCTTTCATGCTGACTGCGCGCGAATGATGAGCGGGTACACGTTTCGCCTATCATCATTGCATCTGCAGCTATAATTCACGCCTGTCAATCGAAGAAACACCTCAGGTGATGCGTCCACCTGTGTCTGTTTATTTCTGATTCACGTGTAAGCCACGTCACTGCAAAGCCCGGCTGAAATCAATAGCGTTATGCGTCGGGAAGCTCCGAAATACGAAATCGTCATATTCCTTGAATTTTAGGGTTGACGTTGTTCGCCGTCTAGCTGTATATACATCCATACGCATATACAGGGCTCGTATTGCGTCGGCTTTCCAGAGGAGAAACTCATATGCCCCAGGAACGGCGTGCACCGCTTCTATGAAAAAGGAGACACCATTATGTGGTTCAGGTTTCGTATTCTTGTACTGACGTTGTTCATCGCATTATCTTTCCAAAGAGCTCCGGCACAAGTAACCTCCGGATCCATCGCGGGCCAAGTTGTCGATTCCACAGGTGCGCTGGTTCCCGAAGTAACGGTGACGGCAATCCAATCGCAGACGAACGTGCAGTGGAAGACAGTCACCGACACTGCGGGAGCCTACATCTTCCCGAATCTTCCGGTCGGCACATTCACCGTTTCTGCGCAAAAAGAGGGTTTCAGCACGGAGCGGGTCAACAACATCATTCTGAATGCCGGCGACCAGTTGAGAACCAATTTGACGGTCAAGCCCGGCGCTGTGACCGACACAGTTCAGGTGAACAGCGATGAAATCAATGTGGATACAGAATCGGGTAATGTCGGCGAAGTGGTGAGTTCCGAGGCGATTGAAGCGATGCCTTTGGTCACGCGCAACTTTATCCAACTGGTCGAGCTTGTTCCCGGTGTGTCGAGCGATATCGGCAGCCAGGAGGGCTTTGGATCGGGCAGCGGTCTCGCCGCTTCAGTGAACGGTGTGCGCGAAAACGCCAACAACTGGACAATCGATGGCGTGCCCAACCTGGACGTATACAACGGCAACAACTCGATCGTCCCGAATGTTGACGCTCTCGCCGAATTCAGGATTGACCGCGGCAACTACACGGCCGAGCAGGGACGCAGCGCCGGAGCTTCGATCAACGCAATTGTGAAACAGGGCACGAATCAATTCCACGGGACTTGGTTCGAGTTCATGCGCAACGGCGACCTGAACGCCAACAACTACTTCAGCAATCTGTATGGCTCTCCGCGTCCGAACGAGCACTACAACAACTTTGGATATACCGTGGGCGGGCCGATCAAGAAGGAAAAGCTCTTCTTCTTCTGGTCGGAAGAGTGGCGCAGAATCATTGAGCCCACCGGCACGGTTACAACGCTGGTTCCAACCAATCAGGAATTGACGGGTGACTTCTCAGACTACTCAGCTCTCGGCCTGCCAGAGCCGATGGTGACGGCTGCTCTGGCCGCAAATCCTCTGTGCGCGAATTGCGTGGCCGGCCAGCCCTTTCCGAACGATCAGATTCCCAGTGGAATGCTTGATGCCAACGCGCTCTTGTTGATCAACACCTACTACCCGCGCGCCGGGACGTTCAAGGACGGCTACAATTTTGCTTCGTCTGTGCCTACCACGACAACAGTTCGAGAGGAATTGATCCGGATGGACTACAACCTCAACGACAAGTGGAAGGCGTTCGCCCACTACATTCAGGATCAGAACCACATCGCATCTCCCTATTCTCTGTGGGGTGACAACCCATTGCCGAATGTGGAAGGAACCCATGAGTTTGAGCCGATGCAAAGCTTCGGCGTCAATCTGGTGGGAACGCTCACCCCCAATCTGATCAATGAAGTACAGTTTGGCATTTATCACGACATCATCCGGATTTCAGAAGATCCGACGATCTCACGCGCACGGGCGAGCGGCCTCAACATTCCCTACTACTTCCCATCTCCACACCTGAACCTCGATAACCGCATTCCGCAACTTCACTTTTCGCACTATGCCGGAGTGAATACAGACTGGCCATTCCTGAACGGATTCTTCTACCACAAGTGGACCGATAACTTGTCGTGGCACCGCGGCCGCCACAACTACAGATTTGGACTGTTGATTACTCAGCAGGGCAAAAACGAGAACAATCAAGACTACCTGGGCAACGGCTCCTTTACCTGGGGCGGCTCGCAGACCGGTAACGACCTGGCCGATATGTTCACCAACTTCGCCGATTCCTATCAGGAAGAGGAAACGAATCCAATGCAGCATCTGCGCTATTGGGATGACGAATTTTATGCGCAGGACCAATGGCAAGTATCACCCCGGCTGAGCCTCACCCTTGGCCTTCGCTATACCTTCTTCTCACCAGAGATCGACCAGAACAATCTGCTTACCAGCTTCCTGCCGCAACTCTATCAGTCAGCTCTGGCGCCGGTTGTGAACCCCTCAGATGGAACCCTCTCGAACATCCCGGCGTCACAAATGTCCTACGGAGCGTATCTGCCTACAAACGGAATCATTGTTGCTGGCGTGAACTCTCCATATGGCGATGCCGTCTTCATGACACCTAAACTGAACTTGGCTCCGCGCGTCGGTTTCAGCTACGACGTATTCGGCAATGGCAAAACCGCGATCCGGGGCGGCTACGGAATGTACTACGACCGCACGGCCCCGTATGAGCTGAATGGTAAGTCCAACCCTCCGTTCAACGCCAAGGTGACACTTTATAAAGTCACGGTGGACAACCCTGGCCACAGCGGCGGGACATCCAGCTACTCTTCTCTCGGCCTCATGGCCTTGAATCCGAAGTACACAAACCCCGACAACCAGCAGTGGTCGATTGGCCTGCAGCAAGAAGTGCACCGCAACACCGTGGTGAACCTGGACTTCGTTCGCACACAGGGAACCCACCTTTTGTATCTCACCCAACTCAATCAGAATGGATCCCAGTTGGAAGTCGCGCAGGGCGTCCTTAATCCGGATGCGGCCCGGCCTTATCTCGGGTACGGCGCGATTGGGCAATTCACGCCCGAAGCGAGCTCAACCTACAATGGTTTGCAGACTTCGTTGAGAGAGCAACTTGGCAACGCCCTCACGTTGAATGCCAACTACACCTACTCAAAGGTGCTCACGGATGCCGGCGGGGATGCAAATACTCCTCAGGACAGTCATAACCTTAAGGCTGATCGCGGGGTTCCGTCGTTTGACAGAACCCAAATGCTGAAAGCCAACTTCGTCTGGACGCTACCTTCTCTGTCGGGCAATGCTCTCCTCCACACAGTAGCAGGCGGATGGCAATTGTCCGGACTCGGCAGCGTATTAACTGGCGAGCCCGTGGAAGTGACATTGGCAAGCCCATATCTGAACGATGGCGTTTCGGACAGTACCCCCCGGCCTAACCTTGTTGGAAAGGCTCAGGACAGCAAAGGTATCAGTGACTGGATCAACCCGCAGGCATTCGCCGTTCCGACCCAGGGAACCTTCGGAGATGCAGGAATCAGTCCGGTACGCTTGCCGCGCCAGACCCAGCTCGACTCCTCGCTCTCGAAAGACTTTTCGATCTACGAGCGAGTCCACATGCAGTTCAACCTATCCGCAATCAACGTGCTCAACCACACCTTGTTTAACGGTGTGGATAACGGGTACTACGTTGGTAGCTTGACCTTCGGCCACATTACCAGCGCAACCACCCAACGGGTCGTGCAGGCCGGCCTGCACTTCAGCTTCTGACTTGTTCTGTTTGACGACCATGTAATGCGGTAAGTCTGACGCGCTGCGGTCATTCCGGAAACAGACGGTTTGGCCGCGGCGCGTTTTCTTGCCTGCGGAACGCCTGGTTGCACACTCGGCTGAGCACTTCGGATGGACTCGAAACAGAAAGGATTCTGGAACATGTCGATCGTATCGGAATTGAATTCCGCGATTGGGCCGAAATCGCGCCGTGCATTTCTGCAGATGATGGGAGCCACCGGGGTCACTGCGCTGCGTCGCCCCGCGTGGGCCGCGCTCTCGGAGAGCGTTCGTGAATCTCTGCTGCGGACGGGCAAAACAGTTACGTTGCTGGAAGATGGCGGATTTGAGGGCCCACCCTGGGGCTGGCAATTCACCGACGGCGCGAGATTGACTGACGATTCGCGTCATCAGGGACGGCGATCGGTGCATGTGCGCACCGAATCAGGAGACTATGCGCGCTTTCTGGTGTTGGGTCCGGAGATAGGAAAGACCTATACGCTCAGCGGCTGGGTCAAGACGGACGGGATTCTCCAGCAGGAAGAAGCTGCGGGCGCTTATTTTACGGCGTCTCAGTTTGAGTTCCAGGGCCGGCCTACTGAGTACACCGTGGACGGCAAGCAACTCCCGGAAAGGCGCTTCAGCAACATCACGGGCACCACAACCTGGCGGCGGTTTTCGCAAAGTTTCACGTGCTTGCCAGGCACTACCTGGTTTGAGGTGGTAGTGGGGATTTATCGCGCGTCTGGTTCGGCTTGGTTTACCGACCTTACGTTTGTTGAAGGAGAAATCGCCGTAGATATTGGCGACACAGTGAGTTACTGGCAGGCACTAGAGTTGGCTCACGCAGATTCCTTGCAAGGCAGTGCGCGCACCCGGCCAGCCGCTGGAATTCTTCGAGATGATCTGCCGGTGCGCGGAGCGGCCGCGGACCCCGCGCGATTGGCGAAGTTGCTCGGCGAGACCTATGATGTCGCGTTTCTGACGGCAGAACAACTAGCCGATCCACAGCGTCTGAACCGCGCTGCCTTTGATCTTCTCGTACTGCCTTACGGTGAAACCTTTCCCTTGCCCGCACGCGAGGCTGTGCTGAAATTCTTGAGTCATGGCGGCGACCTGCTAACTGCCGGCGGATATGCCTTTCAGGCTCCTGTTGTATCCAAGGCGGGCAAGTGGGAGTTCTATGAAGACGCGGTGCGGGCCGAAAACAGCGAGAACCTGCTGCCGGACTTTGCAGCAACAAACAATGCGTGGGTGACGCTTGGTCCGAAGTATGCGAGCGCAGAAAGCGCGTCGGTGCCGGAAGGGGGAAAGCAAGCCGTTGGGAAACTAAGCGTGCCCAGCGGTCTGTGGAACCAGAGTGCGGCCTGGTACTGTGAGTTTCCAGGTGGGGCTGAACGTGACCAATATTTTCTTGAAGGGTGGATTCGCACGGTCGATGTGCGGCCCGCGCCAGACGGCTATGCGTACGCCGGAATTGAACAGCTAGACGAAAAGGGAGAACAGATTTACTCGGCAAGCCTTGAACTAGAAAGAATTCAAGACTCTGAGCCGTGCGCCTGGCACAAAGTGGAGCGGTTGATTTATCTCGCGCCTGGCTGTCGCAGACTGCGCATCGGATTTGGATTGAAAAACGCGACAGGAACCATTTGGGGAGCGCAATTTCGAATGGAGCATCGCATGCCCCAAGTGCGCATCAATACTTCCCAGGGGTTTCCCCAGGACGAGCTCCAGGTTGCGCCCGAGCAGATTGGAATGTTTGACGCTGACTTTCGCTTGAAACGTGCCTCGACTATTCGCCCCGCAGCGGGACAGACGATCATAGGAAATGACGATGAATTCAGCGGGCACTTCGAAGGCTATGCGGCTACTTGTGTCGTCGGCATGAATCACGCACGCTGGATCCCTCTTCTCGAAGCATACGACGAGGCTGGCCGCAAGCGCGGTCCAGCGGGAGCACTTGTCCATCATGTGCGTGGCCCGTACGCTCGCAGCAGTTGGGCGTTTTTCGGAATCGAGAATCAGGACATCTTTTCTGCGGGCTCGACGCTCGGGGAGAGCACCCTGCATGCAGTTAGCGAGGTGCTTGCCAACAAATGTTTCCTGCACTCGTGCGAAACCGACTTCGCCTCATACCAACAAGGTGAACCGGTACGCGCGTGTGTGATGGCAACCAATCTGAGCAGCGGCCGGACACAGCTCGAACTGTGTTGGAAGATTACGGCAGCGGGCGAAGATCAAACCGCGCATCGGGAGAGTAGGAAAATCATCCTCACACCCGGACAGACGGTTCGCGTGGAGACGGAATGGCATCCGGATTCGTTTGCGAGCGAGCAGTATCGTGTGACGGCGCAGTTGCTGTCGGGTGGACGTGCAATTGACCAGGTAGACACAGGATTCGTGGTGTGGAGCAAAGAGACGCTTCGCAAAGGCCTGCCATTCGAATTCAAAGAGAACTACTTTCAGGTCGGCGGCCAAAGCATTTTTCTGCAAGGGACGGACGATTATCTTCATACCTTCATCAACCAGGAAGAGAACCCGCTGACTTGGCATGATGATGCCCAAGGCTGCCGCGATTCCTGCGTCGATGTGTACGAGAATCTGATGGGATTGCGCGGACCGCAGCAGCGCCCGACCAAAACTTGGTGGCGGTGGATCGACGCCATGCTCCTCAATGTGCAGCGCGTGGGCGGCGCATTCTTCCCCGGAATGCTGATCTTCAGCAACACAGCAGTCAGCAACAAAGATCTGGCCGACCAACAGGCTTATGTGCAGGCGTTTGCGGCACGCTACAAGGACGCAGCGGGCATTATGTATTACCTCAATGGAGATCTGGAGCTGCACGATCCGAATCTGCCGGATATTCAAGAGTTGTATAACCGCTTTCTGCAAAATAAATACGGATCAGACGAAGCATTGCGGGAGGCTTGGGCGCTCTCGCCGCCTGAAGCCCCAATCGGCAAGCTGACAATTCATTCCGGCAAGGATGATTGGCGCGACCTACGCACGATGGACGATTTCGAGTTTCGGACGGAGGTCGTGCGCCGTTGGCTTAAATCGATGTACGACTCGATTCGTAAGGTCGATCAGCGGCATCCGGTAACTGCCGAGTTTTACCAGATTCCGCTTTCTGGGATCGATCTGCTCACCACATTGGGTCAACTGGAGCTCGCCAATTTCGGTTATTTCAACTCATCTGACGAAGACTTCTATCGCTTCCCCCAGGTGTGCAAGTTTCTTGACCAGCGTGTACGTGGAAAGGGGTTAAATGTTGGCGAGTTTGGAGTGAAGACGCATCCGGCATGGCAGGATTCGGGAGACTATATTGCCGCTCGCAGCGAGGCTTACGAGCAGGCATACTTTCTGGGCATTGCCCACTACGGTTTTGCGCTCGGCGCGTCGAAAATTCAGAACTGGTGCTGGAAGTATCCCTCGGATCTACCATTTGAATGGGGCATTAACTATCCCAATGAGTTGATTGCGCGCGATGTGCGGGCGGTCTATCGCAACACCGGCCTATTCTTCCGCAAACTTCGACCGCGATATGAACCAAGCGACGTACTGTTGCTGATTCCCGGAGAGAACCGTAAAGGCGGCCAGAGCACGGGGATTTTGGTAGGGATTTCCAATGGCATCCGCTTGCTGATTGATCAGCGTATATCCTTCTCAACCCTTGCAGACGAGTTCGTTGACGAGTTGCCCGCGAACGTAAAGACGATTCTATATCCGTTGTCGTACTGTCCGAACGAGAGGGTCATCGCCCGAATCAAGGAGTTTGTGGAACAGGGCGGGCAGCTCTATCTTTCCGGCGACATCAGTTACGACGCACTGCGCCAACGTACAAAGACCCAGCGGTTAAAGGATCTTTGCGGCGTAGAGTTCCTCTCGGAGCGTTTTGCGAACATCGACTATCAGAACGGAGCACTGCCAGTGGCGGGCAAGGCGGCTGGATGGCCAGATTATATAGCCTCGCCCGGAATTGTGACCCGCCTGGCAGGAGCGCGTTCGCTAGTGGAGAGCCGTGATGGCATACCCGTAGTTACTGAGTTTCAGCTTGGCAAGGGCCGTGTAATCCTCAGTGTAGACCCCATCGAGTTGCATGGCAACCCGCGCTATCAGCCGTACTCGCATGAGTTCTACCACGCGCTGTGCGAGACCCTTCAATTAAGGGGCGAGACAATCGAGCCGCTTCAGGCGCCTGTACATTGCTTCCGAGTACCTTCACAAGATGAGCGGGAGATTATCGTGCTGGTGAACCATAGCAAGAAGGATGCGGCTCGCGAATTCGTAGTTCCCACGAGTGCCGGAAACGTCAGCTTGTCGCTTCAGGCGCGGATGTCCGCCGCTGTCGTAGTCGGGAAACACAAGGCTGTGCAGGCCGTGGAAAGTTCGGCGGATGTGCGGGTGAACCGGGGGATGCTAATCGGGAGCGATCTACATTTTATGGCCATCTCGATGAACGAGCAACCGCTGAACAGCGCGCGTTCGTTGCTTCTGCTTCCGATGGGAGAAGGCCAAATGCTCATATCCGGAGCGAACCGATGGCAGCAACCAGTGGTGCTTGTGGGAGAAGTTGCAGGCGCGCGCTGGAAGCAATACGAGGCCTTCAGACCTGAGCAGGATGGAGACATGTTGAAGATTCCAATTCAGGCATCCCGCTCACTGAGCATGATGATTCTGTGCGAGGGCGAAGATCGCGCGGCCGTCGTAAGACTTATGGAAGATTGGGTCAACAAGCCCTGGACGCTGACCTCCTGAGTCGCATTCTTCAAACGTACTGCAAAGCAGCGGCCTCGGCCAAAGACAAGCCGCACATGAAAGTGCGAAATCAACTTAAATGGCGGCGAGTGATCTGATTTATGAAGGAGTTTTCAATCATGAACGAATGGAACCGTCGAGATTTTCTCACCGCTCTGGGAATGGGAGCTGCCACGCTAGCGCTTGCTCCGGCCACGACAACGGCTTCGCCTATGTCCGGGATGATCAAACCGATTTCCGGGAGCTGGTTTGAGTTTCAGCACCACGCCACGGTCGAAGGAGTCGATTGGAATCCAGCATGTGCGCGCTTTACTGCGGCGCAGTGGGAAGCCAAGATCGAGGAAATCGCCGAGATCGGCGTTGAATACCTGGTGCTGATGGCGACGGCGGTGTACTACCGCTCTTTCTACGACACGAAGATTTACCCCAAGTGGGAATTGGGCTGCGTCAATCCACTCGAAGCGGTGCTCACCGCAGCCGACAAGCATAAGATCCGGTTCTTTATCGGATGCGGATTCTACGGCAACTGGGAGAGCGACAAGGTTATTACCGACCCTGTGGCTGCGAAGAAGAGACTTCAGTCCCTGGAGGAACTTGCCCATCTCTACGGCCACCATCCGAGCTTCTATGGCTGGTATTGGCCCGATGAAGCGTGTATCAATCCGTATTACACTCCGGAATTTATCACGTACGTGAACAACCTCTCGCGGCAGGCGCGGCAGCTTAAGCCGCGGGCTCCGATCATGATTGCGCCGTATGGCACCCGCATTGTTACACCCGACGATCAGTATGTGCGGCAACTGGATTCGATGGATGTCGACATTGTCGCCTACCAGGATGAAGTGGGCGTACAGAAGTCGAAAGTGACGGAGACCTCGGCATTTTACGAGGGGCTGCGGAAGGCTCATGACCGATCACAAAAAGCGAAAATCTGGGCCGACGTGGAGATCTTCGAGTTCGAAGGCGAAGTCTATAACAGCGCACTCATGCCTGCTCAGTTCGGCCGTGTGCTGCGCCAACTGGAAGCAGTCTCGCCGTGGGTGGACCAGATACTCGTCTATCAGTACCAGGGGATGATGAATAAGCCCGGTTCTGCGGCATTTGCTGGCTCTCCGGCGTCGACGAAACTTTACTCCGACTACCTCGGCTGGCTCAAGAATCAGAGTTAGCTTAAGTTGATTCGTGTGCATGCGAGGACGGCCCGCGAGGCGCCACGATCCCTCAAGGACCAGTACCGGGCTGCACCGGGAAGATATATGTAGGGCAGGAACGATCCGATGCGCGGCCCGTAGGATCGACTCAGTGATGATGCTGGCCTGCGAGAAGGATCCGCGCCTGTGATGTTCCGCACCGTCGAAACTTGCCTTGGGCCAGAAACTAGACGACGGTGGTGCATGTCTGCGAAGAAGAAGGCCAATAATTATGGACGCGCCGATCTCGTCGAAAAGCTAAAGAGCAAATACGGTCTGTCGCGCCGCCAAGCGACAGAGATCGTGAACATCGTTCTGGAGCGGATGATCGCGGCGTTGCAGCGCGGCGGCGAGGTTGAATTTCCTCTGGGCAAGTTGAAGCTGCAGCGCCATCGTCATCGCAAGCAGGAGGGTCAGTTCCCTGGGCAAGAAGCGGACGATCTACGGGCGGCGTTACACGGTGGTGCACGATCTGGATGCGAAGGGAGACAAGCTGCTCAACCCGCCGCCGAAACTCAGGCGAGCACCACTTGTCTTGCCGCCCAGACCCGCGCATTGGAGTGTAAAGCAGGTCCCGGGCCCGATCCGAAAGCCGTCGAAGAGCAACCGAAGCCGGTGCAACCCCCAGGGAGAAGGTGATCTACCCAGGCGCGAAGGGTGGGCTAAAGCTGCCACCTCCGCCCAGAGGGTGGTCGACGAAGCCGATCATTCTGAATACGGATCCCAGTCTGGGTCCGGTCGGTCTCCCTCTCAGGCCGGGGGCGAAGAAAAAGACTGATGATTAACCCCAGTGCGATGGCAAATAACCTCCAGTGGTCTCTGGTTCCATCGGGATTTTGGGGCAAAGTGCTTATACTGGTGGCGATTTTGGCAAATAACCCCCAGTGGTCGATTGGAAAGTGTCCAATAAGTCCGCATGAGGTTTTGGGGAAGTATGTTCCCCGAATCTTCATGCGGACTTATTGGACACTTCACCACTCAAAACAGGCTCCAAATCGCCGACCTAGTATCCCCCTTTTAGCCTTCCGTCCCCGCCAACACGACTTATTGCGACTGGGTGGGTGAAGGGAAGCATATTTCGGCCCAGCGAGGGCTCGAGGGCAGCACGCCCGGCTGTCTTTCTGGATTTCGACCGGCCTCTGGGATCCGGAATGTTGCGCAAACTCTTCGTGATCACTGCGCAACACCGGCTTTTTTGATAAACCTGTTGCGCCGCTCGCAAAACCAAGGCGCGCAACACTCCAAAATCAGAGTGAGAGTTGCCTTGCAACCAGTTCTCTCAAACTGAAGACCGTACTAAGGCGGAAAAACAGCTGACAAATCCGTCTAAGAGGCCATTCATTATGACTCAGGGTGTCAGTTACCGGGTTCTCGGCGCAAGACTTCACCGCAGCGAATCCGGACTTCGCCACCTCTGCAAGGCCGCAAAGGCAACTGTACAAGATCGTTTTGAGGCATGGCATAAGAAGCTAAGCACCCGGGAATTGGTCCGACGATCCATTGCGGCACAAGAGAAGCAAGCAGCAAAAGAGCAGGAAGCACGCGACGTCCAGCGCACAGAAGAAGCCAAGAAAGGTGCGAGGATTATCCGCGATTGGCTTAAGAACAAGTTGCCGTCCTCTGGACAGCGCGAGCAGGTCATCGATGAGGCGAGGCGAATACTTGCGGTGAACAAGCGCCAAGGCACTCTTCCGAAATGCGCCCCGCCGCCTCCGGGTACGTCGGTCGAAACAATCATCCAGAAGACGGAACCGCCCTGGTCAGTCAATCCTGATGCCAAGGCTAACCAATGGTAGGCTGACTGGCTGGCCCGATGGGCATTTTTTGCCTTCCCAGATGAGGTCACTCGGGATCACGCTCTCAACATCACCCTCGATGCCGAGAGTCGAGGAGATTGTTAAACCGGTCGTCGCCGTTCAGCTTGCGATGTCCACCCTTATTCCGTTCCCACGCGATTGCGTGGGGATCGCGGTTCGCCGGCCAGTCATCTGCAGCATCCCAGAACCTGCCGAAATGACGCCTCACGCGCTTAAGCGTTTCATCCTGGTTCATTGCATTTGTGATCGGAGTTCCCTTCGCCGTTGCACTGTGGCATTTTTTCGCGAAGATTCTGTCAGACGCGGGAACATTTCTCCTCTCAGGCTCTCTCCTCAGTCAAAGGGCCTTTGTCCTTCTGACCACGTTTTTCATATTCGACTATTACGGAAGCGCCGGCCTGCACGGGTATGGGAGCACTTCTTATTGGCTGTCGACGATATCTGCGTGCATTCTTTTCCCGCTCGTTTCGGTTATCTGCTGGCCGGATGCCGAAGGAGTCTCCATGTCCAACCCACATTGGTTCAGTGTGAAATGGGGCGGGAGCGCTCTGCGGTAGCGTGAAGTCATTACTCCGGCTTAGGTTTAGAAGGATTACGCGCGGGCTAACTCCATCTGCACAATAATCCAGCGTGGAGACGTATTCTCGGCGGGAATCGTTCCATCATGCAGGCGTTTGCGTACGCGAATCAGAATGTTGTGGCTCGACCGCCGTGCAAGCACATCGATGTGGTCGTTGATGCGACTTTCAAAACCTTCCACCTTGGTGTGCTCGGGCTTGAGGGGCAACTCAGATGATGCGCGCCAGGGCCGGGATATGGCGCAGTGCGATGACTGTCACCCAGCTGAGCGCAATCGAACCCGCCGTGACGAGAAGGAATTTCGAGAACGTGGGCAGGAAAACGCCGAGCATCGCGAAGCCGAGCCAACTTACGAACGGGTAATGGGTGAGGAAGATGCCGTAGGAGTTCGCGGAAAGGTCGTCGAGAACGCGCGAGCGAGAAGAGAGGTAGCGCAGACAGACGGCCAGCGATGCAAAGCTCGTCGCCGCGCAAGAGACAGCGAACAGGAGCAGGTAGAGCAGGATTGGACCTGATAGGACGGCTTCGCGCCACGTGTGCGGGATCGGAGCACTGTAGACTTTGGCGGCGACTCTTGCGAAAGCAACGAATGCAACGATGGCAGCCGCAACCCAAAGATGCCAACGGCGGGCGAGCTCTCCCTTGGGCGCAAGAAGGCCGCGATCGAGGCCCCAGGCACCAATCACAATTCCACTAATGAAATACAGGAAGTAAAGGAGAATGCGGCTCTTCTGGAAGACGAAGGAACCCCACGCGGCCCACGAGAACGGTCGGAAGGCGAGAGTCATCGGGGCGTAGACGAGGACGGATGCGCCGACCAGACAGAGGAAGAAGATTGCAGGGGTCTGCGAGGCGCCACTTGTGATGCTTCCCAGAGACTCGACCCATTTGGACGCGAGCTTGTATGCGCTGGCGGCAAGCCAATCGAAAACGAGCAGAACCCAGAGGAACCAGCCCGGACCAGCCGACCATGTGCCAAGCCTGGCCCATTGATAAAGGAAACCGTCGAAGCCGCCATGGCCGGGGATTTGCAGGTGGGTTAATAGGAAAGCGGCGCAAGGATGAGCGCGACCGGAATGAAGGGCAAGCCGATACGAAAAAGGCGGTCGCGCATATAGCCGCTGGCGCCCTTGCGCGTCAGGCTGCGCCAGACAAAGGGTCCCGATAAGAAGAACATGAGGGACATGAAGAAGATGTCGTTGACAGAAGCGAAAACGCCCGCCCATGCGGCGTGCGCGTCAACCACTGGGTATGCTTGCCACCAGCGAGTCGGCAAAAGCAGGGAGGCAGGGATCGGCGGGGCGGATGGATGATAGGCGAGCGATGCATGGTGGGCAACAACCAGGGCAATAATGCAAGCCTTGAGGTAGCCCAACGCGTAATTGCATGTGGGCGTACTGCTGCGGGATGCCGGCGGGAAGGTGGATGGAACCGACGTCGTGCTCATCCGGATCTCCATTTCTGGCGGCTTCGCCGCTGCGCGCACGTGCGATGGCGTGCGCGACGGCTCAGGGTTCGAGCCAACAACGCACTGGCTGGAACCAGGGAGACTGGGCGGGTGAACTGTTGGCCGTATGCAGAAAAGGATACGCCTTCCGGCGGAAATTCTTGGAACGTGATGAGGATCACTCGTCCCGAAGGACACTCGCACGTTTCGTCGATCTCAATTCTGTTCAGATTCGGACATCGTTTTCGATTTCGAACTTCATCTCTATTACTGGAACGGCGAAGCCGGAGCGCATCTACGGAGAGTTGACCACTGCCGACTATTTCGAAGTTCTGGGCGTTCAGTCGTACCTGGGCCATACGCTGATCTCTACCCAGGCCAACGAAAGGGCAGGCGTGCCCATCGCGGTGCTGAGCTACTACCTATGGCAAAATCGGTTCGGCGGTGATCGGGTATTATTGGCAAGACCATCCAACTGAATCGCCATGGGTACACGATCGTGGGCGTGGCGCCGAAGGGCTTCCGCGGGACCGTAATCGGATTGCGATCCGACATCTTTATCCCCCTCGGCATGATGCAGCAAGTGTGGGGATGGAATCCGATCGACAACCGCGGCAATGCGTTCCTCAATGTTCTCGGCGTGTTGCGTCCCGGCGTCGATCAGCACCAGGCAGACAGCGAACTTAACCTTCTGATGCAGCGCCTCGTGGCGCAGTATCCCCAGGGGGACCACCAGAGCTCCAACCAGATTTCGACTGATCCGCTGTGGCGCTCGCCCTTCGGAGTCAACGTCTACATGGCGGGCACGCTGCCCATCCTGCTGGCCCTCGCAGCGGTGCTGCTGCTGTTCGCCTGCGCCAACGTGGCCAACCTTCTCCTGGTACGCTCCGTGGTGCGGCGGCGCGAATTCGCGATTCGCATGTCGATGGGTGCGAGTCGCTGGACACTGGTGCGTCAACTCATGATCGAGAACCTCCTGATTGCGCTGGCTGGCGGTGTGGTCGCACTGTCGAGTACCTTGTGGACGGCGAAGGTGCTGGGCGCCCTAGTGCCCTCCACGACTCTGCCGCTGGCGATCAACGGAAGCGTTGATCGCCACGTGATCATGGCCACCATCCTGTTATCGCTGCTGACGGCGCTGATCTCGGGAATGGCTCCGGCCCTGCGTGCATCGAAGCTCTCGCCTTCTACGGTCCTCAAGGACGATGCGCTCACTTCCTCCGGCGGGTTGTACAAATCTCGTTTGACTTCTGGACTTGTCATTGCCCAGGTTGCCCTGTCGCTGCTGATGCTTACCTGCGCCGGATTGTTCCTGCGCAGTCTCGAGAAGGCGCAGCAAGCCGATCCCGGTTTCGATCCGAATCACGTCCTCCTGATGACCTTCGACGTGAGCCAGATGGGCTACACCGCAAAGGCCGAAACCGAATTCGAGCGCCAGGTAGTGGCACGGGTAAGGCAACTGCCGGGCGTTGACTCCGCGACGCTGGCCGATTTCTTCCCGCTCAGCTTCACCATTCATTCCGACAACGAGGTTCCAGAGGGCTACGTGCGCCGCCCGCACGAAGACATGCGAATGGACCTCGGCTTTGTCGGCTCCGGCTATCTCGCCCTCATGCGAACGCCGCTTCTGAAAGGTCGCGATTTCGCCGATCATCACATGCCCGATACCCCGCCTGTCGCCATCGTCAACCAGGCGTTTGTGGATCGCTACTGGCCGGGACAGAACGCCATCGGCAAGCGCATTTACGACGGCAGCCAGTGGAACACCGTGGTGGGCGTGGCGGCCAACGGAAAGTACCGCCGCCTGATCTACGATCCCACGCCGCTCGTCCTGTTGCCACTTACGTATGACGACGAAGCCATCCTCCATGTGCGCACCCGGGACGAGCCGATGGCGATGGCGACAACAGTGGAGCAGACGATTCACAGCCTCAATGGCGATCTGCCGCTCTACAACATCACCACGCTTAAGGACAACATGCAAATGGGCAGTGTCTTCGAGCGCATTACGGTCACGTTCGCGGGGTCATTCGGACTGCTCGCTCTCTTCCTAGCGGCGGTGGGGATTTATGGGGTAGTGTCGTATACAACACGTCAGCGAACTCATGAAATCGGAATCCGGATCGCGCTCGGCGCGGGGAAAGCGGCAATCCTGCGCGGTGTTCTGCAACAGGGCCTGATTCTTACGGTTGCCGGTTTAACGATCGGGCTGGGGGCTTCACTCATTCTCACGCGCTTCCTTCGCACCATGCTGTTTGGCGTGGGAACCACAGATCTGTTCACTTTTGGGACGGTCGCGATTGTGCTGTGCGTGGTAGCGGTGTTCGCCTGCTATCTGCCGGCGCGGCAGGCAGCCGCGGTGGATCCGGTGCAGGCGCTGCGCACCGAATAGCTCAAGGGAGCCAAGGATTCCGTGAGTCGGGCCTTGTGCCCCTCGAGTTCCCCCCTGCTGTTGTGATCGGAGGTGATGGTGTCTTGATCAACTAATCGTTACCTGAGCAGACGTATTTGCCGTCCAGTTGATTTCATTCGCAATCCGGATAGAACCAAAACGAATGACGAGCTGAAATCATCGGCACTAACTTCAAAGCAACTCATACACACACCGGAGTTCCCATGGATCGCAAGACATTCCTAAAGGGCTTAGTCGTTCTCAGCGCCGCTGTACCTTGCCCAACGCTTGCTGCTGCCGCCAAGAACGGAAAATGCGAAGATACCGCGTGCATGTCCGAAGCCGGCGCTGTACGTCAGTTCCTTTCGGACTTTCTACGCAGTGAAGAAAAGAATCTCGACCACACAACACTGGTAAAGCTTAAGCAGCAGCGAGGCCGCGCCTGTTGCCGCAACCTGAAATTCCGCCAAGACCTTATTCATCAGAGCGCCGGGAACGTCGACAGGCTCGTGGAACTCATGGGCAAAATTGTCGGTCCTGATAACTGCACGCGCTCGGATAACACTGTCACACTCGTTTATTCGGTCACCAAGTGCGTTTGCGGCTGGAGCCCCGAGCGTCCGCCCACACCGGACGATCCTTACTGCGAATGTTCAGCGGAAAACAACCGGACCCTCTTCGAAACTGTTGCTGGAAAGCCGGTCAGCGTGAAAGTACTTACATCGCCTCGCCGGGGCGGGGTGCACTGCACGTTCCAACTCAAACTGGCATAAGCGACAACGAGATTGCCCGAACCATCGCAGCCCTTTGCCGATGAGACGGAGAAGCTCAATACAGCGATGACAGAATTGGTTCGACCAGCGATTTGGGCGGAGTAATTGGCCCTCCCGGTGACATTGAAATGTGAAGTCCAATTCTTCAACTTATAACTCTCTGAGGGCTAGTTTCCGGCCACAATCATTGGTGTCGCGCCAAAGGGATTTTACGGGGATCGTATCGACACGAATCCGCCCGGTAACGGGATCTTTCATCGTGGGAACAGACGGGCGTTCGCTCGACATTACCAAACAGTGTACTGCTCCGTACTGGTTGTCTACGTACTCTACGTTCGCGGCGCCTCAATGCTGTTCAATTTCAAAATCCGCTGCGGGCACCTGGATGACCGCTCATAGTGACTCGCCGCTCTTAAGATTTCTCTATTCTCGGACACAATTCCGGGCCAAGCACCGCCAAGGCTCATGAGCTTGTGGATTCGAATCAGATCTGGCATCTTACGAGCCTGGTCACCCGGCCAGTGCGGTTCCAATCCGATATGTAGATGTTGGCTTCACGATCGATGAAACAGCCGTGTGCTGCGCTGAAATTCGCGGCAGCGATATTCCCGGGGTCCAAGTTGTAGTTAGCCCATTGTGATTTATTCGGATTGTCGCCGAGGAAAGCAACCGGCACGTCGTCGCGATCGAGCACGGTAACGCGGCCCTCGAGTTCAGAGACAATTGCGTAGTCACCGTAGAGACTGACCTGGCACGGGCGGCGCAGGTGTTCAGTGACGGTTCTGACGTATCTGCCGTCGAGATCGAAGTGGCAGAGCCGACGGTTTTCGCGATCGCAAACGAGTATGAGCGGCTGATCGTACCGAGTGTCGAGAGTAAGCCCGTGACTGCAATTGAGAAGGCCAGGATCAGAGCCCTTGCCGGAATAGCTCTTGAGATAGTTCCCTCTGCGGTCGAAATGGAATATCCGCGAATCGCCGTATCCGTTGGCGATAAAGATAGAGCCGTCGGGCGCCGGAACAGCCGCGGTGATTCGCCATTCATTCGGCAATTTGAATCCCGCTTCAGGCGGAGCGGTAATCTTCATCACCGGCGTTCCATCGATCTTCATCTTCACGAAGAGCCAGTTCTCGTCGCGCGTGCCTTTCTGCACTGTCGTGTAAAAGTACTCGTTGCCGCTTTCTTCGGCGTGCACCATCGAGTGGACTTCAGGAAAGGCACCGGCAATCGTCTTCACCAGTTTTCCGTCCCCGGTGTAGACAAGGATTCCCGTCGTGCTTTGCGTGCTGACGTAGATGTTTCCGGCCTTATCCTGCCCGACGGCACCGTGTGTGCCACCAAAAGTCGTGCCTGGAGGGAGTGCACCCCACCCGGTCATGACTTCGTAGGTCCATTCACCGTTGCCAGTGCGGAGAACCTGCGCCAGCGTTTGCCCGTTATCGGGCATTCCTCCTGCATGTGCCATTGGAAGTGCAGTGGTAATTGCAGCGACACCCGCGGATGCAAGAAACGTACGTCGAGACTCACTATACTGACCGTTTTTCATGGTGTGTTCCTCGAATTCGGCTCCCCGGTCTGCGCGGGCGTGTTGAAGAGGTACAGATGACGCAGGCCAGGCATGTTGCTGAGCGGAGCGACGGATTGAGCAGTCACCCTCGTTCCGCTCAAATTCAAATAAGAAAGTTGCGTAAGAGAGCTGAGCTTCGCGAGATTAGCACCAGTAATTGAGGTGCCTTCAAGATGAAGAGCCCGCAGATGCGTGAATGTCTTGAGGGTCTCGAAACTCGCATCGGTGATGGCTGTGCGGGCAAGTTCTGCTTCGACTATGTAGGGCGCGAATTTCAGAAATTGTGCAAGCTGTGTGTCGCCAAAAGTGGGCGCAACGTCCACTGTCCGGAGAATCAGGCCGTCCGACGCTTTGGCGGAGACAGGCACCAGCTTTGCACCCAGGCTTTCCTGCATATGAAGGATCTCCGGCATGAGTTGGCTGTAGTCGCCGACCGGCTGCGGGGCGGGTTCGGCGGGAGTCTCGGAGCCCTGGCCGGTAAGCTTGACGCTAGGAATGCTGGTTGCCGTGGCGGTCGCGCCGGCGCGGATCCACGACCGAATCCAGGAAACTTCGTCGGAGGTGAGCGGGGCGCGGCCTTCCGCCGGCATAAAGTGCGGATCGCCCGGACTCAGCGTTACGCGCGCAAGCAGCATGCTGGCTTCGGGCTTGCCCGGAACGATGACCGCACCGTCTTTTCCGCCGCGCATCACTTCGCTGAAGGAGTCAAGTCGGAGACCGGCCTTTTGCGTGCCGGCCCCGTGGCAGGCGACACATTTCGCTTCGAAGACCGGATGAATGTGCTGCGCGTAAAAGGAATTGGCACTCGCGCCCGAGTTACTGGTTGACGAAAACAGCATGCGCAATGGCCCCGGCATGTAACGGGTGAGATAATCGCTGCCGTGCGTGATGGAGCCACCCTCGTGCCCCATCCACAAAAGAGTTAGCAACGTTGCAGCGAGCAGTACGGGATAGAGGAATGCCTGCTGGCCCGCTGTCCAGGCAGAGCGCACCAGAAGGCAGAGCATGAGGCCCACGCATAGTGCGATCGCGCCCCACATATGTCGACTGACGGTCGTGCCTGTGTCGCCGGCGCCGTAGGCCAGCATGTAGCCGAGCGCAAGCGTCGGCAAAGCGAGTGCAAGCGCGGCGCGAAGAACAAAATCAGCTGCCTCGCGCAATGCAGGTCGCATTGCCCCGGCAATCTCCAGCACAGGAACGAGAACGATAAGGCCGATGGGCAGATGTAACAAGGCGGGATGAAATCGGCCCACGAACTGCAACCAATCTGCATGTGCGCGTCCGTCCAGCCGAAATACGAACGGCAATGCCACAAGCAGTGCGCAGGCGCATACGACCTGGAGCCAAGATGATCGCGCGATGCGCATTCGTTGCAGGAAGCCGCGAGCCGCCCCCGTGACTCGTTCGGCTACAATCACGCGAGCAGTCCTTTGATAACATACGCAGGCTGCGGTCCGGTAAGGCGCTGGTCCAGACCCTGAAAATCAAACGTAAGCCGGTTGTGATCGATGCCGAGGCAGGCGAGAATCGTCGCATTGAAGTTGCGCACGTGCACAGGATCCTTCACGACGTTGTAGCTGTAATCATCGGTCTCGCCGTAGGTAATGCCGGGGCGCACGCCTCCGCCCACCATCCAGGTAGTAAAACACCGCGGGTGATGATCGCGGCCATAGTTCTCTTTACTGAGTCCACCCTGGCTGTACACGGTGCGTCCGAATTCCCCGGCCCAGATCACCAGCGTGTCGTCGAGCAGACCCCGCCGCTTCAGGTCGGTGATCAGCGCGTAACATGGGCGATCTGTCTCCAGGCAGAGCGACGGCAACACGCCGACCACATCCCCGTGGACATCCCATCCGCGCTTGTAGACCTGCACGAACCGCACATCACGCTCGGTCATACGCCGCGCCATCAGGCAGTTGTAGGCAAACGTACCGGGTTGCCTGGCGTCCGGGCCGTAAAGGTCCCACGTGGACTGCGGTTCCTTGCTCAGGTCAGTCAATTCCGGCACTGAGGTCTGCATGCGGAACGCCATCTCGTACTGGGCGATGCGTGCGTTGGTTTCTGGATCTCCGACATCGGCGAGCGTCTGGCGGTTGATCTCTTCGACGGCGTCGAGCATCTTGCGCCGCACCTCGCGATCGACGCCGTCCGGATCGGCAAGGTAAAGGACCGGATCGCCGCCTGAGCGCAGCCCTACGCCCGCGTACTCCGACGACAGAAATCCACTGCTCCACAACCGCGAAGAGACGGGCTGGTTATTCTCCTTGGGATTCGTCTTCGTCTGCAGCACGATAAATGTGGGCAGATTGTCGTTCATGCTGCCAAGCCCGTAGGCAAGCCAAGAGCCGAGACACGGCTTCCCGGGGTTCATGTTGCCGGTGTTGATAAACATGATCGCCGGCTCGTGATTGATCGCGTCGGTATTGGTCGATTTGATGATGGTGAGGTCGTCGACCATCTTTGCCGTGTAGGGCAGAAGGTCGCTTACCCATGTTCCCGTCTGGCCGTATTGTTTGAAACCCCAATGCGATGGCGCGATCGGGAACCGCGACTGGCCCGCGGTCATGCCGGTGACCTGCTGGTTTCCGCGCACCGAGTCCGGAATATCCTTGTCATATTGAGACGCAAGGTTCGGCTTGTAGTCCAGGAGATCGATCTGCGGCGGACCGCCCGACATGAAGAGGTAAATGGCGCGTTTGGCCTTCGGCGCGAAGTGCGGCAGGCCGAGGTTGTTGCGTCTGGGCGAGGTTACAGAGCTTTTTGTGTCGGCGAATGCAGACCGTGCCCTAAATGCTGATTCCCCGAAGAGGCTGGCTAGTGCAGCCCAGCCGAGTACTTTACCCGAACGGCCGAGAAAACGGCGTCGCGTTTCGACAGCGGACCACTCGCGCTTGAGCCCGATGGGAATTGGTAGATTCGTAATGTCAAGTTCGGGTTCGCAATCGGTACAAAGCGGATGCTGCTTCATTGGTTGCCTCGGCTACTTGTTCAGGGTTTCATCCAGGTTGAGCATTTCGTTCGCAATCATCGTCCAGGCGGCCAGCTGCGGTTCAGGAATGTTGGCTGGTGGCTTACTTTCGCCTTCGTGTACGAGCGCGTGCGCGGCCTTGGTATCGCTGTCATAGTGCTTTTGCATCTGCTTGAGCGAGTTTTCAAGCACGGCCAGAGTTTGCGGCTTGGGATCGTGCGCAAGGAGTATCTCGCTCATGCGATCGATGCGAGCTTCAGGTTTAGGACCGGCTTCTTGAATGACGCGCTCGGCGAGTCCTCGCGCTGCTTCAATCCATTGCACGTCATTCATGGTCACCAGGGCCTGCAAGGGCGTGTCGGTGCGCTGGCGCCGCGTACACACCGTATCGCGCACCGGCGCATCAAAGGCGTCCATGTTTGCTGGTGATGCCATGCGTTTCCAGTAGGTGTACATGCTGCGGCGATAGAGTGACTTCCCATGGTCCTGCACATAGATGAGTGTGTCGCTGGTGGGATAACTGACCTGTTCCCATACGTTGGCCGGCTGGTATGGCTTCACGCTCGGGCCACCGATTTGGTCGACCAGCAAATCACCGGATTGGAGGGCGATGTCGCGGAGCATTTCGGCGTCCATGCGGAAGCGTGGACCATGCGAAAGCAGCAGGTTGCGTGGATCCTTCGCGAGCTGTTGCGGTGTCGACTTCGCGCTCTGTCGAAAGGTCGCCGACATCACCATCAGCTTGTACATGTGCTTGACGTTCCAGCCGCTTTCGCGAAACTCCACAGCAAGCCAGTCGAGGAGCGGCTGATTTGTCGGGCGCTGGCCCATAATGCCGAAGTCTTCCGTCGTCTCGGCGATGCCGGTGCCGAAAAGCTCGTACCACATGCGGTTGACCGTGACGCGGGCGGTAAGCGGGTTCTCAGGGCTGACCGTCCAGCGCGCGAGGGCCAGTCGATTATGCGGCATGCCTGCGGGCAGCGGGGGAAGGTAATGCGGCGTATTGGCCTCCACACGTTCCCTGCGCGCTGCGTAGTTCCCGCGCTCGAGCACGTGTGCATATGCGAGCGTCGGCTTCTCCCAGGCCACCTGCGTGATGTTGCCGCCGACGGAGAGCTGGTCAAGCTGCGCGTCGAGTGCGTTCATTTGCGAATAGGCCGTGCGGAAAGACGAATCGACATTGTTGAGGTAAAACTCACTGGCGACATGCCACTGGTCTTCCGTCCACTGCGAAACCGGTTTCGTGGCGATCTCCGCCACATAGTCTTCAAACGGAAGACGGTGAACCTCGTCCGGGGCGAGCGAGCGGCCGTAGAGGCGGATGTCCTGGTAGCGGAGTTCCTTCGCTGGATTCGCATCGGGCGACCGCCAACCGAGTTGCATCGGCGCGCTCGTCCGGATAGTCTCGCCGTGCAGCGTATCGGTTTCAACTTCCGTCTCCACCGGATTGCCATCGATGAAGATCTTTATCCCGGACGCGTGCCCCGAGCCATCGTAGGTAAAGAAGATGTGGCGCCATTTGCCGTCGGTCGGCAACGGCGTGACGGTGGAAACACGGACAGCGAGCAGCGGAGTCGTGTCCGGTGGCTCTTTCTTCGCAGGCTTTTTCTCTTCCTTTTTCTTCTCTTCTTTCTTTTGCGATTTCTTGTTTTCTGGAGGCTTGTAAGCGGCGAGCTCGTTCTTGGTCAGGTTCTGCGGCGAGGGATAGCTGAACGCTTCTTTCATCTCCGGATGCTTCTTGTCCTTTGCGTCCCTGGGCGATGAGTTGACCAGTTCGACCGTGATTACGCCTTTCTGCACCGCGAGATCCCAGCCGCGATTGTGCTGGGTCGTATCCATTTTCGAAATGATTGCGCCTGGTTTATCGTCGATTGCGAAGTAGGGCGCGGAGCGAAACATGAACCAGCCGCCGGCGGAGAATGCCTGGTTGGATTCAAAATCTCCGGACCGATCAAGCACGGCCCGCGTGTTCGACTGCATGCGGAAGTCCGGCCACAGCCAGGTGGTTTCGCCCCACTCGGGAGCAACGATGGTCGTCTTGAACGTCGCCGGCGACGGGTGCGGAGCGCTGTTGCGCAGGACGTCTCCGCTGTCTTCGTCAAGCCGGAGGCGGATGAGCAGCTTGTCGGTCGAAACCTGCCGCGGCGGGTCCTGGTGCGATGCAAGCCACGAACTGACAAGATCCCGTTCGCGAAGCCGCATTGATCTGAGCTGGGCACGAAGTTCCCCGCGCCTTGCGTACACGCGATCATAGGCATCGCGGTTCTCGGTCTTAGGGATGCGCACGACCGGAGCCCACACGGGTCGGTCGCCGTTGAATGGCTTCTCGTCAACGTTGTTGAAGAAGGCGCTGAGCGAGTAGAAATCCTTCTGTGTGGTCGGATCGAACTTATGATCGTGGCACACCGCGCAGCCGACAGTCAGTCCCAAAAATGTCGCGCCATAGGCCTCCGTGCGATCGCGCGCGATGTTGAAGCGCAATTCTTCGGCGATCGTGCCACCTTCATTGCTGCTCTCGCCCAGCCGCACATACCCGCTCGCGATGAGCGGATCGAGGTCCCTGGCCGACAGGAGGTCGCCGGCGATCTGCTCGATGGCGAACTGGTCAAACGGCTTGTTGTTATTGAACGCGCGGATCACGTAATCGCGATAGGGCCAGATGTCGCGGCTGTTGTCGTAGTGCAAGCCGTAGGTATCGGCATACCGGGCGTAGTCGAGCCAGTAACGAGCGCGCTGTTCTCCGAAGGTCGGCCGGGCGAGCAGGTTGTCGACCAGCCGCTCGTAGGCGTTCGGCGAATTGTCGCTCTCGAACCGGCGAACCTCTTCCGGAGCCGGCAGCAGGCCAGTCAGGTCGAGCGTCACCCGGCGAATCAGCGTGGCATTGTCGGCTTCCGGCGAAGGCTGCAGTCCTGCCGTATCGAGCCTGGCGAGGACAAATTTGTCGATCGGGTTTTGCGGCCAACTCTGATGCGATTTCGCCTCGGGAACCGCGGGGCGTGCGGGAGCCTCAAATGCCCAATGCGGCCGATAAACTGCGCCTTCGCGGATCCAGTCCCTCAGGATGGCTATCTCTCCGGCGCTCATCGGCTTGGCTTCCCCCTGCGGGTTCTGCGGCATCAGATAGTGCGGATCATGCGATTCGATCCGTTTGATCAGTTCACTTTTCTCGGGATGCCCGGGCACAATCGCATCCGGACGACCAGGGCGTTTCTTCGTCGCAGACTCACCCAGATCGAGCCGCAGCCCGGCCTTGCGCATCTCCGGGTCGGGCCCATGGCAACTGAAGCAGCGCGCCGCGAGGATGGGTTGCACGTCCTCGTTGAAATCAATCGTTTTGCCGGTCGCTGCGGCTGGCGAGGTGTGGCACCCGGTGAAGAGGGTAGCGGCCAGGCCAACACTCCCAGCCAATCCTGCCCATGCCCAGATCAGGCGGATTGACCCAATTTCTTGGCACCGCAAGGTGAAAGATGTGCGCAAAGCGAGAGTACTCCTAAGGACCTCAACTGCGTATAGGGGATCGATGGTCCTCGTTCCGGAACGCACGGGGGAACACACAAGCAATGCGTTTCTCCCGGCGAGAGAAAGTTTCTCACTTCGCAATCACGACTGTCTACGGATGTCGTTCTCCTTCGTTATCAGATAGTTCTGGAATTGCCCGACCTCTCCGATCCAGTCGTTCCGATAGATGTGGAAGAGAAACAGAAGATCACTCCCCCTTTGCCGCCGTTCTTCCTGGGCGGAGATGCCGTCTTTCCAATGCTCTTTCTGGTTGGAGGAAGCCCGCGCCGCAGCATCTGTCCGCGGTTGGCCTGTCCCGGAGCCGGTTCGTCCGGCAGCCCGTCACGACTGACGGCCGAGGCGCGAGCACAAGTAACTTCACGTTTGGTTTATGCATGCTTCATCCCACATCTTCGATACTGCGATTGTTGGGAGTTACGTCGATGAGATTGGGAAGCGCACTTCTCGGACTGGCAGGTATATTCGCTCTGTGTGGTGGAGCGGTTGCGGAGGAAGCGTCAGTGCACGGTCCCGGCAAGAGCGGGATCAGCAAGATGTTCCTCGACGCGCATGCGCCTGACCTGCCGCCCCGGTACAGCCGCACTGAGGTCAACAATATGATTCGCGATGCGAGAACCTTAGAAGACTATACACGGCTAGCCGACTACTTCGACTATCAATCATTGGAGCTTCAACAAAAGGCCCAGGAGCAATTGAAGGAGCTTGAACGGCTGGCGGCTCTTCCTTACCACGCGCGAACGTATCCGACGCAATTCGCATCCACACAGGAACTCATGAGACGGTATCGAGCTCAATCTCACGACTACTCCGCGCGAGCCAATGTGTATCGCAAGCACGCAACTGCGATTGACGAGACGGAACGATCTAACCTTTTGCCCGTTGAGTGAGGCACGACCGGGAAATGGGAGTCTACACTGCTACACGGACTCGCTGAACCGGTAGCCAATGTGCGACTCCGTCAGGAGGTAGGTCGGATTCGCCGGGTCATCTTCGATCTTCATCCGCACCTGCCTCACAAAGGTCCGAAGGTATTCCAGTTCGTTCCCATATTCAGGACCCCACACAGTTCTCAGTAGCTTCGCATGTGGAACAGGCCTTCCAGCATTTGCCATGAGAAAGTGGAGCAGTTCGAACTGCTTTGGGGTGAGGTGAACGGCGCGACCCTTCTTCTGAACCAGATGCCGCGAGGTATCCAGCCGGACATCTCCGATCATGATGAGAGAGTTTTGTTCATCGTCGATCGCGTTTCGGCGCACAGCGACGCGAAGCCGTGCGACAAGCTCGCGCAGCTGAAATGGCTTGGTGACGTAGTCGTCGGCGCCTGCATCCAGTGCTTCAACTTTGCGGTCCTCGCTGCCTTGCACAGTAAGCATGACAATCGGAAGACGCGGAGAGTTTTTGCGCATCAGGCGGCAAACTTCGATTCCGCCGATGCCGGGCATATTGATGTCGAGCAACACAACATCAAATTGTGCGGTGCGAACCAGGGACAAGGCCTCTTCTCCCCGAGCCGCCTCCACGACGTCAAAGCCCATCCCGGAAAGGATGGTCCGTAATGAGACCCGTATCGATGGCTCGTCGTCGACGATCAGCACGGTGCTCTGATTCTGATTCAATTTGATCTCCTTCCATTTTGCGGGAGAGAAAGAAAAAATGTCGTTCCTTCGTCCGCGTCGCTTATCACCCAGGTGTGGCCGCGATGCGCTTCAGCGGCCATCCTCACCGTGGAAAGGCCGATGCCCGTCCCGGGCGCCATGCCCTTTGAACCTTCGCTTCTGTAAAACCGCTGGAAGATTCGATCTCTGTCTGCGATGGGAATCGGTGGGCCGAAGTTATGCACCGAAATCATTACCTCAGCATGGCTTTCCCACACTGCCACTTTCACCTTCTCGCCTGTGAATGAGTACTTCGCGGCGTTGTCAAGGAATTGAACGAGGGCCATCGACAGCAAGTCCGAGTCTCCTCGAACCGTGAGACTCGAGTCAGGGAAAGTCACCTCGACGGGATGGCCGCCCATACGCCCTGACTGTTCTCGGAGTACGCGCGACACAAGATCTGTCACAGCGATTTCATCGCGATGCAGACTAAGTTCCTCCGCCTCGAGCTTTGCGGTTTGGAGGAGCCGCGTACACAACTGACTGAGCTCATTCGATTCGTTCTCGACGAGTGAAACCAATTGATCTTGCGACTCGTTCAGAGGACCGACCTCCCGGAGCCCTGAGCTTGCAGTTTGTATCGCTGTGAGCGGAGTCTTGACTGCATGGGCGAGCGAATCAAGCACCGCCGCGCGGAGCCGTTCGCTCTGATGAGCCGCTTCGATCAGGCTCTCTTTTTCAAATGAAACGCATCGATCCAATGTGATCGCCGCCAGGGAGGCTAACGCA
Organism: uncultured Acidobacteriaceae bacterium; assembly: GCA_963774175.1. GTDB lineage: Bacteria > Acidobacteriota > Terriglobia > Terriglobales > Acidobacteriaceae > Telmatobacter. The sequence goes on from CAVZDT010000013.1 coordinate 400,915, forward strand.
TCCATGACGAGGGAGCTAAGCACACCACGAATCGCAATTGCACCGACCGAGCTTGTGCCGGCCCGCAACACTCGTGTGTAGGTTCGCGTCATGACGTCTTCATCGTCCGCGTGCAGGAAGAAGCATTCCTTGGCGAGATCAGCCTCATGGTGTCCCCATGCTCCTGCTGCGTTGGATTTGCCGGAATTCGCATCGAAGATCCCGACCGCGTCAACCGAGAAGATTTGCTGAATCAGTTGCGCAAGTTGCGGTCCCGGTGGCTGGTGCAGATTGATCAGCAACGTGCTGCGACTAAGCTCGTAGAGCTGCTCCATTGCGGTACGCTGCGTAGTGGCCTCGCGGGTGCTGCGCTGTTCCCTGGATGAGACACGGCTGACCACGAGGGCACTGAGCTCAAAGGCTCCGAGCGCAACCCAGTCCTGGGGATCGGCGATGTTCAGCGTGAGCATAGGAGGGTAGAAGAAAAAATCGAGGCATAGGGCCGCTGTCACTGAAACCATCGTGGCCTGCCAGAATCCGCACAGAATTGCTTCTCCCACGACGACCAGCAGAAACAGGAAGCCGACGGGCGCCGAGTTAAAGTGCAGGACCCACCCAGAGAATCCCAGCAGCAAAACAATCCAGCACCCTGCAAGGCTCTCCCCGAGGATTCGAAGTCGACTTCGGCGGCCCTCTTGTTCATCGTCGGGGATTCTCATAAGGACCGAAGAGATCCTGGCTCTCGTATTCTGCCTTTATGTTGAGGGTATCCAGAGAGGCATCAACAAACCATAAATGAAATACAAAGAAGAAATGAGCGCGACCTGCGTTTGGCGGCCAGTTCGCCCTCGCTTTGAAGTCCCACCAGATGGATTTATTGGGTGCGTCGTCCCGAGTATCGGAGTCATCGCGTGAAGCAAGAATGAAGCACACGTGGTTGGCCTGAAAGATATGGATTTTCTATAAGTCACTATGGGTCATCGTATAAGGTACGAAGGCCCGTTTGTATATCGAGTCCCTAAGTGTTGAGCGATCGCCCTTCACTTACAAATCCCAGGAACCTGCGGGCAAGCTCGCGAATCCGATGCTCCTGTCGCCTGGCGACGGCATCTTTCGGCATCAGTTCGGTGCCAACGCCCAGTGCAGCAGCTCCAGCACGGATGTAGCCGGTTGCGGTTTGCTGGCTTATCCCTCCAGTGGCAATGATCCGCACCTGTGGCAGGGGAAGCTTTAGCGATCGTATGTAGAGCTCGCCGCCAATGGAGGCGGCGGGGAAGATCTTTACGAAGTCGGCGCCGGCTCTCCAGCATGCGATTACCTCCGTGGGAGTCAGCGCGCCCGGTATGGCGACGACATTCGCCTGGAGTGTGGTGGCAACGACGTCGGGAACGAAGCCGGTGCTGGTGATGAATCGGGCGCCAGCGCCGAGGCAGCGTTGTGCCGTTTCGTTGTCGAGCACGGTGCCGGCACCAACGACCATTTGAGGAAACTTGACCGCAAGCTGGCGAATGACCTCAATCGCGCCGGGGACAGTCATTGTGATTTCGGCCACGGGAATCCCTGCGTTATAGAGAATCTCGGCACAGTACAAAGCGTCATCGGCCGAGTCGAAGCGAAGACCGGGGAAAATACCAATTTCCTGGATACAAGCCCTGACCTCTTCGCGATTCATAGAGATGTCCTGTCCTCGCCACTGGATTGAATGATCACACTATCACGACGGCGTCTCTTGCGGTCTACCTTGACCTGCTGCAAGCCCTCATTGGATTACGTCGCGCCCTACAGCCAGGTTGAGCTGGCCGGCGGCCGTCAGATACGCACCCGAGCAATTGGGCATACGCCAACTGCACCTGGCGATAATCGCTTTGCGCATTCAGAAAGTCCATCAGCGAGGCGCCACCGTGCTGATAGGAGAAGGTGACGGTGTCGCGCACCGCAGTGCCTGGTCGTTGTACTTCTGCCTTGTACGGCTTGAGCAACGCAATGTTGCTGCGAACCAGCTCATAGGCAGTGTCCACATCGCTGAAGACCTGGGCGCGTGTGGCATCCGTTAGCCTGCTGGCTGCGATCGATGTCAATGAGCGTGCGTTTCTTTCTCGCCCTGGTTGCGATCGAAGATACGCAGCGGAATGCTCACGCTGACGCCGAGCGTGTTTTGAGTCATTGGGGTTATTGGTAGACGGAGTTGTTGGTGTACCACGCGCTGAAAGTTGGATCGGTCGAGCCGTTGGAGATCGCAAGTTTGTGATTTGTCTTGGACTGCTGGAGCGTCTGCAGCGCCGCCTGCAGATCGGGCCGCGCAGTCAAGCGCGGCCTGGCGATACGTCATCGAGGGACTTGAGGGAATCAGTGAAATCGAATGGGCCGTGTCACGTCGAACTGGTCGACCGGAGTCCGGTCATTGAGCAGTTGCAGCAGCTGGATCTTGGCGGTGCGCAAATTGACGATGGCTGTCTCGATCTCCGACTCGTATTGCACGCGCAGCAACTCGATGCGGTCAAGATCGATCTGCGCAAGATCGCCGACGCTCGAAGCGGTTCGCGGCTGATGTCGATGATCTTGTCGTAGTACTCCAGATCCGCCCTGGCCAGATCGAGCACGTACTTGGCCTGAAGCGTTTGCACAAAGGCAGTGCGGAGGGCGAACATCATGTTGCGGTTCAGATCGTCATGCAGGATCTGGGTGATGCTGGTGCCTTCCTTGGCGCTCTCCAGGCGCAGTTCGCGCTTGTGCAGCGCGCTCATGAAGATAACTGAAGTTGTGCTGTGAGTGCGTGCCCGGCCAGGGGCTGCCAGACGCCACTGTGCCGAAGCAACTGAGTTCCGTCCGTGGCCAGGGTGAATTGCGGGTTTGGGCGGAGGAACGCGGTGATCTCCTCGGCTTTCATCTCGTCCACGTTGACGGCGTCGGCCTTCAGCGCCGGGTTCACCGGCTTCGAACTTCGCCTTCACCTGCTCCCAGCTCAAACTAGTTTGCGCTGACACTAGCTGCGATGTAACGAGCAGAAGTCCGAAACTGCCATAACCTTTCGGGACGACGCAGAGAGGATTCGCGTTAAACAGGGATTAGTGCTCAAGGACACCCCCGTCTCCGGTTCCGGCAGCATGTCGCCGTCTCTCGCCACCCAGACATACAGGGTGGGCAGAAGGAAGATGCTCATCGCGAGAGCGGCCATCAAGTCCCCCCACAATGACAATGGCGAATGGGCGCTGCGAGTCGGATCCAATGGCGTGGGACATCGCCGCCGGAAGAAGTCCCAGAGTAGCTACCAGCATCGTCATCATGATCGGCCGCAGCCGCAAGACCGCGCCCTCGACAGCGGCATCTGCAACGGTGTAGCCACGAGCTCTCAATTGGTTGATGTATTCAAGCATGATGACGCCCGTCTGAACCGAGACGCCGAACAGCGCCAGGAAGCCGACACCGGAAGATACGCTGAAGTATGTGCCGGTCACAAGCAGAGCGAGCAAGCCTCCAACGGGAGCCATGGCCACGTTGGCGAGAATCAGCAGCGCCCATTTGAAGGAACGAAACATGGTGTAGAGAATGATGAAGATCAAAAAGACGGTCAGGGGAACGATGAGGGCCAGCCTGGTTTCGGCTCGCTTTTCGCTATCGTATTCTCCCGACCATTCGAGGTGATAGCCACGCGGTAGTTGCACATTCTTGGCGATCTTGTCGATGGCTTCCCGGACCGTGGTGCCCAGATCGCGCCCGCGAACTTCAAAGCGGATGGCCACGTAGCGGGAACCGTCTTCCCGGTAGATGTCGTAGGCGTCATCGCGAACCTGGACTTTGGTCACCTGAGCCAGCGAGACGCGCTCACCTGAGGGAGAGAGCAGTCGAATATTCTGAATAGCCTCCTTGGTATCGCGATACGGTTTCTGATAGCGCACGACCACGTTGTAGACTGCCTCTCCCTGCAGGACCTGGCTGACAGGATTACCGCCGACCGCGGTTTGAATTGCATCCTGGATATCGGCCACATTGATGCCAAAGCGCGCAGCCGCCTGACGGTCAACGGTGAGATCGATATTCGGCTGGCCCGTATCGCGTTGAATTCCCAGATCCTTGACCCCGTCAATCTTGGACATAACTTCTTTGATCTCTTCGCCCTTTTGCTCGAGAACGTCCAGGTCCGGCCCGTAAAGCTTGGCAGCCAGTCCGCCTTTCGTGCCGGTCATCGTTTCATCCACGTTGTCCTCAATGGGCTGGGAGAAATTCCAGAAAGCCCCCGGGTGTTTCTCCAGCTCGCGATCCATCGCGGCGATCAGCTCCTCTTTATTCTGATGAAAGACGGGCCGCCATTGGTCCTTGGGCTTCAAGTCGACGAAATATTCCGTGTTGCCGAATCCTCCCGTGTCGGTTCCATCGTCGGGCGCGCCAGCTTGCGAGACGACCTTGGTGACCTCGGGGAACGAGGCGAAGATATAGCGGGATTGCTGAGTGAAGCGCGTGCCTTCCGTCTCGCCTATGCTGTTCGCCATCGCGCCGCGCGCCCAAATGGCGCCTTCGTCCAGATGCGGCAGGAACTCCGAGCCAATGATTCCGCTGAACGTCAGGAAAAGTGCGACGGCCAACGAAGCCACGCCAACGCCGACGTACAACCACGCGATGTTCGATGGCCCAGCGCGAGCTGGTCCGGTAGCGCTTGGTGAGAAAAACCATGACCGGGTTGTGCCATTCCTTGACGCCATTGCGGAAGAAGATGGCGCACAGCACCGGCGCGATCAGGATCGAGAACGTCATGGCGCCGAGAAGTGCGAAGGCAACGGTCCAGGCCATGGGCCGGAACAAACGCCCTTCGACTCGTTGCAGCGTGAAGATCGGCATGTAGGCGGTGATGATGATGGCGATGGCGAAGAAAACCGGCCGCTGAACTTCGTGACACGCCTCGCGAATCACGGCGGAGACGGACTTGGGAAGTGTTTGCCGGCCGCTTGACTGACCGTTGGTTTGCTGTCCGATTGACTGCGTTGGAGCCAAACTCGCGGCTCAGGTGGCGAACGATGTTTTCCACCATCACCACGGCGCCGTCCACGACCATTCCGAAATCGAGCGCGCCAAGTGAAATCAGGTTTGCGGGAATATTGCTCAAATTCAGAAAGATCGAGGCGAACAACAGGGAAAACGGAATCGTCACCGCAACAATCAAGGCCGCGCGAACATTGCCGAGGAAAAGAAGCAGGATGATCGTAACCAGGATCATCCCCTCGCCGAGGTTGTGCAGCACCGTGTGCAGGGTGAAATGAAGCAGATCGCTGCGGTCCAGCATGGGAATGACCTTCACACCTTCGGGCAGGATGTGATTGTTGAGCTCGTCCACCTTCTTGTGAATCCCGTCGAGCGTGGGGCCTTCTTCGGCCCCCTTGCGCATCAGCACGCCGCCCTGGATGACGTCGGGCTCATCGACAATGACGCCGTCCGGACGATGATCGGCTCTGGCCATGTGCCCCAGCCGAATTCTGGGGCCCCATTCGACGACCGCGATGTCCTTTACGCGAACTGGCGCTCCATTCGTAGTCGTCAGTACGGTGTTCTCGATATCCTGCACGTTGCGGTAAAGTCCGAGCGCGCGGACGTTCAGTTGCTGCAAGCCCTCTTCGACGAAGCTGCCGCCGGCGTTGACGTTGTTGATTGGCCAGCTGCTGCTCCACCTGGCTGATGCTCAATCCGTACGAGATGAGCTTGTTCGGGTCGACGCGCACCTGATATTCGCGCGCGGTGCCGCCGAAGTCGCTCACGTCCACGACGTTGGGAACTTTCCTGAATTGCTTGTACAGAGTCCAGTCTTCGATGCTCCTCAGATTCATCAGGTCGTACGCCGGATTCGTGCTTCGGATCGTGTACCAGTAGATCTGGCCCGTGATGCTCCAGTCCGTTCCGATTTGAGGCTGCACGCCCGGCGGCACGCTGACCTGCGTGAGCCTTTCCAGCACCTTCTGGCGGTTCCAATCGTTGATGGATGAGTCGTCGAAGATCAGCGTCATCAGGGAAAGACCAAAAATCGACTCCGATCGCACCGTCGTGAGATGCGGAATCCCGACCATCTGAATTTCGATGGGAACCGATACTTGCTGTTCCATCTCTTCGGCGGAACGCCCGGGCCACTGGCTGATGATGTTCACGTAATTGTCGGCAATGTCCGGATAGGCCTCGACGGGCATGTTGTGAAAGGACACCGCCCCCCAGCCGAGCAATAGCAACCCAATCGCCAGCACCACGAACCGGTTATTCAGAGCAAAATCTACGAGTTTGCGAATCATGGTTTCTTCCTCGAGCCCCGGAGTCGCGCGTTATTCATTGTCGATTGCATTTTGGAGATTGATCGCGTTGGTCACGACCTGCTGGCCCGGCTGCAGCCCGGACAGAATCTCCTGCATGTTGTTCGGCAACTGTTCGCCACTCGACGACCTCGATCCGCCGGAACTTCCCTTGCACGGGGATGAAGACCCAATCGCGATCGTGCAGATGCACGATCGCGGACGCCGGGACAGACGTGTAGGTCTGCTTCTCCTTGCCGAAGAAAGTGGCCGTGGCGAACATGCCCGGCCGCATCATTTCGCCCGGATTGGCCACTTCAATACGAACCTTCGCCGTGCGGATATTCGGATCGAGAATCGAGCCGATGTTGCTGATCGTGCCCTTGAGAACTTTGTCCGGATAGGCGTTCAGCTTGATGTCGGCGGGTTGCCCGACGCGCACATTGGCCATGTCGTTTTCGTAGACGTCGCAGACGATCCACACGGTGGTCAAATCCGAAATCGTGAATGGGTTCGGCGTAGAGTAGGCCTGCACGACTGCCGCGTTCGTCACTTCCTGATCGGTGATCACGCCCGAGACCGGGGCGACGATATCGACAATTCCCTTCGGATTATCGGGATCGTTGCCGAGCAGGCGAAGATGCTCGGTCGCGGTATCGAGGGTGGTCTTGGCGTCGTCTTCGGCGTCTTGCGCGACCTCCAGGTCTTGCTGCGCTATGGCGCCGTGCTCGTACAGCAGCTTGGCTCGATCCAATTGCTTGCGCGCAAGGAGTTCATCGGAGACGGCCTTGCGGTAGGCGTCGAAGCCTCCCGAAATGTCGTCGCTGCGAACACGCAGCAAGAGCTGGTCCTTCTTTACTGTGTCGCCGAGGCGAGCGCGGATGTCCACAACGCGGCCGGAGGCAAGCGAAATCACCGGAACAGTTCGCGAGATGTCCGGAAATACAGTGCCGGTTACGGACAATTGCGACGGGGCTTGGTATTCGGTCGCTGTTACGATCGGATACTGCTCCGGATGCTCGACCGCGAAAAAGGTAACGTCCACTCCGGAAATCACCTTGGCCGGGGGTGGCGCTTCTGCCGCTGCATCGGCCTGCTTCTCGCTGCACCCCGCCAGGACAGAAAGCAGGACTGCGATTGACACAAAGACGAGAACTCCGACTGCACTCCGTTTCATGTATCTTCCATTCCTCGAGTGAAGAACATCAACCTTTCCAAGTGTTCTTTAGGCGTCGATGGCATTGCTGGTCAATCGCTGCCCGGGCGCAGCATCGGAGAGGAGGATCTCCGATGCTGCTCGACCATCGCTCTTATGCGCCAGCGGCAATTCGCGCTTAGAACCGGACCATGATCGCGATCGTGCTCACCGTCTGGTTGGTGCGCAGGTCCGGCCACCAGATGGAGTTGAGGCCGGCAGGTGTCCCGGCTGCGCCTCCAGCGCCGCAAGCCAGTTCTGCGTTGTAAAGATTCTGTGTGCCATAGCCGAAACCGGAGGGCGAACCGGTGGCGCAGGCGTACTGCGCCGGCTGAGCCGTTGTTTCCACCCGGAGGCGTGATGCCGCCGCGGCCGGTCCAGTAAGGCGTGTCGGAGTAGCGATAGCCTTGTTCCAGCCGGAAGGTGATGAACTGGCTGGGCATGTAGTCGAAGGTGATGGTTCCGTCGTGCATCTGCGCGCGATCACCGGCGTTCTCGGTGTAGTACGGAGTGCCGGTAATGGCCGTGGCGCCGTTGATGGGCGGCAGCAGCGTAAGGTAGCGGCCGGGGTTGTTCATCTGGCCGCCGCCAAGCGTAACCGCGTAGAGATCGTTCTTGAACCAGTAGCGGTTGTACATCATCCAGCCAGTGAAGGCCTGCTTCGGCCTGCCGTCTTTCGAGCCGTGGCAATCAACGCCGCCGTTGTAAGTATTGGTGGTGCCCTTCTCTGGCGAGAGGCCCTTCGGGTCCAGCTTGCCATCCGACGTGGCGAAGGAGACAGGGCCGCCGCCGTATTCGCAACCGGCATCGCCGGTGACCGTGAATGCAATCTTGTCAAGCAGCTTGTCGGGCTTGTCGTAGACCTTGACTTGTGCGCTGTAGTCGGCATGGATGCGCGAGCGGCCAAGATTCGCTGAGTCGTCTTCACCCAGGCCATAGTTGTTCCAGACAAAGTCCAGGTATGGTTTGGGACGCCAGAGAATCTGTCCGCCCAGGCCGGGCTTGCTGCCGAAGCGCGCGTACGACTGCCAGCCATTGATGATCCACGGCTCGATCTTCAGCTTCGCTGTCGGGAAGTACTGGATGCGAAGACCGTTGAAGAACCATGGCGTATTCGAGGAAACGAACGAAGGCTGATAAGTCCAGTTATCGAAGTTGTAGTAACTGAAGAGGCCGATGTAGGAAACGAAGATACCGGCATCCACGTTCAGGCCGTGCGCCACATCCCAGTGATAGCCGCCCCATGCCTCGGAGACATACTTGTAGGCACCAGCCAGATCCCACTGGCCACGGTTAGGGCTTCCGTCGTTGCGGACGGTGGTCGTTGCGAACAGGCCATCCATGGTGAGGATGCGTCCGCGCACGTTGTTGATGCGGATGTCACCGCCGACGCTGATCTGCTCAAGTTGCCACTCGTCGGAGCGGAAAGTCTCTGTTGACCCTCCCAGGGTGTCGTCCTCGGGGTGGTTGTAGTCCAGCGTGTAGTTGGCGTCGGCCCGAAACTCGGGCGTGAAGTACTTGGTGGCCATCGGACTGTCGACGCGTGGCCATTGCTGTTGAGCCAGGTCCAGTCGCCGGGGAATGGCTCGCCCTTGGTGGTCGTCTGCGCGCTGATCTCTTTTGGCGCTGCCGCGGCAGCTGGTGTAGGTTCCTGTACGGGAGCGGTGGAACTGCCAGCAACTGGAGCCGGAGGCGAAGAGGGTTGCGCGGGCACCGTGCCACTTCCGGCTACCAGGGCCTTCTCGGCGGTCTTGAGAGCAGCTGCATCCGTGCTATCTGCCAAGGCGGCTGCATGGGCAGCCTTCACTTCAGTTTCCAACTCATCGATGCGGTTCTTGAGAGCTTCAATCTGCTGCTCGACGGTGGGTTTGAGATCTCGTTTTGCCGCGGACGGCGCCGCAGCGGTTTTGTCTGCGGCTGGTGCTGGATCCTCGGTAGCCCTCTGATCTGATGCCGACGGATCGGGAGCACTCTGTTGTGCAAGACATAAAAGCGGTGTACCGGCAGCTACCAGTCCGATTATCAAGACCTTTCGAATAATGTCTGTCATATTCCACCTTTCGCTTTCCGCAGAATCAGAAAGTAAGTAAGTATTGCGATTGAGGCCTGAGACGCTGCCGCA
>CAVZDT010000014.1:0-181145 GCA_963774175.1 uncultured Acidobacteriaceae bacterium
AACTTCCCAGCACAAATAGCCATTCTCAAACGACTTAACAGCAGTTTCTACTTTCGTTCTCGTTCGTGCTGGATGGGCGAAAATGGGGCGAAATTGGGCTGGAAGTCGGACTCTTTCCGGACCGTCAGTTTGGACGACCTGAAACGGATGGAATGGGTTCGATGGCTGACAAGACCATCTCCAGCGTCTTCATCGCCGATTTTCTGTGCGATGCCGTTGGATGGATGTACTTGTCCACCATGCGAATGGAGCTGTGACCCAAAATCGCGTCCGACGTTGGGAGATCAATTCCTGCTTCCGCCATGCGTGTCGCGAACGTGTGCCGAAAATCGTAAAGCACGAAGGTCAGGGCGGCCTTGCCTTTGCCTCCTCGGCACGCTGTGTCATGCGCATGGTTCATACGCCTGATGTGTTTCCCACTCTTCCTGTAGGACGGAAACAACCAAATAGCGGCCTTTTCACACCGAGCTGCTAGAACGCTTAGCGACTCTGCCGTCAAGTCGAGCGTACGCCGTGCAGCTTTGTTTTGCCCCGGCGAATGTGAAGCTGACGTCTATCAAGGTTGACGTCTTCCTTGCGTAGCGACAAGACTTCTTCTGGTCTCATTCCTTGATTTCGAATCAGTACGGCGAGGTCATACAGATTCTGATTTCTGGTGGCTCGCTGGAAGTACTTCCTTCAGGCCAACGCCGACCCGATTCACGCAACTCTCGATCACGTTCTCCAATGATTCCTGTAATTGACGCTGATCGACATCATGTTGGTACTGGCCCACGCCAATCGATTTGGGATCGACTTTCACCAGCTCGGACAGCGGGTCCTGCAGCAGGCGGGCAATGGAGATAGCACCTCGCACCGTCAGGTCAAGATCGGGGAACTCCTGCCTCGCGATGTCGGAGGCTGAGTAAACACTGGCGCCTGACTCGCTGACGGTAACGGAGAAAATTCCATCGATACCGTTTTCGCGAAGAAAGTCGCGGACGAAAGCATCGGTCTCGCGAGAAGCAGTACCGTTCCCGATCGCGATGGCGCGAACATGGTGCATTCGCAGAAGAGCCTCAAGCCTGGGGATAGCGTCAGCGTTGCCATGCTTTGAAGTGTGCAGATAGAGAACGCGCGCAATTCAGGAAGGATCTCGTCAAGTCGGCCTTTTGGCTGAGATTGCCGGATGAGAAGATGACCGGGAGATTTCGGTGAGACCGGGCCATTCTGCGCTGCATCTATCTGGAGAGAGAGATCATATGGGCCAGCAAACCGGGAAAATCCTGGTCGTTGAACCGGACGAGAGTCTGAAACTGACGCTTCTCGCGGTACTGGGTGAGGCAGGGTACGAGGTCTCAACGGATTATCGCGAAGGAATGAAAGCCGTTCTGGCTTTCGAACCCGACCTCGTCATTCTTGGAGCCGATCCGCCACAACTCGATTGTTGCGACCTTCTCTCGGAAATCAAGGGCTCGAAGCAGACCCGAAGAATCAAGGTCGTAATGCTGCTCCACGGAAACTCGGCGGAGCGTACACGCGGCCTCGATCTCCAAGCCGATGATGCGTTGTCACTGCCCTTCGATCCTGCCGAGTTGCTTTCGCGAATACGCACTCAACTTCGCAGCAAACAGGATGCGGAGGAACTCGCCGAACGGAACCACACCATTGCAGAAAGCAAAAAAGCGAGCCTGCGTGTGGTGAGTGCGGTCAACAAGGAACGGCGGACGTTTGTTGCCGGCGCGGTTTCCGTCGTTCTTGTCCTCATCTTCGTTGGCGTGACCTCTTTGGCACTCTATCACCGAGGGCATGCGGAGGATGTCAGGGTCTACGCGGCCATTACGCATATGCAGAGCGGTGCGTTGTCCCAGCAAAAGCTGATAGAGCGCTCACACCAGAGCCTCGCAAGCCAGTCGGCCGGCGCGACTGCGACCAGCGCGACACAACCGCCTCTACGAGCGAACAAGGATGACACTTCCTCGACGGTTGGCGACCAGGTGGACAACACCACTGAGCTGAAAAGCCAAATCGCGAGAGTTGAAGGACGCCTTGAGAAACTCGAGAATGAGGGCAACGTAGCGCATACGATTATCAACGAATATGAGCCCAGCGTATGCCTCATACACGTCACGCTAACCTTCCGCGATCGCGCGACCGGATCGAAGCTGCGCTATTTGGAGATGACAAGCGAAGGGGAGCCGACGACCGACAAAGCCAACAATCCTCTACTCAGCCTTACGGGGAGCGGTCCGGAAGTTCAGGTGGATGTTTTCGGGACAGGGTTTCTTGCATCCGATGACGGCCAGATTCTGACCAATCACCACGTTGCTGAACCGTGGTGGCAGAATGATGACATGAAGGACATGCTAGATCAAGGTGTCGAACCGGTGATCAAGGAAATGACAGCGTATTTCCCCCGAATCCCGCATGGCCTGTCGATTACGACCGTGGCGATTTCTCCCGATGCCGACCTCGCAGTGGTTAAGGGCAACATTGCGGGAGTGGGGCTCAAACACGTTGCGTTGGCTGATGGCCATGGCTCGACGGTCGGAGGCGCCGCGGTAGTGTTGCTCGGCTATCCGACTGGAGTGGATGCGATTCTCGCCCGGACGGGTAGTACGACCCTGCAGGCGATCGCGGCCTCGTCGCAGGGCGATTCCAAGCAGGTAATAGAAGAACTCGCACGCCGTCACTTGATTGAGCCTTTGGTCACGCAGGGGCACATCGGAGATGTTCTGAAGGACAAGATTGTCTATGATGCGCAGACAACCTCCGGTGGATTCGGCGGCCCTCTGTTCAATGATCAGGGCCAAGTCATCGGGATCAATTTTGCAATCCTGCGTGACTTTGGCGGCTCTAATTTTGCTATCCCGGTGCGTTACGCACGCCCGCTGTTGAAACGCTGACGCCCCACCGTGCCGGGCTGCTCATGTCAGGGAAGACCAATGGCGCTCAAAACCTGAGGCGTATCTACCTCCACAGTGCCCAGCCACTTCGCAAGATTGCTGGCCCTCCGCTGAACCGCTTCCTGAATGCGTAGACTTGAGGTTTCCCTCGGGTGTTATGGGAAAGGCCACCCGGCTACGAGCAACCATCCAAATCGCCGGTGGCGACGGGCAGAACTGCCGCCGCCGTCGCTCTCCTTCCTGCGTGCCGGGCACTATCGGGTTTCTCTGATCACTTCGGTTGGCATATAAATACCCACTATCCGATTTGTTGTCAGTTATATAGAACCAGATCCAGGTTCACCACCGTAACCCCACGCGTTACCAAGCGGACCCGTTCTACCAGGGAAGCTCATCGAAGAATCCGATATGGACTTCAGCAGACCATCTTCCCGTGAGCGGCTCTCATCTCTTCGCGGTACCCTGCAGAGTTTGGAACATTGCGAAGATTCAGATGCTGTCGCGTTCCTTCGTCAACTCCTTGTTCAGCGCATCGCCGAAATCGAAGTCGAATTGGCAGTCTTTCGGCTGACGCCACGCGGGTCAATGGAGACAGGAAACGAGCATTGATACACCCCACCAGATAAGCGCCAACTGTTCGGAACCGCTCCATCGGTTGACTTTGAATTTGTAGAACCCTCCAATCTATCGGGATGGTTTGGATCGACAGTGGCTTCAAATTCAAGGATGACGAGCACTTCGACATCGGGGGTCAGTTTTGGGCACTACTACGAGCGGCGAAGTCGCGTTGGCAGTCCATGCCGGCTTTTCGGACAGACTGAAACTCCGGATTGTGGCGAATGGTGTCAAAGAACGGCTCGGAATCGAGCGCCGGATAAGAGCAATATCCACCATCGATGGCGCGTCGCAGCATCTCCAAAGCGGCACGTTCTTGGTCGCAGTAAGCCAGATGCATAGCTGAGAAGTAGTTTGTCTCCGAATCGGAAGACGTGCTCACCCGCTTCGCCAATTCTGCAATCTGATTGGATGATTCGTGTCTGAGACAGCCTTCGAGCAGATTGAAGCTCTCCCACCCCTCGATATGTGGTTCGTCAATCTGGAGGGCATCCGAAAGCCGTCCCTGCCTCGCCAACGCGTGGATGGATAGCGCGTTGGCCCACTCTGTTCCCAGGTCGATGTGGATGAAGTCTTCCGCTCGTGGATAGTTGCCGAGCTCAATGAACACTACGGCGCAGGACCGCATTCCGACTGGATCGATGGCGAAACCTGCGTCGCATTCCTTTGCCGACTCCTGCAAGAAGCCGGCATATCGAAGCACGTAAGCCAACGCAAAGTGAGCAGCAGCCTTATCTGGCCGGTGGCGGACCAAGTCACTGGCCATCAAAAATGCTTCGTGATTCTGACCGGTTTCCACATGATGTACCACCAAGGATGCCGAGACATCGACATTACCGGGATCGAGTTCCAAAGCGCGATTGAGATCGAAAAGCCAGTGTTGCTCTGCGGTCCTTCCGCCATCCCCATACCGAAAGTCGGAGTATTCCCGTTGTGCCAATTCCTTCCAGGCCGGCGCATAATCCGGAAACTCCTGAACCGACTTCTCCAGTAATGCGAGTGCCTGTCTGTTCACGGCAGCCGAACCGTAAGGGAACGCGAAGCTATGCAGATAGGACTCATACGCGTCTTCATTCAGGGGGTGCGCTTCTACATCGGTGGTCGTTCCAGTTGCGCCCAGGGCAGGGGCAAGTTCGGTCCGGGTCAGTCCGGCAAGCTGCCCCTCCATGGCGCGAAGATCGTTCCGTGGGACGGACGTCTTGCGTTGTAAAAGCACGCGGCTGGAATCAACATCGAAGACTTCCAGGGTGATGGCAAGACTGTCTCCCATAAGAAGGTAGCTGCCCGTTACGACTTTCGATACCCGCAGATCGCGTCCGATAGAACGAAGATCGCGATCATTAGAAGTGTATTTATTTGTCAACGAAAAAGGCCTGATCGGCAACGAAAGGGCAAAGTTGAGCTGGGTTTCGATTTCCTCGGGCAATGCGAAGCTCAGAAACCCAAGCGTGCTGTCCTGGCTGTCGTTCCTGAACGGGAGGATCGCAACCGCTCCCTTTGGAGAACCGGAAGAATTCGTTCGCCGAAGTGTGAATCCTACAACCAGAATCGCAAGTACGAGTGCAGCGGCGGCCGTAATCATCCAGGGCCTACTTGCACGAAGTCGTTCCCGCCTATGTGCCGCCAGGCTCTCGCGCGCCCTCACGTCCTCAAGCTTTGAGCGCTCCACTCTGCGCTCATCAAGTCTTTCAAGCCGCTCTGCCAGCGTTGCGGCATCCTTCATTCGGAGTACGGGGTCGCCGCACGCGGCCTCGCTTATATCCTCCCGAAGAAGTGGATCATCAATCTGCGCCTCCCAGCCGGGAGACAGGGGCCTTCGCAATTCGCCTACCACGATTTGATAGAGAATGACGCCAAGCGCGTACACATCGGAGACGGCGGTGGGCGCTTGTCCAGAGAGCACCTCCGGAGCAAGATAAGGGACCGTTCCGGTCATCGACGAGGCGGTTTCAGTCGTGCGGGTGAATCCGAAATTGGTGATTCCCATTCGCGACAACTGTCCTGGCTCAAGGAGAAGTGCGCTTCCGAAATCGCACACCTTCACATGCCAATCGCTGTTCTGTCCGGGTGAGATCAGGATGTTGGATGGTTTCAAGTCGGCGTGAATCACGCCGGCTGCATGCGCATCGGCCACAGCACGTGAGATTTCAGCTGCGAGGCGAACACGGGATTCGCGCGTCGTTCGCGCAAGGCCCGCTTCCGATGCCGCCCACTCGGACAGGTTCTGCCCACCGAATTCACTTTCGAGGTAATATGGCGGCGTCTCGAAGTTCCATTCAAAAACACGAACAAACTGCTCACGTTCGCCCAGGCTTTGGCGGAGAAACCGGAAAATGGTAGCTTCGCGCTTCAGACTTTTCAGTCGCGCATCGGTATTCGCAAACTTGAAGACTCTCAGTTCCTGGGTCTTAGGGTTACGGCTCAACCAGACCGTACCGTTGTCTTTGGCATCGAGCGCACGCACAAGGCGCCAATGCTCGCGTCCGGGCACGGACGCTCCTTCGACGAGTTTTAGGGGCGCTTTGGTAATCGAAGGCGCAATCGGCACGTTTCGTACCTTGACGCCCATGCGGTAACCCACGCGCTGAACGGTCTTCACGATCGTGGAGTCTTCGTCACCAAGGGCCTTGCGCAGTTTATAAATCGCGGTGGCTAGCGAACCGTCAACGACTGTCAGGCCCGGCCAAACAGATTCGAGGAGTTCCTCCTTGCTCGTCACTTCCTCTGCTCGATGCAGGAGGATCCGCAAGACCTCCAGCGGCTTGAGCTCCAGCTCGACAGGTGAACCGTGAACGCGAAGTTCGAGCCTCGTCTCATCGAATTCGCACTCGGCGAACAGCCAGAGACGGTCCGATGTCTCCGTGAGTCCCTGGAACAAGTCGCTGATGGACATAGGCTTACATCCTTGAGAATTCCTTGATAACTTCGTCAGGACGCCATATCAAGCCGGGACTAGATTCTGTGGGGGAAAAGCGAATGCGTCAAGCATAACAAGATATCTCTCGGAGGTCGCTGTGCAGAATTTTGCCTCTCATCCCCAGAAGCTTGTTTCTCTGTGGGCGCTAGCTTGCGCTCTGGCATTTTCTCTCTCCGTGGATGGTCAGAACACCCAAAATGCCGCGCAAACGCCCTGCCCGGCGACCACGGGAAATGGCTCGACTGGACAAGCGACTTCAGTGCTTGCAGCCGAGAAGCAGAATCTGCAGAACGCGGGAAAACAGCTCGGTGCACTATTCAAAAAGAAGTCGGCTTCGACCGCTGCCGCATCCGCCAATCCATGCCCGCCGCCGTCCTTAAGCGCCGCCGCCAATCCACCGGCATCGGCCGGGACTCCCGTCAGCGCTCCCGCGCTAGCGACGGCCGGTCCGGCGCAGATGGCCGCCACCCCTTCCTCCAACACTACGCCTATGCCTGCGGACTCCATCGTCTACCAGAGCACGCTAGTTCCTCCTGCGCCTCCGGGAGGCCTTGATCCCTCCAAGCTGCCAGATATCCTCGGCATTCACATCGGCACGCCCACCGACCAGGTGGTGAAACAACTCAATGATCTCTATCCGATCGACCGCAAGAATTGCGGCCAGCAGGGATCTGCGCCGATTCCGATGTGCAACCCCGCATATAGCAAATACGTGCCCACAAACGACCCGCTCTTCGTCTCGAATGTAGCTTACGGGAAGCCAAATCCGGCTGGGGGCGCTCAATCCTCGGACACGTTTTTTGCGCTTTTCAGCGGCCCTCCGGAAAAGTTGGCGGTCGAATTGGATCGAACAGTTACCTATGCTGTCGACCAACCGGCGTCGGACACCCTCAGGAACGCGGCGATTCAGAAATATGGGCCGAATTTCGTCGAGTATCCGCCGCTGACGCTTACCTGGGCATTTGACGAGCAGGGCAAGCCGCTGCCGCCGCTCCCCAAGGCCTCGTCACAGTGTGGGATGACCATAATCTCGCAGCAGGGATTTCCCCCGCCCAACCCTAACCGGATTACCAGCACCCTCGGCATTTCCGCGACGATGGTCGCACAGCGGGAAATCGACAGAATCGTCAGCGCCAGATGCATGATGGGCATCGTGGTGAAGGCCCAGATCATAGGCCAGCCCGGTGGAGTCTCCGCTGGGATCGAGGTGAAAATCATGGAAACTGCCCAGGACATGAGGAACGCCTTTGCCGCCGAGAATTACCTCAGGCAAGCCGCAAAAGCAAACGCCAATCAGCAATTGAAAAACGCCCAGAAGCAGGCAGCGCCGACGTTCTAGGCAGATCTGTGTGAAATTCACCCGCAAAGGAGTTGGACCATGACAGCAGGCCAAGCGGCAATCATCACTCGGTGGGTGCTGAGGACTCTGGCTGGGATGCTTTTCGCGGCATCTGGTCTTGCCGGCCTGCGTGCGTCGGCACAGACCCTGTCCGCCGGGGTTCCAGCGGCCCCTCCAGGCGGTATCGACGCCGCGAAGCTGCCAGACACGAACGGCGTTCATCTGGGGATGAGGCAGGACCAGGCCTTGGCCGTAATGAAGAAACTCTACCCGGCTAATTTGCTTACGACGACTTCCAACAAGCAAGCGGACGGCACAGTTTGGATCAGCCATATCGACGGCCAAAATATCCAGAACTGCACCGCATCGTGCGACGACATGGACGTTACTCTGAGCCCGCCGCCGAATCCTGCGCAGGTGATCGGGATCAACCGAACCATCAACTCAGGTTCCAGCACGCCGCCGACCATGGATAACGTCGTGGCTTCGCTCCGACAGAAATACGGCAAGGAACTGGCCTCGGTCAAAGCGCCCATCATGACGTGGGCCTATGACGAGCAGGGGCAGCCGATCAATCCCGAGGGCCCCTCGAACTGGAGTCCCGCGGATTGCGCCCATTCGGGAGGCTTTGAACTGCCTGGAGCAACCCCGATGGCGCAAATACTGCCGAGACTCGAGGCGAATCTGTGTAATCGCGGTGTCTTTGTCACCGTGCAGATACTGCCGGGAGCCGCCATACAAGGCGTGCCCGTTGCCCCTCAGATTTTCATATATCTCGGCGAGAAATCGCTCCAGTTCCGTGATGGGGTTGCCGCACAGCAATATGCGGAGGCTCAGGCCGCTGCGAAACAACAGCAGCAGATGAAGACTGCGCAACAGCAAAAGGCCCCGACGATGTGACGATCGCGTTGAACGGCGATCGAGATGAGAACATGAAAAAGTTCTTGAAGCGGGCCGCGTTACAGCTAATGTTCTCTTCGGCGCTCGTTTGCGTGGGGTGCCGCAGTCACTCGACTGCGCCTTCCTCTTCTTCAGCGTCTTCAGACAGCCGCGGCGGAACCTACATGTTTTGCTATACCGCTTCCAGTTCGCACGGCATTACCGTGAGCGCGGTTTTCCATGTACCCCCCGTTGACCAGGTCACGATGCTCGAAGAACCATGGGCGAAGGACTTCCGGCGCTATGTCGGCGAATCCGGCGACAGGGGAGCGATTTCGGTGACCTGCGCGCAGGTCGATCCCAAGAATGCTGACGCAGCTGCGAAAGCCAAAATCGACGCCTGGCGGAAGCAGGGCATTCACGTGGTTCAGGTCAGCTGGAAGTATGCGGGCGGCTGATCCCGTTTGGGCGCCCAATATCTGACTGCCACATCCGCCCATTGAGGCTATCCGCAAAATCTTTCGAGAGGAGGCCGTCTTGACACCTGGGAAAACTCTGCTCTCCGGTACGCGCTTTGCGGCATGACTCAAGCATCGACTGGCTCACGGTTGGATTTGTGATCGTTTGCTTATCTCGCAGCACAAAAGCGGTTGCCGACGCAGATCAAGAACAGTAGCGCACTGATCCTGGCCGCACGCGCATTAAAACATTCTATTCTTACTACTCAGGCGATTATGGTAGCGATTTTGTCCGTTAGATCCCGCGAATAGCATTGCCCGAGATGTGAACTGTTTTGTACAGAACAAGTCGCTCTTGCACCTGCGTCACGTGGACGAGTGCTTCGGCGATTACGCGCCAGCCGGTTGCCTGAGATTCAGTCAGTCATGCAGGTGTCTTCGGACAACTACTGGAGATGCGAGAGTCTAGGTCTACGGAGAATATGTCGATTCACGGAAGGGGATCCTGTAAACGACGGAGTCATATTTTGGATTCGCGCGGTTACCTATGATCTCGCCACGAAGCTTCTAAGCAATACGCCTGCTCGCGGTGTTTTGCACGGCTACTGGATACGTGAAACTCCCTTTGCCGAGAGTTGCGTGTCCCCACTCAACAAGTGAGGCTACGACTTCGCCTCCAAAACCTTGTTTGTGCGCGCTTTCCTTGATCCAAAGGCCGAGTTCGGGCGAAACAGAATCCGCATCTTCAAACGAGGCCATGCCAAGGCATTCCCCGTTATCCAGCCGACGGATGACGAAGGAGAACTTGTTCGGTTCTGGAGCTTGCACTCTCCTCTCGCATCGCGTCACGTACTCGTTCCATGACGGCGGCTCCCATGGCATGAATTTGACGACGGCGGGCGTGATGCATCCAAAGACCTCCGGTGCATCCTTCATTTGGAACTGGCTGAGTTGCAATCTTGAAGACCGAATGACAATCATTGTGTCAGCCTATCAACGAGAGACGACATGTGATTTGACAACTGGCGAGAACAGACCACGTGACTCATTGACAGCATTGCGGTCGGTTTGTCGTCAACCCGGATAGTAACCCAAAAGTCGAGTAGTTTCCGGTTTGCCGGTCATTCGGGTTCATGAGCGGATTTGCGCATGTACGTGTTCGCAGCGCGTTCGCACCTCACGTAGCGGACAGATGCTACCGCACCCGTCGGCTCGCGCTAGGTGCTCTTTGTATTCAGAGAGTGCCCTCTTCCATTGCCGTTGTCTTCCCAAATGCGGGCGATTCTGTAGTGGCAGTCGGTGATCAACCTCCTCGCTTCTCGCATGCCTTCGCGCATTCACCATGCGCGAGGTCTTCTTGACCCCAACTGAATCAGCCATCAAAAAGGACTAGAGCCTCCATTTCGCGGCCCGACATTTATCTGGTTCCTGTGATAGCTGCTCAACTCGCGGTCTTCTTCGCCGAAGGATGTGGTCAGATAACGAAACTGCGGAAGATCTACTAGGATTCCAGGTGCATGCCGACCTGATTTGCTCCCTGATTCGGGACACCAAGATCCTCCCCGTCACGATAGGCGTGTTTGGCGATTGGGGAGGCGGCAAAACCAGCATTATGAAGATGCTGGAACGCAATCTCGATCTTGACACATATCTGGAAAGCACCCCTGAGCGCGAGTACAGCGAAAGCGTTGACGTAGTTTACTTCAGTTCGAAGGCTACGACGACGCCAAAGCCGCGATCCTCGCCTCCCTGCTGCTTTCGCTCGGGGACCACAAGCGCTTTGGCCCTAAGATCTGGAGTCCATCAAGAGCGGTGCCAAAAGAAACCGCGTGAAGACGTGAACCAGGACGACGGCGGGTCGTCAAGAAAACGACAGAGAAGGATTTAGTTCTCATCCACAAGAAGGCCGAACAGCGTGAGTACTGGGAATGGCGCAAGAGCCATCCACAATCACGATTAGAGATTAGCAATATTCGATACGCGCAAAAGTGAGAAGGACGGCAGTTACGCCGTCCTTCTTGGCCTGATGTCGAATTGTCTTCAGACTTAGATAACCTGAACGCTCTCAGCCTGCCAGCCCTTGGGGCCCTTGGTCACGTTGAACTGGACCTTCTGGCCTTCTTGAAGCGAACGGAAGCCGTCCGACTGGATGGCAGTGTGATGGACGAAGACATCCTCGCCGTTTTCACGGCTCAAAAATCCGAAACCCTTGGCGTCATTAAACCACTTGACTGTGCCTGTTTCCATTATGTGTTGTTCCTTTAATACAGAAATACCGCCGAACGCAATGAGGAAGTTTGCGAGTGAGCGAATAGGCGAAACAGGCAAGGACTTCTAAATCGAATTCTACGATTGAGTTAAGTTTAACACGTTGGCAACCTGCACGCCTCAACTTAGGCCCCAGAAGTTCACTGCAAAACCCTCGCCCACGAGATTCTCGACACCACAGACATCTCATTGAATGAAAGTGTGGAGGTCAGTCGTGCTCCAATTCTTGAGGAACCACCCAAGTCAGTCGAGCGAAACTAGTCCTTGCAACTATAGGGACAGCCCAGTTATGAGGCCTTGCCAAAGCGCAATGCCCCGTTGCCTCAAGGATAACGATGCGTCGCAGGAAGGCTTCTTCTGGAGGCAGCATGACGGAACAGGAAATAGTCCTAATGTGCGAGGCGGTCGGTGGCGGCGAACTTTCTGTGGAGTTGGAGGGAGGCGAGACATGGGAAGAGGCTTACGCAAGAACATATGTTTCCGGTTTGGCAACGGCTTTGGCCTGGTCGTTTTCAATGATTGCGGCGAGTGGGATTACATCGACTCGTACATTGCGCCGGACGGGACGCGGACAGAGGCGGATTGGTTTGAAACTCCGTTGTTGTTGAACTGGGAGCCGAAGCATTTCGCCCGTCGGGGGATCACGACCGGATATCTGAATAGGCCGCTTCCAGTCGATCAGCTTTGTCGATCTGCTTTGACCCCTGTACCTTGCTGAGCAGACTGTGATGGGTGAGCCGCACGCGCTAAGGTTTTTTTCCCGCTGGTTGATAGAGCCCTTGATTCCGTCCTTGCAAAGGCAGGTGCATTCGCCTTCAGTGAGAAATTCATAGCGCACGTTCTGCCATATAGTACGAAGGGTAGAGCAACTAGTTTCCAGCTAGTTCCAAACATACTATGCTTAGCGTGAATCTAGCCGAAATCAGAAAATATGAGCGATATCCGACGATCGGTCAGTTATCGCGAGCGAGTCACTACGTAAATCTCAATCTCCTTGTCACCTGGATGCACTTCCCGAGTCACAAAGACCTTAGACACCCGTCCTTTGTTTGTCTTCACGCATATTTCGCTCCGCGGTCCCAATCCATCGATCCGAAAAGGCGCGGTTTTGTTTTTCGCTCGGTCACGAGTGGAGTTCAACCCGCACGAATTGGAAAATCGCGCTTGATTGAGAGGCGTTATGTAGAGACCGCCACGCTCGGTGAGTTGCAAATCCGCCGTGTTTGATGTAGACGAAACCAATGCGCTCTTCTCAAGATCGATTGCGTCTGTCAGTCCGAGCATGAAATGAGCCTGAGACACAATTGGACTGGGTTCCGGAGGAATCGGTTCCGATGAGACTATGTCGCAGTTCACACCCGGCGCATCGCAGCCCTCAAAGTGCAGCCGCACGGTATGAACCGTGGAACTACCTGATCGGGGATCACCAACGCTGATCAGCTCGTCTGAGAACCCTGGCGAAGATACAACAAGCAGATAATGCTCAGCGCCCGTCACCTCTGCATCAAAACGCCCATTTTCGTCGCTGTGCAAGGTCTGAATTGTGCTCCGGTTCGCTTCATCAAGAACTCGAATGGTGGCTCGAGCTATAATCGCGCCCTCAGAATCAACGACCCTTCCGTGGATCGACCCATCGGCAATAGCAGCCCCCTGACCGAAGAGGGAGAGGCCAAGAAGGACAGAGGTTAGCGCTTTCATAGGACACATTTGGCTTTCTCAATGGCAATTTTGGCATGCTCTGGGTGATTCAACCGCCCACTGACAGAGCCTGATTACGGAGTTCTGGAGTAGCTAAGTCCGCTTTGTCCACCACAGCTACATTGCGGCTACGAAATCGGGAACCATGATGGCCGCGTTTTCCTGCAGCAACTGTGTCATTCTCGCTGCCATGCCGGTATACATTGATGCCGCGCGAAACGCATTCACACGGACACTTTCGCTGGCGCAGCCGAACGCATAGTGCACGAACGCCGTTATCACGCAAACTCGAATCTGCATCGCATCGCTGCGCAGCGTCTCTACGAGCACGCGATCTACACTGTCGCTGTTGTGTGTTGCATCATCGGCCATCTCCAGCATCACTTTCGCGTTCTGGTAAATGGCCCAGAGTCCATGAGGACCCTGCATTCTTGTCAACGTGACCTCGGGGGTGGCGTTCAGGCCTTCCTTCCAAAGGAACTGATCGCTCAACTCACGGACGCTCCAGTCGGGACGAAGCTGCGCAATGAGCGACTTCCAGGACCGCGCGTTGCAACGGCGAAGACCGGCTCTCCAGCAGACCAGAAAGATGGCCACAGTAGCCATTGCCGAGATTTGGAGAACAAGCAGGAGCATTTTGGGTCCCTTAGCCCTCTAAATTACAACCGATAAACCTACTTCTTGCAGCATACGCAGTATCGGGCAATCTAAGCGTCAAGACCATGCTACTTAAGTCTCACAGTCATGATGAGCTAAATCACTGTCGGCACCACCACTGAAAAACAACCGTAATTTGGTGGCAACGGTCAAGTTCTAGGTTGCACTTAAGGAGTAATTGACAGAACTCTGAGGACCGCGCAGTATCGAATCGCCATCCTTATCTCAACCTCGAGTCGCAGGAGCGTCTACGATGAAGAAGATCCATGCTGTCGCATTAGTTCTGATCGCAATGTCGGCCGCTGCAGGCGCCCAAAGCAGGGATGAAAACTGGAACCATTGCAAGAACGGCAATCTAGATCTTCAAATCGAGGGCTGTACAGCGCTGATTCAATCGGGCCAGGAGACGAGCGCCGACCTCGCCTTAGACTTCTACACTCGCGGCGAAGCGTATTTCCTCAAGCACCCAAACGATCTGGCCATTGCAGATTTCAGCGAAGCGATCCGCCTCAAGCCGGATTACGCCGCAGCCTTCTACGACCGCGGAGTCATGTATTCCGAAAAGCCCCAATACGATCTGGCCATTGCAGATTTCAGCGAGGCGATCCGCCTCAAGCCGGATTACGCGGAAGTCTTCTTCCATCGCGGCAACGCATATAAAGATAAGGGTCAAAGCGATCTGGCCATCGCAGATTACAGCGAAGCGATCCGAATCAACCCGAATGACGTCGCCTCCATCGATAGCCGCGGCATCCAGTATTACCTCAAGGGCCAATTTGATCTCGCCATCGCAGACTACAGCGAATTGATCCGACTAATGCCGAAGTATGCGGCCGACTCCTTGCGCCAGCGCGGCGACGCATATAAAGGCAAGGGCCAAATAGATCTGGCCATCGCAGACTACAGCGAAGCGATTCGACTCAAGCCGGATTCCGATGACGCCTTCGTCGATCGTGCTCAAATGTATGTAGGCAAGGGTCAAAACGATCTCGCTATAGCAGATTACAGCGAAGCGATCCGTCTCGCGCCTAATGCCATCTCCAACTTCAACGAACGCGGCCATGTGTATTACGATAAGGGCGAATATGGGCTCGCCATCGCAGATTTCAGCGAGGCGATCCGTATCCAACCGAGTTACACCGATGCCCTCAACAACCGCGGCAACGTGTATTTCGATAAGGGCCAATACGATCTGGCCATCGCAGATTACAGCGAGGTGATCCGCCTCAAACCGGATGACGCAACAGCGTTCAACAATCGCTGCTTTAGCCGCGACATCATTGGCCAGCTGCAGCCGGCGATTGCGGATTGTAATCAGGCAATTTTACTGCGTCCGAATTACGCTGACGCACTCGATTCCAGAGCTTTCGCTTATCTGAAATCCGATCAGTTCGATCAAGCGATCAAAGACTATAGCGCAGCGCTTCAGCTCAATCC
Organism: uncultured Acidobacteriaceae bacterium; assembly: GCA_963774175.1. Taxonomy (GTDB): domain Bacteria; phylum Acidobacteriota; class Terriglobia; order Terriglobales; family Acidobacteriaceae; genus Telmatobacter. Next base: position 15,154 of record CAVZDT010000014.1, read on the forward strand.
CAAAATGGGCAGTTCCCTGTACGGTCGCGGGCTGGCAAGGCGAAAGATGGGCGATGCCGCGGGAGCCGAGACTGACATCGCCGCCGCAATTGCGATCCGTCCCTACATCGCTAACCTTTTCGTGCAGTTGGGTGTTCCCGCGCCGAAGCCTTGACCGCAAGTGAGGACGGCGCGTTGGGCATTACCGGAGGCGACGCAAATGAAGCTCATCAGTCTCTCCTGCCTGGTACTGATGTTTTATTCGGGTGCCGCTCTCGCCTGCAGCTGCGCAGATGTCACGCCACGCTCGTGCAATCTCTTGGCGAACCGCGACGTGTCCATATTCGCAGGTACGGTGGTCAGCGTCGAGAACCCACCTAAAAAAGGCGATGAGCGGGGAGGAATCGCACGCTACCACTTTCGGGTGGTAGAGCGGTTCTCATCAGATATTCCAGCGGAGGTAGACGTACTTTCAGGCCGCGGGGGATCGGATTGCAGTCTCTGGTTTGAGACAGGAATACCCTACTTGGTCTTTGCGTACCGGAACGACAACGGTGAGCTGTCGGCGACTGTCTGCAGCAACACCCAGCGACTCGCAGCCGCCGGTCCGCTGCTTTCCCAGCTGCGGGCCATGCGCAACGGCCAGCGCGTGGCTCGGATTTACGGTACGGTCCGTCAAGTACAACAGCCATATGAGGGCACGTACCAACCAGATTTCAACAAGCCGCTGACGCAAGTGGTGCTTCATTTCGTGTCATCGAAGAAAGAAATCACCACCAGGACCGCAGATGACGGTAGCTTCGCTGTTTATAGCCTGCCATCGGGCAACTACAAGATCACTGCCGATTTGCCACCCAACCTCGAGGTTGCTCAAACCATTCTGAGCGGTCCGCCTCCTCCTCTTCAGCTCGACGCTGGCTCTTGTGTCGAACAGGACATTGACGTTTTGCCGACTGGCAAGATTCGCGGCCGACTTCTGGGAAGCGATGGCAAACCGCTCTGGAATGCCGCAGTGGAATTGTTCTCGGCGGACGGATACAAGCAGGATGTACCAGGGTGGTGGGAGTTCGCAGGCGACGAGAAAAAGTGTTTCGAGTTTGACCATGTGGCGCCCGGAGACTACGTTCTCGTTTTCAATAGGAGGAATAGCCTCGATACCGACGTTCCTTACCCGCGGACGTTCTTCCGAGGTGCCCCGGACCTGCTTGGAGCAGAACATATTCGAGTAGCTCCGGGTGACCAGCTGTTGCATACGGACATTCACCTGAATGGCGGGACAGTCACACGCAAGGTCAAAATCCAGGTCCTGTTTACAGGAGGAGGCCAGCCGACGAGCAGCTACTTGTCCGTCGAGGGTTCGAACGGTGAAGAGGCGTTTTCGACGCCGCTGGACGAAAATCTCTATGAGCTAAGCGTGTTGCCGGACAGTGAGTACACGATCACTGCGCACACAAATTTCTGTGAGCCGGAGACTGTGAGTCCGCCGGTTACATTTCTCGGTCGGAGCGCATTGCCCGAACTAACAATCAAAGTCCCCGATACGAAGTGCAGAAAACTCCCGCGAGAGGTGAAGCGAAGAAATGGCAAGTAACGCGTCAGGATCCGGTGTTTAGTAATCAGCGTCATGGAAGGGAAAGAATGCTCCAGAGATTTATGATCGCCGTTTTAGTCGTGATCTCGTTGGGGACCGTTGCTCAGGAGAATGCGCCAAAGCCAAGAGTATTAATATCCCCCGGAAAGACTGGAAGAAGCGGCAAATACGATCCAGTCGAAACGACAAGCCGGCCCGGCCGCCTGAAACCTAAAGCTCCGACTCACGCGACCTGCTGACAGGGCCACAAACATAGCGTTGAGCGGCGGGCAACCTATGCGCTCAGCAGCCTGCCATACCCGAAATAATAGGTAGCGTGTTAGTGTTAGTCGCGCGAGTGAAGGGAAAAAAATGCACACTCTCGAGTTGCGAATCCCACCAAAGGCCCTACTTGTAGTTTTCGGCGAGAAAAATATCTCCACGGGGATGACCTATGCGGCACCGGGAAGTGTCAACCTAACGCTCGGCGGAATGGACGATCTATCTTTCGCGCAGTCCCTAATTCCTGTCACACTTTCGTTCAAGGTAAATATAGCGATCGGCATCTTTTCAGGCTGGCTCCGGCAGAAGTTGGATTCCGCGAACGTGCGACACATTCGCCTTAATGGTGTGGAGATGGAAGCTACTTCCTACGCTATTGCAAAGACTATCATCGAATTCATTGACGCTGACCTTCTATCTACGACGACCACTCTGTCGGAAGAAGAGATAGTCGCCAGCAAGGATGTGATCATTTGCCTTCGAGTGCCGCCGGAGGGTGACAGGCAAGAACTTGTTCAGAACAGCGCGATTCGGAAATGCAGCCGCTGCCAATCAGACGTGCTGATTGCTCCGTCGACGGAGACGATCCTGGCCCACGGCGAGAACGAGATTGTTTGCATGGAGTGCTGGACGGAAGCAAACTCGCCTTCCACGGCTACCGAAGAACGCCAAAACAAGTTGCGGAAGCTGGAGGCCTGTAAGCGGGCCGGCGAACAGGCCTACGATGACATGTACGAAAAGGCACATTCCCCCAGCGACACCACCGCATTCTTCAGTAATGCGAAAGAGTCTTTCTGTACCGCCATCGAATTAGCCCGTGAACTGGACCTAAAGCAAGAGGTTGAGACCCTACAGAAGCGCTTGGATCACATCAAGGCTATATTCCGCGGTCAGTTCAGCTAGAAAGGCGTCTCAAGCTTAAGCGTGTCACCCAAGTAACAGAGGCGCGCACTAAAACATTGGTGCTGAAAGCAGGCGGGTTTTGTTTGACTGTCACCTGCTTCGCGCATAGGCTTTAATACCACTCTCTACAATTCTCAGTGTTGTGCCATAGTTATGGCCCGCATTGTGGAGGAGTTCGTGCATTTCTATTCTCGATCATGGGCGATAACAGTCGGGCTATTGGTGGTGGTGTTTGCATTGCCGTATGCAATGGCATCGGAGCCTCAATGGTGGACCGACCAGAAGCGAGCTTGCGGGTTATCTTCAAGTCTGGACTACCAAACTTTGACTCAACAAGGCTTTCCTTGCCCGGCCAGGAATGGTGGAATGCATAACTTCCAGTAGAGCAAGCTTGCCCACCCCGGCGGTCCGCTCAAATGGGGGCCGCGGGGATTTAGAAGAGAGTGAGGTTCGAATCATGGCAGTTCTTGAAATGGTTATCTTTGGCGTAATCCCCTTTGCGACCGCATTGCGCGGCACTGGATCTATATGCAGCGACGATGTCTCGAAAACCTGGGCATGGAAGATTCCGCGCATAGTTTTAATATGGGTGGCATTTGGCACATATGCCTTTTTTGCTTTGCGGATCGCAGAACATCTCGCCCTCAAGTAGGCGAGGAAAAAAGTTGAACTTAGGCCAAGCATCATCCTGTTGGAGCGCTCACGCGATCTTCGGAATTTTCTTGCCTTCGGTCCCGGCGTCTTTCATTTCTTCTCGGAGCAGACATGGAGGTGTGCGGCCTTCGACGCCGCACTGATCGTACACGCGGAGTGTTCGATAACGCCCTTCGTCCGTGTCAACAACCTAAGGAGAACCGCATGATTCTTCATATCCATCTTCAGATCGTGGGCTGTCTCCTGGTGCTACTCGGACTGAGCCACGCGTTTATGAATCGCTACTTCGGATGGAGGAAGAAACTGGCGGAGTATCCTTGCTCACTCGCCAAATCTTCTACCGGTAAGCGGAAGAACCAGAAGAACGCCATGCTTGCGAGGATCGCGCGGTTCAACGGCGCAGAACTGAGCAATGCATCGGGAAAAGCTAGCGAGACCACTCCTCCGAGAACCACACCTAATGCGATTGAAAACTCGTGAATGATCGACGGCTCGTCTGCGTACACCTTGAAGTCAAGCATAATCACTCCTCCTTCGGCGACCCGAGCCGGAGGCTAATGATCTGGCCCCGGGTTGGATGGAATTCGGCTTAGGTGATTCAACTTTACTTGTCACGGACGGATGGGGCCGGTCAGCCAGTCCTGCGCCTTTCTTCATTTTCCGGCGAGCCTGTGAAGGAACTGGAGTTCGTCCCTCACGCGACCGAGTATCATGGCGTACTCGTCGAAAGACGATGACCACTCCGGGTTTGAATTCTTGCAATCGTCTATGTACGACTGGCTCGGCCCATGATCGATGTTGTAATAGTGGTCCAGAGTCGCGTCGGCTAAATCCCTGACCTGGACGCTATCGTACTCTCTCGATCCACCCTCGGCGATGGGCAGATCGAGCGTCACCACTCCGTCTGCGTTGGAGTATTCCTTGTGGATACTGAGGGCCTGGACCACCGGATCCTCCAGGTAGGCATTCATTTCCCGAGTAAGGTAACTGACGTCCGGTTTTTGGGCGCAACTCGGAGATGGTGTTGCGGCACTCGGGATTACACGATCGACCCAGTTATCTGGTACTCCGATATGTAGCTCTGTGCTGGTTCCGGCCTCGACATTCGCATGATATTTGGGGGAAATCGCAAACGGAAACGAAGATTGGTATTGATTCTTTGAAAAGTAGGCTAGCTCGACGGTGTACCTTCCTGCTTGAATTGGAATGTGAACAGGGTAGAAGAGACCTTTTGAGTCCCCTGATGCAACATTGAGGTTAGCGTGAATGTAGCTCCGATAGTTTTCGCTGTCGACGAAGTACCCGTTTTGGGAAAAGAGAACACTTGGAGGATCACTGAAATAATCCTCAATTTCCCAACCATTGTCGCTAGTCTTGTTGAGAGAGAAACCGCGCATCGTCGTACCGTGAGGCGGAGCGCTCACGAGGTGTCCACTCAGATAAACCCAAAAATCGTCACCGGTTAGGCCCGCGGGCACCCAGACGATCAATGTGCCTTCGTCCGCATCCTCGCTTGTTTCGTCTGCGGCAGGAGTGCCCTGGGGTTCGGCGGTCTGGGCAGCTTCCAGAGCACGCCTCTTGTTGATTTGATCATGGATTGCAACAGCGACACCTAAAAGGAAAACGGCTGCCCCCCCGGCGAGCCATATCTTGGTGCCGGTTGTCATCACAAGTTTCCTCCGCCAATGCTCTCTGAGCTCAATGGGCGCCCTCGGCCGTATACGTCTTCATGTCGTGGCAGTGCAGCGGGTCGGGTAAGCTGAAGGAACAATCATGCATGTGGACCAGGAGCCGCGGAGCCGTCTCGTTGATAGCAGAAGTCAGGTCATCGGTCTGCAGCAGCGCCTTGTTCTGATAGGTCTCTGTTCGCACCTCCAGCCGGCTGCGCACGTAATCCTCGAATGCCAGCGATAAGGACGGCACTGGATCGCCGCTGTTCATCACCAGGGTCACGGACTTCACCTGTCCGCTCCGTACCAGGACGTCCCACTGCTCCAGTGCCTCTTGAGTAATCTGCGGACCGTACAGCACCACGTTGTCGGCCTTTACATCCTTTGCCGCGAGCGCAGCCAGACAAACCATGGCTCCGTTGCTATGGCAGGCCAGATCGTGAAAGCTCCGTCCCGCCAGCGCCGCATAGCCCGGCTGGTTCTCAATCGAGTACTGCCCTGCCGTTCCCTCGTCGTGCGTCACCACACGCTTCACTAAATCCCACCCAAAGTCCGTGTCCGCCGCGATCCCGATCACAAAATTGTAGTGATCGAAGTCGATCGCGTCCGCATAGGTGTGTCCTGCCAGCCGCTCCTGCTCGGCGAGCATGGCACGTGACTTGGCGATAAGTTCCGGCGTCGGTTTCGGCACGTTGTAGCCCACGATCCATCCCGTGCCCCCAACCATTCCGTTGCCCGACGGTCGATACGGCGCATCCCGCATCGCTGCTTCCACCTCCGAGTTGAACGCGGTCGCGCGCCCCACAAGGCTGCTTCGTTCCGCCCGCAGTTGCGCCTGACGGCTCTGGCACTTCTGCACACGCGTTTGGTCATCTGGGTCAACGCCGTGGCAGTCGCTCGTCAACTGTCGCGCCCGCGCGTTGTAGTCGGCAATTGCCTCCTTCAACGACGAGCGCAAATCCACGCACTCGGGGTGAGCCTGTCGCACGCGCGCCGTCACCACCGCCAGGTCCGGCTCGGAAGTCTGCGCCATACCCGCTCCCGGAACGAATCCAAACGTCGCAACGATCAAGCTGATCGTCGCTTTTCGTTGGATGGTCCGCATCCTCATCATTGGCTGCCCCTTCTCCCGTCGCCCGTCAACGCTTCTCGGGGTGATCCCCGTTGCCCGGTCCCGGTCCCAACTCGATCGTCTCCGCGCCGAAGTCCAACAGCGGCTTCTTCGCTGCGTGCTCATCGGCCACAGCCGCCTTCAAGGAGCCCTCGTCCCCGACCAGCCTGTACCTGGCCTTATCATCGGGGTTTGGTCCGGCCGCGGCCTTGTCGGCGATCATTTTGTTCTGTAGCGCCCCGCGAATACGCGCCGTGCGCGCATAGTAGTCGACCTTGATCTTCACCTCGGGCCTTTCGCGAACGCTCTTCGGGATACTCGCTATGAATCTCGCCGCGTCCGCTGGCACAGGCGGCATGCCCTCGCTCACCACGACCAGCGGTATTGGCTCCGTGCATCCAGGCCGGCCGTCAAAGATGCAGGCCGCGCTGACCGGGTCCGCCGCTGCCACGTGCGCCTGGCGGCGTGCAAGCTCCGCCTCCAGTTTCATCCCCTGGGCTCGGACATTTGCCGCATTGATGGAATCATCAATGCGTTGCAGATTCGTGCGAAGTCCTTCTGCGGATTCTTGATCGGCGAGCTCCGCTCTTACGCGCTCCAGGTGTGCCTTTATCTCAGCGCTGTCCGGCTCCAGATCTTCAGCCTTCAAGAAGCTGTCTGCCGCCGCATCCAGGTTGCCGTGGTTTTCCGCATCCAGGCCTTCCTGATCGGCGGCGCTGGCCTTCCGTTTTCGTTCCGCGTCAGCCTGCGCGCGCCGGGCGGCCTCGTAGTCGTAGTTGGAGTTTCCTCCACTCCCGCAATTCGGGTAGCAAGCGCCGCAGTAGTAGTTGTACGCGTCTGTCCCACGAGCTGATGGCGTATCGCAAAGACTCTGGCCGGCTGGGGTTGGGATGTACTGCGCTGAGTTGGAGGGAGGGTGTCCCACCAGGACGGTCCACACGATGAACCCAGCCAAGCGGGAAGCGCGCACGGCATCCTCCGCAATGTGCGCCCTTGGCGCAGGCCCCACACTGATCATGTAAAAGTGCTCTCGACCCTACGCCGTGGTCGGGTGCCTGTCAACTACAATCGCGGAATACCGGACCCGCGGCGATTGCGCCAGGGGCGGACAATGCGGACATTGAGCCCCTTGGCAGACAGCCCCATCTCAGAAAGAGCTGAGGCGGCAAGATGCCGCTAAAGTCTTGAAGAATGCGCGACAGCCCATTGGAGAGAGCCACATGCGATCTCGGCTGCAAGATTGGTATTGGCAAGTCGGCTTATCGTCGCTCAAACTGTTGAATTCTCGCATTGCTCGCCTCACACGTTCACGGACTTCAGGTGAGGCACACTCAGCGGCATCAGCGATGGATCCTCTTCAAGTTCAACGAAGTAGTTCTTTATGCCACCTGTCTTTGCGGCTGTAAATACTGCATTCCAGTCCACGACGCCCCCAACGGAACCTGGCGGAAGCCGGGCTTGGTGGAGGAGTCCTTCGTCCAGTCCTGACAATGCATGGAGAGAAGGCGGCCGGGGCACTTCTCGAAGTAGGTCACTGGATCGTAGCCCTGCTGCAAGGTAGATCACAGACCTGACCGCGCTCGTGGAAAAGTTCGCCGCTGCTTTCCTTAACCTGAACCTAGATGGCGACGAACAGGAAGAGTACAGCACCATGCTCCTATGGCTTCAGAACCAGGTCGAAGCCGGGGAGCCAAGCGAGGCGATTGTGAGAAAGTGCCTCGCATATTTCGCGAGATTCGAGTCCCGCGCAGCCTGAGAATGCGGATCACATCGAATGGGTCGGCCCCGAAACCTGTCCATTAGTCACTGGACACTGCAATTTGGTCAGAATGTGTTGCCAGCGGTTTCAATGTAAAACCCCCGGATTTCTCGACACTGGACGACTTGCGAGGACCTATCTCAAAGTCTTGGCTCCAGGCGGCAGATGAGCGCCGGTGACGAAATCTCAGTCGAAATGCCGAGATGTCGGAACTGCTGTTGAAACGTGAATCAGCTCCTGCGCATCTGACTTAGAGGTTGAATATGCCTGGAGTTCCGGGAGATAAGCGATGAAGGCAGTGGTGCTGCATGAGTACGGCGGGCCCGAGAAGCTGAAATTTGAAAACAACGTTCCCGAACCGCAGGTGAGCGGGAATACGATATTGATCGCGGCAGCCGCTGCGAGCGTGAATCCGATCGACTGGAAGCTGCGGTCAGGGGCAATGCAGAAGATGCATCCGCTGACGTTTCCGGCGATTCTGGGGCGCGATGTGAGCGGCATCGTGCGGGAGGTGGGCGCCAATGTGAGGCACTTCAAGGCCGGCGACCGTGTTCTCGCACTCTCCAACAAGACCTATGCCGAGCTGGTTGCAGTGGACGATTCGGATGTGACCCATCTGCCGGATGGCGTGGACCTGACGGACGCGGCCGCGATCCCCCTGATTTCGCTCACCGGCGACCAGCTTGTGCGCCTTGCGACAAACGTGCAGAAGGGGCAGGAAGTTCTGATCACGGGAGCTCTGGGCAGCGTTGGGCGCGCGGCGGTGCATACGGCGAAGAAGATCGGCGCGCAGGTGATTGCAGGCGTTCGCGGGAACGAACTGGAGGCCGCCCGCTCACTCGGAGTCTCTGACGTGCTCGCGATTGACGACGATCAAGCGATCGAGAACTTCCGCTTGGTGGATGCAATTGCGGATACCGTTGGTGGTGAGGTTGCAGCGAAACTGATCGCGAAGGTTAAGCAGAGCGGCTTTTTCGGCTACACCGCAGTTTTTCCGGAAAGTGCGTCGGCCAAGAATCCGACGGTGAAGATTACGCGTGTGGGTGCTCGGCCCGATGCATCCAAGCTGCGCGAGTTTGCTGATGACGTGCGCGATGGCAAGTTCGTTCTGCCTATTGGTCGCCGGATGCCGTTGAGCGATGCGGCTGAAGCACATCTGCTGGGGCAGAAAGGCGGCATTGGGAAGATCCTCCTGCTCGTGCCAGATTAAAGACATCAGGTCGAACAGATTTTCCAGCAAAACAAACAGAAGTCGGCAAAGGGAATTTGCAAGACAATTTTGGAATATGCATTGCGAAATGACGATCACCTGAGACAGATTGGTGAGCGTGATCGCATCGATGACAAAACCGCGTTCATCATCAAAAGACAGTAGGAGCCTCGTACATGTCCGACGTCAACCTAGCGCACATTGCGTCGCCTGATGTGATAGTTCGTGCCAGTAAGATCAAATTGTTTCTGATGGATGTGGATGGCACGCTGACCGATGGCGGTGTCTGTCTGATTTCGTCGACCGCCGCTGACGGCTCCGGAAATTCTGCTGTCTACGAAATGAAGATCTTCAACGCGCACGATGGGCAGGGATTGTCACTCGCCCACACGATGGGAATTCAGACAGGCTTCATCACCGGTCGACATTCTCCGGCCGTGGCCAAGCGCGCTGATGAACTGAAAGTCACCTATGTATATCTGGGACAGGCAAAAAAGACTGAGGCTTTCGAGGAATGCGTGCAAAAGGCGGGCGTGACCGAAGAAGAGGTCGCCTATATGGGCGACGATCTGCCGGATATTCCTCTGGCGCGCCGAGCCGGACTGGCGGTGTGCGTAGCCGATGGTGCACCCGAGTTGGCGACGATCTGTCACTTCACGACTCGCAGGCTTGCAGGGCAGGGTGCCGCGCGCGAAGTAGTGGAACTTATCTTAAAGGCCCAGGGGCGTTGGGACGAAGCAGTGCCGCAGGCGCTTGCATAGCAGAAGTTTTTCGCATAACCCCGACGTCCGGGGGGGGGGCGAATTCACGTCACCATCTAGCGACGCCGGAACAACTTCCGGATTCACCAATCGCGATCAGCTTTCTGTTCGGCCTAGCCTTGCATCCACTTGAGGATTCCTGGTCACATCAGGGCGTTCCGGACAGTCCATTCAGGCCCGTAAAGCAATTTCGCCCTGATCTCACGTGGGGACATCCGTGTGATCGTGGCGGATGGGCTCGGCATGACGCCGACCTCACCTATCTTCACCCGAATGAAGTCCTTGAAATGGCGAGCCGTGTCTACCGAGCGATGAATGATGTGCTTTCGATAAGACCAGAGCTACGAGCACGACCGCCAGTTCCCTGGAGTGAGCTAGCAGCACGCGTGCGCACATTTGCAGAGGCGGATACGAAGGCAGCAAAAGGTCCTGGTTTGCACAGCAAGAAGTCCCCGTTGGCGACTCTCACTATGACTTCATTGCGCACATCAACCTGCCCGATGTGGCGACGCCGAATCATCACCCGCAATACACCTGCGATCAGACCATCCCGGAAGGATTTTGGCGTTCCACGAGCTCAGCGATGGCGACCCGACTTCGGACTCGTCTGCTCTTTGTGAAGAGGACTTTTCCTCCGCGGATCTTCTTTTCCGGACACAGGCCGAGCCAAGAGGCGAATGCGGATGCATTACGGAAGCGGGAAACATCTGTGCCGACCTCGCAGAGAATCGTTTGGGAAGTCATTGCGCTGATGCCAGGCACGTTCGTCAGGTCAACTCCGAAGATCCGATAGAGTTCGCGGCGAAGATCGAACACACGCGGCTCGTGCCCCTGTCGTTCGTATGGCAGCCGCTTGGTTCGCTTCGGCATCTTGGCCAATGCGAAGCTTTCATAATACCTTGTCAAGGATCAACTTAACGGCTCCAACCGGGCGCTCGATCGTCTCCTTTAACCGTTCAACGGAACCTTTGGTACACTGGAGATCCTCAGGTGCCTCATGAAGGAGTTCCCGCCATTCCTGCTGGATGACGAAGGCCAGTGTCTATGGCGCGGCAATGAGAGAGTAACCCTTACGCCCAAAGCTTTCTCGATTCTTAGCTACATGGTGAAGCGCGCCGGGCGCCTGGTTACCCAGAATGAACTGCTGGAGGCGCTTTGGCCCGATACATTCGTTCAACCCGACGTGCTGAAGAGTCACATCCTGGATGTTCGCAGCGCACTCGGCGATGACGCAAGAAATCCATCCTTTATCGAGACACAGCAGCGACGTGGGTACCGCTTCATCGCGGCGGTCAAGGACAGTGCCGCCCGAACGCCGAAATGGAACGGCGCGTTAGAAGAGGCTCCGGCAGACCGGTCGGAACGCGACGCGTCGATCGCCGTGTTGCCATTCTCTGACATGAGTTCGACCAAAGAGAATGAATACTTCAGCGACGGGCTCGCGGAAGAGATCATCAACGCGCTGACCAAGATCGCCGGCCTGAAAGTGATTGCACGTACCTCTGCGTTTGCATTTAAGGGGCAGAATAAGGACATTCGCCGCATAGCCGAGGCACTAGGCGTGGCTAACATTCTCGAAGGAAGCGTGCGCAAGGAGCGCAACCGCGTGCGCGTTGCCGCGCAGTTGATCGCCGCCTCCGACGGCAGTCACGTCTGGTCGGGCAGTTACGACCGGGAAATGACAGATATCTTTGCGATCCAGGACGAGATATCGCACGCAATCGCAGAAGCGCTGGAAGCGAAGCTGGGACGAAGGGTCAAGCGACTGGCAAGCGGTAGGCAGCCAGCCAATCCCGAAGCCTATCAAGCGTATCTGGAAGGCCGCTACTACATGCACCAAGTAACCCCTGCGGGAATTGGGCGTGCGCTCGAGTGTTACCAGCGCGCCATCCGGCTGGATCCAGGCTATGCTCTTCCATGCGCCGGATTGGCTGAGCGAGCTTACTATCAGGCGATTTATCTGTCGGTGCGCCCTCGCGAGATTGTCCCCGCAGCCCTTGCCTCGCTTGCGCGAGCCTTGCAATTGGATCCCAACGCATCCGATGCCCACTTGGCGCGGGGGATTTTTTCCGCCTTTTACGAGTACAACTGGAAGGCTGCGGACGAGCACTTTATGCGGGCAATGGAACTCGATCCGGCGTGCCCTAGAGTGCGCTCGGCTCGGAGCTTTTGGCTGCTGGCGCCAACAGGACGATTGGACGAAGCACTCGCCGAAATCAAGCGGGCCGTCAACCTCGATCCTCTGAGTTCCGTGGTTCGAAACAGAGAGATCACAATCCTGCAATGCATGGGAAGGACCGAAGCGCTTGAGCGTGCCCGCGCAGCTCTTCAGATGTTCCCTGCGCACCCTGTCAGCAGCTTTGCCGGGAGCATTGCCTTCCTCGGCAAGGGCTTGCACGATGAAGCCGCAAGTACTCTCGAAAAGGGTTTGGAGGCCGTTCCGGGCAGCGTGTATCTTTTAGCAGCTCTGGCGTTGGCTCGTGCGCGCCAAGGGCGATTCGCGGAGGCAGAGCAGATCCGCTCCGAACTGGAAGAGCTAGCTGCCAGGCAATACATTCCTTTTTTGCCGCGAGCCTGTGCCAGCGAGGCTTGCGGCGATATGGATGGCGCCTATCATTTCCTTGATCAGGCCATCGAGGAGCGCGAACCTCTCGCGATTCCCGTTCTCACTGCGCGGCGTGCCGAACTGTCCGCAGACCCTCGATACGAGTCGCTGCTTCGCAAAATGAACCTGGCCTGATTCGATTCAAGGCGAGCCGTTGACTGCATCAGCCAACGGTCACTGCTTCCGTGCCTGCGGTCAACATCTCCTTGAGTGCACGGCGCTGCACCTTTCCTGAAGGACCTTTGGGCAGCTCTTCGAGAAATATGATTTGCTCCGGGACTTTGTAGTCCGCCAGGCGCTGTCGTGCGAATGCATGCATTGCCTCTTCATCCACCGCCTGACCGTTTCGCGCCACCACAAAAGCGACTACCCGTTCCCCGTATAGCGGGTCCGGCGCGCCCACGACTCCAGCTTCAAGCACCGCAGGATGCAGATAGAGCGCCTCTTCCACTTCCTGCGGCGAGATGTTCGAGCCGGCGCGAACGATGATCTGCTTCTTGCGGCCTTTGAACCAGTAATAGCCATCGGCATCGCGGCAGGCGAGATCGCCAGTCCGGAGCCAACCATCCCTCAGGGCGTCCTCGGTGGCCTCCGAATCTTTCCAATAGCCAACGCAGTTGGCCGTGCTACGAACTATGACTTCGCCGATTTCATTTTCGCCAACGTCCTGGCCAGCGCTGTCAACGATTCGCAGCTCGAAGCCTTCCTTCGCCACGCCCATCGAACCCGGCCGCAGCGCGCCCTTCGGAATCAAAGTAATCGGCAGCGTCTCAGTCATGCCGTAAATCTCCTGAAGCGGTATCCCGAAGAGCATTTTAAAGCGATCCTGGAGTGCGATCGGCACGGAGTCGCCGCCCGACATTGCGGTGTGCAAAGACCCGACCTGCCGCGGACTCTGCGCCTGCTCTTCCACTAAAAACTGCATTATCGTCGGAAGGCCGAATAGCACGGTGCAGCGGAATCGTTCAATGGCATCCAGAACGGCATCTGGACGAAATCCCGGCAGCAATGTCATCGAGGCCCCCACGTAGATACACGGCATAAGGCAGACGTTGAGTGCGGCGGCATGCATCAACTGAGTCATCGGCGCCACCACATCGCTCGAATTCATTACGTCGCGCGCCATGATCTCAGCTGTGCACAGCAGCGTGCGGTGCGTATGCGTCACTCCCTTTGGGTGCGCCGTCGTTCCAGAAGTGTAAAGAAGGATCGCCGGTTGATCGGGATCAACCGGTGGCATTCCCGAGCATCCGCGCGGCCCTTTCAGTTGCGGAAGTACGGTCAGGATAGGGCAATATACACCGGCTTTTTCCGCCTTCGATGCCAGCGAAGGTTCGCTGAAACACATCCTGGCCCAGGAGTGTTTGAGAATATAGCCGATCTCCGCGGGTTTGAGCCGCACGTTGACAGCTACCGCAATCAATCCCGCCTTGAAAAGAGCAAAGTAAAGCTGTACCACTTCAAACGAATTCGACCAGTGCACCGCAACCCGTTCGCCGGGGCGCAGACCCTGCTCGAGGAACCATCGCGCGAGCCGCGTCGATGTCTCGTCCAACACCCTGTAAGACATCTTCCCGTCTGCGCAGAACAGAGCCGCCTTCTCGGGATTCTCCATCGCCCTTGCGTGCAGTAAGTTTCCGAGATCCATAGGAGTTGACCCATTCCTTTCACCGGCGATTGTCCGATCGGTGCGCGGCCCGGATCGCTCCAGGCCGCGCCAGAATTCCTGACGTGGACGCGGTTAGAGCTTAACCGTCACGGTCTTTACTTCCGTGTACTGCTGGAGCGCATATTCGCCCATTTCGCGGCCGATTCCAGACTGCTTGAAGCCGCCGAAGGGCGCGGCAGCGTCGAAAACATCAAAACAATTGACCCACACTGTACCGGCGCGGACGTTATTTGCGATCGCATGCGCCTTGCCGATGTCTCGCGTCCAGACGGCCGCAGCCAGACCGTAAGACGTGTTGTTTGCCCGCTCAATCACGTCATCCAACTCGCGAAACCTGATGATGCTCATCACAGGTCCGAAAATCTCCTCGCGGGCGATCTTCATTTCATCTTGCACGTTGGCAAATACGGTTGGCTCAATGAAGTAACCGCGTTCACCCACACGTTTGCCACCTGTAAGTAACTCGGCCCCTTCGCGTTTGCCGGCATCGATATAGGACATTACCTTTTCAAACTGCGTGCCGTCGATTTGCGGCCCTTGCTCCGTGGTTGCGTTGAACGGATCTCCCACCGCACGCCGGCTGGCACGATTCACGCTCTTCTCCACAAATTCGTCGTAGATCTTCTCTTCAACATAGAGACGCGAACCTGCGCAGCAGACCTGGCCCTGGTTGAAAAACAGCGCAGCATGACAGCCTTCAATTGCCAGCTCCATGTCAGCGTCGGCGAAAACGATATTCGGGCTTTTTCCGCCGAGTTCCAGACTTATACGCTTGAGATTGGATCTGCCTGCAGCCTGCATGAGCAGACGCCCCACCTCACCCGAGCCCGTAAAGGCGACTTTATCGATATCCATGTGCTCGGCAATTGCCCCTCCGGCTGTCGGACCATAACCGGGCAGGATATTCACAACTCCCGGAGGAAAACCCGCCTCGACGATCAGTTCCCCGAGCCGTAATGCAGTTAACGGAGTCTGTTCGGCCGGTTTGAGTACAACGGTGTTGCCCATCGCCAGAGCCGGACCAAGCTTCATCCCGTACATGAGGAGCGGAAAATTCCACGGGGTAATCTGGCCGACAACGCCCACCGCCTCGTGCCTCGTGTAGCAGAAGTAATCGCCATTGATAGGGATTGTCTTACCGTGGTTCTTGTCGGCCCAGCCGGCGAAATAGCGAAAATGGGCAATGGTCAGCGGTACTGCCACCTGGCGCGCCACGGACAACGGCATTCCGTTGTCGAGCGTTTCCAGCGCCGCCAATTCGTCGGCATGTTGCTCCATCAGGTCGGCGAGTCGATTCAGCAAGCGCCCGCGCTCCGATGCCGATATCTTTCGCCAAGGACCACGTTCAAAAGCCGTTCGAGCCACCCTGACGGCCTTGTCTACATCCGCTGCGTCGGCTTCAGCCACATCGCAAATCGCCTCACCCGTGGCCGGGTTCACGGTCTTAAAGCGTTTACCGGAAACACTATCAACCCATTGGCCATTGATCAACAGCTTCGTGGCTGGCAAAGCTACACAAGTTTCAGTCGGGGAATAGACTGCGGTTGCCATTTTGAAGCTCCTTTCCTCTCATGCGAGGTGGTTAACGAAACAATGTCGATTGGCGGGGCCACGGGAAACCGGTGCGAACGCACAAACCGGGTTCGAAAGTGCATTGCGGCCCGTGAACAGATTTCGAGAAAGGATTTCGGCCAACGAGACGCTCGGAGATTCCGGGGAATGTTCTCTCATTCATAAGGCCTCGACCGGGAGCAGGAATGGTTTGCTTGGGGAAGCAGTACCGGAGCTGCGTTTCCAAGTATGCAACAGATGGAGCTGACATTTGTAGACCGCCGGTGGATGTTTGGTGGAATTCCGGTGGAATGGATGCGAGGGCCGTTGCGAACTATCGGTCAGCTGACCATGTACTAGGATCTCGGATCGGACCATTCCTGGGCACTTCGATGGCATCCCGGCCCGACGATGCGGATCTGGTACTCTCTTGGGAATCTGCAACCTCGCTCCCTCGTTTGCACTCGGAGCCCTAGTCGAGAATGGATTGAGTGATGCGCAGCCACCAGGCGGGGCTGCCGCGCCACAAATACATTGCAATGCCCTGCCCGAACATCAACGCAGGCAATGCAACGAGATATACCTTGTGGATGCGCCGGTTCACCATCAGATCCCGCACGACGCCGAGGAGAATAACAAGGTCCACAAGAACAAATCCGAGGTTGTTGTAGAAGATAAAGTCGAAGCGGTCAAACGGCGCGTCGAGCAGGGAGCAGGTGGCGAGGAGAAGAAGCCGGCGGTGCAATTCCGGCTTCCCGCGCCACCAGATTGCCAGCCCGAGAAAAACCGCGAAGAAAGTGATGTCAAAGGAGGGGACGCTCAGGAATGCAGGATCGGGCTGATGAAGCTGAACTGCATCGAATCGCCCCATAACAACGGCGATTGCGAAGCCCAGCGCGATCATCGCGGCGCCAATCGCCGCGCCGAACCAGCCGAAAAACCGGTGCCATTTGACGTTGCGCGTACGCACCAGGGTGGACTGAAAGATGTAGAAGGCCACCCATCCAGAGAATACGGCGGCGTGAATCCAGAGGAGCAACGGCCGCGCAATGGCGGGGTGAAACAGGCTTTGATCGACGGTACGACTAAAGCCCCACACCACAATCACGGCAACGAGCAGCGACATGACGAAGTAAAAATATCTATCCAGCGGACCATTGCGTCCGGCAAACCGTGCGAACGGATGCGCGACATCATTTTGAGAGATTGAAGCCATGGGCGGGACCTCGACCTCGCTTTCCTTGGGAACCTGTAAGGTGTCGCTTGTTCACCCAGCACGGAAAGTGTGGCGAGTCTAGCACAGGAAAGATTGACAGCTCAACGCCAAATGGCAGCTCGCTCAGGTTCTCAACTCATCTTTGAAATGTCGCATTTCTACTATCGAGCGCTTTCGGGACCAGGCTAGCGTGTGATCAGCAGGACGAAGATCGCCAATGGCTACGGCCTCCAGCCATACCGCATTAAAGCCACCGAAGACATCTTTGGTTGGAGGATGGTTCTTTACCGGGATGGCCGTGGCGATGATCGCCATTTCTCTAGTGGCCTTCGTGCCGTCAATGATTCATCCGGCGAAACGGCATGCGCCGCTTTCGCCGTTGCCCGCCACCCACGGAGTCGTGTACTTCGCGTGGCTCCTCCTGTTTCTCATCCAGAGCAGGCTCATCGCAACCCGGCACGTCGCCTGGCACCGCAGGCTCGGCCTTTCCTCCGTGGTCATCCTGGCGTTGATGATCCCTTTGGCGTACACAACGACGATCGCGATGGTAAGCCGGGGTTACGACCTGAGCGGTGATCTGCGAATTGACCGCGATCCGCAGTATGGAGCCGTCTTTCCCCTATGCAATCTGCTCATCTTCTCTGCACTGGCGATCGCAGCTCTCGCTTATCGGCGCAGGCCGGAGATTCATAAGCACCTGATGCTTTTTGCAAACATAGAACTGATGCCTGCTCCGCTCGCACACCTGATTGGCCACACCCCACGGCTTGCATCTCTGCCACCAGCAATTGTTATGGTACCCATCTCGATGTTCGTGATAACTGCAGTCGCCCGCGATTGGCTAGTGGCGAGGCGAATTCACCCGCTCACTTGGGGACTTGCGATCTTGCGGATGGTCTCCGGGCCACTCGAGGCAGGTCCTATCGGTTCGAGTGCGGCCTGGCATTCCTCTGTCAACTGGCTCGCTCGATAGCTTCGAATGGGGCGGCAACGACGAAGTGCAGTGCCGTAAATCCGCATGGCACCCCTTCGCTGCCTGCTCAGCCGATATCGTCAGAAGAATTCATCCTATGACCCGCCTCCAAATATCTGTCACAATGTTCGGGAACTACCGTGTCGACTGCCCCCACACGCAGGCGAGAAGGGAGCCGGGCCATGTTTCGCAGCCAATTCTCCACACCTACGCCAGGCCTCAGCCAGTTCATTCGCTTCTACGTCCAACGCGAGGTCCGCAATCGCGGAGCATTTGTAGCGCACCCCGTTCCCGCCCGCGCGACTCCGATGATCGTTTTTGAATTCGGCGATCCAATCGAGGTGCTCTACTGCAACCAACCGGCTCCGGTAAAGTCACCTGGGGTCGTAGTTGTAGGCCCGCAAACCTTTCGTCGCCTGGAAATGCATCTACGAGGGGCTCTCGAAACATTCGCGATCATGTTTCAGCCAGATGGTTTGCATCGGCTATTTTCTACCCCAATGCAGGAACTCACCGACCGGGACTATGAGGCACATTCTGTTCTGGGAAGCTTCATCGCAAAGTTCCGGGAACGCCTTGGCAACTTGAAATCCTTCACCCAGCGTGTACGCCTGCTGGATGAAGTGCTCTTGCAGCGCGCCTTCGCATCGACTGGCTTCGATGGTGTTTCTGCCGCGGCCAACCGGATCATCCTCGCTGGTGGCTGCGCAGACATCCCCGCCTTCGCCGGGAGGGCCGGATTGAGCATGCGCCAGTTTGAGAGGAGATTTATCCAGCAGGTGGGTCTTCGTCCCAAGCTCTTCGCGCGCATCGCCAGGTTTGAAGCGGCTCTCGAAGGCAAGGCGCGCTTCGTCAGGAAGTCCTGGACGGATGTGGCTCACGAATTTGGATATTACGACCAGATGCACATGGTCCATGATTTCGCGGACTTCACGGGCGCAACCCCGTCGGAGACATTGAAGCATCTTGAAACAGTCTTCGTAGAGGAGATCGAGACGATGCGACCGGGCGAGCCTCGCGCACGGGACGTTCATAACGTACGCCTGATCCTCTAACAACCTTTGAATTTTCCTCCCAAGGGCTCCTGGAGGTCCCCGGCTTATCGGAAGTTTCGAGGTGTGGGGAGGAACGAGGGTTCGATCAGGAGAGGTGCGCGGCGTAAATCGATTCGACGAATCCCATCAGCCATGTGTCGTTGGGGGGATTCTTCAGGAGCGACGAGTTCACCAGGACGACGAATTCGGTCTGATGCGGGAGGAAGAATACCGTGGCCTGCTCGACGCGAATTCCGTCGTACCAATAGCCGTTCTTTCCATAGATGGTGCCACCGCCGGGATTGGTGATCATATCGATGCCAAAGCTGTCGTCCAGCATCTTCTGAGCCAGTCTCCGCTTTACGATTCTCCCGGAGCGACGGAAATCTCCCATGAAGCGGAGTATGTCGGTGGTGGAGAAATGCCATCCGGCAGCGCCTACGGTTGTCGAATGGTCTCCTGAGGCCCAGCCATTGTTCGGGGGTTTGGGAAACGCGTAGGCCAGGGCGTCGCCGGGTACGGACATGAAGCGGACGGTTTCGCCGGAGATCAGCACTCTCTTTTTGACATACGTCTGGTAGGACTGAATCGAGAGCAGGTCGCGCGCGGCGTCTGTTGCCGGCCAGACGTTGACAAAGGTATAGGTTTTCACTCCGTGCACGCGTTTGAGCGTGGTCATGAGAAGCGTTGCAAGGAGGATGCGGCACAGGGAGAAATTTGTATTTTCGTATTGATACACGCCTACGTTGGCGGCACTGACACCGGTATTGACCAGGGCTTCCATGCTGGCCCAATCGGTTGCCGCAGTCCGGATCCCGGATTTGTGTGTCATGAGCTGGGCGAAGGTCACGGCTCCGATGTTGGGGCCCTGGGTCCAGAACGGAGGCAAATACGCGCCGATGGCCTTGTTGGGAGAAATTTCAAGATCGTGGAGCCGCCGGGTCATGGCCATCGCCGTGACCAGCTTGCTGACGCTGGCGACATGCTGGATGACATGCTTCGTCCAGGGTTTGGATCCGGGGTCCACGGGGTCGATGGCGTAGCCATTCACGCGCGTTTCGTGGCGGCGGCCCGAGTGATGAGGATAGCTGATCTCGATCGCGAATCCCTCGGTCTGGGTGCTTAACTGGCCAGCCAGATCGTCCAGGAATGCCGTTCGATCTAACTTTTTAGCGACGGTCTTCTTCGCGGCCTTCTTCTTACCGGTCTTTTTGGCTGCGCTCCTGGCGGCAGGGCGGAGAACGGCCATGCTGCGTGCAGCAATCTTTTGGATTTCTCTGGTCTGACGGCTCTGGAATTTCTTCTGCAAGTCAACGGTGTCCGACGCCGCCGGACCCGTGCCGTGAGCGGCTATTGCCTTGCTGTCCAGCACAATGGGAGTGGTCAGGCCGGGTAATTTGACGGTCGATTTCGTGGTCATTAATGGAGCCCTCCATTGGTGCTACGCATTTTACCTCGGGTTTGGGCGTCGCGATTTTATTTGTGATTGCGCACGAGACTTGAGGCGACAGTAGCGCCTATGACCTCCATCGACCGCCTCCATTCACTCTGCCCATTAAGAATTGCCGAAGGCATCAAGTGCACGCGTGTCAATTTTCCCTGCGAAGTTCGGCCGCCGCAGAAGACGCGCACAGTACTTGTGGGATGGTCCGACGGTCTTCAACCGAAATATCCTGACTGCCGTTGCAGCGCAAGCTCCTTTCAAAGAACGGCTATAAAGCTCTGTGGGTATTTGCCCAAAGAGACTCTGCGGACTATCTCCAGCCATTAGCGGTTACGCCCAGATATGTCGCTCAGTGCATGATCCCGAAACTTGCCGGCTTATCGAGCAACTGAAATCCGACTGGAATGGCTTGGACCGTGAGCATCGTACGTCACGTCTTCAGGAGCTTCTCGGTAGAGGATGCGAAATCAGAGGAATCCAAAGGATCTGAAGAAATATGATTCAGTGCTTCGCTCGTATCTTCCATCACATCGCAATGGCCATCATGAAACTCATTCGGCTGACGTAAGTCCATCGGAAAAAACTAACGCCAGTAGCGACGTTCAACCAGGGCCGCCAGCTGTATCTTCCGCAGCCGATTGAACGTTGGAGAAATCGGTGTCCGAGATCCGCGCCCAAGAAAATCCTCCAGCCATAGTTCCGCCCGCAACGACCAAAACGGTTGTCCCGCCCGGTGCGTCGGACCAAAGCCGGGTAACGTTCGGGCAGTGGTGCAGTTTGAACCTTCTCACCATTATCACGGTGGGGGCATCGAATCCTGCTTCCCTGATAGCCATGCGGCCGCCGTTAAACAGAATGTAATCACGCCCGAGAAAACAATGGGGATGATAAAGAGGTACCTCCAACTCAAAACTGTGATGGCGGCAAAGCAGAGGGCGAATGCCCACGCGGTGCCGCGCATGAGGGCCAAATTGGTTGGCGGAAGGCCGCCCAGCTGCCATGCCAATATCGCTGCGAATAGATAGAACACGCCGACACAGAATCCGGCCGCCACAAAGAGGTCCCAATAGGTGCGGTTGAATCCCATCACGTCAAAGTGAATTGACTGCATTGATCTAAGAAGGGCATCTACTCCCCATTGGGGATCGGGCTGGCGAAAGCCCAGTGTGTGTGCCACCGCGAAAAGCAACAGGAGCGCAGCAGCAATTCGATAAAACATAGATGCTTTCATCCTTGCCTCCAGAGATCGTGGGTGCCCCGGGGCCGGATTTCCGGACCTGGGTTAGCACCAGCTTTCGCATCTGCTCTATTCGCTCATTCTCGACTCTGCGGTTGTATTCATCTCTTCAATGCGGCGGACTCTTCCCGATACCGCCATTTGAGACTGCGGCGGAAGCGCCAAGTTACCGCGGAACGATGTGAAAGGGCTCACCCGCTGGTATGAAGACAACCGGGATGGCTGGAAACAGGGTATGGACCCACCGCGCGCATTCCTCCATCCCGGCTTCTTCGGAGACTTCATGGCCAAGCAGGATCAGGGATTTGTGGCGCCCTTCAGCGGAGGCGTCCTGAACGTAAGGAACAGTCTCCCATTCGGACGACTCACCAGCTACGAGCAATTGCACCTCATCCTGCTCGAGCATCTTGATCTGCCTCTCTGCCCCCGAGGCGCCGGGCATCAGGGCTACGCCAGTGACCTTCATCGTGGGGTCCCCAACAATGCGGATGGCGCGGGCGCGAGTGCTCGCCTGCAATTTTGCGGCAATTTGCTCGACGGTCATGGGCGGGAAAGTAAACAGGTGCGGATTAGCACTGTTCTTATGCGTCTTCCACCCCAACTCTTCCACCATGCCGGCAAGAATGCCATCCGGCTTGCGCAGGTGCCAGGTGTCGTGGAATCGCCATACGACGAGATGGTGTTCGCGAATGTATGCAAGCTTCTGCTGCTGAACCGGGTCCTCGGCGTGCAGCGCCTGATCGTCAACGTGGTTATAAAAGGTAGGCTCGTGCGTAATGATGAGATTCTTGCCGGAAGCGACCGCTTTTTCGAGGACGGGGTAGGTGTCCATGAATGTGGTCGCAATTCCTTTGACCACGGTATTCGGATCGCCGGCCTTGAGAGTATCAACCGTATTGGCTGGCGGAGTTGCTCCGGTCGCGGCGATCACCTGTTGCATGACTTCAGACGCCGTGAGGGCCGGCTTGGAATCCTGGGCCAATGCGGCCGGGATCCACGCGAGGACAAGTAGAGCCCTCGTGCCCGAACGACGGATCGCACATCTAAACACAATATCCTCCCATGATCATCACGAACACCAGGCACAGGAATGAGCTTGCTTGTCCTTCTGATACTCTCATGGTTCCTGGAGTCGGCCACTCACAGCCAGCCTTCAGGACAATACCTCGAGAGATTCTTCATGCATTCACGTTGGCTTCCCCTTTCGCTCCTGCTTCTTGTTTTCTCGTCGATAGCTATTTCGCAATCCTCCGTGCCGCCGAACCTGGTTCTCCATGGCGAAGTCCGTCCATCGCAAAACCAGACGTATATTGAAGCTCCGTTTACCGTTCCGAACGGCGTGCATCGTATTTCTGTCTCCTTCCACAACCTGGGCCGCGATCAGCACACGGTGCTCGACCTTGGAATCGCGGACCCGTTCCGGTTTCGCGGCGCCAGCGGCGGCAACAAGGATCACTTCACTCTCAGCGAAACGGACGCCACGCCCTCGTATCTCCCCGGAGCCATTCCCGCAGGTCGCTGGAAGCTCATCATCGCTGTCCCGAATATTCGTTCCGGCGTGACTTCCGGCTGGCGTGCCGAAGTGTGGTTCAATCGGGCGCTCGATGACTCTTCATTCACCGAGCAGCCGTTGCGCGACCAGCCCGGCTGGTACCGCGGTGACTTGCACATGCACGACGCGCACAGCGACGGAAGCTGCCCAAGCCAAAGCGGCAAGCCGGTCCCGTGCCCTCTGTTCCTCACCGTGGAAGCTGCGGTCCGGCGCGGTCTCGACTTCATCGCCATAAGCGACCACAACACCGTTTCGCATTTCGATGACGAACGCGAGCTTCAGCCGTACTTCGACAAGCTCCTCTTCATCCCCGGCCGGGAATTGACGACCTTCAACGGGCATGCGAACGCTTTCGGCACCACCCGCTTCATCGACTACCGCACGGGAACTCCGCGTGTTCCGGATGTGAATGCGATGTTCCGCAGCGCGCGCGATCTTGGTGCAATCGTCTCTATCAATCATCCGGAAGCTCCCACCGGAGAGATCTGCATGGGCTGCGGCTGGACTCCCACAAAGCCAGTCGACATGGATCTCGTCACGTCCGTCGAAGTGATCAATGGCGGCGGCCATCCCGCGACGCACTTCTGGGAGCAGCAACTTCTTCAAGGCTACCGCCTGGCCGCAATTGGCGGCAGCGATAATCACCATGCCGACTGGCCGCCGGAGAAGCCGGGTTCCGTTGGCTATCCGACAACCGTTATCTACGCACAAAGCCTGTCGGTCGCGGGTATTCTCGACGGAGTCCGTTCTGGTCGCGTTTTTATTGACGCCACTGGATCGCGCGACCGGCTGCTCGATGTGAACGCCCAGGCCGGTTCTGCATCCGCAGAGATGGGCGGGGATCTCGAGCCGCACAAGGGCGATGCCGTCTCGCTCGAAGTCCGCACAGCACACTGCGAGGGCGGTTCGGTCCATTTCTTTGTTGACGGCGAGTCATCGGCAGATCTCCCGCCGCTCTCCATCTCTTCCGCGGATCAGACCCTCCGAGCCGAGTGGCATGCCGACGGTCGACGACATTTTCTTCGCGTTGAGGTCCGTGATGCGAACGACCGGCTGCTTCTGCTTGGCAACCCCATCTATTTCGGCTACACGAAAGAGATGCGCTAAGAAGGAACATCATGCGTCGCGCCAGATCTGGCTGTGCTCGCCTGCGCTTTTTGCGATCGGGTTAGTTATCGACCCTCTCAGAAGATGAACTTTCCTCCGAAGTACCACAGGCGTTCGCCGCCACTGCCGCCAAGGGATGCATTGGCTCCCTGCGCTTCGCCGGTGATTTTGCCAAAATTCGAGTCTGTGAGGTTGCTATCCGGGTTGCCGAAGTGCGGCGTATTGGTCACGCCGAAGGCATCGGCTTCGAACTGGAAAGTAAAGCGTTCGGTGATTTTGAAGTTGCGGAACAGGTTGGCGTCGAGGTCGAAGTAACCGGGCCCGCGGATGATGTTTCGGCCCGCATTGCCGAATGTAGCCGGCGTCGTTACCGTCGCGAACGAGCGGGGATCGAAGTAGAGGCAGGACAGGTTTGGCGCAGACGAGCTGTTCGAACAGGCGCCTGGGCTCTGGTAAGGCGTGCCCTTGGTCACTTTGATCGACGAAATGATATTGGGCGTTTGTTGATTGCCGGGCCCATTCAGGTTCCCGGCGCCGGCATTGTCGGTGACAGTAAACGGCGCTCCGCCAAGCCGGCTCAACACGCCGGTCAGCGTCCATCCTCCCGCCAGTGCAGACGCGATACCGTGCGTCGCCATGCTCTGCCCTTTTCCAAAGGGGAGATTGTAGAGCCAATAGGTCTGGTAGTTGTATTTGCGGTCGAATCCCGCCAACGCCTTGTTCCTGCCGAAGTAGGCCGGATAGTTCCACAGGGGCGAGCTGAGCTCTTCGTTGTCTTCAAAGTCTTCGGCTTTGGACCAGGTATAGAGAACGCCGAGGGTCGAGGAATGACCGAATCGCCAGGTGAGCTTGGTCTGCAGGGCGTCGTAGTAGCTGTTTGCCAGCGGAATCAAAGTATTGATCCCGCCCCAGGTGCCCCCGAATTTGGCGTTGAGCAGCTCTCCCGCGGCTCCCCCGCCCGCCGGCGCAACATTGAGGTTCAAGTTGATGATCGGGCGAATCTCTCTTTCGCCCACGTAGCTAATATCGGATACGAAGCCACGTGGGTACTGCTGTTCCAGGGTGGCATTGTAGGAGTAGATGTACCCGCGGTGGAAATGCGGATAGTCACCGATGGTGCTCGTCCCAACGTTATTGGGAAGCGGAATCGAGCCCGAGCTGAGATTCGGCAACGGGATCGGCACAATCCCGACGGGCAGGCTGGCATAGGGACCGATAGCGTTTGCCCCGGTAAAGCTGGCGGCGGGAGCAAATTGGGTGTAGTTGGCGACGCCTCCTGTGTTTGTCCCGCTGTAACTGGAGATCGTGTCGGCCGGGTAGTCGTTGCGAAGATAACGCCAGTTGTTGCTGTCCGCGCTGATTCCGAAGCCCGCGCGCAAAACGGTATCGGTGTGAACGCGGTAGTCAATGCCCACCCTGGGCAGGAACTGGCCGTAACCCAGCTGCATACCGTCATTCTCGGGGATGGACCCGTATCCGCCGACGAGAACCTGCATCGTGGAGGGGTTGAGAACGCGCGCGCCTTTGCCATGATCGCTATACGCCATGGGGTAATACTCCCAGCGTATGCCGTAGTCAATGCTCAACTTTGTTGTGACCTGCCATTGATCGCGCGCATAGGCCCCCCATTCTGACCAGCGCAGCGCGATGGGGTCGGTATCCTGAATGGCCTTCCCGGTCTCGTACGGCAGACCGAGCAGGAAATCGGCAAACGAGTTCCACTGCGTATTTTGGGGAGCATCGACGGTGGAGCATTTCTCCTTGATGACAGGCGGGCCGCCCGTGCAGGAGACCTGCTCCGTGGCGATGCCGTTCATCCCGAAGGAGCCGCGCGCGGTTTGAAACGAGCCGCCCTGCGGCTGGAAATGGTTCATTTGCACATGGTCCCACTCCCCGCCGAAGCGAAACTGGTGATTCCGTTTGACCCAGGTCAGGTTGCCGTTCGCGACGTACTGGTTGTCGCGAAAGATGAATGGATTGCCGGTGTTGGGGTTACCTAGATTCGAGAATCCGCCGATTTGGAAGGCCGGGATTCCCCAATAGAGCATGTCAGCCGAATCGCCGCTGTTGTTGGTACCCGGGATCATCAGCGTGTCGAGCCCGAATTGCTTATCGGCTGCGATGTCCAGTGCCTCCGCCGACAGGTGCTGCCGGGTGAAGCCCACGTTGCCGTCGATCAGGAGGTTGGGGGTAAAGGTGTGTGTGCCTCCAAGACCGATAACGTAGATACGGGTGAAGGCATTCCCCAATTGCCCGCCGTTGGTCGCATTGCCCTCTGCCGGGCCGAGAGCCGGGGGGTCGAAGATGTCTCCTCTGGAGGTGCTGAAGCGCCCGAACACGGTGGAGTTCTGCGAGGGTACCCAGGTAGCCTTGGCGTCGTAGTCGTCAGTCTTGAAGGATCCCTTTTGCATATCGAGATAATTGTTGCTGTCAAGCGAGGCGACGCTCGGGCTGGGCGCGGGAATCAGCTTGAGCATGGTGAGAGTTGCCGGGTCGACCCGGTTGAGGCAGATGGTGTCGACGACTCCGTTACAGGAGATGGGGCTGCGGCCGGAGCCGTCCACGTTACCCGTGTTTGGATCGTAGATGTGAACGGGATTGCCGCTCTTGTCTACCAAGCCGTATCCCGCCGTCTGGAACGGGCGGAAATCAAAGTATCCGGCCGGTTGCGCGGTGCTTAATTGCAGGCTTCCGAAAGGCACGGTCTGGGGGCTCTGGTTCGCGGGCGCCAGCACCTGCCTCGTGCCCTGGTAATCTCCGAAAAAGAAGAGCTTGTCCCTCTTGATGGGGCCGCCTACGGATCCGCCAAACTGATTGAAGATGTTGAGCGAGTGTTGGAAAACCGCCGGAGGGGCGCTGAAGAAGTTCTCGGCCTTCAGCCGGTCGTCAGTGTGAAACTCGTAGGCGTCGCCGTTAAATTTGTTGGTGCCGCTTTTGGTTTGAACGTTGATCTCCGCACCGTTCGCCATCCCCTGTTCGGCGTCGAAGGAACTGGTGGCGATATTGACCGTCTCAATGCCATCCTCGGGAGGCACGTAGGCCACGTTGTTGGGCAACCAGGGATACGCATCGAGAATGCCGTCGATGCGCGTGTCGTTGCCTTGCGTGGACTGGCCGTTGACGTTGGCCGTCATGGCGCGCGCCGGGTTGCCGGCAGCCGAGTTATTTTCGAGCGGTATGGTCGAGCCGGGAATGATCCGGAGCAGATCCTGGAAGTTCTTTCCTTCCGAGGAGACCGTGGGAAGCATCTGCAACTCGGCAGTGGAAAGGTCCACGTGAACATCGGCGCGCTCGGTTTGCAGCGCTGGAGGCGTGGTGGATACCATTACGCTGGCATTGGCCGTTGCAACTCCCAGTTTCTCATCCTGGCTTACAACCGTGTTGGCGACGATCGCGATATTATCGGTCTCCGCCGAGGCGAAACCCCCAGCCGACACAACGACTTTCCAGGTTCCAGGCAATAACTCTGAAAAACGGTAGAAGCCGTTTCTATCGGTTGTCGTTTCCTGATGAATGCCCCTCAACATTTCGGTTGCATCTACCTTGGCGCCGGAGATGACAGCGCCACTGGGATCAGTCACCGTGCCGCTGAGAGAGCCGTAAAGCACCTGGGCGCGCGAAGCGCTGGGATTACCGGCCAGGGCCAAGGCCAGGATGATCGAGACCGTCAGGGCTATAGCGTTTTGTATAGCGTGGATACAGCGTCCCCGTGGGCGGGAGTTTGTTTCTCTTGCAAACATTCTGTGACCTCCAGAAACAATTGGCAGACGAAACGGCTTTTTTTCTTAGGTTTTGTGCGTTTCTGCGCTGAAACGGGCTTGAAAAGGGAAGGCGCGCAGTGTTTGTACGCGTGCCGAACTATATGCCAGCGCGACAAGTAAAGTCAAGGCAGGCGAATCGATTTACTGCCTCGCTTTAGGGGTCATGGTGACACGACCCGGGAAACCAGTTCTCTGATGCGCCGTTTCCGGGGTGAAATGCGTAAGGATCAGCGTTTGCGGGAAGATCTCGATGCTTTTTTCGGCCGCTCGACGGGGATGGCTGTGGTGTCATCGCGATCGGGCCAATGGCGCTGGAAGACCAGCGCTGCGGCGCCACGAAGACGGGCAATCTCGCCCTCATGGGCGGGGAGAATCCTCGGAGGCGCGCCGGCAACTGTAAATCCCGCAGCCTCACGCTCGATGACCGGGCCGAATCGCGACCATGCACCGGTGATTTCGCCGGCAATGAGGATCATGCTGGGCGCAAGTCCGGCGATCAGAAGTCCGAGTCCGCGGCCGATTTGTTTTGCCTGCTTCTCCAGCGCTGCGGCGGCCTGCGGATTTCCGTCTTCTGCCATAAGGAGCAGTTGATGAAACGTGATGTCGCGGGCCTTCGGCCGCAGCTCACGATAATAGCGCAGGGCGGCGCGGCACGAGGCGAAAACCTCCCAGCAGCCGCGACGGCCGCAAGAGCAAAGCGGCCCGTTGGGGTCGAGAGGAGCGTGTCCGAATTCCCCGGCACGTCCACCGTCTCCGGTTATGAGATGGCCGTTGGCAAAGATCCCGGCGCCGACGCCTTCTGAAATTGTAACCAGGGCAATGTTCCGGATACCATCAAGGCGGCCGAACGTGAGCTCGGCAATCAGGCAGGCGTTTGCGGCGTTCTCCATCTTTACGGGCAGGCGCATCTTCGATTCAATCGCGCGTTTCAGGTCGAAGTCCGGCCAGTGAAGATTGGGAGCGAAGATCAGGTGTTGCGTTGCGGGGTCTACACGGCCGGGGAGGCTGATTCCAACGCCTTCGATCGAATATCGTGGCAACGCGACGCGGACTCGGTCGGCGGCTTCATTGATGAGGCGGGTTGAGGCTGCGGGGTCGGAGGTGACCGGTACCTGGGAACGGGACAGAAGCCTGCCATTCAGGTCGACGACCGCAATGGTGGCTTGGCTGGGTCGAATATCGATCGCAATGACGCCGAGTTCCTCGTTCAACCCCAACATGGTTGGGCGACGACCGCGCGCGGAGACCACGACAGAGCCTTCGCGCACCCATCGCTCGCGAATGAGTTGCTCGGCGATCTGGGAAACAGTGCTCCGCTGAAGGCCGGAGCGACGGGACAGATCGGCTCGGGAGATCGGCTGGTTTTCCCGAATCAGTTCGAGCACGATATCCCGGTTGATCCTGCGAGCCATTTCGCTGGAAGCCCGCTGAACTTGGGTCAGATCGATATGCCTGATGCCGCTTGGATGTTGCTCCACTGCCATTCTGCTCCCGGTAGCTTGAAACGAGCCGCAGGAGTTATTTCCCTTCTTGCACCAATGTCTGGAAGTTCGCAGATTAACACGAACGCGATACCTTCGCTAAGAAGCAGAGAGCCAAGTGTTGCGATTCCAACGCGCGGCGAAAATTCATTTTGCCGCTCGTTACTGCAATTGTCGAGACTTGCGCGGTTTTGTTGCCCGACTGAAGCAGTCTGACTCGCGCCTTCTGCTACTGCGGCGGAGTGTGCCCGATGAACTTGTCCGCCCATTCGATAAAGTACTTCATGTTCGGTGCGTCGGTATGGCCGCCGTCATGCTGGCGCCACGCCAGTTGGCCATCGAGGAGACCCGTGTTTACCGGGGGCATCTGCGCGGTCCGATAATCTCCCTGGACATCAAGCCCCTTGGCGCCGAGGAGCGTGAATACGCGGCTCGCGTCGACCGTCGCCATCCAGCTCCCCTCATGATCCAGCCACTTGGCGTCGCCTTTC
Organism: uncultured Acidobacteriaceae bacterium; assembly: GCA_963774175.1. Lineage (GTDB taxonomy): Bacteria > Acidobacteriota > Terriglobia > Terriglobales > Acidobacteriaceae > Telmatobacter. The sequence goes on from CAVZDT010000014.1 coordinate 45,174, forward strand.
GCCGGGATTCCATAGCTGATGAACGTGAGGCGCGGCGCACACAGAGCGATCAGCTCATTGGAGTCGACGGGAATATCGCCGGGATTCATGCTGCCGAAGGTGGCGTCGGAAGCGCCATACTTCATGAAATTGCCGGCCATCCAGTGGTGTTCACCGCCGGTCAGGCTTTCGACCGCCTCGCCGAAGTTGCGGCGAAGCAGCGTCGCGCCTCCTTTTCCTGAGGAGCCGACCAGCACCATGGCGAAGCGCTGATCGAATGCCATGGTCACAAGCGCGGCCTTGCCATAGCGGGAGACTCCTTCGATTCCGACGTGCTTTGCGTCGACCGCGGGATCGGTTTCGAGGTAGTCGAGGCCGCGGCCCGCGCCCCAGGCCCATGCCCTCAGCGCACCCCAATCTTCCGGCTTCCGCGGCTGGCCCTTATTCACAAGTCCGATGATTCCGCGAGTGAGGCCTGCGCCGTCGTCGGCCTGCACGCTGGCGGGATCGAAGAGGACGAATCCCCAGCCTGCTGCGACCAGCTGCCAGGTGTTGGGCAGACCACCGTCTTCGTTTAACTGCGGGAACTGGAATGGCGTCGCTTTGACCAGCTCCCAGGCCGGATGCTGTTCAAACACTTGCTTGAGCGATGGGTCCTGCTGGATGAGTAGAGCCTCCCAGGCCTTGTTAATCTTGTCCAGATCGCCTCCCGCGGGTTCATTGGGGTTGGGAAAAGCGGCGCGGCCAAACATCATCAGCACCGGGGCGGGGCCTTTGGACCGGGTCGGCAAAACAACCATCATGTGAATGTGCACGCTGATCGCCGGATCGGAAGAGTTGTCGACAACCCCTTCGACATCCTTCGCGATGACTGGGGTAAAGCCGATCATCTCGTGATCCACGGTGTTCACCGTCCATGTCACCTTGGGCAAATCGGTGGGGACACGTCCATAGACGTATTTCGAGTACATCTCGATCAGTTCGGGGCGGCGTTCCTTCCACCACATCTCGGGAGTCGTCACCTTCTTGCCATCATTCATGGTGAGCGGGTTGGGAACGTTGAGGTAAGGATTGGCCTTCGACTCGTCGTAGTTCGCGTGATTGGGCGCGTTCTCGTTACCGCTTGGACCCGGACGAAGCGCCTTGATCCCGAGCTGATCCATCATGTTCTGATGGTCCTGTTCGCTGGTGAAGGTAACTGGCGGAGGCGCCGCAGATTGCGCAACAACGGGACCGGTTGTGACAGCAAAAGGAATCAGGGCAACACAAAGGAGTGCCAGGCTCGGCTTGAAGGAGGTCACGGAAAGCTCCAGGATGATATGCTTTGAGCGCTTTCGCAAAGCGATTTAGTTGGGGGTCCATATTAAACCTTCGCAGATGACCTACGCACGGAAAATCTTGGCGCTCGCTGGGATTGCCGCTCTCGGGAGCTGCATCTGCGCGTCGCCACAAGCGCGGCCTTCGTCTGCGTCGGCGGTCTGGGTTGCAAGCTGGGGCGCATCGCAACAGATTCCCGAGCCGCAGAATGCACTGGCCGCGGACGATTTGACGGATGCAACTGTGCGGCAGATTTTTCACCTCTCCGTGGGCGGGCCGGCGGTGCGGGTGCATATCTCCAATGCCTTCGGAACGGATAGCGCTGCGGGTGACATCGGTGCACATCGCGCGGCCGGTATCGCCTTCCTCGCCGGCGATCGATCCCGCCGGCGATCGGCCACTGACGTTTGACGGAAGTGTCGAAGCGGTGATTCCTCCGGGAGCAGAATTTATATCGGATGCCGTGAACTATGCTGTGGCGCCTCTGTCGGATCTGGCTGTGACCTTTCATCTGGAGGCACCACCGGTGAGAGAGACGGGGCATCCGGGATCGCGGGCGACCTCTTATTACCTTCACGGAGATCTGGTGAGCGCACCCACCTTGACTGATGCCGAAGCATGTGGATCACTGGTACCAGGTTTCGGAAATCGACGTTCAGGCTGCGCCGGGTGCGGCAGCGGTGGTCGCGCTTGGCGATTCCACCACCGACGGGCACGGCGCAACGACCAACGGAAATGATCGCTGGACGGATGTGCTTGCTGCCACGGCTCCAGGGCTCTCCGGCGACGCGCGATATCGGCGTGTCGAACCAGGGGATTGGCGGCAATCATCTGCTGACCGACGGCCTGGGACCGAATGCGCTGGCGCGCTTCGATCGCGATGTGCTGGCGCCGGCCGGCGTGCAATGGGTGATTGTCTTTGAAGGCGTGAACGATCTGGGTGGGCTGGCGCGCGAACGGCGAAGTCTCGGCCGCTGAACATGCGGCGCTGGTGCAGCGGATACTGAGTGCGTACCAGCAGATCATCGCGCGCGCCCATGCACACGGACTGCGCGTCTATTGGAGCGACGATCACGCCGTTATGTCGGTTCCGGATACTACCATCCCGGCCCGTTGAGCGAGGCCGACCGGCAGGCCGTGAATCAATGGATTCGCGCGGCCGGCCACTTCGATGCGGTGATCGATTTTGACAGTGTCGTCCGCGATCCGCAGCATCCCGATCGTACTGCTGCCTGCCTACGATTGCGGCGACCATCTGCATCCCTCGCCGGCGGGCTACAAGGCGATGGGCAATGCTGTTCTCATGACTCTCTTCGCGCCGTGAAAGTGAAGAAGGTGTTTAGCGGCCAAGAGTAATCTCTATATGGAAACTTGTTGAAATACTCCGGTTTTGTATCAGGGCACGACTTTAGTCGTGCCGCAAATGCCGCATAATCAACGCGGGCTTTAGCCCCTGAGGTCTGAAACTTCGCTTCAAGTCAGCTTTTCAACAAGTTCCTAAACGAGCAGCAGGAGATTTTCGATGATCTTGACGGCTTTTCGCACTGTTGTCTTGCGGATTGCATTATCGCCCCTGTGCTTGCGCACGCAGCCGAGCCGCCAACGATCGTCGAAATCTGCAGCAGGCGGGCAGCTCATCGTCAATGGAAAGCCGTACCTGATCCTTGGCGGCGAACTGGGAAATTCTTCCGCTGGAACAGCAGCCGAGGCGGACACCATTCTTCCCCGCGCTGGCGCAGATGCACGTGAACACGGTGCTCATGCCCGTTGCCTGGGAGCAGATCGAGCCGGCCGAGGGGACGTTTCGACTTCAGCATCCTCGACCATTGGATCGACGTAGCCCGCGAACAGCATCTGCATCTGGTGCGTGTTGTGGTTTGGCAGTTGGAAGAATGCGTTGTCGAGCTACGCGCCGGCGTGGGTGAAGCAGGATCCCAAGCGGTTCCCAAGGGCCGATATCCGCGGAAGGACCGGAAATCGAGATTCTCTCCACCTTGGGCGTTGAAACGCGAAACGCGACAGCAGGGCATTCGCGGCACTGATGAAACATCTCCACGAAACGGACCAGGATCAGCAAACCGTGCTGATGGTGCAGGTAGAGAACGAAGTTGGCTACCTGGGCCTCGGGCGGGACCGCTCTGCGGAGGCAAACCGGCTCTTCGCTGGCCCGGTTCCGTCGGAGCTTTTGCAGCCGCTTCAAAAACGCCGCGATTCGCTTTCGCCTGAGCTGAGCGTGCACTTCAATCCAGCAGGCAAAACATGGCACGAGGTTTTTGGCGACAGTGCCGACGAAGTCTTCATGGCGTGGAATTATGCAGGCTACATCGAAGCCGTTGCCGCAGCCGGCAAGCGTGAGTATCCCTTGCCGATGTATGTAAATTGCCAGTTGCCCGCGCCCGGAGAGCGAGCCGGTGAGTACCCCAGCGGCGGCCCGCACCCTTATTACCTCGCGGTCTATCGCGTCGCTGCGCCTTCGCTCGATTTCTACTCGCCCGATATCTACTGGCCCGATTTTGAGTACTGGGTCGACCGCTACAGGTTTGCCGGCAACGCGGTCTTTGTTCCCGAGGCCCGCATGGACACGGCACCCTACAACGCGCTTTATGCCTATGGAGAGGCAAAGGCGTTCGGCTTTTCTCCATTCGCAATCGAAAGCGTTCGGCCATCCACCAGCGAGGCGCCGGCGGGGCCGGATATCGCGGACGTCTACGACATGCTGAGCGAAATGAGCGATGTGTTGCTGTCGGGCCAGGCATCCGGAAACACACGCGCCCTCGTGCTTCATCGTGACAGCCCGCGGCCTACGCGGACGGTTGCGCTTGGCGGGTACCTCTTCGAGGCCACCCTCTCCCGGTCGTGGCCGGCGAAGACGATCGTAACCGACAACGGCGCAATGATCGTGATCGAAGGTGGACCTAATGAGTTCTACATTGTCGGTAGCGGGCTTTCGGTGTCGTTCATGCGCGATCCCGACACAGACAGCAAGCTTGCGGGGATTGCGAGCATCGAAGAGGTGAATCGCGTGAACGGCGAGTGGGTCACGCTGCGGCCTCTGAACGGAGACCAGAACAACCAGGGCCGCCAGCTACAGATGGATCCGCACCAGATGCGCATCTATCGCGTAAAGCTCTATGCCATCGAAAGGCATGGCTCCGGAATCTGATTGACCTGCCTTGTGCATTCCGGCAGACAATAATTGAGTGATCGGGATGCGCAAGATCATTCACGTGGATATGGATGCGTTCTACGCATCGGTCGAGCAGCGCGATGATCCGCAGCTTCGCTGGAAACCCGTCGTCGTGGCCTGGCAGGGCAAGCGCTCGGTCGTTTGTGCCGCATCTTACGAGGCGCGGAAGTTCGGCGTTCGGTCTGCGATGCCCTACGTGCAGGCCGAGCGGCTTTGCCCGCACGCGGTTTTCGTTCCACCGGATTTCACGCGCTACCGGGCCGTCTCGAGAAACGTGAGAGAAATCTTTCTGCGCCACACCGACCTGGTCGAGCCGCTTTCGCTCGATGAGGCCTACCTTGACGTCACAGAAAACAAGCTCGGCTTGACGAGCGCGACTGAGGTTGCCCGCGAGATTCGCGAGCTGATCCGGCACGAGCTGAACCTGACTGCGTCGGCAGGCGTGGCGCCAAACAAGTTCCTCGCAAAAGTCGCGTCGGATTGGCGGAAGCCGGATGGTCTCTTCGTGATCAAGCCGAATGAGGCGATGGATTTTCTGACGTCGCTCGCGATTGAGCGTTTGCCCGGAGTAGGGAAAGTGACGGCGAGAAAGCTGAGTGCGCTCGGCGTGCGGAAGGTGGGCGAGATCCGGAGCGTGGAAGTAGTCGATCTTCAGAAGCACTTTGGGCGCTATGGTGTCCGTCTGTATGAGTTGGCACGCGGCATCGATTTGAGCCCGGTCGAACCCAACCGGCCGACCCAATCGATCTCGGCCGAGGATACGTTTGAGTCCGACGTTCTGCTCAGCGAAACGGATGCGATGATCCGCCGACTCGCGGAAAAAGTGTGGCAGGCCTCGCGCAAGGAGTCGAGAATTCCCCGCACCATTGTTCTCAAACTCAAGACGGCTGGGTTCAACATTCTTACGCGGAGCCACACACCGAGCACGCCTCCGGCGTCGTGCGAAGAGCTTACCAGCGTGGCTCTTGCGCTGCGCGACAATGTGCGGCTGGCGCAGAGCCAGCGATTCAGATTGGTCGGTGTCGGCCTTTCGAATTTTCGGGATCCCCACCTTGAATCAGCGGAGGGATTGCTCTTCGAATAGGCGACAGCTAAGGATGAATCGATCGGCAAGGATTCTTCACATTACAGCTGTGCCGGCTCGGCAGGACTCGCGAGTGTGTTCACCCGAGCAGGAAAAATCGGTGGGCGCACTTGCGCCGAATCCCAGTCAAACAGGAACTCAGCCGCCGGCCCGCATATCCTGCCCTGGCAAGGACCCATCCCAAAGCGCGTATGCAGCTTGGCTTCGCGCCATGAGCGCGTCGCATTCAGCGCCTGCTGAGAGACATCTTCGCAGCGGCAAACAAATGTCTCCGGCCGGGCGAGGTTTTTCAATTCCGGTCGCAGCGCGAACGCCCGATCGAGGCATTCCGCAAAGTGCATGTACCGATTGCGCTTGCTATAGAGGTGGGTTGCAGAGCGGCCCGCACAAGCCAGACCTGCAATTTCACCTTCAACCAGAGCCTTCTCGAGCCCTCCGATGCCGGTAGGCTCGCCAACGCAGTAGACGCCTTTCACCGATGTCTGCTGGGTGTCGTTTACTCGCACAAATCCCTCGTCGATTTCGCAGTTCAGCAAGCGCGGCAACTCAAGGTTCGGGACCAGATGGAACGCGCATCCGAGGTAGTCGCATTCGAAGTTGCGAATCGAGCCGTTTACCGAAACATCGACCGACTGCAATGATTGCTCGCCGTGCGCTTGCACGACCCAGGATCCCGTGCGATAAGGAGCCCGCAGTATCGAGGCGCGATAGGCTGCTCCGTCGCGGAGTTTGCCCGGATGGCGAAGAAGGTGAACAGAAAATCCCGCGAGGTTGAGAAAAGAGGCTTGTTCAAATACACCGACAAGGACCGCCCCTTTTTTGGAAAGCGCGGAGGCCACTGCCAGCAACAGAGGGCCAGTTCCGGAAATCAAAACGCGTTTGCCGGCAATCGGCAAGCCCGCTTTCACGATCGCCTGCAGGCCTCCAACTCCCATCACGCCGGGCAAAGTCCAGCCGGGAAATGGCAGGAATCGCTCGCGAGCACCGGTAGCGAGAATCAGTCGCCGGAAGCGCACGTCCTCGGATCCAATGGAGTTCTCAAGCCGCAATACATTGGGAGTGGGGTGTGCGACGACGGACGTTCCGGTTCGTAACTTGATTCTCCCGTCATCGAGCGCGCTTTTCAGTTGAGTGAACTGCCCTGCCTGCGGATGCTCCAGCAAGTGTGGCTCGTAATTACGCCAGATCTGTCCGCCGCAGGTTGCGTTGTCGTCAATGAGGCAGACGCTGGAGCCATGGTGCGAAGCGGCTGCGGCTGCCGCCATACCCGCAGGACCGGCGCCAACGACAACCACATCGAAGGTGGTCATGACGTCACCACTTCCATGCCCTGCTCGACAACAATCTGGCAGGTGCGCACACGCGGCACCCCGTTCACAGTGGAGCAGCACTCCATACAGATGCCCATTGCGCAGAGCGCCGTTCGCGATTCACCTGCGACAGACTTGTGCGTCGGAACTCTGGCTTGCATCAGCACCGCCGCAACCGTCGCGCCGCGCGGGGCGAGGACTGGCTTTCCATTCACCGTCAATTGGACAACTGGTGCGGCGTTTTGAGCGGAAGTCGATGGCTGCATTGAAATCCGGAGCGACGTTGATTGTAACCCATTTTGTATACTGCGCAAGAAGCGAAGAAACACGTCGAAAGGGTAGATGATCACAGGCGGGCCATCCACGCAGCGAATAGAGGTGATTGACTCGCACACTGCAGGCGAGCCGACGCGTTGTGTCCTTTCCGGCGGTCCTGACCCCGGCGCGGGCACGCTGGCAGAACGCATGGATCGGCTCCGCCGCGATCACGACTGGGTGCGCCGGGCCGTTCTGTGCGAGCCGCGCGGCTCCGATGTGGTGGTCGGTGCGTGGCTGCTTGAGCCGGACACTCCGGATTGCGCTGCCGCGGTGATCTACTTCAACAATGTCGGGTATCTCGGGATGTGTGGGCACGGCACCATCGGCGTGGCTGCGACCTTGGCCCACATGGGAAAGATCAAGCCGGGCATTCATCGGCTGCAGACGCCGGTTGGTTTCGTGAAGATCAATCTTCAATCTCCCAACACGGCCACTATCGAAAATGTACCGGCTTATCGCTACATCGCGAACGCGGAAGTTTCTGTGCCCGGCCATGGAATCATCACTGGCGACATTGCGTGGGGCGGAAACTGGTTCTTTCTGGTTGAAAAGCACGGCCAGCAACTCGAATTGCAGAACGTCGATGCGCTCACGGAATTTACGTGGAAGATCCGAACCCAGCTTTCGGCAAGCGGAATAACGGGTGCCGATGGCGCGGAAATCGACCACATCGAGCTCTTTGGTCTGCCGCACGACGCATCGAATCACAGCAGAAACTTTGTACTGTGCCCCGGGAAAGCCTACGATCGCTCCCCGTGCGGTACGGGCACCAGTGCGAAAATGGCGTGCCTGGTTGCGGCAGGCAAACTGGAGCCGGGAGAGGTCTGGAGGCAGGAAGGTATTCTCGGCACTGTGTTCGAGGGGCGAGTGCGCATCGAGAACGGACAGGTGATTCCATCGATCACGGGTTCAGCTTACGTGACCGCGAAGAGTACGCTGCTATTCGATTCAGAAGATCCCTTCCGCAATGGAATCGGATGAAAATGCAAAGCTCTTTCGACGCGGTGATCGTCGGTGGCGGGATTGTCGGAGCTGCCGTGGCTGCCTCATGTGCGCGAGCCGGATTGCAGGTTGCGCTCGTGGAGCGCGACGTGGTCGGGGGCGGAGCGACGGCTGCGGGCATGGGTCACATTGTGGTGATGGATGATTCCGAAGCGCAGTTCCTTCTCACGCGATACTCGCAGGAGTTATGGTCTGCGCTTGCGGACGAACTTCCTGCCGGCGCCGAGTATGAGAGGCCCGGGACCCTGTGGATTGCCGCCGATGATGAAGAGATGGCCGAGGCCGAGCGCAAGCAGCGATTCTATCGCGAGCGAAACGTTCCGGCTGAGCTTGTAAGCGAGCGCGAACTCCTCGAGCTTGAGCCGAACCTCCGCCCCGGGCTTGCCGGCGCGCTGCTTGTTCCAGAGGACGCGGTGATCTATCCTCCCGTGGCCGCGCTCTATCTTTCTCATCTTGCGCGCGATCGCGGAGCCGCATTAGTCGTGGGTCACAACGTCGTTGCGATGGGATCGGGACGCGTCGCTTTGGACGACGGCCGGGAACTCAAGGGCCGCTTTCTTGTGAACGCAACCGGGGCGTGGGCACCGGAGTTGTGCGGTGGAATTCCGGTAAGGAAACGCAAGGGGCACCTGGTCATCACCGATCGCTATCCGGGATTTGTCCGGCATCAACTGGTTGAGCTTGGCTATTTGAAAAGTGCGCATTCGGTCAGTTCGGACTCTGTTGCATTCAACGTGCAACCGCGCAGCACCGGCCAGATTCTCATCGGATCCTCGCGCCAGTATGGAGATGAAACTGCACGCGTCGACCAGCCGATGCTGACTGCGATGCTGGAGCGAGCGTCGGCGTACATGCCCTCACTCGGCCGCTTGAATGCGATTCGCGTCTGGACGGGATTCCGCGCTGCGACTCCCGACAAGCTGCCATTGATCGGGCCCGCGTCCAATGATGAAACGGTCTGGCTGGCCACGGGGCATGAGGGACTTGGGATTACGACATCGCTGGCGACGGGTGGGTTGATGGCAGCGATGCTGACCTGCTCGCAGTCGGCAATCCCCACTGAACCTTATCTTCCGTCCCGGTTTGTTGAGCACAACAATTCCACAGCAACCTCCAAGGAGCCGCTATGCAATGGAAAGGCGTAATGCCTGCGATGACGACGCCGTTTGATCATTCACTTCACATCGATCTCGGCTTTGCCGGGCGCCAGGCACGATGGCTGCAGGCAAATGGATGCACCGGCATTGTTTGCCTCGGATCATTGGGCGAGGCAGCCACGCTCAATTTCGACGAGAAGCTGCGGCTGGTTCGCACTGTCGTTGCGGCAGTCTCGACCTCGATCCCGGTGGTCGGCGCAGTCTCCGCGCTCGCAACGGGCGAGGCCGTTTTTCTTGCGAAGGGGTTGGCGGATGCCGGTGTCCAAGGATTGATGGTCCTGCCGCCTTATGTTTATCAAGGCGACTGGCGCGAAATGAAAGCGCATCTGGTTGCGATTTTCAATGCCACGTCGCTGCCCGCCATGCTCTATAACAACCCGGTAGCGTATGGAACCGATTTCATTCCCGAGCAGATTGCGGAACTCGCCGAGGAATTCGACAATCTTCAAGCCGTGAAGGAGTCGTCGACGGATGTCCGCCGCGTCACCGCGATTCGCGCCCTCACCGGCGATCGGCTCGCCCTCCTGGTCGGCGTTGACGATGCCATCGTCGAAGGGATTGAGGCGGGTGCGATGGGTTGGATTGCGGGTCTTGCGAATGCGTTGCCCCGTGAGTCCGTCGAATTGTTCAACCTTGCGATCGATGGCAACAAGCCATCCGCCTTCGAGCTTTATCGATGGTTCTTGCCCCTGCTGCGCATGGATACCGTTCCCAAATTCGTTCAACTCATCAAACTTGTGCAGGAAGAGTGTGGAGTCGGCTCGGCACGCGTGCGCCTGCCCAGGCTTCCGCTTGCGGGTAGGGAACTCGAAGAAGCGAAGGCTGTCATCACGGAAGCGCTGCACCTCCGCAGTGCAAAGATTCCAGCCAGTTCGCCGCTTGTGTAGCGGCTGTGCGTCAAGAAAAGGTTGAACCCAAGCGATAATGGCGCATCTCCTCATCTGGAGCATTTCAACGTTGAGCATCGTGCTGATGCTATGGCGGCCCTTCAAAGCGCCGGAGGCCGCGTGGGCCTCGGCCGGCGCCATTCTGCTTTGCCTCCTTAGGCTGATCTCGCTGAAGCTCGCCGGCAACGCCGTGGCCGAAGGAATGGATGTGTACCTGTTCCTCACCGGCATGATGCTCCTGTCAGAACTCGGCAAGGTGAATGGCGTTTTTGCATGGCTGGCAAACGTTGCCGTCAAATTGGCGAACGGCTCAGAGGCCCGGTTGTTTGCGTTGATCTATGCGGTCGGCAGTATTGTGACGATTTTCATGTCAAATGACGCTACCGCGGTGGTGCTCACCCCGGCTGTCCTCTCCGCGGTGAAGCGCGCCAGGGCGCAGCCCCTGCCATACCTTCTCTCGTGCGCGCTGATTGCGAATGCCGCCAGCTTTGTGCTGCCTATTTCGAATCCGGCGAACCTGGTGGTGTTCCATTCAGCGATGCCGCGACTCGTAGAGTGGCTCAGGATGTTTTCGGTTCCGTCGTTGATATCGATCATCGTGACCTACGTGCTGCTTCGCTGGCGCAGTCGCAAGCAATTGCTGGAGCCGTGCAACGGCTCGACTTCAGATGTTCACCTTTCGCGCTCGGGCAAGATCACGCTGGCCGGAATCATCGCCGTGGCAGGCGTGTTGCTGGTGGCTTCGGCGCTCAAGATGGACCTCGGGCTGCCGACCTGCCTGGCAGCGATTGCGGCCACAATCACCGCGGGCACGCAGAGCCGGACGAATCCAATTCGCCTGATGCGCGATATCAGTTGGAGCGTTCTGCCGCTGGTTGCGGCGCTCTTCGTGATCGTGGAGGCGGTGAAGAGCGCCGGCGCCCTGGATCTGCTGCGCAACAGTTTCGAACGCATTCTGCAACTGCCCCATATCGAATCCGCCCTCGGACTTGGAGCAGCAATCGCTTTTGGCACCGATCTCTGCAACAATCTTCCGCTCGGGTTGATTACGGGAGCGACGCTGCGTTCGATGCCGCTGCAGCCGATGCTCGCTAAAGTGGTTCTGATCGCAATCGACCTCGGGCCGAACCTGTCGATTACCGGTTCGCTTGCAACGATCCTTTGGCTGATCTCCATCCGGCGAGAGGGGCTGCACGTGAGTGGCTGGCAGTTTTTCAAAGTTGGCCTGATCATCATGCCGATCTCTCTGCTCTTTGCGCTGCTCGCGGCCGTGCTGATCTGAGAAGATAATCAAGTCTCGCAATTAGACATCTTTCACCTGTCTCGTCCGCATCTAATCGCTTTGCGGCTCATTGCCGCGTCCTTATTCCCGGACAGCCTTTGCAACGAGAGATATGCCGCGCGTCCCCACCTCGACATACCGTTTGCAGTTGCACGCGAAATTCACATTTGATAATGCCGCGAGTGCCGCCTCATATCTTGAGCGGCTTGGAATTTCGCACGTTTATTGCTCGCCATATTTGCAGGCCGCTCCGGGCAGCATGCATGGCTACGATGTGGTCAACCACCAACAGGTGAATGAAGAGTTGGGCGGAGAATCCGGGCATCAGCGATTCTGTGCGCGTCTCGCGGATCTCAGGCTGGGGCAGGTACTCGACATCGTGCCGAATCACATGGCGGCCGGGCCTCGGAACAGGAATTGGTGGGATGTTCTTGAGAACGGTACCTCGAGCCGGTTTGCCACCTGGTTCGACATTGACTGGCACTCGTCGGAAGTCAGACTTCAAAACAAGGTGCTGATACCCGTCCTCGGCGATCAATACGGCCGGGTGCTGGCTGCCGGACAGATCCAGATCAACCGCGATGATGACTCCTTGTCCGTTCGCTATATGGATAATCTGTATCCGCTTGCGCCGCATTCCCTGGCCCGCATCCTGGATCGAGCAACGCGGTACGTGAACAGCCCGACGCTGAGTTTTCTTTCTGATAGCCTCGCTCGCCTGCCAGTGCCGGAGCCCACCGATGCCGAAGGGATTCTCTCTCGGCATCGGGATAAGGAGGTCGTTTACGGTCTTCTGCGGCGATTCTGCGAGGAGCATCCCGAGGTTTCACAGGCGATCGATCGAGCAGTGCGCGAATTGAATTCTGATTGCGACGCGCTGGATGAGTTGCTGAATCTTCAGCATTACCGGTTGGCATACTGGCGTACCGCCGACCAGGAACTAGGCTATCGCCGGTTCTTCGACGTGAATTCGCTGATCGGCGTGCGCGTGGAACGGGCGCACGTTTTTGATGCGACTCATCAGCGGGTGCTGGAATGGCTTCGCGACGGTGTGTTGGATGGAGTTCGTGTGGATCACCCTGACGGTCTGCGCGATCCGCTGCAATACTTCACGCGGTTGCGGCAGCGTGCTTCCGGCGCATGGATCATTGGCGAAAAGATACTGGAGCCGGGGGAATTTCTACGCACACGCTGGCCGATCGAAGGGACCAGCGGTTATGACTTTCTGAACCTATGCAACCGCTGGTTGATCCATCCCGACGGTCTGAAAGAGATGTCGGAGATTTACGCCGGTTTCACGCGGGATTCAACTGATTTCGACGCTATGGCTCATGAGAAGAAGCTGAATGTTGAGCAGGAAGCGCTGGGCAGCGATGTGAATCGGCTGGCCAGCCTGTTTCTCGAGATTTGCGAAAACAATCGAGATCGTCGCGACTACACGCGCGCAGAAATCCGGCGCGCGATTCGCGAAACGGCATCCTGCTTCAGGGTCTATCGAACCTATGTCGTGCCCGATCGCGATGAAATCGATGATGAAGATCGGCAGGAAGTGTCGAACGCCGTCGAGCGCGCCAAGGCCGGCCGAACCGATATTGATCCGGGCCTGTTCGACTTTATTGAAGATGTGCTGCTGCTCCGCGCCCGCGGGCCGCTCGAGACGGAATTCGTTTACCGATTTCAGCAATTCACTTCGCCCGTGATGGCGAAAGGCGTGGAAGATACCGCCTTCTATTGCTACAACCGCATGGTTGGATTGAATGACGTGGGTGGGGCTCCAGACCGCGGCGGAATCGTTTCCGCGCAGTTTCACGAACACTGCATCAAAACGCAGGGATCCCATCCCCTCACCATGACCACGCTCTCCACCCACGACACCAAACGATCAGACGATGTGCGGGCGCGCCTCGCGGTGCTCACAGAAATCGCAGGTCAATGGAGGACATTCCTCAGAAGATGGTCACGCACGAATGCGTCGCTCAAGACCAGAGATCAGCCCGATCGCAACACCGAGTACTTCCTGTATCAGACGATGATTGGTGCGTGGCCCATTGCGTGCGACCGGCTGACTGCATATATGGAAAAGGCTGTTCGGGAGGCAAAAGAGCAAACAAGCTGGACGCAGCAAAACAAGGAGTTCGAGGATTCTCTAAAAGCCTTCATCGAAGGTCTCTATAAGAGCACGGAGTTCATGAAAGCCTTGGAGGAACTCGTGGGCCAGATCGCTGCCGCTGGAAGAGTGAACAGTCTGGCTCAGACACTGCTGAAATGTACCGCGCCGGGAGTGCCGGACACGTACCAGGGAAGCGAATTGTGGGATCTGCACCTGGTCGATCCCGACAACCGCGGGCCGGTGGATTTTGATGCGAGAACAGCCCTGCTGGCCGAACTTGAGGCCGGGATTCAACCCGAAGAGATCCTGCGCAGGATGGATACGGGCTTGCCCAAACTCTGGGTGCTCTATTGCACGTTGAATCTGCGGAAGCGCCACCCAGAGTGGTTCGGTGCGATGGCAGACTATACTCCGCTTGTGCTCGAGGGAAGAAAAATGGATTATGGCATCGGATATCTGCGGGCGGGCGCCGTTGCCACGATCGTTCCGCGGTGGCATCTGAAACTTGGCGGAAACTGGTCGGGCACCACCGTGGATCTGGGCGCAGCCCGTTGGAAGAATCTGCTCACCGGCGAGCTGCTGGCAGGCGGCCGGGTTCCGATGAACATTGTGCTGAAGCGATTCCCAGTCGCGCTGCTCACCAGGGAAGAGAATTAAGCTATGCATCGATTCGAGGTCTGGGCTCCGAAGGTGAAATCGATTTCGGTGCGAGTTGGAATGGAGTCGCTCAAGCTGCTCGGCCCGGATGATTCGGGCTGGTGGCATCTTCAAGTGGAGTCCGCGGGCCCGGGCGCCGATTATGGATTTCTGCTTGACGAGGATCGAACCGTCTATCCCGACCCAAGATCGCAGTGGCAGCCGAATGGGGTCCACGCACTCTCCCGCATTTACGATCAAGGTGCATTTGGCTGGACAGATCAGCGTTTCCAGGCTCCGCCGCTCGCGAGCGCCATTATTTACGAATTGCATGTGGGCACATTGACGTCGGAAGGGACCCTGGACGCTGCGATCGGAAGGCTGGATTATCTGCGGGATCTCGGTATCACCCATGTCGAATTGATGCCCGTCGCGTCTTTCGCCGGCAAATATGGATGGGGCTACGACGGCGTTTCTCTGTTCGCTGTGCACGAGCCTTATGGAGGCCCCGATGCACTCAAGCGATTCGTTGATGCTGCGCACAATCAAGGGCTCGCCGTGTTGCTGGATGTTGTCTACAACCACTTCGGGCCGGTGGGGAACTACACCGGCAAATTTGGCCGGTATTTGACGGATGCTCATCGGACCCCGTGGGGCGGGGCGGTGAATCTTGAGGAAGCCGGCGCGCACCAGGTGCGACGATTCTTCTGCGACAACGCCCTGATGTGGATGCGCGACTTTCATATCGATGGGCTGCGCATCGATGCGGTGCACGCATTCGTCGATCGATCGGCCATCCATTTTCTCGAACAGCTGGCAATGGAGACGGAGACTCTCGGTTCTACCCTCGGCCGCCGGCTCGTGCTGATTGCCGAGAGTGATCTGAATGATCCGCGTATCGTCACTCCGCGCGACTGCGGCGGCTATGGAATGGACGCACAATGGAGCGACGATTTTCATCACGCGCTCACGACTGTCCTCAGCAAGGAAAAGCTTACCGGGTACTACCAGGATTTCGGTTCCATCGCGCAGCTCGCCAAGGCTCTCGAGAAGACCTTCGTTTACGATGGGATCTTCTCCAGGCACCGCAATCGCATCCATGGTCGGCCCGTACACCAGCTTTCCCAGCATCGCTTTCTCGGATTCATTCAGAATCACGACCAGGTTGGTAATCGGGCGATGGGCGACAGGATCAGCGGAATCGCCGGCATTGATCGCACGAAAATTGCCGCGGCGCTTGTACTGCTTGGCCCCTTCGTTCCGCTGCTGTTTGAAGGCGAAGAGTGGGGTGCGTCGTCGCCTTTCCTGTACTTCGCCGATCACGACGACCCTGAACTGGCACGGCAGGTATCTGAGGGAAGGAAGCGGGAATTTGCGGCTTTTGGATGGGATCCGGCGAGCATTCCGGACCCGGAAAAGCAGGAGACATTTTTGCGGTCGAAGCTGAATTGGGGCGAATTATTCGGGCATCCGCACGCCGAAATGCTCGCGTGGTATCGCAAGCTGATTCAGCTGCGGCGTTCGACTCCATGTTTGAACAATGGCGAGCCGGGAAATACCGTGATGACGTTCAGCGAAGAGCAGCGTTGGTTTTCGATGAGGCGCGGATCAGTTGTTGTCGCGTGCAACATTGCATCGAGTGACAGGACGTTACCGATTGCCGCAGAATTCGATCTGGTTGTTGCCTCGGGTCCGGGCGTTGTGCTCGAAGATCGTGCGATCAGGCTCCCGCCGGACTCGGTTGCGATCCTCCGGGCGGATACGCCCTTCAGCTAAAAATGCCGAATGGTTTCGTGTCGTATCGGCTCTACCGGGGCGGGCACGGATTCGTTCGGTGCGGGGTGCAGGCGGTCTGTCCCTTTGTCGACCCGCCCTTCAAGCGATCGACTCACCAGCTCGCGCGAGCCGAGCCCTATGGCGAGTGCCAGTGTCAGAACAATGCCGCCGAAGAGAATTCCGAATGCGAGCTCGACAATGTTTTCACCCACCTGAAGGTGGTCAAGCACCATCGCTGCGGTAAGAACCAGCACGAGCCATTTCACGCCGAGTGAAAGAAACCGCGCATATTGCAGCTGCGCATTCACAGCCCCGATGAGCACGGATCGGGCCAGGAACCGGGCGATCAGCGTTCCGGCAATGAGGATCAGGATAGCGCCAACCATGTGCGTCAGGTAGGGCAGCATTGAGATCGGCAGCGGCGCACCCGTCGCGTAGGAGGCGTCGAATGCCGAAACGCCGATGATCAGGCCGAGCAGGACGCATCCCCAGAAGGCAGCACGCGCAATCAATGCTGTAGGGGAGCTGGACGGCGACCACTCCGGGTTGCCGCGACTGAGCCGTTCGTCGAAGCGAACTACGGTAAGTCCCTTGCGCAAGAGCAGTGACAACAGCAGGCCGACCAGGGTAAACAGGGTCAGGGCCACAAAAATGGCAAGAATTCCGGGCAGCACCGCGGTGAACAGCGACAACACGCGGAAGACGGACTGGTGAAGCGCATCGGACATGTGGTGCCAGATCGTTCCATTGTCAGCCGCATTTGGAAGAGGCGGCGAATTGTAACTTTCAATTGTCTGGAGCATTGTAGCGAGGAATCTTTGCATCGGACTCACTCCTTAATCTACTCAAAGCCAGGTCTTCACGGAACGAACCAAACTGGATCCCAAAGCGAACGTCACGAACTGAAACGATCGGGCCAGCGCCACCGGGAGACGATGTACTGCTTGTCAGATTCAAATGCGGCGACCACGGCCTCCACATGCGCTTCGGAACTCGTACCGGATTTCACGACATTGATGTGCCCTGCCACCCAGGCCAGGTAGAGCGGAATCAGTGCGCCAAGCAGATGCCCGCGATTGATGGTGCGCAGCCGGTATGCAACCAGAAAATCAAAAACGACTCGAGCCCAGAGGTTCTCGGGCATGCGGAATGCCTCCGGCTCAATCACCGACAGCCTCTTCAACCCCAGCAGAGAATTCGGCGCCAGGACCAGCGACCAGATCTCCTGGAGATTGGTAAATGCGAATCGAAACGCGTCGACCATGGGGACGATATCGACGTCGCCTTCGATTCCGTGGATGGACGCAAACGAACGGCGCTCCGGCGGAAGGCGGCGGGGACGCTGCCAGAATGCCGCCTTTGCTTCGATGTCGGCAAACAGGGAGCCTGTCACAAGGGAAAGAATCGCGTTGATGTTTGGTTCGGCCGGTTGCGGCAGATTCCTTCCTCCTACATCGATTTCATCAACGCCGAGCCCGATCATTGCCGCTTCAGTGACCGGCCAGAGGATGGCATCCGACTGATTCAGATTGACGAAGCGCTGCGCAGAGTTCGCAAGGCGCTCGGCCATGCGAGGCGAGAAGGCCATATCAATGGCCAGCGGGAACCGGACCCGGGATCCGAACAGGGCACGGGTCAGCGGATAGAGAATGGCGGAGTTCATCAGGCCGGCATTGGGCGGAAGCGAATAGTGGGGAACGGCGAGGTCGTAGGCCGAATCAGACACCGCGGCCGCCAGGTCGTGAAGCGCTGCTGCACTGAGCGAATCGGCACCGGGGCCGAGCATGAGAACGGCCCGCGCTTCGTTCTCCCTGGCCGCGTTCGACGCATTGACGAAATCGCTTGCGGCGATTGGCCAGACGGCGTTTGTTGCCTGCGTCGAAATGATCCGGAGCGCAGAAAAGGCAGTGCCCGTCGTGTCATTCGGCGTAGCGATCAGCAATTCCTCCGCGGGAAACGATGCTGTGAGGTTTGCGAAAAGACTCTCCAGTTGCTCCGCAGCCATTGCGGCGACAAAGACCAGCAGGCCCACTCGAGCGGGAGTGGCCATGGGGCTAGCATCCGAGACTGAATTTGCGGTTGCCATAGCGATTAGGGCAAATGTCGTGCTAAAGGGGAAAAGTGGATTGGATCGCCAACTGAATCAGTTTGATGCCGGTAATTTGCACAAGGATAGGATACCTGCAATTGGGATGAGTATCCATGCAGGACGGTTGTTGAGTTCGTACAACAATTCATAGAGCGACTTTTCCAGCACGAACCCCTCGAGAAGCGTCTGTGTCTCCCGCGGTGAAGGCAGCAGGTCTGGATTCTCGGCGATGGTCTGCCGGTAGGCATACAGAAATTCCGAGGACGCGCATTTTTCCCACGCCCTGGCCCAGGTGCTCATGCCAAATGTGTCGAGTTGCTGTTCGGTATGACCGCGGGCGTCCTGGTATTGCCTCAAGCCCGCAAAAGCTGCATAGGAGAACGAGCGCATCATCCCTGCCACATCCTTGAGCGGAGACTGTTTGCGGCGGCGCTGCGCCAGGGGCCTTGCTGGCTCGCCTTCAAAGTCCAGCAGAACGAAATCCCCGTCCGAGCCCGGGGCGCCGGGATCTGCCGAATCCGACGCGGTTCGGAGCGTCTGGCCAAGGTGATAATCACCGTGAATGCGAATGCGCTGCCCTGCCGCTGGCAAATCCCTGATGGCGTGACTGCGTTGAATCAGTTCAGCCCGTTTCGAAAGCAGGAGTCCAGCTGCCTCGGCGGTGGAGTCGTCGAGAGCCGGGAACTTCGCTTTAAGGGTTTCCAGTGCTGAACGCACCTGCGCTTCAATTTGCTGTGCATCCGTTTCGAGATCGCCGGGAGAAGCCGGTTCCGGCGCGAAGGCGGGGTTGCCGGAGGAGCGACTCAATGCAAGGTGCATTTCCGCCGTGCGCCGCCCCAGCAGTGCTGCTGCCTGGAGCGTCTGGCCTGCAATCGCCGAGATCTCCGGCGGGCACGTGATGGAATGTCCGAAATCCGGTGCGGGTACCTGGGGAGCATTCGGTGCGGATGCGGCGGCCGCGTAGAACGTTTCCAGTTGCCGCAGGAACCACGCCCAACCATCGCCCTCGTTGGCGATCAGTCCCTGCAGCATGGCAACGGTTGTCTTCCCTGCCGCAGATGAGGTCAAAGAGATTTCGCCGAGGAACGGCGGAATTCGATCGAAATGCGCCACCTCGGTAAGGAAGCGGCCGACCTCAACGTCGGGATTTTCGCCGGGCTGCAGTCGCCGGAACAGCTTCAGAATCAGCTTGTCGCCGTAAATGATGGATGTGTTGGACTGCTCTGCCGATCCCACGCGCGAACTTGATGGCAATGCCAAGCCAATCTCGCGAAATGCTGTCGAGGCGCGAGCGCTGAGAACCGTCCCGCGTGTGCCTGCGGTGGGAGATTCGCGCGGTTCGTTCTTCTGGCCATCGTCTGCCGTGCTCGAAGTGTCTGAGCGCGGCGGCGAGGCTGCCTCTCCGGGTTGAGCATCGAGCGGCAATGGCTTCGGAAAGTTGATTTCAGAAGGCTGAACTTTAACCGCCGCCGTTTCGTCTGCCGCAGCCGTTGCCGCTTCTCGCCCGCTGAGCGTTGACGCCTGGGATACTGCTGAAATCAAGGCGTCCGCCACTGCCATCGTTTCGTTTCGCTCGATCAACCGCAGTTCCAGCTGCCGAAAGTCCTGGCGAGTCGTAGCATCATGCAGAACAGCGACTCCGGAGGTCAACGTCAGGGATGTCAGGACACTGTCGGGCTGGTGAGCCGTTACCTCTTCGGCCTGATTGCCGGCGCTGATCGCAAGCGGCACCTGGTAAGTGTCTGACCCGCCCTCAAAATAGCTGACCTCGACAAAGAAGATAGCGGGCGGCACCAGATCATCGGCAACTGCTGGATCGCCGGACGGGAATTCCGGCTTTTTCGGCAACGAAGAAAAGTCGGTCCATTCAAGGATGCGCGTGGACTGGATTCTTCTGCTTTTTGCGCCGAACCATCGCTGGCGCGGCAGCCACGCCGGCAACGCCGCCTCAATCTGTTTGAGGCCGCCCGATGTCAGGACGCCGGACCACCCGGCGGTTGCCAGGTCAACCACGGAGACCTCCAGCCCATCGGTTTCATCCGCCGTCACAAGCTGAGGTTCAAGCTGGGTTCGGGTATCGGTGGCCGGGGCCTGCAATTCGAGCCACAGGTAGGAGTACGGCGCGATCGTCAGCTGGTAGGGTGCGGCCGAGATCGTGGGGAACTGCACATACCCCAGCATTTCCACTGGCTCCATGCCTTCATAGGCCGAGAGATCGAGCGACACCGGCTGTGCAAACCGGCTCAGATTGGCCACGCACAAAACTGTCTCATGCGTGCCGAAATCCTGATCGAGATCACGCAGGTAGGCGAGGATTTTCCGGTTCGCGGGATTGAGAAATGTCAGGCGTCCCCGGCCGAACACCTGAAAAAGCTTGCGGAGCGCGATCATGTTGCGCGTCCACTGCAGAAGACTCGACTGGTCCGCCTGTTGCGCTTCGACATTTACAACCTGGTACCCGTAGATCGGGTCCATAACAACCGGAAAATAGAGCCGTGCCGGATCGCATTTGGAGAAGCCGGCATTGCGATCCGAGGTCCACTGCATCGGAGTGCGCACGCCATTCCGATCGCCGAGATAGATGTTGTCGCCCATTCCGATTTCGTCGCCGTAGTAGAGGATGGGCGTACCCGGAAAACTCAGCAGGATCGAATTCAAGAGCTCAATGCGCCGGCGATTGTTATCAACCAATGGCGCGAGGCGACGGCGGATTCCCACGTTGACGCGCATGCGCGGATCGGCCGAGTAGGCAAAATACATATAGTCTCGCTCGTCGTCGGTGACCATCTCGAGTGTCAGCTCGTCGTGGTTGCGCAGGAACAAGCCCCACTGGCAACTGTCGGGAATGGGCGGAGTCTGCGCCATGATATCGGTGATGGGCAGCCGATCCTCCTGCCGAAGCGCCACGTAGATACGCGGCATTAGCGGAAAATGGAAGGCCATGTGGCACTCATCGCCATCGCCAAAATAGGGGCGCACGTCCGCCGGCCATTGATTCGCTTCCGCCAGGATCAGCCGGTTGGCATAATCGGCATCGATCGCCGAGCGAATTGACTTGATCACATGGTGAGTTTCGGGAAGGTTTTCGCACGAGGTTCCATCGCGCTCGACGAGATAGGGAATGGCGTCCATGCGCAGCGCATCCACGCCCATGTCGAGCCAGAAACGCATCGCTTTCAGCACCTCTTCCATCACGCGCGGACTATCCCAGTTCAAATCCGGCTGATGCGAAAAGAACCGGTGCCAGTAGTAAGCCTTGGCCGTTTCATCCCACGTCCAGTTCGATTTTTCCGTATCGGTGAAAATGATGCGCGCGTTCTTGTAGAGCTGATCTGTCTGCGACCAGACATACATTTCGCGCTCGGGAGATCCGGCAGGCGCCAGTCGCGAAGCCTTGAACCAGGGGTGCTGATCGCTGGTGTGATTGATGACCAGTTCGATCATCACCTGCATGTTGCGCTGATGCGCGGCGTCGAGGAATTGTCTGAAGTCGGCGAGCGTGCCATACGACGGATTCACGTCGGTGTAGTTGGAGATGTCGTATCCGTCATCGCGCAGCGGCGAAGGAAAGAAAGGCAGGAGCCAGATGCACGTGATGCCGAGATCCTGCAGATAATCGAGCCTCGAAATCAGCCCGGGAAAATCTCCGATTCCGTCGTTGTTCGAGTCGGAAAACGCGCGCACGTGGAGCTCGTAGATGATCGCATCCTTGTACCACAGTGGATCGGTTGTGCTTGCGATCTTCTTCACTCGGCGGCTCTCCAAGCTTGTTTGATGCGACTTGCAGGCTCTCGTTTCGTGAGCCTTGGGCTTCAATCTGCAGAAGGTCAGAGGAAATATTCGAAATCCGTCTCCACCCGCAGGCGGCGATGGATTCTGAGGATGTGGCCTGATCTCGATGCCGGATTCAACTCCACGTAGTTTCGCGGGCCCTGCCACAAGTATCGCTCGCCGCTCAGAAGATCCTCCGCCTCGTATGCCCGGTCGAGCGGTATCTCGAGTTCCACGAGGGGCAAAGTCACGAATCCCGACTGGGTGTGGTGCGGGTCGAGATTGACAACCACCACCAGCAGGTTCGTGCGATCGTCCGACTCCTTGCTGTAACAGATCAGCTGATCGTTGTCCGCGGCGTGGAACCTCAACGACCAGTCATTCTGCAAAGCTTGATTCTCATTACGGATTCCATTTACGCGTGCAATCAGGTTGCGCAGGCTGTCGGGCCGTTCCAGATCCCAATGCCGGATCTCATACTTCTCGGAATTCAGATACTCTTCGCTGCCGTGCCTGACAGGCCGATTCTCCTGGAGTTCGAAAGCAGGCCCGTAGATTCCATAATTTGCGCCAAGCGTCGCTGCCAGCAGAAAACGAATCACGAACGCAGGCCGTCCGCCCATCTGTAGAAACTCGGTCAGAATATCGGGCGTGTTGGGCCACTGGTTCGGCCTGAAGAACTCGCGGACCGGCGTTTGCGTCAGTTCGGTCAGATAGGCCGTAATCTCCTGCTTCCCATTGCGCCATGGGAAGTATGTATAGGACTGGCTGAAGCCCAGCTTGGCGAGCCGGTACATGATCTTCGGCCGCGTGAAGGCTTCGGCGAGGAACAGCACTTCGGGATGGTCGCGCTTGATCTCACCGATGGCCCACTCCCAGAATGGAAACGCCTTGGTGTGCGGATTGTCGACCCGGAAAATCGTGATTCCAGCCGCAATCCAGAATTCAAGAACGTCCTTCAACTCCTCCCACATCCCCTCCCAGTCTTCACTCTCGAAATCAAAAGGGTAGATGTCCTGGTACTTTTTTGGAGGGTTTTCGGCATATTGAATGGTTCCGTCGGGCCGCTTCCTGAACCATGCCTCGTGCCCTTTTACATAAGGATGGTCCGGCGCTACCTGGAATGCGATGTCCAGTGCAACCGACATTTCGAGTTCCCCAGCTTTGGCGACGAAGCGCTTGAAGTCCGATAACGTGCCGAGTTGGCCAAGGATTTCCTTATGTCCGCCTTCGTCAGCGCCGATGGCCCATGGGCTGCCCTGATCGCCCGGCTTCGACTCTGGATTATTGTTCGGCCCCTTGCGGAATGACCGTCCAATGGGGTGAATCGGCGGCATATAGACCACGTTGAAACCCATCTCCGCGATGTAGGAGAGGCGCTTTTCGCAATCCGCAAAGGTTCCGTGCGCGCCAGGCGTCTCCGCCGTCGAGCGCGGGAAAAACTCGTACCACGAGCTGAATCTCGCGCGCACCGGGTCGACCACGACCTTCAGCTCCGGGCTCGATTCCGTTGCAAACCGCTTGTCCGGATAACGCTGCACGAGTTCCTGCAGCATCGGGTCCGTCGCATGTGTTCTGAGCTCCCTTGGTTCCTTTCCCGATTTCAGAAAGGCCGCCCATTCTTTCAGCCACACGGCGTCGCCGCCGGCAGCACGCGCGACCGCCTGCGCCACCAGCTCAGCGCCAATCAGGTAGTCAACCGCGGTATCGCTTTCAGCCTTGATGCGCTTCAAAAGGTCTCGCCGCCAGGTCTCAAAGTGATCCACCCACCCTTGCACCTTGAACCCATAACACCCCAATTCGCCAACCCGGAAAGCGGCTTCCCAGCGGTCATTCACCAGAGGCTTCATGGGAATCTCGGTCCACTCGTCCGAACCTTCGCGGTGCGCCAGCAGCAAGGCCGCGATCGCATCGTGGCCGTCGGTAAAGACATCGGCTTCCACGCGCACCTGATCGCCCACCGTGCGCTTGGCAGGAAAACGCCCGCAATCAACCTGCGGCGTGATGCCCTCGATAATGACGCGTCTGCGTCCGTCCGATTGCTCTCTCGTCATGTCAATGTCACGTTCTACTTTGAAAACTCCCTGATCCGGAATATCTGACCTGCGTTAAAGGAGTATTTCGCCACCGCTTCCCCGGCGCTATTTGTCATCTTCCTGTTCGTATTTGCTCCACCAGTCGGCGGTATAACTCAATGGTCTGATCGGCAATCGCCGTCCAGCTGAAGATGTCTTCCACGCGGTTCCGCCCGGCATCGCCGAAGCGCCTGCACTTCTCCGGATCCTCAAGCAGCTGGTTGAGCCTCGCCGCAAGATCCTTCGCAAACTTCTCGGGCTCGCGCGGGAAACTCGTCACCGGATCCTGACCGAACGGCACCAGGTACCCGGTCTCGCCGTCGACGACAACCTCTTTGATGCCGCCGGTCGCGCTGGCAACCACGGGAGCCCGGCACGCCATCGCTTCAAGGTTGATGATCCCGAACGGCTCGTAAACTGAAGGACAGCAGAAGACCTGCGCATGGCTATACAGCTGGATCGTCTCCTGCTTCGTCACCATTTTTTCGATCCAGACGATGCGGGGATGATCCTTGCGCGCAACATCGACTTTTTCGCGAAGCTCGGTTGCAATCTCCGGCGTATCCGGCGCGCCGGCGCACAGCACCACCTGTGTTTCCGCGGGCAGGTATCGGATCGCATCCACCAGGTGGGTCACGCCCTTCTGGCGGGTAATTCGCCCTACAAACAGAACGTAGGGTACCGCCGGATCGACGCCATAGTCGGTCAAAGCCTTTGTCTCGCCGGTCTTCTGGTACTCGGCCAGGTCGATCCCGTTGTAGATAACGTGAATGCGTCCCGGATCCACGTCGGGGTAGGCCCGCTGAATGTCCGCCTTCGTGCCTTGCGACACGGCAATCACAGCATCGGCATCCAGGATCGCTGTGCGCTCCATCCAGGAACTCATCGCGTAGCCGCTGCCAAGCTGCTCGGCCTTCCACGCGCGGAGCGGCTCCAGCGAGTGGGTAGTCAGCACGAATGGCACGCCGTAAAGCTTCTTCGCCAGATAGCCGGCCATCGACACGTACCACGTATGGGTGTGAACGACGTCGATCCCCTGCAAGGCTTTTACCTGCGTCAGGTTCAAGCTGAACGCCTCTAGCGCTCCCTTGAATTTTCCCTCGGTTCCGTTCGTGATCTCCGGCCATGGCTCGGCCCCGCGGACGTGGAGATTCCCGCCGTCTGAATGCTGCGGACCCCAGCAGTGCACCTCGACCTCGATCTTCTTCGCCAGTTCCCGGCTGAGGTAGTCGACGTGAACGCCCGCGCCTCCGTAGACGAGGGGCGGGTATTCGCGCGTAAAGATGCCGACTCGCATTTCGCTCACCCTCCGGCGGGTCTGAACGTTCGGTTCATTGGTCCGATCGCCGAGACTTGCGGCATCTCAACGGCCCAATGTTACTGCACCGGATGAGTTTAGATGTTGAGGCACGCCTGTGCAAGCAATCGACGACCTTCTCTTCACGCTGTCTCTACTTCGTCTCGCCCGCATCTTCCGCCGTCAGCATCTGGAAGCTGACAAATGCGAAATGCGAGCCATCCGGAGCCCAGTTGGGCACGTTGTCGCTGCCCGATCCGCCGACAATATTCACAAGCACCCGAACTTTGCCGTCACTCACGTTCAAAATGCGCAAGGCCACATCCTTGTTTGCTGGATGCCCGGTAACGCCGGCGTCGTAGCTCAGGATCAGGATCGACTTTCCATCCGGTGAGGGATGCGGCGTCCAGTTGTTGAACGCGTCTCGAGTCACCTGCTCTGCACCGCTGCCATCTGGGCGCATCCGCCAGATCTGCATTGTTCCGCCGCCGCGGTCGGAGTTGAAATAGATCCACTTTCCATCCGCCGAATAGTCCGGGTCATCACTGATCCCGGCTCCGGTCGTCAGCTGCGTTTCCGTTCCACCCTCCGCGGGAATGCAGAGAATATTGCCTCCTCCTGTGTGGTTCGGGCGTGTAAAGGCAATTGTCCTGCCATCGGGCGACCAGCTATGGAAATACGACGACGGATTCTCGGTCAGCAGTTTCGGTTCCCCACCGGCGGCTGGCACCATGTACACCCGCGTCTCCGGTTTCCCAGGCGTGCTGCAACTGATCGCGAGCAACTTGCCATCAGGCGACAGTCCGTGGCTTCCGGTACACCTCTCAGCCGCACCGGTATTCAGCATCGTCGCCGTTCCGCCTTCTGCGGGAACCGTCCAGATATGTCCGTCGCGGTTGAAGTAGAGCGTCTTGCCGTCGCGGCTCCAGTTGGGCGCCTCCATCTTCTCGGGCCCGGTTGCAATCACCATGGCTCGGCGGAAATTCTCCTGAATGGCGATCGTCTGCAGTGTGCTGTATAAAACCGGGGCCGCGCTCGAGTTCGCCCGCGGCGTCTCCAGCGTCACGTGGGCAAAGGTCGCCGTTTCCACCGCATCCTTGTTATGCGAGCAAACGCCGATCCCCGCATAAAACGGCGCCTCCAGGTGCAGCTTGATCGATGCTCCAACCTGGTGAAGAGGCTCGCCGTGATTGCTCACAAACATGGTCACGGTATCGCCGCGTTTCTCCAGCCTCAGCCGCTGCGGAGCATCGATGTTGAGCTCAATGTCCTGGGTGGTCGCGCCGCGCTCGCGCCGGTATTGCAATGCGGTCATCCCCGATCCATGCTGCGCCGCGTCCACATATACGCCGTCCGCATCCAGCGACTGCCGCAGCATCAGCACAGCCTTGCGGTGAGGATCGGGATTGCCCGCCGATTTGAGGAACGAGATATCGGCCGTCAGGGATATATCGCCCGAGACCTTCTTCCACGCGAAGTGAAATGCATCCGTGGTGGACCAGATGTTCGCCCCTGCCGCCGCAACTTCGTAGGCGTCGCTGCCGGCATCGTACTTCGCGGTTCCCGGCGGCGTAACAACACCCAGGTCGGTTTCGGCGTCAAAGGTTCCCAGCCGGCCGGAACTCGTCTGCGCATTCGCGACGCCAACTGAGGAGCACAAAAGCCAGTAGCAAACAATGAACACGCCCGCCAATCTCACCCGCATCGCCAATTCCCTCTTTCCCCCACCGCAATCTGGAAGCAATCATCTTATCTGCTGGCTTTACTTCGCGGCTTCGGAAGGTGTCTCCGACGTCTTCCAATTGATCACGTGGTATACCGCGGGGTCGTTGCCGGCATTTCTCAGCCCGTGCAGCTGATTCGAGGCAAAGAAGACCACCGACCCCGGCCCGACGCTCTTCCATTCGCCGTTCACCAGTGCCTCCACCGTGCCCTTCTGCACGATAATCATCTCTTCATTAGGGTGGCGATGCGGCGGGTGCGGCGACTTTCCCGGGTTCAGCGTCGTGACATGTACCTCAAGCTGCTCCACCGTGGCCGTGCGCGCTCTGAAGAATGAGCGCACCGATCCCGCGTCGTTCGGCTTGGCCTCCACCGTATTCCAGTCGAAAGCGGTCGAACCCAACAGCGGCAACTGGTCGGCAACCGCGAATCCGCCCCATGTGCACGCGGCTGCAACCAGGGCAACGGCCAAATCTCTGCGCGTAACCATCTCATTTCCTCCTGTTCCAAGATCGGCAGACCCGACCATTGTGATTTGTAGAGGGCGGGGAAGACAAGGCGGAGACTGTCATCGGCGAGCGGGCGGTCGAATCATGAAGGACTGGTGAGGATTGTGGAGGGGCCTCTACACCACGCGGCCATCGAAAAAGGCAGCGCGGGCAATAGCCGTCCGTCGCGTTGCTAATCTTCACTTGTTAAGTTGGCATTTATCCAAAAATCGGCCATGCTAAACTTGCTGAACAAGGAACTTTGGCGGTCTGGCTGTGACATCGGAGCCATCGATTTTGGCTTTGACCACTACAGTCGTGTATCGCGCACCCCGATGGTCAAGCATTTCGCTTCTTTTCTGCTGGCATTCAGTTTTGCTGCCGCATGTGCTGCGCAGCAGCAGCCAACGAGCGGCTACCCCGACAGCACACAGTCTCCAACGTCGGTAGATTGCTCCGATCCACTTCAGGCGGACTCAATTCAGTGCGCCAATCAGAACGCGCAGAATCCCGGGACAACGCTTCCGTTATCCGGCAACCAGCAGCTAAACCCGGAGCAAGGGCTGCCGTTGGACCAATCCCGCCTTACCCGGTCCTATTCGGATGCGGAGTCACAGGCGAGGCAAGCCACGGGCCAGAGACGCGCACAGCAATTGTCTCTGCCTCCGGAGCCGTTAACCGAGTTTCAAAAGTTTACCGCCTCCACAACCGGCCAGATTCTTCCCATCTATGGGGCAAATCTTTTCAGGAATGTTCCTTCAACATTCGCGCCACTGGACATGGCGCCGGTCCCTCCCGATTACCTCATCGGACCGGGGGACGAGCTTCGCATTCGAGTCTGGGGACAGGTGAATTTCCAGGCGAATGTACGCGTGGATCGATCGGGCGAGATATACATCCCGATTTCGCAGATAGGTCCGGTCCACGTAGCTGGAATTCCTTACTCGGAACTGGATCCACATCTGCGCAGTGCAATCGGACGTGTCTATCGCAATTTCGACCTGATCGCAGATGTAGGCCAGATACGCGCGATTCAGGTTTATGTTGCCGGTGAAGCACGGCGAGCGGGAGTCTACACAATTAGCTCTTTGAGCAGTCTCGTCGACGCTCTTTTCGCCAGCGGTGGGCCCTCGGTTCAGGGGTCTCTCCGCGATATCCAATTACGTCGCGGCGCCGAAACCCTTGCAGATTTCGATCTCTATGCCCTCCTGATTCATGGGGATAAATCGAAGGACGTTAAACTCCTCTCCGGTGACGTAATCTACATTCCCCCGGTAGGACCGCAGGCTGCCGTGACGGGCAGTGTGCGCACTCCCGCGATCTACGAACTTCGCGCCAATGAATCTCTTTCAGACTTGATCGCAGATGCAGGGGGCGTTTCCACTACTGCCTCACAGGCTAAAATCTCGATCGAGCGAATTGAGGATCACAACCAACGCCACGCGATGGAGGTTGCTTACGATCCCAATGGACTGGCAACCCCGCTTGCGTCGGGCGATCTGGTGCGTGTCTTTCCCATTGTCCCGAAGTACACGCAGACCGTAACTCTTCGCGGGAACATTGCGAACCCCGGTCGCTTCGCATGGCATGCAGGCATGCACATCAGCGATCTTATTCCTGACAAGGAGTCGCTGCTCACCCGTAATTACTGGTGGAAGCGAGCCGAGCTCGGGCTCCCTGCCCCCGAGTTCGAGCCGGCAACAGCATTTGCGCGATTGAAACAGCCCATCGACAATCAGCCGATCGACCTGCCCCGGTTTGGACGATCAACAAATCAGCCGGGCGCGACGCAACCGGGCGCAACGCAAAATCAGTTTGATTCGCAACCGGGTCAGACGCAGGACCAATTTGAGTCAGACCAGAGCCAGTTCGGACCCCAGTCCAACCAGACAGCATTGCAACAGCCACAGAATCTGACGGCGCAACAGCGCTCGTCCAATACTTCTTTGGCTGCAAGTCAGACACAACGACAGGTTACCTCCCGGTCTACGGCGAATGCACAACGAACTGAACTTGTCTTGCCGACGCCCGAAATCGATTGGGATTACGCGGATGTATTGAGGCTCGACTCCTCCACTCTGAAGGCTTCAGTGATTCCTTTCGATCTTGGCAAGCTGGTATTAGAGCACGATAAGAACCAGGACCTCGAACTTCAGCCGGGTGATGTCGTCACAATCTTTTCCGATGCGGATATTCGCCTTCCCATCGCTCACCAAACGAAACTCGTGAGGCTTGAGGGCGAGTTCGCGCATGCCGGTCTTTATACTGTCAAACCCGGAGAAACCCTCAAACAGCTGGTGGAACGCGCGGGCGGCCTGACACCCAATGCCTATCTCTTTGGAGCTGAGTTTACCCGCGAGTCGACGCGAGCATTGCAACAGGCCAGAATCGACGAGTACGTTCAGAGCATGGATCTCCGCATGCAGCGGAGCAATCTGGCGCTTTCGTCCTCGCCCGTGAGCAGCGCTCAGGATCTAGCCAGCGGCCAGGCCGCTCAAGCCAGTGAACAGGAACTTCTGGGGCGCTTGCGCCAGATTCGGGCATCAGGTCGGATCGTCCTTGAATTCAATCCCGGTAGCAGCGGAACAGGCGAAATACCTGGTATCGAATTGGAAGATGGCGATGAATTCAACGTTCCTTCTCTTCCTGCGACTGTGAATCTTATTGGCGCAGTCAATGACCAAAATTCGTTTCTCTATTCGCGGAATCGCCGAGTGGGCACCTATCTGAAGAAGGCAGGCGGTTTGACGAGAGATGCAGATCGAAAGCGCTCGTTTGTCATACGGGCTGATGGCGAAGTCGTCGGTTATGACGCAACGAAGAGCGCGTGGGGAAGTGAATTCAATAACCTGAGAATCTACCCCGGCGACACGATTGTGATTCCCGAAAAGACCTTCAAGCCATCTGCATTACGTGGAGTTCTGGATTGGTCGCAGATGTTTTCTCAGTTTGCCATTGGTGCCGCCTCGATCAGCGTAATCCAATAATCAGCTGCGGCTTCAGCGGTTCTTCAGTTTGAGAAACCTTCGACGCCGGTGCCTTTTTCTCCCCGTTTGCCGGTGTTGAACCGCTACCTAAGCGGGAGCGCTCCTCGACATTCGCCCTTCGGATAGACTCTTGCAGGCAAAATGACGAAATCGTCATTTTGGGGAGCGAGAGGGTTGTTACTAGAGCCGAATCATTTCCTTTTACTGCCATTCCAAATGCTGTAAGTCGCGTTCTTAAAGAAACGCCCGACCGGGGATTGGGCGGTATGCAAGTCTTTTGAACTTTTTGATTGTTTCGGAGTCATTGATTCTATTGACTTTGCAAAATAAAGGCGGTAGCTGATCGGGGAGCGAGTTACGACATTCATAGAGACTTTAATGAACACGAGGATGGATCGTGCTAGCTTGTTCACCTTCGATACTTGTGCCTTCCAGATAAGGTCCTGAAAACCGTGGTACCGGTGGTTACTCCAGAGGAATTTCTCTTCGTTACTTTCGGCGAACTCTGCTATTCTGACCGCAGTACAGCTTCGACAAAAACGGTCAGCCTGTTTTAGATCGGACAAAAATCTCTATGGGCTGCAAAAACTGAGTTTCATACACCGCGTGTGCTGAGCACGAGAAACGCGCGGTTATCCGGAAGAGTTCACTCTCTGGCGAGGATGTGCGCCCGCAGACAGCGCGCGCAGAGCCAAAACCAGTCGTACCCCAAGATTGAATTGCGGATTCAGAACGTGCTGTTCACAACCAAATTGGGAATGTTCCTCATGATGTTGCTTTGCGCGTCGAAAGCGGATTCTTTGGCTTCAACCCGAACCTCAGAATTGCCTCCTTCAAACCTCGAGTTTTCGAATGTCGGGTGCATGGGCAATTTCCTTCGTGCTTGTCTCGAGCTACGTTTGATCGGACCCGGGGTTCGAGCGGGGCGGCCAGCACGCCAGGTTTTCTCTTTTGCGGCTGCGATTCATTAACTTGAAGCGCTTAATGTCGAACGTTTTTGGTTTGGATCATTCGGTGAGGGTCGATGCACAATCTAGGTGTTGTCAAGGAACAGAGAGCGATCCGGAAGGCAATCCCTCTAACTCATAGCTACACTCGGCCCCGCCGCACTGCCTTGCATGAGGCTTATAGGCGGTCGGCAATGAAAGAATGTTGGAGCCTTTCTCGCTGGAAGCGAGTTTTGGACTTTGTGATAGCTGTATTGGTTCTTGTGGCTTTTGCTGTTCCGATGCTTGTAATTGCCATCCTCATTCGTCTTTCTTCCAAAGGGCCGGCCATTTTTGTCCAGGAGCGTGTAGGACAGATGGGTCGACGTTTTGTCATTTATAAGTTCCGCAGTATGGAAGTGCATAAAGGAAGCAGGCAGGGACCGAACCTCACGAAGGATGGCGATGACCGTATCACGCCCCTGGGCAGATGGCTGCGGAAGTTCAAACTCGATGAACTGCCGCAGTTCTACAATGTCCTACGGGGAGATATGAGCCTGGTTGGACCTAGACCCAAGTTACAGCAATATGCTGAGCTGGCATGTCTTCAGTTCCGGCCTGGTATTACGGGCGCCGCGACCATTGCGTTCCGGTCCGAAGAAGAGATCCTGAGACAAGTGCATCCCCGCCATCTGGACAGCTTCTATCTGCACCGCATCAAGCCTTTGAAAGAGCGTATCGACCTGCGCTATATGAATCAAGCGTCTCTCTGGAGCGACTTGGGGCTTGTTGTAAAGACCTTCCGAGTGGCGTTTATACCGGCCCGTATTCCTGGGGGTTTCCGCAATCTGAAGAGTTACGAAGTCATGCCTCCTCGAGTTATCCAAATGACCGGAACGCTCGGCTCAAGTCCGGAGATCTTCACCAACTCGGATCCAGAATTTGCCGCTGCGGACTGAAGAGTTACGGTTCTCAATCTGCGTTTCCTGCGGCGGCGGGATGAGCCCGAATGCCAACGCCAGTTTGCATTTGCGCGGGTTGTTCCTGGATGTTCCCGTCCGTCGAAGATATTCCCTGGAATACTGACAATTCAGTGATCCATCGCCGCCTGGACGGTCTGGTGCATTTCGTGTACAAGTGAGATTCCGCTTCGTTCCCGGTGCGAGTAGATCCATGAGATTTGGCCTCCTGGGCCCGTGGGGGCTCATCATTTTTCCGCTGTACCTGGTGGTGGTCGTTCTCATCAGCTGGGTCTCGTGTCGTCGGTGGCCGACCTCAAATGACTATCTGAATGCCTCCCGCTCACTGCCTGCCTGGGCGGCAGCACTTTCGCTGCTTGCATACAACTGTGGCTCGATCGAGGTGATCGGCATGAGTGCGATGGCTGCCCAGTATGGCGTTCAGGCGTTGCACTTTTACTGGGCGGGCGGGATTCCCGGGATGATCTTCCTCGGGCTCGTGGTTTTACCCATATACATGCGAACCGGAGCTCGCAGCCTTCCCCAATACCTGGGAATGCGCTTTGGCCCTCGAGTCAGGTTATTGAATGCGGGCATATCCATGCTGGGCGCGGTGGGATTTGCTGGCGTTGCAATCTACGCTCTTGCTCAAGTGCTGCACGTGCTGCTGGGCCTGGATCTGCTGGTCGGCGCGCTGGCCTCTGCTTCGGTAGTGCTTGTCTACGTTCTTCTTGGTGGACTCCGCGCCACCATGTTTACCTCGGTCTTTCAGCTTTTTGTCATGATTGCCGGCCTCACGCCGCTGTTCTTCATGACGGTGCATTTTACTTCCATCACGTTCGCTCAGAGACCAGACCGGTGGCACCTGTGGAGACCTCTCCCTCTGCTCAATCCCCACGCATCGCTCGACTGCATCGGTGTCGCGTTCGGACTGGGATTTGTCGTCAGCTTCTCGTATTGGTGCACCGACTTTGTGCTGATTCAGCGGGCCCTGACGGCGCGCACCGTCGAAGCCGCACGCAAGGTGCCGTTGCTGGCCGGATTCGGCAAACTGGCGTTCGGTCCGTTGATCGTATTGCCGGGTGTTGCCGCCCCCGCGCTGCTTCAGGGAACACATTGGTTGTCGTTCGACGAAACCATACCGGCGCTCATGTCGCTCATGTACGGGCCAGCCCTTCTCGCTTTGGGAACCTCCGCGCTGATTGCCAGCCTGATGGCCGGACTGGCTGGAAACGTATCGGGTTTTTCCGCTTTATGGACCGAAGAGATATATCGCACGTGTCTTCGACCCAACCGCTCCGAAGAGCATTACATCCGCACCGGCCGTATCGCCGTAGCCACATGCCTGCTGTTTGCGTTGCTCGCGGCATACGCGACTCTTTATTTCCGGGACCTGATGGAGTTTCTGCAGCTCATTGCTGCGCTGCTTTACGCGCCGGTGTTCGCCGCGGTTCTTTCAGGATTCTGTAGCAGGAAAATCACGGAACAGAGCGCTCTTGCGGGCATCGCGCTTGGGATATTCACGGCTTCTGCATTGCAGGCGGGTGCCTGGATGAAACTCATCCCTTTCGGCAGTCAGATGACGTTGAATTTCTACACGGCCATGTTGAGTTTTGCAGTGACGACGTTCATTTGTGTCTTCTACAAGAGTCGAAAAATCACCACGCGCGAGACAGAGTTGCAGGAACTCGTGTTCGACCAAAACATGCTGTCTTCTATTGGTCTTACACCCGGCCTGGCGGTATTGAGCGCGATCTTGTTGGCAAGTTGTCTGCTCCTGAACGTCCTGTGGTGGTAGCGATCCTGTTGCGCTTTCAATTGGCCCGCTTATTCCTGCAGGGTCAAGAGGTCAGCGCGTGCACTTCGCCGCTCCTTGCTTTTCAGCGCACTGGCAGCTTCACTCGGAGCATCGGTAGACTGTCGCACGATCAAACTCGTCTTTACTCGAATCGGATTGAATGGGCCCCGATTTTCTTCTTCACGCATCTGCTTCAACCCTTTGAAAGCTGCGTGCGCCAAGTCCGCCCTTGACATGCGCACGGTGGAAAGCGGAGGATTTGCGAACTCGGCCAGGTGAATGTCATCGAAACCGACGACGGACATGTCATTGGGAACGCTGATTCCCCGTTCTGCCAGGATACGCAAAACGCCGACCGCCATCATATCGTTGGAGCAGATGATCGCGGTGGGGCGAGTTTGCCGGCTCAGGAAGTAAAGTGCTGCCTCCGTTCCCCCTTCAAATGTGTGGTCGCCCTGGAACACGGGCGCCGCCTTGGGAGATAAACCAATCTGTTTCGCGGCCTGGAGGAAGGCTTCCTTGCGTCGCACGTTTGTGAGGTGGGGCATCGGCCCGCTGGCAAACCCAATGCGGCGGTGGCCAAGGATGGCCAGGTGTTGCACTGCTTGATTGATTCCATGGGTGTAATCGATCTCAACAATCAACGAACGTGGAGCGTTGATCGTGACGTCAACCGAAACCAGCGGTATTTCCTGTGCGATCAACTCATCCAGGAGGTGCGATTCGTCTCGGAAGGTCATCACGGCGACGCCCTCAACCCTGCGCTGCGCGAGACGCGTGATGAAGATTTTTGCGCGTGCCCGGTTGTAATTGGTTGATCCGACCATCACTTCGAAATCATTCTCTCCGGCGATGTCTTCAAAACTCTGAATCAATTCCGGGAAGAACGGGTTGGTGATCTCCGAAATGAGCAGCCCGAGAACGCGGCTTCGGCCCGAAACAAGCGCCCGCGCCTGCGGGTTTGGCGAGTAGCCCAACTCTTCGATAGCCTGCCAGACTTTTTTTGCAAGACGCTTGTCTACCGTGGATCGGCCATTTGTTACGCGTGAAACCGTCGCCGCAGAAACTCCAGCGCGCTTTGCGACTTCATGAATATCTGTACCGGTACCCCTTGCCTTCTTTGCATCGGATTGTTGAGCGGACATATGAAGAGGATCCTTATCGTGCGTCAATGGTTCTTAGCCCGAGCAGCGGCACTTCCGCTACTCGGACCATTCATTTCGAGGGCGAAACAAGAACTTGGCCCTTGTCCCAGGACTTCGATAAAAGCTCAGTGCAAACTCCACCCGAAGGGAGCGCTCATTGCCTGGAATTCTACATGCAGTGAAAACGATTTCCTCATTGATCCTGGTCAACTCAAACGTATTAGCTTCTACTCGAGTGCGCAAGTTATATCGTGGACGATTCGCCAAACGGCCCGATGCTGCATGCGATTTGCCGATTTCTCTGAAAAATGTAATTCGCGCCAGAGCGAGGGTGGCCGATTCCGGTCTTGACAACCCCTCATTTCCTTGTCTATGCTCCAATGCTAACTGAGAAATCGTTTTCCTTAGGCGCACCAGCCCAGGGAAATGAAACGGATGCATGGTATCCCCGGCCCACGCTCCCGGCGCACAGTGCCCAGACACGGCGCTTTGGCCATCCCGCCGCGGCGCCGGCGCCTCCTGCTCCGATCTCGGCTTTTTGGAGGCTTGCTCGTGAACCACACCAAGTTTGTCCACATTCGATCTCTTGCTGCGTTGCTATGCATTTTGGGCTGGCTCGCGGCCGCGACCGTTCCCTGCCATGGACAGGCCACCACGGGACAAATCATCGGCCAGGTTGTGGATCCTACGGGTGCTGCGGTTCAGCACGCCGTGATTACCGCAACCGAAGAGTCAAAAGGTGTTTCGTTTACCGGAGCCTCGGACTCTTCTGGGAACTACACCGTGCTAAGCATGCCACCCGGCACCTATTCAGTGACGGCCTCGGCGCCCGGGTTTGGCGAAGCGAGGTATGACCATGCCGTTCTGACAATTGACCAACACCTGACGCTCAATTTCCACCTCAAGGTCGGAAATGTCTCCAGCACTGTGCAGGTGACGGAAGCACCTTCTGTGCTTCAAGCGTCTTCCGCGGAGGTGGGCACGGTCATCAGCGGCAACGCGATTGTGGATCTCCCATTGGAGGGCCGCAACTTTTACGCCCTCACTCTGCTTGTCCCTGGAGTCACGACCGTAGGCGGCAGCATCAATAGTTTTGCTCTCTCGGTAAGCGGACAGCGCGAGTTCGCCAACTCCATCCAGCTTGATGGCGCCGAAACAACTACCAATCGCACGCAGGACGTCACCGTCACCCCCAACGTGGACTCGGTGGAAGAGTTCAAGGTAATCACCTCGTCCTACAACGCCGAATTCGGAAATGCCGCAGGCGGCGTCGTCGCCGTACAGACGAAGGCTGGTACGAACAGCATTCACGGCGATGCATTTGAGTTCTTTCGCCCTAACTTTCTTACCGCGAGAGAGACGTTGCCTGGAGTCAACACGCCCCAGCCGGCCCCAGTTCTGAAACAGCACAACTTTGGCGGCACACTGGGCGGACCCATCATTCGAAATCGTGCATTCCTGTTTGGCGCCTATGAGGGCGTGCGCATGGAAAATGCGTACTCCTACGTCGACTCCACTATCCCATTCGGGCTCGTCAATGTCGACCCCGCCGGCGACGTTGACTTTTCCGGGCTCGTCGATCCGTTTGCGGGCAATCCAGGTGGGCCGCCGGCCGGAACCGTGGATCCGATTTTCGATCCGGTCGTCTCGGTGGAATCCTACGGCGGTGCCGAGCAGCAATTTACGGGCAATGTGATTCCTGCATCGCGGGTAAGCCCTGCGGGGTTGGCGACGCTGCTGAACTTCTATCCCAAGCCGAATCTGACCGGCATCGATAACGGTTGGTTCCGGAATTATGCCGTTTACTCACCGGTCAACCAGAATACCAATCATGTGGACTCTCGTTTCGACCTGGTCATCACCGACAAGGACCGCCTGTATGCCGTCTATCATTGGCAAAACGATAACCAGCTGGTCACCGACCCATATCATGGCAATACTGTCGTGCCTGGCGCGGGTGATGCCGACCAGGCTAACAAGCAAGACGATGGCGCACAGTCGGTCTCAATTACCTACGACCATATCTTCAGTCCGACCGCACTGAATGAAGTCCGTTTCGGCTATCTGAACTACTACCAGGATCAATACAGCCTTTTGAGCGGGACCGATTACTCGACGAAATTTGGAGTGGGCAATGTGGCTGTTCAGGGATATGCGGCGACCGTAGGATATCCGCAGATTTACCTGGCCGATGGCTATCTGGCTGGCGGCTCAACATACAAGCCGTACCACGTACATGACCAGAATTATCAAGTCACAGACGCCTTCACCTGGAGCGGCCTGCATCGGCACGAAATAAAGTTTGGCGGCGACTTGCGTTTGCTTAACTCTCACCCCAATTATTCGCTCTTCCCCACCGGGTTCGATTACTTTGATAGCTTCGGTTATGCCGAGACCTCGAATTTCTATTACACATATATCGGCGGTGCCTATAACTGGGCGGGTGGGTCCGACCTCGCCGACCTTGTTCTCGGACTTCCAACTGACGTCGATATCGGCTTGCAGTTAACGAACCCCCATACCCAAAGTTGGAATCTGGATTGGTACGCGCAAGACACATTCAAGATCACTCCGCGACTGACCCTCAATTACGGCCTGCGCTACGAGTTCCAGGATCCCTGGACCGAGGCCAACAACTATATGTCCAACTACGATCTTGCCAGCGGCAACATCCTTCTGGCCGGCCGTGGTGGTGCATCCAATTCCCTGGTCTATTCGCGCAAAGACGAATTCTCGCCCCGGTTCGGTTTCGCCCTGTCCGTCGATCCGAAGACGGTTCTGCGGGCCGGTGGCGCCATCTTCTATTCGCCTGAAAATGATGGCCGGGAAGACTTCCTGACACTGAACACGCCCTTTGCCCAGCAAGCCGCATACACTGACTGGGTTTACAACGGGCCTGTTGCTGCTCCTCCTGCATCGCCCTGGGAGTATCAGCTCGACACCGGTGTCCCGCGTAGCACAACCATCAACATCCCTTCGTCCGGTGTCATCAACCCGGCAAACCTTGTCAACGGCAGCCTTGAGACCACATATTCCATCAACCCTCACATCAAAACGGGTACGACCGGCTCTTTCAATCTCACCGGACAGCGCCAGTTGACCCGGACAATCTCGCTGGAAGTTGGATATGTGGGCTCGATCTCGAGGCACCTCTCCTACGAGGTGGGCGATATCAACGCGAACCTGGCCAGCACTTCGACTACCGCCGATGGTTTCATTACACCGAATCTGGGAAAGATCCAGTACCTGACCGACGTCGGAATCAGCCGGTTCAACTCAATGCAGGTGAAACTGACACAGCAATTATCGAGGAACACGAGTTTCCTTGCGAGTTACACCTGGTCGCATAGTCTCGACAATGGTCCGGCGCCCTTCAACCTGGGACACATCAATAACGACCAGCCGCAGAACCCCTACAACGTGAATGCCGAATATGCTTCCTCCGACACGGACCTCCGGCACAACTTCGTGTTCAGCGGCTCCTATAACCTGCCCTTCGGCACAGCCCAGCGATTTGGAACCAATTGGGGGACCGTGACCAATGCCATTCTTGGTGGTTGGCGCTTCAGTCCCATTGCAACTTTGCATTCCGGAAATCCAGTGAACGTTGTCGCTGGCGACGATCCTAACTCGGCCGATGCCGGGCTGAGGCCTAACGTAACGGGCAACCCCAACGTCATTTCAGGCAAAAGGACCATCTACCATTGGTTCAATACGGCAGACTTTTCTCTGCCGGCCAGCACCCAAACGAGCCCATACTTTATCGGCGACGCGGGCCGCAATCTTGTAGTCGGTCCCGGGTACGCCAACCTCGATTCGTCCCTCGCCAAGGATTTCAAGATCGAAGAGCGATTCACTTTGAACCTTCGCGCGGAAGCGTTCAACACATTCAACACCGTGCACTACGCAAATCCGGATGGCAACTTCCAATCGGGAACCTTCGGGCAGATCACCAGGGTCCTCAACAGTTCCAACCGTGTTGCCCAGCTTGCTGCCAAGATCATCTTTTAGGTGAATCTGTATATTGTTGACTGTGCCGGAATGGTGGTTGAGAAAGTTCGCCATTCCGGCAGTTGTTCCAGGACCGAAGCTTTTATCGCTTTCATCGTCAGACTATGCGCATATGTGCCTCATTCCACTCCGTCCCTGGTTCTGATTGATGGAAACGCTTTGGCGCAACATCCGCACTATCGCTCCGGTATTCATTCTCCCCTGGGTTTTGTTGGCATTCACCCGTGCGGAAGACACTTCATCGACCCCACCCCACCGGTATTTCATCGATTGCTCGGCCAGCGTTGCGGGAGATGGCTCAAGCGAGCATCCATGGAATAGCCTGGCGCTCGCACAGGGACACCCTTTCGTGCCCGACGATCGAATAGCGTTGGCTCGGGGCACGGTCTGCAGTGGCACCTTTTCTCCGCAAGGCTCGGGAAGGGAAGGTCAC
The DNA here is from genome assembly GCA_963774175.1 of uncultured Acidobacteriaceae bacterium. Lineage (GTDB taxonomy): Bacteria > Acidobacteriota > Terriglobia > Terriglobales > Acidobacteriaceae > Telmatobacter. Next base: position 84,920 of record CAVZDT010000014.1, read on the forward strand.
TCCATTCGGCTCACTGCCTATGGACACGGACGGCGTCCGCGCATTGTTGCTACGAGGGGCGATCGGCAGGTACTGCTGCTCTTTAATCAGGAGTATTGGCTTGTTGATTCGCTCGACCTTTCTGGTGCCAACATGTACGGCGTTTTTGCCAGTGGAGATAAGGGAACGCTGCACCGCATCTACCTCGAAAATCTCTTCGTCCACGATGTGGTGGGCGGCGCGATGAAGCACAAGGACAATGGCCTGGTTGTCGTGGGGCCGAGCAGTCTGCACGTGTTCTTTGACGACGTTCTGGTGGATGGTGTCATTGCAGCTCATACGAATCAGTGGGTCGGTATTCTCATCGGCGGCGGTCCCTTTCCTTACCCGCCGGATGCGCCGCTCAACAGCCACGTCACGGTGCGCAACTCCAGCGTGCAGGATGTTTACGGAGATGGAATCGTGCTTTTCCGCGATTCCGATGGTCTGATCGAGACCAGCACAGCCTGGCAAACGGGAATGCAGCCCACCGAGACGATTGGCACGCCCAACGCCATCTGGACCTGGACCTGCACCGATTGCACTGTGCGCGACAACGAAGCATTCCTCACTGACAGTCCCGGTGTCGACGGCGGAGCCTACGATATCGACTGGGACAACACGCGCAACACCGTGGAGCGCAACTACGCACACGACACGCAGGGCTACTGCTTTGCGGTCTTCGCTGCCGGCTACGTGACCAGCGAGAGCGTGGTGCGCGACAATTTGTGCATCGACAATGGCCTGAGTCCGCGGCTTGCAGCACTGCAGGGCGCGGTCTACCTGCACACCTGGAATGGCGGCGTGATCCGCGGACTGCGCATGGAACATAACACATTATCTGGAATCCGCCGGTGTCTACGGCTGCCGCCATTGTCTGCGACGCAGACACGGGAGACACTCCTGCCTCTTTTACTGGAAATCGGATCGAGTCCACCGCTGCAAACTTCTATCGCTGCAACGCGCAACTCGCGTCGTCTCAAAACACCTATCGCTACGATGGGCCCGGTGAAGCGATGTTTACGCTTGGCTACAAGCGCAATGTCACACTCGCAACTCTTCAACAGGCAGGTCTCGAGCAGGGGACTACTCTCGAAAAGGGACCAGTGCCCGCTGATAGAGCGACGTCGCTCGATCTCGACGCCACGGTTGACTTCGCACTTGATGCCGACGGTCTGCTCGCCCCGGGTCCGCGAGCGCAGTTGATGGTGTTGCGCAGCCTGGCCATGCAATATGGTGGGCCGTTTCGATTACAGTGCATCTTCGCGCGAATGCCAGATCCGCTGCAGACAAGGATGCGGAATCCAATGCACTGCTCGATCTAGACGCCGGGACGATTCGCTTTGACCGCGGCAGCAGCAAGGCCGATGGCCTTCGCTTGTTCGGAGCCGATGGTCGCCTGCTCGCACGAATGGCATGGGTTCCAGAATGCGGCCACCCTCGGCGGCGCAGTGCGTGCCCGGCTCGGCGCTCCGCGATTTGCTCAGATGTCCCAGACCACAAACACGGAAGGCGAAGAATGACTTGGACGGCAATCAGTCGATGCGGATTTGCCATGGCGATCACTGCCTGCGCGGCTCTTTCCCTTGTCGCGAACGCGCAGACAGAGCCGCCTCCGCCCGCGCTCCAGGCGCCCATCTCCGTTTACAACAACTGGTCTTCTTACGACGAGCTCTCCGACAACATTCCGCTCACCGAAACGCTGGCCATGCGCGAGCTCGACGAGTTGCTGCGCCTGAAGAAGGCCGGCGTGCGCTTCGACTACTACATGATGGACGCCTTCTGGTTCGCGCCCGACGGCGGTTACCGCACCTGGCGCAAGCCGAACTGGCCCAACGGGCCCGATGCGTGGATCAGAGAAGTGCCGCGACAACGGCGTGCTCCCCGGCCTGTGGTTCAGCACCAACACGCTGGTCAAGATTCAGGCCGCACCCGCATGGAAAGACTCGCTGAACAAGGATGGCGGCGCCATGTCGTTCTCCGAAGGCGGCTTTCTGCCCGACTTCATGAATGCGCTGCAGTACTGGTACGACCATGGCATTCGCATGTTCAAGTTCGACTTTGTCGACCTGACGGCCGCCACGCCAGCTACGGCTGCGAAGCTGAGCAAAGCCGAAATCAAAGAGCGCAACGCGACGCATTCCGCGAGGCGCTGCGCGCTCTTTCGGCAAAAGAATCCTGAGGCGGTGCTTCTCGCCTTCAACGGCTTTGGCGGCGATCTCGACAACACAGTCGATCAGCTGCCGTTTCACGATCCCACCGATCTGCGCTGGCTCGAGGTCTTCCAGATGGAGTACACCGGCGATCCGCGGCCCTCCGATGTGCCCGAGGCCAGCTTCTGGCGCTCGATGGATATTTACAGCGATCACATGGTGCGGCGCTTCGAGCAGTTGGGCTTTCCGCTCGAGCGCATCGACTCCACCGGCTTCATGGTGGGCAAGACGGGCACCATCTACTACCGCGGCCATGCACGCGTGGAAGGGTGCGTATCCTGCTGATGATGGCGCGCGGCGGCTGGGTCAATACCGTGCACGGCAACCTGGAGCTGATCCAGGGCGACGATGCCCGGTGGATGGCGCGCGCGCAGGCACTCTTCTTCGAGTTGCAGGGGCTGGGACGCATTCACACATTCGGCGGCATTCCCGGCGATATTGAGCCCTACGGCTTCGGCGGCGTCACCACGCGCGGCGCGGTCTATGTCGTGATGAACCCCGCGCAGACCGTCGCCACAATCACGCTGCCGAGGCTTGCGCCCGATCAGCCGCCGCTCGGCGTGGGCAGGGTGCAATTTCGCGATGCCGGATTCACACCAAAGCTGAGCGGCAACAAGATCACGCTCGGTCCCGGCCAGATGGCCATGGTGGGCTACGGCGCATACGCAGCGCCGGCCTACGACTTCGGCGTTCAGGACGACGTGGTCATTCCTAGCACCATCGATCCGCTGCACGCTGAGTTCCATGCCACCTGCGCCAGGCACAATCGAGGCCAGTATCGAACCGCCGTCCAACGGCGTGCTGCGCGTCATCATGCGCGAGCGCACTCCCGACGGGTACATCCGCCGCACCTGGGCAGGCGGTCCGCCCAATGGCGAAAACATGGGCAAGGTCTTCACGATTGAGGCCACGCAGGAGGGCCGCTCCATTCCCGTCAATATCGATTACGACAAGATCATGTGGAGCGGGCTCTCCTGGGCCGTGGGCGAAATCAAATCCGCAGACCTCACGCCTGGCAAGCCGGTCCTGGTTCGCTTCCACTCCTCGGAAAAGGATCCCGTCAAGCTGGATGGCGCAGCCTACCAAGTCGTTTATTGAGACGGGGTATCCGGTGTAATCAAGGACCAGAATGACTGAATCGACGGCAATGAAGCGCTGGTTGGGATTTGCAGTTTGCGGAGTTCTGGCCCTTGCAGCACGTGCAACATCGGCGCGCGCTCAGCAGTTCGCGCTGAAAGACGGCGATACCGTGGTGTTCTACGGCGACAGCATTACAGCCCAGCATTTATACACCAGGGACGTGGAGGATTTTGTCCTTACGCGCTATCCGGAGATGCATGTCCGGTTTGTGAACGCGGGAGTTCCAGGCGATACGGTGCGAGGAGGCTACGCGGGAACGATGCCGGAGCGTATTCGGCGCGATGTGCAACCGTTTCAGCCCACCATGATCACCGTGATGCTGGGAATGAATGATGGAGGGTGGGGATACGGGCCTACGACGACTTGACGCAGACTTCCAAAAGGGATTTCGCACCGTGCTGGATGAGCTTCGCAAGGCCTCACCACGCGCGGACATTACACTCATCTGCCCCACACCCTACGACGAAATCACGCATGGTACCGAGTTTCCCGGCTACTCCCACGTAATCGACACGTTCGCAGAGGACGTGGCGGGGATCGGCAGCCAACTGCAGGCCTCCGGAGACAAGAAGATCATGGTGGCAGATTTTCATGGCCCGATGATGCATGCGCTCGAGCTTGCGAAGGCGGAATTCCCGGAGCTTGCGCCGCTCATTGTTCCTGATCGCATCCACCCCTCCGCGACCGGGCACTGGATTATGGCTGTGGCGCTTATGTCCGCATGGCACGTAAACCCGGTCGTGAGCAGCTTCGCACTGAACGCCGCGAGCGGCCGCGTGATCGATACGAAGCGGACAACGATCACGAATCTCGAGCGGTTGCCGGATGGCCTGAAGTGGATGCAGCGCGATGATGCGCTTCCGCTGCCGCTCGACTTCAACGATGCCATGACTCCGATGCTGCTGAAAATCTCGGAAATCGCTGATCTTGATCAGATGATTCTGCGGGTTGAGTCGCTCGATTCGAGTCGTTATGACCTGATCATCGATGGCAAGGAAATCGCCAGCTTTTCACGCGAAGAGCTGCAACACGGGGTCAATCTGGCCCTCTTCAAGACGCCCATGCTCGATCAAGCGCGCGGTATTGACTCTCAGGAGCAAGAGCGAATGACGCTCGACCAGGCGCGTTTCATCCTAAGCGCCGATCTCCAGCAAAATGCAAGTTCAAGCGCCGCTCAAGATCGGCTGCGGCAGGCGCAGGAAGAACTCGCCGCATCGATTCGAAAAGATCTCGACCCCAAACCCCATCAATTTGAGCTTCGGCGGCAGTAGAACGGCGGCCCTTCTGAGCAGTTGCGAAGGTTGGAAGAATTCGACCTGCGCTCCAATTTTTGGTCCCCGTCAAAACAGACACGCGAGCTTCTTGAGGGACCTCTCCCAGAGAGCCCGGTACCACACCTGTTCCGATTCGCTCAATCCAACGTGAGTCAGATGGACAGTCGTGCATTCAAAATTGCCATGCAACCGAACAGTCACAAGCGAAGAAGAGCTCTCAAAAATGCTGTCGCGTTTCCATGTGAGTAGGATCTTGCTCCGTCTGAAAACTTTGTACGAGCCAAGGAATCGGCAGCGGTCGCCGTCCAAGCGAGAATAACTGATCGAGATGCAAGCTTGGCTCGCGGTAACGACCATGTAACCGGGCAATGCGTCGGGAGCAGAAAACCACGCTTCAATGTATTCGGGTAATGTAAGAGCCTGAAAGATCCGGTGCCGATTTGCATGCATGCTTTTCATCACAGAGACGGTGAATGAGTGCTCTTCAGGCGCATCGTCCCCCCACTCGCCAACCGGCCTGCCAACTTGTCGGATAAGGTTATCTGTGCTCATGATGAAGGCCTTTTCGCTCATAGTTGATTGCACGTGTTTTGCCATGGAGGCAAGGAATTCCCTTTTGTGACGAGACGGGAGATGCGGGGACAAAGCGGACCAAGAATCATGTGGACCACGGTCCCCGTCTTTCATTTCTGAAGGCGGAATGAGCGTTTTCTCCACTGAATGGAATCCCGGGCACGACATATTCACTTTTCTGAAAGAAGGGACGAACCACCTGCGATATGCGATGAACCGCTGTTTTTTTGAAACAGATGACAACACTCTACGTTCAAAAGCCCGCCATGCAGTCCTCGGAAATACTATCTTTGGAATCCGGTCAGCCCTTAAGCAGCTTTTGAATCCGGGAACGATAGCTGCGGCTCATCGGAACTGTCTCGCCGCTCTTCAGCACTACCGTTGCATCCCCATCCGCTTCGCTCTTGACTTCCTTAACGTGTTGCAAGTTCACGATCGCCGAGCGATGAACGCGAAGAAATGTATGCGGATCCAGACGGTTCTCTAGGTTTCCAATGCTTTCGCGAAGTAAGTAGGAATCCTTGCCGGTGCAGAGCCTGACATAGTTCTCCTGGGCCTCAATCCAGCGGATATCCTCAACGGAAAGGAATAGAATTCTGCCGCCGGACTTGAAGACCATGCGGGTGGTATAGCGATCCTGCTCCGGATTTCTGCCGCTCCCATTGTGGAGCGCTCTGTTCACGGCCGGATGCTCGCGCATGCGTTGAACGGCTCCCTGAAGTCTCTCCGGGGTAAATGGCTTAAGCAGGTAATCGATCGCGTGAATCTCGAATGCCCGAACCGCGTATCTGTCATTTGCCGTGACAAAGACGATCTGAGGCAGCGCACCTTTCGAGCGCGACGAGAGCGCGTCGATTACATCGAACCCATCCATATCCGGCATGCTGATATCGAGGAACAATAAGTCCGGGCTCGTTAGTTTCACAAGCTCGATCGTTTCGTTCGCAGTTGCGCACTCCCCGACAATGTCAACATCGTCGATTTCCCTGAGAAGTTGCCGTAACTTTTGCCGAGCCAACGCTTCATCGTCTGCAAGCACTGTGCGAATCATCGTGTACCGAACCTGGCGAACGTTGTGACGCCTTGTGGGAATTGGAGCGGAAGCAGAATGCTAGCCTGCACATGCGTGGAATCGATCTGCACGATTTCAAACTGAGAGCCCGCTCCGTAATGAAGCTTGAGGCGTTCCTGAATGTTGCGTAAGCCCACGCCGGCTCGGTTCCTGTCGCCGTCCGATTGTGGATTGAGCCCAATTCCGCTGTTCGTAATGACGATCCGCATTTGATCACCCTGCCTTCGGCCTTCCAACACGAGCGTGCCTGCGGCTTCTGCTTTTGAAAGCCCGTGCACGTAGGCATTTTCGACGATAGGTTGAAGCAGCATGCTCGGAACTAGCGCATCGTACAATTCGGGATCGAACCGCACTGACTGCCTGACCCGCCCTGCATAGCGACGACCCTGCATTGCCAGATACAGCTCAACGAAATCCAGCTCCTCGCGAAGCGTGATGAGTTGCGAATCCCCACGTTCCAGTGACATACGCAGAAGGCAACTGAGTTGTTCCAGCATATCGTCGGCGGCCTCGACATCGCTTCGCATGAGACTCGAAATGCTGTTCATCGTGTTAAACAGAAAGTGCGGGTTCAATTGCATCCGCAGAGCTGCAAGCTGTGCATTCGCAAGCTGAATCTCCAGTTCAGATCTCGCATGCTCGTTCTCGCGATAGCGCTGGTAGTAGCCAATGCCGCGAAAGAGAAAGAACGCACACCAGAAGATGAGCATGTTATCGAGCAACTCGGCGTAGACGTAAATCGACAGTCTTCGCCAGAATGACGGCTCAGGATGGTTCAGCGGAATGCTTCGAAAGATGAAGACGAACAGCATCTGTTGAGCCAGGCTGATCACTACGCTCAGGGGAAGGAAGACGGTCAGCGTCGTGAAAATCCCTGCACTTTGAATCTGGGCTCCAAAGAACCACCACAGAAGCCAGCACACCGCGCCCCACGCCAGGAACTGGAAACCCCACCACTCGAAAAAGATCAGTGCGTGCATGTGATAGCCCATGTGGCGCACGCTGAGCCATTCCTGGAATCCGAATAGCAGTCCGACGACAACGGAGCTGCTGATGAAGATTGCGGGCTTCATGAACACCGGCACGTTTTGGCTTGCACTCCGCATCGGATTCAAACATGCTCGTTTTGTAAATGTGAGACTACCTCAAGGGAGAAAAGCTTCTCCGAAACCCTGTCCGCTCTCGCCATCGGGGGCGCCAAGCAGCAAGCCGGCGTGTTTACCGTTTTCTGGATACTCCAATGCAAACACCGGAAAAGCCCTCTGATCCTCACCCTGCAAATCCACATATTCGAAATGGCGGCTATGTTGCTGTGCCCAGGCAGCCGCCTCCCGATCGAGCGCCTCAATTTGCGACGGATCCAATTCCGACGAAAGGACGCTTATGTCGTTTTTGAGCAGTGTAGCAGTCTCGTTCCTGGCCTGGAGCATTGCAATCCTGAAGTGATAGTACGCTGCTTTCTTGTCCTGGGTAACTTCGTGGCCGTCGCGGTAAAGAACTCCCAGAACGACTGACGACCTCCAGAAACCCGCGGCAGCTGCCTCTTCCAACACAGTGATACCCTCGTTGGGTGAGCGCGCGAGTTCGGGCTCCTGGATGAGTTCGAGCGCGAGCTGGTGTTTTGCGGCTACCCGCCCGGCCTTTGCAGAGTCGCGAAGCAGCTTGACTGCACGCTCATGGCTTGCATGGTCAGGCTTTTTCAAAAGAAGCAGAGCCAGGTCAAACTGGGCGAGCACGTTGTGCCGCTTGACCGCAACCTCGAGCCAATGCATCGCCTGGGAGGAGTCTTTTGGAACGCCGATCCCGAAGAAATACATGTCCGCCAGGTAACATGCCCCAAGGCCGCTTCCTTTGTCAGCTGCTTCGCGGAAGAGCTGGGCTGCGAAGGCCGGGTCCTTGCGAACTCCAAGCCCCCAAACGTATGCGACACCGAGGTTGACCTTGGCGCTAACTAGGCCGCCAGAGATTGCCCGCTCGAACCACTGTGCAGCTCGGACAGGATCTCGCTCGACGCCGACACCGGCCTGATAGAAAAACCCGATCTGCTCCTGGGCGCCGGGATCTCCAGCGCTTGCCGCCTTCTCGTACCAGTAGGCCGCCTGCTTCTCATTGCGCGCAACGCCGCGACCCGCAAGATAAGCGGCTCCAAGCTCGATCTCCTGTTGGATTGATCCTCTTTCCGCGCCGGCCTGGATGTGCGGGATGTCAGGGTCGACAGCCCGCGCAATGCGCGATGCGGAGGTCGCAATAATGCATGCTCCGATTGCGAGGAGAGAGACTTTCGCAAATGCCTTATCACCCAGAATGCCTGTCATGGTGACCTCCGTCCTCTGAGAGGACGCGAACTTCGTGTGCCGGGATGAAGCCATTGGGCCTGGTGACAAGATCGAGATCGGCAGGTCAAGCAGCGTATTCAGATGTAAGCGTGCAGATCTCGATGCGTGTAACCTGGCAGTTCGTTGAATGCGAAATGACACCAAACTGCGAGTCGGTTGTCAGAAATCTGGTCGTGTGAATTGATCATCATCGTTCTTTGTCCCATTGACACCATGTTCCCCCACATGTAGCCCGCGTGCTATCCGGTTCTTGCGCACAATTCAAAGTGAGATATGAAGAAACGAAATCAGGAGGCCGACGATTCTCTCTAGACTGCTCTATTGATGAACCGTAATCATCGAAGGATCGCCATTCCGGTTCTCTTCATCGCTGCGGCAAGCAATCTTGGCTTCATTTTGGACAAGCTCGTCCTCGTAAAGCTGCATCTCGTCACAAATGCAATTCGTCAAAATGAGCGGAACTTTTCCCCGCCTTTTCTTGATTGCGATTGCATGAATCTTCAAATTGCAATTCCGAGCCTGATATTCAAAGCCGTCCCCGAATCCCTCAAGGCAAGCTGGTCCGGCAGTGTCCGAATTCGGACAAGTGATTGCGAAAGTGGACAAGGCATTCGTGACCGGAAACGGACTAGCGCATGTAAGTTGATTGGAATCAGGACGGAGAGGCTTATGTCGCGATGGCATTGAACTTGCCGCTTTAGTAAATAGGTTGCGCTGTTTCTCGATTCACCAACATCCTTCAACACAACGGTTCGATGGGGAGTTGAACGTGATCCAAACTTTGATTGCTGACGACGAACTGCTTGCCCGTCAGAAGCTGAGACAGCTCCTTCGCAGTGAGCCGGATATCGAAATCACAGGCGAAGCCTCTTCATCGCGCGAGGTCTACGAACTTGTGCAGGCGACCTCTCCGCAACTGCTGTTTCTCGACGTGCGCATGGCCGGCATGGATGGCCTCGACATAATCGCAGAGATGTCGCTCAGCGGGAAGATCAGCCTGCCGCGCTTCATACTGACCACCGCTTACGATCATTACGCGTTGCGAGCGTTCGAGTTGAATGCCGTGGACTACCTGTTGAAGCCGTTTACCGCTGAACGTCTGCATGCTGCGGTTGAAAAAGCGCGTACGCAGATTCAGGCAACTGACCGGCACAGTGATCGTAGTCGTTCTGACGAGACTAAGCCCGGGCAGTATACGGGACGTATCGTCTTCAAATCCCGTGGGCGCATCCTATTCCTCCCCGTGTCAGACATTCGCTGGATAAGCGCCGAGGAGAACTACGTCCGCATCTGCACGGGAACCGAAACACATCTTCTGCGCGAAACGATGACTTCGCTGGAGCAACGTCTGGATCCGAATCTATTTCTGCGTGTCCACCGTTCGGCCATTGTGAACCTGCGCTATGTGAAAGAGGTACGAAGCGAATCGCGCGGCGATTTCATGGTTCATCTTGTCAATGGGCAGAAACTGGGAATGAGTCGCAGCTATCGCGCTCGCATTGGTGAACTGCTAAGTCGCGTCTAGCTTCGAGTCGCAAAGTCGCTGCGCCACGTTTATTTGCCTGCCTCTTATTCGCGTCCCTCGAGCGCGAAGTCCCGATTGCGTTTGCTTCCTTCCCGTGCATACGAATATAGATATAGATCGCCAGGGATAACTCGGCGCCTGGCCTCTCGTCATCGACCCTGCCCCTTCCAAATACATTGGCTGTGCATCTATCCCAGGCAAGTTACCTTGCGGCAGGATAGGTGTACGCTGTTGCTCGCTTCGTTGATGCGATTCGTCCTCGAAATTGTCTCTTCGTCACATTCGCGTAACCCCGCCCGACTTACGTGGTCAAATCTGTTGGCCTGGTTGAGTAGATGCCGCTCACAGAATGCGAGTGCACACGTGCCTGGCGCGATAAAGAGAATCTGGTGCCGTTGTTCGCTTGGACGCGAGCACTTTCGAGGAGGTCTTAAATGAAATTCAAGGCGATCGTGACCGTTGTGTGTCTGCTGGTCTGGCTCATTGGACTCGGCAGGCAATCATACGGACAGGTAACCACAGGGGCCATGCACGGAGTGGTTACTGATCAGGCCGGAGCAGTGCTGCCGAACGCCGACATCACCGTCCTGAACACCAGCAACGGAATCTCAACGAAAGCGAAGTCAGATAGCACGGGCTACTTTAAGGTCGCAGAATTGCAGATCGGTGGCCCGTACACAGTTACCGTCACGTCGCAAGGATTCTCGAGTTTCATAGCCCGGGGAATTCAACTTAATGTGAATGATGATCGCGAAGTCAACGCGAGGCTCGCGATTGGAACCACCTCCCAGACCGTCGAGGTAAGCGTAGCGTCCGCGCAGGTCGAGACGGCCGAAACCCAGTTGAAGACCGACATCCTTTCGGACGTGGTCACGCAGTTGCCGTTGCTCGGCCGGGATGCAACGATTCTTCAGAAGACTACCCCGGGCGTAGTCGAGGCTGCGGACCGCTTCGGCGGTTTCTCCGCCAACGGCGCGCAGATCGAACAGAATAGCTATCTGCTCGACGGCACCGACGTGAACGACTCGGCTATCCAGGTCGAGGGGCTAACGGTGAACCCGGATGCAATCGGTGAATTGGCAATCGTTACCAGCACAGTCAACCCGGAATACAGCCGTAACTCGGGCGCCATTCTCAACCAGACCCTCAAGTCCGGAACCAACTCCTTCCATGGCGATGGATTCGAGTTTTACCGGGATACTTTCTTGAACACCAGAGACTACTTTGCACTGCCGGGATCAAAGCCGCCCATTCACCAGAATATTTATGGGGGTACGCTAGGTGGCCCCGTCTTCAAAAACAAGCTTTTCGGATTCGTGGCATACCAGGGCTTCAAAAGCGGTATAGCAACCACCGCGCAGACACCGGTATTCGGGCCTGCTCAGCGGGCCGGGGACTTCAGCGCTGACACCAACAAGATCACTGGCGTAGCAAACTCCCAGTCTCCGGGAGGCGGCGCGCTCAACGGCCTTTCCAGCAACCCGTTGCCGTTCGCCATGGCCGGTTGCAATGCCGGAACGCCCTGGAATGCATGCCCCGGACTTGCAAGCGTGAACATTCCGTCGTCCGGTTGGGATTCGGTTGCCGGTGCCCTGTTTCAGAAATACGTTCCGGTGCCAAACGTAACGCAGCAGCCCCAGAATGGGCCAACGAACTATTTCTACAATTTCAACAACAGCGGTACCGCCAAGGACGATCAAGGAATCATTCGAGTTGACTACCATCTGACGCCAAACGATACGCTTTGGGCCTCCAGCATCTTCGAGTCGCGGCCATCTTTCGAGTTGCTGCCCTTTGGGGGGTCGACTCTTCCTGGCTTCTCTCAGGTAAATGCCGCGCACATTAAGGTCTTCGACGCCAATTTCAGCCACATCTTCAATTCCCGGACCATCAACGAATTGCGCGCGGGTTACTACCGTTTTAACTACGCCGCTGTCGAGCCCGCACAGATCGTGCAGCCCAGTACTGCGGGTTTCAACATCACTCCTCAGTCGCCCTCTGCGGGAATACCGGTCATCGACGTGCTGGGATATTTCAACCTTGGCTTCAGTTACGAGGGCCCACAGCCGCGCAAGGATAGCAACCTCCTCGCGCAGGATGTCTTTACCCGGATCATTGGCAATCACAGCGTCAAGGTCGGCGCCAACTTCGAACAGTTCGGAGTGGACAACCCGTACTATTCCGACAATGACGGCATCTACGTGATCAACGGGAATGGACCTTTCTCTTCGGGTGATCCGGCCATCGACTTTCTTCTCGGAATTCCCAGTACCTACACCCAGAATTCGGGCAGCATCATTGACGGCGTCTCTCACGAGTTCTACGCATTCGCGCAGGATAGTTGGAAGGTTTCTTCCGACTTCACCTTGAACTATGGCCTCTCATGGGATGCGGAAACGCCCTGGGCAAATCATCAGTTCAATGGTATTGCCATCACCTGCTGGCAAAACACCACCGCTACTTCGAAGGTCTTTCCTGGCGATGCACCTGGACTCTTCTATCCCGGTGATCCCGGCTGCTCAGATTACGGGGCGGCTACGGTAAAGTGGGATCATTTTGGACCACGCCTCGGCTTTGCCTGGTCACCCGGCTCCGGTCCCTCGGCATTGGTCGGTGGGTCCGGCGGTCATTCCTTCGTGGTGCGGGCCGGTTTCGGCGTGTATTTCAACCGCGACCAGGAAGAGGAAGCCCTGCAAAACCTCTCCGCGCCCCCGTTCCTCTTTGCCTCGCGCGGCGCCGCCGACCTGGGAGGCAGCCCAGGATTCCAGGACCCATTCTCCGATGTGGCCGGCAGGACTGCGCTATCTGAAACCAACCCCTTCCCCTACAACAGGCCTGCCCCGGGCGCCGCGCTCGATTGGGCCGACAACTACGCTGAACTGGACCTCAGCCAGCCCGGTGTCGGATACCTCCCGCCCTACGCGTATAACTTCAATCTGAATATGCAGCGGTCGCTGACCAACAAGATGGTGATGCAGGTGGGCTACGTGGCCTCGCTCGGAAGAAAGCTGGCGCGTACTTTTGATGCAGATCCCATTACGGCGTCCGGACATGCCGCCTGCCTCGCCGATACGACCGGTTGTGCCACGGCACTGCCATTCATTCACCTCGCCTATCCGCAATACACGACGCAGCCGGCCACAACTCCCAGCGGAATCCCCTGGTATCTGGGTGTTTCCGAGCAGGCGTCGACTGGTGCGTCCAGCTATCACTCCTTGCAGGTCAGCCTTCAGCAGCAGCTTTCTCACGGGCTCTACTTCACCCTCGCCTACACGTACTCTCACGCACTCGATGACTACTCCGGCTACGAGTCGTCGTATGGGAATGGAACGCCCAACGGCATCGGTTTCCTGAACGGGCGCGCAATCAACACCACACCCGGCTTCGAGTATCTGAATTATGGCAACTCCGACTACGATGCCAGGCACCGCTTTGTCGCACTCTACAATTACGAAATTCCAGTGTTGAATGTCATGAGAGAGAACTTCCTGGTCAACGAGATTCTCGGCAAATGGCACGTCACCGGCACAACCGCATTGCAAACCGGCTTCCCCGTCTCGATTTCCGAGGCAGGCGCCAACTCGTCCGGGTGGTGCGACGAATTCAGCTACTACGGCTGCGCAGACAACCCCAATACGAGCAGCTTCAAGATCCAGAGAATGAATCCACGAGCAACATCTGCGCACCAGTACTTCAATACTTCCACGTTCTCTCCTGAGCCCGCGGGCACGTATGGAAACGTCGGGCGCAACTTCTTCAATGGACCGGGATACAACTACACCGACCTCCAGATTTACAAGGATTTCCCGCTCGTCAAGGACAGCAAGGTTTACATCCAGCTCAGGCTTGAGTCCTACAACGTTTTCAATCACACCAACTTTGCCGAGCCTGACGGCAACTTCGGCGATTCCACCTTCGGTCAAATTGACTCGGTGATTCAGCCGGCGAATTTCGGAGTCGCTGCCGGTGATCCCCAACCCGGGCGTGCCACACAGATCGCGGGGAAGATCTATTTTTGAGGCTTTTGAAGCTGAATCAGAAGCTTTGATTCGCAGGACGGGCAGGCGGAGCCACCATCCAATCCACAACGTGGGTCGGGGCGTGCGCTTCGCCATGCTCGATAGCCACCACTGCGATGGGTATTCATTTTCTGTTTCCAGTGTCTCTGCTATCCTCACCGCATGATCGGACGCTCACTGGGTTGCGTAGCAGTCCTGCTCGCAGCCATTACCGCGCTTGCGCAGCAGAATCCCGCCTCCATCGACGCCCCCTCCGGCGCGCACCCAATGCTCCAGGTCAAGGGCGACGGCTTCCAGGTCTACACCTGCACCCACACTTCGCAGGGTGAGAAGTGGTTCCTCAAAACCCCGGATGCGAAGTTGCTCGACGCCTCGGGCAACGTCATCGGAAGCCACTTCTTCGGCCCATCCTGGAAGCTTTCAGACGGCGGTGAAGTCCAGGGCGAGCTGATTGCCAGTCGTCCCTCGTCCGATCCCGATTCGGTGGCCTGGCTTCTCCTGCGCGCCAAGCCGGGAACCGCCACGGGCAGCCTCGCCAGTGTTGCCTTCATCCGTCGCACCGACACGCACGGCGGAGTTGCCGGAACCGTCGGTTGCCAGACCGACGCAGATGCAGGGAAATCCGAGCGAATCCCCTACAGCGCGACCTACACCTTCTACGCGGCTCAATGACCGTTGTCCCGCTTTCACCGCGGAGGCTCCTGCTCGTTGAAAACCCCGATACCGCGGGCCCGACCGATCGTGACATCTGTCATATGCGTATCGTGACATTCTCTACTGGGTCTTTGGCCGAATTCACGCGATCCTGTCTTTGCCGCGTTAAGAGCGAGAGCGGCAAGAGGAGATGCGATGGCGACAGCCAATGTAAATCTTGCACTCGGTCACAGGAGCTTCGCGAGCTGGTCAGGGACCAACGCAGCGATTGCAAATCTGCATTCGGTCACCAAGCGCTATGGGCAGACCACGGCGCTCGACAACTTCTCATTCCGGCTTGCTCCGGGCGAGGTCGTCACGCTTCTGGGGCCAAATGGAGCCGGAAAAACCACCGCCGTTCGCCTGCTGTTGGGATTGATCGCGCCGAGTGCGGGCAGCGTGCGGGTACTGGGCCGCGATCCGCGCGACGCCGACGCGAGGACCCGGACGGGCGCCATGCTGCAAGTGGCGCGCGTGCCTGAAGTGCTTCGCGTACGCGAACTCATTGACCTCTTCCGCAGCTACTATCCTCGACCTCTCACCGTGAAGGAAATTGTGCGCATCGCGAAGCTGGAAGGCCTGGAAGACCGCCTCTTTGAAAAACTCTCTGGCGGGCAGAAACAGCGCGTGCTCTTCGGTCTGGCCATTTGCGGTGATCCTGATCTCATTTTCCTGGACGAGCCAACCGCCGGGCTGGATATCGAATCCCGTCGCGCTCTCTGGGACGAGGTGCGAGCCCTCTCCCATGCCGGAAAGACCGTGTTGCTGACGACGCACTACCTGGAAGAGGCGGATTCGCTGGCGACCCGGGTGGTCGTCATTAATCGCGGCAAGATGGTTTGCGAGGGAACGCCGTCTGAGATCCGCCGCCGCGTCTCCGGACGGCGCATTCGCTGCATCACGCAGCTTGATCCGGCATTTCTCGCCACGCTTCCCACGGTCTCCGACGTGAAGCAGGATCGGGAAGCCCTGGTGTTGACTGCCGAAGCTGCGGAAGACGTGGTGCGCGAGATGTTGCTGCGAGACAGAACCCTGAGCGGGCTGGAGATTCACGCTCCGGCTCTTGAAGATGCATTCCTGGCGTTGACCAGCCAGGCATGAAGCCAAGTGGAGAGGAGATGATCATGAGCGCCAACACAATTGCTATTTCAACACCGCAATCCAATTTCGGATACGTCAGCAGGATCTTCCAAAAGGAGATTCGCTATGAGTTCGTTAGGATGTTGCGGACACGTGCGTTTTCACTGTCCGTGTTTGGATTCCCCGTCATGTTCTATCTGCTGTTTGGAGTATCGAACCGGCATACCGAATTCGCACGCTACCTGATGGCCAGCTACGGCTGCATGGGCGTGGTCTCGGCCTGCCTCTTCGGCATCGGGATGGGAATCTCCATGGAACGTGCCCAGGGATGGCTTGAGTTGAAACAGGCCAGCCCGATGCCGCGCCTCGCATACCTCACCGCCAAGATCGTGAATAGTACAGCCTTCGCCCTCATGATCGGGGTTGCGCTGATCGTTCTTGCTTTGACCCTCGGAGGTGCACAAGTCACAGCGCTGCAAGCTGCACGTCTGCTCGGCATCCTTCTGCTCGGCTCCATTCCATTCGCAGCGATGGCCTTGCTTGTCGCTGTGCTGGTGCCTGCCAATTCTGCGCCCGGGATCATCAACCTTATCTATCTTCCCATGTCCTTCGCATCCGGTTTCTGGATGCCCATATCCATGCTCCCGCACTGGTTGCAACGTTTTGCACCGGCCTTGCCCACCTATCACCTGGCCCAGCTTGCGCTCAACGTTATTGGCGCTGCGGAGCCCGGCAGCATGATAGTTCACTGGCAGGCACTCGCTGGATTTACTCTGGTGATGTTTGGAGCGGCGTGGATCATCTTCAACCGCAGTGAAGCCAAGGCGTGAGCATGTGGGATTTCAGGCAAACCGAACCGATACAGGGCGCGACTGCCGGCGCAGGAGAGTCGCGCCCTGCTCAGTCCCTCATTGGCGGTTCGCGGAGAAAGGACGCGGCGGTTCGTTCAGGCCTCTTTTCCGGGATCGGCACCCATGGTCACCGAAAATGGTTCGATCTCATATGGATCGTTTATTCTGCGTTCTTTTTCATTGAACCGATCCAGCGCAACACGCGCGACTACTGGATTCAGTTTGCCGTTTTCTTCGCCATATTTGTTGGGCTCTATCTCGCGATCATTCTCACGAATTCCAGGCGCACAGCGTATTTTGGCCTGGCCGGCATGGGACTGCTTGGAGTCTTGTATTATCCGATGAATGTCAGCGCGGCAGGCATCTTTATCTATGTCATCGCGTTTGCTCCCTTCATCACGGAATCGCTAACGGCCTGCTTTTCCATCTTTGCTTTGATGTCGTTTGCGCTCGTGGCCGAGGGACTCATGTTGCATCTGAATCCCTGGTCGTGGGGATTCCCGGTGTTCCTGGGTTTGGCGGTCGGTTCGGGAAACATGATCGCCGCCCAGCGCCTGAAGGCCAATCAGAAGCTCAGCCTTGCGCGCGAGGAAATCGAGCATCTTGCGAAGGTCGCGGAACGGGAGCGGATCGCGCGCGATCTGCACGATGTGCTCGGACATACGCTCTCCGTGGTGGTGTTGAAGTCGGAACTCGCCGGAAAGCTGCTGCGGCAGAATCCCGAACGCGCTCAGAGGGAAATGGCGGAGGTCGAACAGATTGCCCGCACCGCCCTGGCTGAGGTTCGAGAAGCCATTCGCGGTTATCGCTCCGAGGGGTTGGTTGCCGAACTTGATCGCGCCCGCGCCACGCTCGATGCGGCCGGCGTCACCCTCGAATGCGCGACGATCACGCCGAAACTTCTCCCTGCAGAGGAGACGGTCTTATCTTTGATCGTGCGGGAAGCCGTTACCAATATCGTTCGCCACGCACACGCCAGCCATTGCAGAATTACGCTCGAGCGAAACGCCGGCCGGACAGCGCTTCTTGTTGAAGATGATGGCCGTGGAGGGATTCGGCAGGAGGGCAGCGGCTTGCGTGGAATGCGGGAACGCGTGGAATCGCTTGGCGGAAGCTTTCACATCGTTTCAGAAGATGGCACCCGTCTCGTCGTCGAAGTGCCGGCATAGGGCCGAATGCTTATGAAAAAGATCCAGGTCGTGCTGGCAGAAGATCAAGCGATGGTGCGCGGAGCTCTCGCAGCGCTGCTCGAAACAGAGCCTGACATCGCCGTGTGCGCCAGCGCTGCAAACGGGCGCGAAGCTCTGACCGCCATCGCCAGGGAAAAGCCTGATGTGCTGATCACCGATATTGAGATGCCGGAGATGACCGGTCTCACTCTAGCAGGGGAAGTACAGAGCCAATTTCCGCAGACCAAGGTCGTGATCCTTACTACATTCGCGCGCCCGGGTTATCTGCGAAGGGCGTTGGATTCGGGCGCAAAAGGCTATCTCCTCAAGGATCGACCGTCAGCCGAACTTGCCGACGCGGTGCGGCGCGTCCATCGCGGAATGCGCGTCATCGATCCTGATCTGGCGGCCGAAGCGTGGGACTCGGGCCCCGACCCTCTTACGGAGCGTGAGCGACAGATCCTTTGGCGTGCGGGAGAAGGAAAATCGAGCGCGGAAATCGCCGATGAACTTCATCTCTCCGAAGGCACCGTACGCAACTACCTCTCCGAAGCGATCAGCAAGCTGGGAGCGACAAACCGAATCGACGCGGCCCGTCTCGCCCGGTCCAAGGGCTGGCTCTAGTCCGTATTGATCAACGTTCGTAGCACGCTTGTTCTGTACGCGCTGGTGGTCACACCACGTGCCGACAAGCAGCTTGCCATATCGCCGAACCTCTTCGCAAAAAAGGAAGACTCCTCGGACCCTCAAGGTCATCCGTAAAAATAACCGTGCCCGTCTGGCCGGAAACTCTGCTTAAGAAAGTCATTCGACCTGGTAAAAGTTGCTCAGGAACGCCAAAGTTAACCCCGACCTATTACGCCAAGCCAAAAACGGGAAGCGAATGCTAGGGCCGTTGAAATGCTTTTCCCTGCCGGGAGCAAGGAAAGAGGAGAAGTAGCCACGCTAATAAGAACTCGCGTCAAGGTCTGGACGGAATATAAACATTCCGTTAAATCAAATTTTGGCAAATATATGTTCCAAGAATGGCCAGCGTCCCGAAGCTGCAGCCATCGTCGATAAGCGCCAGTTAAGAATCCAGTTGACATAGTGTATATATGACACTATTATTAGTGTCAATAGCAACACGAAAGGAGCCGGACGATGCTCAACTTCATGAAGGTTCCGCCAACCACCTACGTCATGCTGTACAAGTACGGGAAGATCAAACGGGAGGGAGCCGGACTCTCCTTCTTCTACTACGGCCCCACGTCAACCATCGTGGCGGTGCCAATTGCCAGCACCGATATGCCGTTCGTGTTTCAGGAAGCGACGACCGATTTCCAGACCGTCACTATCCAGGGACAGTTCACGTATCGGGTAGCCGATCCGAAGCAGTTGGCTTCACTGCTCGATTTCAGCGTCGACAACCGTCGTGCCTATACCTCGGACGACCCGCGCAAGCTGTCGGAACGCCTGGTCCATATTCTCCAGACGTTGACGCGCTCTATCACGCAAAAATTGACTTTGAAGGAAGCCCTGGTCAGCTCAGACGCAATCGTGGCCGAGGTGCTTGCGAAGTTCCGTGAGTCGGAGTCTGGTGGCGAAACTTGGAATCGAGATTCTGTCGCTGTCGATTCTCGCCATCAAGCCAACCCCCGAAACGAGCCGCGCCCTCGAAGCTGAAGCCCGCGAGGCACTGCAGCGCCGGGCCGACGAAGCTATCTACGCCCGCCGGAACGCCGCGGTTGAGCAGGAGCGGACGATCAAGGAGAGTGAACTCAATACCGAGATCGCCGTCGAGGAAAAGAAACGTCAGATCCGCGAAACGCAGATGGCTGCCGAGATCGCCGTCGAGGAGCAAAGGGCAAAGCTGATCGACCACCGAGTCGAAAACGAGCGTAAGGACGCCGACAGTAAGGCCTATGCACTGACCGAGACGCTTAAGCCGTTACGGGGACTCGACTGGAAGACTCTGATGATGCTGAGCGGACACACGGCAGATGCAAAGACGTTGATCGCGATTGCTTTTCAGGAGATGGCCGAGAATGCGCAGAAGATCGGCGAACTGAATATTTCGCCCGACCTGCTAGCGTCGCTGACGAAACCTGCGCTTGCAGCTGTTGCCGCAACGCCACAGGTGAGGAAATAGCCATGTTCAAGAAACTCGTCCTCATCACGCGCAAAACAAGACTCGAAGGACTGATCGAGCGCTTCAACACGCGCTCGCAGGCCAAGTTCTACATCGAGCACGCAGGCGGCGATTTCGTCGACTACGAGCGTGAGGATGATGCGTACCGCTCGGCCTTGGACCTTCTCAGAAGGACCTTGGACTTTGAGATGCCGGTGCAGCTCGTCGATCGATCGCTGGTGCCGACGTTTCAGTTTCAGAAGGAGGATGTCGTTGTGACGCTGGGTCAGGATGGCCTGGTCGCGAACACTGCGAAGTACGCTGGCGCTCCAGCCGATCGTGGCCGTGAATCCCGAACCGGGCCGGTTTGACGGCATCCTTCTTCCTTTTCTGCCCGATCAGGCGCGAACGGCAGTTATTCGGGTTCTCGAGAACAAAGCGAAGGCGCGGGAAGTCACACTCGCTTCTGTCACTCTGGACGATGGACAGCGCCTTCTTGCCTTCAACGATTTATTCATCGGGGCGCGGAGCCATGTCTCCGCGCTCTATCGCATTTCGTGCGGTGACCGTTCTGAGGTCCAGTCCTCGAGCGGGGTCCTGGTTTCGACCGGCGCTGGCTCGACTGGCTGGGTCTCGTCGGTATTCAACATGGCGTCGGGCATCGCGGGTTTCTGTGGCGGGAAACCGCTCCAGGGAGTTCGAATGCCCTGGGAAGATCCGCGTCTTCTCTATATAGTGCGTGAACCCTTCTTGAGCCGGCACTCGGAGATCGGCATAGTCGCTGGCATGCTGGCTGCCGGCGACCAGTTGCGCCTGGAATCTCTAATGCCATCTGGTGGTGCGATTTTCAGCGATGGTATCGAGGCTGATTATCTTGAATTCAACTCGGGTGCCGCGGCCATCGTGTCCGCGGCAGAGCAGCGAGCCCGACTTGTCGTATCCTGAGGAGCGCATGAAAGTTGCAGTCGACATCGTGATCTTTACCATCCAGGAAAGCGTGCTGAAAGTGCTCCTGGTGAAGAGGCGGATTCCACCGTTCAAGGATCAGCTCGCAATTCCAGGCGGATTTGTTTTGCCAGAAGAAGGTGTCGACGAAGCTGCCCTTCGCGAACTGCGGGAGGAGACAGGTGTCACCGATGTCTACCTCGAGCAGCTCTATTCCTTCGGCGATCCCAAACGCGATCCCCGCGGGCGAATCATCTCGATCGCGTACTTCGCGCTCATCTCGTCGGATCATCAACTCAAGGCAGGTACGGACGCCGCAGAGGCCAGCTGGTGGCCCGTCGATCAGGTTCCTCCGCTCGCGTTCGATCATGCGAGAATTCTTACCTATGCCGTTGAGCGCCTGCGCAACAAGCTCGAATACACAACCGTTGGCTTTCAGTTCCTCCCGTCGAAGTTCACCCTCGGGGAACTCCAGACAATCTACGAAGCGATCCTCGGAAAGATGCTGGATAAGCGAAACTTTCGACGTAAGATTTCAGACCTGGGAATCCTGAAGCCGCTGAAGGAATATCGAAGTGATGTGGGACGTCCTGCTCAACTGTTTCAATTTGTAGCCGCGCGTTTCGAGAAACTCAAGGACAAAGGAATTATTTTCCCGTTCTAGGAGTTCCGATCACGCTCAGCCCAATCTCCGCGAAATATTCCGACAGTTGAGGTTGAACGCTCCACCGAGCCTGCAATGAACGAGAGCCCAAGATGACACATTTCGCCGGTCCGGGGCTGTCGCATCCTTTCCTAAGCAGAGGTCCACTTTGTGAATCAGAATTTCGCCGCAATTATCCTCGGTGGTACCGGACAGGTCGGCGGTGCGGCCGTCGCGGAGCTGCCAGCAATTCCGGAATGCCGGGAAGTTGTGATGGTCACCAGAAAGCCCACTGCGCCGAGATCGCGGGTGCGCAACGTTGTTCTTGATACCAGCGCCGCTGACTTTGCCGAGCGCTCTGCCGCCGTTGCCCGCGAAGTGTTGAGCCAAGGTCCTGCTACCGCCGTGAGCTGTGTGGGTGTCGGTTCTGGATCGATGCGTTGGAGCGAAGAAGAATTGCAACGACTTGAACTCGGTGTCGTCGGCGCCTTTGCGCGTGGTTGCCATGACGCCGGAATCGCCCAGTTCTGCCTACTTTCTGCGGTAGGAAGTACAGCCCGCAGCCGGTTTCGCTATGTCCGCGTAATAGGCGCGATCCCTTTGAGCCGGGGTATCTGGTTCTGTAAACGTCGGACGCGCCGGCGGGATTGCTGTCGAGTCGCGCACGAGTAGTTCCGGCGCAGGCTTGTGCAGGAAGGGGAGGGCCTTGCCTTCTACTGCACTCTCGAGCTCGAGCAGTATGCGCGCCGCCGCCTTTTCTCCCATCTCGACGAGAGGCTGGCGGATGGTGCTGACGACCGGTGTCGCGACTTTGGCTGGAAGCACGTCGTCAAAGCCCATCACGGAGCAGTCATGAGGGACGCTGAAGCCAGCCTCAGTTAGTCCTCGCACGACGCCAAGGGCAGTCATGTCATCGAATGCGACAACCGCAGTGAAGTGCTGGCGGGAATCGAGGAGCTGCCGAGTGAATTCGAGGCCGCCTTGGAACCCCATAGTCGGATCGGCAAGGCTCGGCAGTTGAAAGATCATGCGTGGATCGAGATTGAGGCCCTCACGCGCGGCGGCGTTGCGAATTCCGGCCCAGCGAGGCTCGCTGTCCCACAACTCCTCAGGCCCCCGAATCACGGCAATCTGGCGGTGGCCGAGGCCGGCCAGGTGCTGCAGGGCCAGAGCGCCACCAGCTTCGTTGTCGGTAAGAATCGAGCTGACTCCGAGCCCGGTGAGGTCGCGGCCGATGATCACGATGGGCACGCGGTTCTTTTTGATATCAGCAAGCAGGTTGGTTTCGTCGAAGAGCCAGCTCGCGATGACGATCACGCCATCCGCACGGCTTTCGAGAGCCACGGATATGAAGCGATCGAAGAGCTTGCGCTGGGCTTGTGCATCCATGAGCAGAGGTGTGTAGCCTGCCCTGCGCAGAACGGGTTGAATGCCGCGAATGATGGGAAGGCAGAATGGATCTGAAAGGTCGAAAACCAGAACGGCGATGATCTGCGTGCGGCGGCGACGCAGCGAGCGGGCGTACGCGTCCGGATGGTATCCAAGCTTTCGCGCGATGGCGCGCACGTGTTCGCGAGTGCCGGGAGCGACATTCTGGGCGCGTGGTACGCCGCTCAGCACGAGGGAAACCGTGGAGACGGAAAACCCGCTGGTGCGCGCGATATCGAGGAGTGTCACGTGTCTTGATTTGCGTTTACTCAGGCCGTTGTCTTTCGACGCCAGCTGACGAGATTGCGTCATCGTTGCCTCCGATGGACTCATCGCGCCGGCCCTCACCGTCGGCGGTGAGGGAGCATGCCGCTCTATGTATGGAGGTACTCGCAGTCGCCAAAGCCCCCGGGAACGGCTCTCCGAGTTGCTTCTCATTCAAAACTTTTAGTTCTCTTATTCTAATTCAAACGTTTTAATTCGGGTAGTAGAGTTGGAGTGCGGAACCCGTCGTAACCGGCGGGCAGAGGAAAGGAGATCTGGCTTATGGTGCGCTGGCTGGTCATCGGAATTGGCAACATTACTCGCAGACGCGTGATCCCGGCGATTCTGGGAAGCCCGCGAAGCCAGCTGCGGGCGCTAGTGACACGCAATCTAATGAAGGCGGCTGGGTATGCGCCCGTTCAAGCCTATTCCAGTCTGGACGCGGCGCTCGAAGAGGGCGGCTTCGATGCCGTGTACGTTGCCTCGCCTGTGTTTCTGCATGCTCCGCAGACGATCGCCAGCCTGCGTGCTGGAAAGCATGTGCTGTGCGAGAAACCGACTGCAATGAACTTTGGGGAGGCGGAGACGATGGTGGTAACAGCCAGGGAGACCGGCAGGCTGTTCGGAGTCGCATTCTACCGCAGGCTGTTTCCCAAGCTTCTGCGCGCACGCCAGCTCCTCCGCGAGGGAGCGATTGGAGATCCGGTGCTCGGTGAGGCGAATTGTCACAGCTGGCTCGAGGGCGGAACACCGGACTGGAAGCGCAACTGGATGCTGCAGCCAGAGACAGCGGGAGGCGGGCCGCTTTACGATATTGCCTCCCATCGCATCGACGCGCTGAACTTCATGTTCGGCGCTCCCGTGCAGGCGCGCGGGCTCGTCTCCAACCGGATCCATCGTCTTGCTGTGGAAGATTCCGCCACGGTCTTGATCCAATACGCAAGCGGAATTCATGCTGTTGTCGACGCGCGCTGGAATTCCCGCATCAAGCGCGACCAGTTTCGTGTGATTGGGACGGAAGGGGAAATGAACCTTGATCCGCTCAGCGGGCCTGAACTGTACTGTGGCGGCCGCCATGAATTCCTTCCGACCCACAGCAATGTGCACGCGCCATTGATCGAGAACTTTGTGGCCGCCATTCTCGACGGCACTCCGATGGCCTGTCCCGGCGAGGAGGCGATCCTCACGGATTGGGTAACTTCGGCCGCACTTGCAGGTGGTAACGGAAGCGCTTGACAGGAATGTATTGTAACGTTCTAATATGCTATTCAAACGTTTGAAGTCCCGGACTGAGTTTCGAGCTCCCGCACCTCCGGCTCCTCCGATTCTCTCCGGCCAACGTTCCGTGGGTTCGAATTTCCTCCCTCGGGCGTCCCTGTTTCTTCCCCTGGTTCAGGGGAAGCGTGGCGATGCAATTGTTTCGCTGCCAGGCCGGGACAAGCACGAATGGAGGAACTCTTCATGCGGTTTCGATTCAAATCACACTTATCCGGAAGTCTGCGGGAAATTAAGGACGCGAGCCTTCCCGCGAAAATAATGGTGCGCTCCATCCGCGCTGCGGACAACAGGAGCCTCATTCGCCACGGCATCCTCATCGCGTTCATCCTTCTGGCTTTCTGGCTGGTCGATTCGGGTACCGCGTTTGCGGGCGTGACGGCCAGCCTCTCGGGCACAGTTGTCGATCCCAGCGGGGCTGTCATTGCAGGAGCGACGGTGACGGTTGTGAATTCTGAGACGTCGTTCGCGCAAAGCACCACCACGAACACGACGGGGTTCTACACCTTTGCTGCGCTTCCTCCAGGCACCTACAACCTGACCATTCGCCTCGCCGGTTTTACGACATATCAGAAGACCGGAATTGTTTTGAATGTGAATGACGCAGTGACCGCCGACGCTTCACTCAAGCTGGGACAGAATGCGGAGGTCATTACGGTGACCAGCGGCGAATTGCACGTGGAGACCAGTTCCACGCAATTGGGAGAGGTGATTGAGAGCAAGGAAATGACGGCGGTACCGCTGAACGGACGCAGCTACACGGACCTGCTGGCGCTTCAGCCTGGAGTGGCCAATGCAAACTCCGGAATCGGCGGCGGATCTTCGACCCAGAACACGTTCCAGAGCGGGGGATTCCAACTGCCATCGGTTTCCGGAGATTCGAATGCCGGTAACCAGTCGGTGAACGGAATGCGCGAGTCGGGAAATGGCTACTTGCTGAATGGCATTTCGGTGCAGGAGTTTGCATTTTCTGGAACCGCGGTGATTCCGAACCTCGATTCGCTGGCTGAGTTCCGCATCATCACGAACAACTTCGATGCCGAGTATGGCAACTTTGCCGGCGGCCAGGTGAACGTGGTGTCGAAATCGGGTACGAATGCCATGCATGGCGATGTCTTCGAGTTCCTGCGCAATACCGATTTCGATGCTGCAAACTACTTTGACCAGGGCAAGCGTGGGCCATTCCAGCAGAACCAGTTTGGCGGCGCAGCGGGCGGAACGATTCGCAAGAACAAGGTGTTCTACTTCGGTGACTACCAAGGCAACCGCAATGTGGTCGGTGTCTCAACGGGACATATCGCGGTTCCGACCTCGGCGGAACGGACCGGCGACTTTTCCGCCGTATCTTCGGCCATGAACGGACAGACGGTTCAGGGTGCGGCCTGGGCGAACACGCTATCCAACGAGTTGGGGTACACCGTGAGCGCGGGCGAGCCTTACTACACGACAGGATGCACCAGCTTCACCGGATGTGTGTTTCCGAATGCCCAGATCCCGCAGAGCGCCATTACCCCGATCAGCGCGAAAATCCTTGGGATGAATGTGATTCCGCTGGGAGATGGGAACGGCAACTTCTCCACTTCGGCCTCCTCCCAGCGCCTGACCGACGACAAGGCGAGCGGACGTGTGGATGCCGACCTGGGTATTGGCAACCTCTTCGGCTACTACTTCATTGACCAGTTCTCGCTCAATAATCCTTACCCGGTGGCCACAGTTCCGGGATTCAGTGCTACGACGGCCGGACGCACTCAGGCAGTGGATATCGGCGACACAAAGATGCTCGGCGCGAATGCCGTCAATGAAGCCCGCATCGGATTTCTGCGTGTGAAAGACAACCTGAACTCGCCCAACTCTTCGCAGGGCACGACGCTTTCGTCGCTCGGCTTCAACACGAATACCGCATCGGGTGGAATTTACCCTCTGGATAAAGCTACCGAAGGCATTCCGGAGATTGACTTTGAGAATTTCAACATCGGCGTTCCGAGCCGCGTGCTGACGCTGGTCGAGGACACCTACCAGGGATCGGACAACTTCAGCAGGCTGATCGGCAAGCACAGCATCAAGCTGGGCGCCGCGTATCACTTCACGGAGATGTCGGAGATCCTGCATAACGTGGAGAATGGGTACTTTCAGTTCAACCAGTCTCTCGAAACCGGCATCGATTTCGCAGACTTCCTGCTGGGCGCGCCCGGCGTATTCGAACAGGGACAGACGCCAGCGGGGAATACACGCAGCTTCTATCTCGGAGCCTTTGCCCAGGACAGCTGGCACGCGCGATCGAACCTGACACTGAACTACGGTGTGCGCTGGGATGTGATTTCCCCGTGGTGGGAAAAGCACAATTTGATTGAGACGCTGAGGCTGGGCGAACAGTCGGTTGTCTTTCCCAATTCGCCTAAAGGTTGGGTCTTCCCAGGCGACCCGGGAATTCCGCGCACGATTGCACCCGTTCGGTATGACAATTTCGCTCCGCGCCTGGGACTCGCCTATTCGCCCGGAGCGCAAAATCGTATCACAAAAGCGCTCTTCGGAAAGCAGAACGACACCAGCATCCGCTTGGGATATGGCCTGTTCTACAGCGCATTTGAGGGCGGATACGACTTCAGCGTGATTGGCGATGCTCCGTATGGAGCGTTTTACAGTTCGCAGGCTCCACCCTCGCTTGCCAATCCTTATCAGACTCGATCGACAGGGGCGATTGTTTCCAATCCGTTCCCATACCAGTTCCCGCCCACCAACGTGTCAGCATCAAATCCCGATTCGAATGTGCCAGCCAGCACGTTTGGCGTGATTGGAACTTCGCCCGCGTTCAACCCGGCCAACCGCGTTCCCTATGCCGAGCAGTATGAGTTCTCGATCCAGCGGCAGTTTACACCGGCCGACTTGGTGACGATCAGCTATGTGGGGACCCAAGGGCACCGGTTGCTGGCGACCCAGGAGGCGAATCCAGTGAACCAACAAGCCTGCCTGGCTCTCTATAACCAGAATCCAAATAACCCGTCCTGCGGTCCCAACAACGAACCGACCAACCTGCGAGGACCGTTCGGAGCGAATTTCGGCAGCGAGGGTTACTTCTCTGCGATCGCGAAGTCTGCCTACAACTCGGCTCAGGTGAACTATCGTCACACCGGGCGCTCAATCCACTTTCTTGTTGGCTACACCTATGGAAAATCCTTGGATGATTCCTCCGCCTTTGGCGAACAGGTAAATCCCTTCAATCCTCAGCTGACGCGCGGGCTCTCGTCGTTCGACATTCCGCAGAACCTTGTCGTCAGTTACTCGTATGAACTTCCGTTCGCGCGGCTGGCCGGGCCAAAATCGCTGACCAGCGGCTGGCAACTGAGCGGTATCACGACCCTCTCGAACGGTTTGCCGGTCTACATCTATGAGAATGACGATCGCTCCCTGCTGGGCACCGACAACTCGGGACCGCTTCCGCTGGGAATTGATACGCCCAACTTCTTCGGCGGTTCGGTGGCGAAGATGAATCCGCGCAGTGCAGGCGGCAACTTCTTCGACACGAGCAAATTCTCTGCAGAGACGATCGGGCAGATCGGTACCGCGCGCCGCCGTTTCTTTAACGGACCGGGCATGAATAACTTCAACACTGCGCTTTCGAAGACGACTGCGCTCGGTGATCACCTCAATCTGGACTTCCGTGCGGAGTTCTTCAACGTGTTCAACCATACACAGTTTTCGAGCGTAAGCGGAAACTACAACTCGCCTACATTCGGGCAGGCAACTGGCGCCCAGAACCCGCGTATCGGTCAGCTGGCGCTCAAGCTGGCCTTCTAAAGAACTGCTTCACAACGGGTAGAGCGCGGCGTAAAGCCGGCGGCTTGAAAACAGCAGGCCGCCGGCTTTGTCTCAGAGCTTGGGGTTTTGATCATGCCGATGGACAAGTTTCCAGATATTGCGGTGGTGGGCGATTGCAGCCTGGACCTGGTGTTGTACGGACTCTCGGAGGTGTTGCCAGCCGAGCGAGAACTGCTGGCCGAAAGCATGGCCATGCGGATCGGTGGCTCAGGAACCATCACAGCGCACAATCTCGCATGCCTGGGCAACGAAGTCGGGTTTGTCTGCACGACGGGCGGCGATTCGTTTGGCGAATTTTGTCGCACGCGCCTGGCCCGTGCCGGGGTGAATACAAGCCGCGCCGTGATCCGGGAATCAGAGGCGACCGGTGTAACGGTGCTACTGCAGCACCAGGCTTCCCGTCACATGTTCACTTACCCTGGCGTTACGAACAGCCTGCAGCTGGCGGATATCGATCTGGATTTCCTGTCCCACGCACGTCACTTCCATATCGCTTCTTTTTATCTTCAACAGGGATTCACACGCGACATCCCAGAGACTCTGCGTCGTATGAAACAACGCGGCCTCACCATCTCCATGGATCCGAATGATGATCCGCAGGATACATGGGATCGTTCGATTCTCGATGCGCTGCAATACGTGGATGTGTTTATGCCGAACGGGCGCGAGGCGTGCAAGGCCGCAGGTGTAGACGATGAAAAAGCGGCTATTGCCGAGCTGAGCCGACGGGTGCCGGTACTTGTAATCAAGCGCGGGGACAGGGGTGCATCCGTCTACACCAATAAAGGCACCTGGCACGTAGCGGCGCATTCTGTGCGTGTCGTCGATGCCATCGGCGCCGGCGACAGCTTTGACGCCGGATTCATTCACGGCTACGTGCGCGGTTGGAACTTAGATCGGTGCATGCGCCTGGGCGCTTTCACCGGAGCGTGGTCCACGACTGCGAGCGGAGGAACGGATGCGTTTGCCGAGCGTGCAAGTGTGGATCGCCTTTGGGAAACGTGGGCTGCCTGTGCGACTGAAGTCGTGCTGTAAGCGGGCAAACTCGGCGCCTGGTGCAATTTCAGGAGAAGAATGGCAACCACCACGTTAACGCCGGAATCCGCCGGGCTGAAGCGAAGCCTGCGTTTTTGGGACCTTGTCCTCTACGGCATCATCCTGATCCAGCCTACGGCTCCCATGCCGAGTTTCGGAGTGATTTACCAGGAAGCGCGCGGGCATGTAGTCACAGCCATTCTGTTGGCTATGGTGGCCATGCTGTTTACGTCCATCAGCTACGGACGCATGGCGCGCGTCTATCCACACGGTGGATCGGCGTTTCTCTACGTGGGCAAGGAGATTCATGCGGGGCTTGGCTACCTGACGGGCTGGTGCTTGGTCATGGATTACGTTTTGAATCCCCTGATCTGCACGATCTGGTGCAGCCGCGCAGCGATGAATTTCTTGCCGGGAGTGCCCTATGTAGCGTTCGCCGTCTTTTTCGCTGTCTTCTTCACGGCGCTCAATTGTAATGGCGTCGAAACCTCGGCACGAATTAATGCCGCCATGGCCGCTGTGCTTGGGCTGGTGATCGCGCTGGTTCTTTGCGCGGGCGCACGCTGGTTGTTGCAGCTCCACCATCCCGGAGCGCCGTTCTTCCTGACGCCGTTCTACGACAAGTCAACGTTCAACATGTCCGGCCTGTTCCGCGGTACATCGATCGCCGTGCTTACGTACATCGGGTTTGACGGAATTTCCACGTTGACGGACGAAGCGAAGAATCCGTCGCGAAGCATCCCGCGCGCCATTGTGCTCACCTGCCTGATCACCGGAGTTCTTGCCAGTATTGAAGTTTATGTCGCACAGCTTGTGTGGCCACATGGACTGGCCTTTCCTGACGTGGACACGGCGTACGTTCACGTCTCGGGGCGTATGGGTGGTCCAATCCTGTTCATGATTGTGAATTGCGCACTGCTGCTGGCGAATATGGGTTCAGGCATGGCCGCACAGCTCGGCGCGGCACGCTTGCTATATGCCATGGGGCAGGATGGGGCACTCCCACAGCGTTTCTTTGGCGCGGTAGACCGCAGAAATCAGATCCCCCGCAACAATGTGCTGCTCATCGGCGGGATATGCCTGCTCGGTGCTCTGGTGTTCAGCTATCAGCTGGGTACGGAGTTACTGAACTACGGTGCGCTGCTCGCATTTATGGGTGTGAACGTTGCGTCCATCCTGCGGGGATGGCGCTGCGGGTTTCGATCGCAATGGTTCCCAATGCTGCTCTCGCTGGGAGGGCTGGTTACATGTTTCACGCTGTGGATCAACCTGGGAATTCTGGCCCGCGTAGTGGGAACAGCGTGGGCGTTGGGAGGGATTTTGCTTTGGTTGCTGCGGCGCCGCATGACGGCTCCTCGCACGATGGAATAGAGCCAAGCGGACCGCCCAGATATCGACCGCGCCCGGGGAGAACCAGCATTCGACGTTTCGGCAACGAATAACGAGTACTTGTTCCTCTCGAATCGAATTATTTTTCCGCGCAGCCAAACCTTTCGCGTGCATCTCCTGGTGATGCGGGGACTCCAGCATGTGGTGATGCTTTTGTTCGTACCGCTGCATGGCCGGGGTTTGGTTGGAAGCGCCGTGCCGCGGCAGTTGATGGAAACGTGAACCTCACCGCCGGTCTATTGTCGAACTAGTGATGCCGGAAAGGGAAGCTTGGCACAATCCTGGCACATTCTTGGCACAATTTTGGCACGAACGATTTTGAAATCCGTCAACGGTCTGATTTTAAAGATGATTATGCATGGTCCAGGGAGTGGGAGTTGAACCCACGACCTCGCGATTATCGATCGCGCGCTCTGCCAACTGAGCTATCCCTGGATACAAAATTCAAATTGGTGCCGGGTGCAGGAGTCGAACCCGCGTAGCTTGCTTGTAAGACAAGCGTTCTTCCGTTGAACTAACCCGGCCCTTGTTGCACAAGACTGGAGCGCGTGATGGGGCTCGAACCCACAGCCTTCGGCTTCGGACGCCGACGCTCAATCCGTTTGAGCTTCACGCGCGTGGACTACAACACTGGAGCCGTCCGCGGGACTTCAACCCGCATCTTCATCGTTAGGACCGATGCGCTCTCTGCATTGAGCTAGGACGGCGAGATCATCTGGAGCGCCAGGCAGGACTCGAACCTGCGTGTGACGGCATTAGAAGTGCCGTGCCTCATCCATCTCGGCCACTGGCGCATACTTGGTGGAGCCGGTGGGACTTGAACCCACATTGGGATTTCTCCCGCTGATTAAAAGTCAGGTCTCTGCATCCAATTCGAGTACGACTCCAAAGTTGGTGGGTCACCGGGAAGTCGAATCCCGTCCGAGCGGTTAAGAGCCGCCTATGCTGCCGTCAACACCTGTGACCCATTGGTGGAGGTACCGGGAGTTGAACCCGGAGACTCGCGCTTATAAGGCGCGGGCTACATACCGATAGCAGCTATACCTCCAAAATCTTGGTGGCTGCGGTCAGATTCGAACTGACTACCTTGCGCTTATGAGACGCCTGCTCATCCGCATGAGCTTCGCAGCCTTGGCGAGGGTGGCGAGGACATCGAACCTCGGGTCATTCGGCTTTGGAGACCGACGTTTGCCACGTCTGAACTTCACCCTCATTTTCAAAGAGCAATAAAAAACCCGACCTAAGCCGGGTCTGGTGCTCATCGCACAAAATGCACTCAGACCCTCAAGACACGACTCCCCAAATGACCCGCTTGCCGGTCATTCTGACTATGTCGCGTTTGAAGGTCCTAAGCATCATGTCAATTCACCATCAGAACGTTTGAGAAACTGTGGTTCAACTTGTGGAGCGTCCGGCAGGACTCGAACCTGCGTGCACTTCGTTCGTAGCGAAGGCCATCAATCCTCTCTGGCACGGACGCTCAAAACTTTGGTCGGGGAACTGAGAATTGAACTGAGACCACGTGCTCCCAAGGCACGGATGCAACGCATTACACTATTCCCCGATGGTGCCAGCCCAGCGAGTTGAACGCTGCTCTCTCCGTTTTCAGCGGAGCGTATCGACCGCGCATACGCGACTGGCGAAATTTGGTGGACCGTGTGGGAATTGAACCCACCTGACTATCCTGCTTGCAAAGCAGGCGACCACCCCAAGTAGTCCTACGGCCCAAATCCTTACTTGCGCTGCAGCCGCTCATACCAACGCGGCGGCCATTCGTTGCGGTCTCTCCATCGAGACGATTCGTATGGATGAAGACCGTTCTGTTGAAGACAATGCCTGGACCAATCTCGATCGTCCGGGACCTGAAGACGCTGGTTGCCATCTCGGCCCCAGCAGTACACCTCGTTCCAAGGGCATTCGAGACGATGCGGCACAATTGCCTCATCGAAATCAACTGTCTTCCGCAGCCACTGATTCTGCTTGCGACGAACTCCGCGCGCTGCGAGGCGCTTGTCATCCGCCGCACTTCTCGCACCCGTCACCGCAGCGAACGGGGAACGATAGGATCTGCTCATGAATAGCGTTCCTTTGGACGCCTAATGCATGGCAGTTCTCCTTTCTTGAATCAGGGTGGCCGGTGGGAGTTGAACCCACAAGAGACATGAGTCACAGTCATGCCCGACATTCCGATAGTCGGCACGGCCACAGTTGGAGCACCTGGGGTTACTCGAAAACCCATTCTGCTGATTACAGGTCAGCCGCTCTTCCACTTGAGCTACAGGTGCAATCTTGTTGGAGCCGGCAGCAGGACTTTAACCCGCATCCTTCGCCATACCGAGGCGACACTCTGGCATTGAGCTATGCCGGCCCGACTTCAGTAGTACAGATACTTCCTCCACTTCTCCTCGCCGATTCCCGTCTGGCGCATGAAAGCGCGAGAGGTGTGAATCGTCACGCGGCGCGGCTGACGGAGCAGTTTCATGCCTGCTTCCGCCGGTGTCCGATCTGCCTTGCGCCCGTTGCAGTCGCGACACGCGGCTACCAGGTTCTCCCACGTGCTCTGTCCGCCTCGAGCGCGCGGAATCACATGCTCCAGTTCCAATTCGCTGCTCAAGAACTTCTCGCCGCAATACTGGCAAATGTGTCCGTCGCGGATGAGGATGTTCTTCCTCGACAGCGTCTGGATCCGAGACGGCAAACGCCGATACTGGCGAAGGCGAATGACACAAGGCAATTGCAATCCGACATGCACAAACCGATCGTGTGCCTCTTCGATGACGGCAACACCTTTGATGAGCAACACGAGGGCACGGCGAGCCCGCGTAATGTTCACGGGCTCATAGCTCGCATTGAGCACTAATACCGGCATCGTCATTGCACTCGTCATATAGCCTCTCTTGCATCTTGGAGCTGGCGGCCGGAATCGAACCGGCTTTGTCCTCGTTACGAATGAGGTGCATTGCCCTCTCTGCCACGCCAGCAAACACGTACTCCTGAATCAAAATCATGGAGCGGCTGGCCGGAGTTGAACCGGCGATCTCCGCGCTGGCGACGCAGCGTCTTACCGCTCGACTACAGCCGCTCATCTATCTGGCTCCGGGAGGGGGATTCGAACCCAAACCATCCGTGGTTCCAAAGACCACTGTCCTGCCATTAGACGATCCCGGAATATTCTCCTTCCCTTCGCTTAGACACACTTCACTTATCCATGTCAGTTACTCCACTGACATAGTTACTAACTGGCTGGCGAGCAAGGCTTCGAACCTTGACTTCCGCGTTCAGAGCGCGGCGTGTTGCCAGTTACACTACTCGCCATCAAATCTGGCTGCGCAGGCGGGAGTCGAACCCGCATAACCCTGATTAACAGTCAGGTTCTCTGCCAGTTGAGATACCGCGCAATGTTGCCCAGAAACTAAAAAGCCCCCGACCTTGTTGAAGGCCGGGGGCTCGAGTCTCCTGAAATGGAGCTTAATCTCGCTAGTCCGGCCAGAACACGGTAATACCCTGTCGCGTCGGTTGCGCCCACGCGGTTGGTATAAATCCGTGATTGACTCGGAGCATCATGACGTTTGTACTTTACCCCGACTTAGTTTCAAAAGTCAAATGCAAACGCTACAACTATTAGTCACTCACGGATCTTGGGTACTTACCATCTCGAACAATTGTGCACAGCGTGAACGCGCGAACATCGCGCACCATCACTGAAGTGTGGTCACGCCGACCAGAGTTGAACTGGCATTCGCGCCTTGAAGGGACGCTGGCCTAACCGTTAGCCGACGGCGTGACGAATTGTTGGCGCAGCCGACCGGATTCGAACCGGCATCTGCTCGATCGACAATCGAGAGCTTTCGCCACTTAAGCTACGGCCGCGGGTGCACAAAGTTTTGGTGGGTGTGGAAGGATTCGAACCCTCAATGCTCCAAAGAGCTCCGGGGTTACGGCCCGGTAGGGCAACCAGTTGCCCCAACACACCCACATTTGGCGGAGAGGGCGCGAGTCGAACGCGCAAGTCCCAAAGGCACGTCCCGCTTCAAACGGGATCGGCTTGCCACTTGCCGAACCTCTCCAACAGTGATGGCGAAGACCCTCAACAATCGAGTTACGTCCCTCGCACAAACGTTCCATCCGCAAGCGCCTTGCGGATATATCGCATCAGAGTGATCGCCTTGAATTCAGACGTAAGCGTTGCTCCGCCGATGTCTTCAAGCGAGACCGGAAATTGGTACTTCTGCCCTTCCACATCGACGGTGTAGAACATGTTCCCCGTGCGATAGAAAGAGAATCTGGCCATGTTGTCCTTCACGATCTGCTTGATGCTCGGCATCATTTGATTCATCCTCTCTGCCCTGAAAATGCTTGCGCTTCAAATTGGCGGTAGCGGCGCGAGTCGAACGCGCAAGCCCCGAAGGTACGTCCCGCTTCGAACGGGATGGGCTTTCCAAATGCCCAACGCTACCCTGACCAGGGACGCGCGCCCGGCGGTAGGAGCAGGACTTGAACCTGCACACGCATCGCTTGCGTGAGCCTCGCCTCCAACGAGGTGCGATACCGTTCCGCTCATCCTACCGACTAAACAATACTGGCGAAGACGATCCGATTCGAACGGATGGTGCCTTTCAAGGGCACTCCGCGTTAGCAGTGCGGTGCCATAGACCACTCGGCCACGTCTCCATGAATCTCCTGGTGGGGATGGAGAGATTTGAACTCTCACGCGCGAAGGCACTGGTTTCTAAGACCAGCGTGTCTCCCATTTCCACCACATCCCCACGACTTACTAACTCCGTGCAACCTAGATACACATCGAGCGATCAGGTTCTTAAGCGCAAACCTGTCGACGAATTGGTGGGCTCCCAGGGACTCGAACCCTGAAGATGTCACAGCTCTTGAGGCTGCCGCGTCTGCCGATTCCGCCAGAAGCCCATAAAACAAAAGCCCCTCGATTTCTCGAGGGGCTTCGGCGATTCCGTAGATTCTACCTAAATCAGCCGCACCCCTCCATGCCCAGCAAATCGCTGAGTGATTCGGACAGATACGACTTGAATAGGTTCTTCACGAAGACGAGAATAACCCAGTTCTGGTTTAAGCGCAACTAACTTTCTGGCTATTACCAGAAGCAAGTAGCGTATTCACGTTCAATGTGTGTTGCTTCTTTTTGAAAAGTAGGGCGCGACCCCGGCGGAGCGATTACCACGTTAACATGCAGCTCGGCAGTTGACCATCACTGCCCACCAACAACGCCTTGCTCAGAAACACCAAGTCAGGTAAAACAATTACGTCTTCGGCCACCCTCTATGGCCGCTTTTGAAGTGACCACATATGGCCGGTTTTAAGGTGACGACCGAGGCCAGCGACGCTTCCTTGTTAATCGATTCCAAAACTGTAACCCATCGATTCTAGGAGCATCGGCGGAACCGAAAAGCACCTAAAAGCATCGAAAATCCACCCTCAGCACCATCAAAACCCAAAAAGAAGAGGTCGCGGAAGAGGTCTGGGACTTCAACGATTCGGTTCGAAAGCACTCGCTGAGGACCCCACTAACACTAACCTTGGAGCTTGGGCGCGTCCTGGTTCAGGTTGTAGTGCTTAGTTACATTGTGGATAGAGTTCTGGACGATTTTAACAAAGTCTTACGTTGCAATCACCAAAGGTCCTTCTGGAGCATGAGGAGGAGAGAGTTTTGTGAGATCGGTCAGCTTTCTCCAGGAGTCGGAGCTGGGGGCTTGCGCAGCGTCCCGGAACTGAAGGAGCCAGGGTCGGAAATGCTCAAGCGACTCGTTGAAGCGTGTCGGATTGGTAAAGTCCGCGAAGCGGAGAACCCGATATATCTCCTTTGTGATCTCCTCCTCGTGCTTCTGCTTTTCTTTCATGCGGGTTGATCTTTGCCGGCCTTTAGCGGCAACTCCAAAATAGCGTTCCCACTCGAGAGACTCCACTTTTGCATTCAAAGGCTCGCTCGACATGGAAATGCGGAGCACGTAGCGAAGCAGAGGGAGCGCTCGCTCCACGCTCTCCATAATGGGAAGCTCTTTGGGTCCCTTGGCTCGCAGGTTGCGGACCGCCAGATCGCATATCTCGCTGGCCTGACGACAATAGTCAAGAACAACACTGTGAGTAGATTGATCCTTCCCGTACCGCATCGCGGATTTGCAGACCCCGGACATATAAACAGCTGAATTCAGGGAGTGAAGCACATGTTTTGCGGAGAATGCAGTATGCCACGCCCGCATGTAATCGTGCCAGGCCAGCTCCAGATGTTCCTGGAATTCCGGCCAGAGCAGAGAATCCTCACGAAGATAATGGCGATGGAGTGAGCCTCGGGTGAGAAGCACTCTCATGCGCCAGCGGGCTCTGGCCCCCGGAACCTGTTCGATCCAGTCCAGCGCCGCCAGATACTGCAGCACGTGCATGAACTTTCGGCGCCCTGCCTCAAACTCTAGCCCGCGGACGTAGTAGAAAGCACCGGAGCAGATTAAGTGCACGTTCTCAAGTTTAATTCCAGCCTCGATCAGGTCTCGGGAGAGAAGCCGACTCAATTCAGCGGCTTTCTTCTCGCCTGCCGCATCTTTGCCCTCCTTGCGGTTGAGAAGATCGCCCATCTGGATTCGCAAAATCACTCCCGCCGAGGAGTCCTTCGCAGTTTTGCCGGTCCTCGTCAGGAGTCGAAGCGCATCCGAAGCACGGCCGGCGGCCAAAAGAGCACTGGCACAAGAAACCGCGTAAGCAGCCTGAAGATCGATATCTGCGCGTTTCTGGTTCTCGGTGATGAACTCCTCAAGATCTAAATCACTTAGCGGCAACACTGTCATTTGACGGGCGAGCACATATTCCTGGGCGAAGATCTGTATACCATCCTTCGCATCCGGATCTCCCAGTTCCTGCCTCACTCGTGTCTGAGAGTCACGGTTCAAAGCAGAGAGAACCCGAAGGCAGCGCAACAAGTAGGCCTGGCGCGGATCTGGTGGCTCCCATTCGGCTGTTTCCATCCAACCGAGAGTCACGCCAAGCGAAGTGAAACGGAAGGACGAGCGAAAGAAAGGCTGGAGTTCATGATGCAGAATGTTGTAGGTGACATCGGCGAGGTTCCCCGCCTCGGCTTGGGCGATAAGAACCGTAAAGTACGCGTCCATCCAACGGCTTTTCTGCTCTGGAGGAATTTGTCTGCTGAACGCCTCGAGAAGACTCCGCTTGAGAGCGTTCAGGTGAACCAACTCGATACCGGCTGTGATGATGCCGTCCAGGACTCCACCAAACTGCCTGGGTTCAAATCGTGAAATGCTGCCGAGTTGCTCCTGCTCGAGTGTCGCGAGGGTTTCAACCACTGCTCGCGTGATATCGGAGTATGGCAGGTCGGCAAAGATCTCGCGGGCAGTCTGCTCAATGATCCGGCGGCTGAGCCCCAAGGGTGCTTGCAGCATGATCAGGCAGAGCAGACGGAGTACCCGTTTTGCGTTGCGCGAAAGCTGGGCCTCGAGCCACTCAAAAGAGTTTGCCTTTTCGATGGATCCGGTTCTGAGCAGGCACAATCCGTCGCGGGGATTTCCGTGCGAACCATCGATCGCCGCTTCGACGCTGGTCGAAAGAGTGCCATTCCGAACCTGCGAAAGAATCAGCGCTAAAGCCGATCGCTTCACCGGGCCGAGCTGAACACAAGCCAGCGTTGGGTCGCGGAGACTACGTACCGACTCCACAATCCACAGAGATCTGCGTGGTCTGACCGATTGGACTCGTCCAAGAAAGTCGAGCAGCGAGTTACGCGATTGGTCTTCATAGGAGCGAATCCAATACACGGCATCAAAGCGCGCCAGGCGCTCGATCAGAGTTGACGTCGAGATTCGTCGATCATGTCCACCTTCGATTTCCTCTTCGATGGCCTCTGCGATCCGGTCGGCCGATGCGATTTTTGGGAGGGAGATCTCGTGAAAGAGCTTTTGAACGGATGCAAGGATCTCACAAGCGAGAACCGACTTCCCTATGCCTGGAGGGCCTGCAATCTCGATGATGCCCGAACCATGAATGGCCTCTTTGGCGCAGGTGAGCTCCTCTTCTCGTGTCTCCGGTACATAGGCCGCAGGAAAAGGCACATGTGGGGCGCCATAGGTTGCCTGCAAGAACCCCAACGCCCCCTTGGAACTTTCAAATTCGAAGAGTTCCCGAGGTTTCTCGCGCAGTATCTTCTCTAAAGACTGCTGAACGCCACACTGCCCTTCGAACCCTCGCGTTTCCAGCGGATAGTTCGAGAGTTTTCGCTCCAGAACCCGAAGAAAATTGAATTGCCCGGACCGAGGATCACTGTAAGGCAAGCGGCTGGGACTGCCGGTAACGGATATATCCGGGCGGCTGTGCACGGAGACAAGCTGCTGATTGAGAGTGAGCAGCTCCTGCAGTGCCAACCGAGGAAACAACAGAATCGGTGTGAAGTTCCCGCGGAATGCACTCGTGCGCAACACCGACTCGAGGGCTTGCTGTTCTCCGGAGACCTGATCTGCGATTTGACTGGTATGGATATGTTGAAGGCTCGCGTGCTTTTTCAGTTCACAAAGAGCTCCCCGCGCCTGAAAAGCGACGAGCAAGTCCATCTGCAGATGGTTTGACGGCCCCAGTTTGGGAAGGCTGACTTCCAGAAAGATGTAACACTCGCCCCATTCGGGTTCTTTCGCCCGTGCCCAGACGTCCAAGCGATGCAGATCTTGCTCGTCATTCAACCAGTGCTCTGCGTTGCGCAGCGAAGCCGCATCGTTGTGGCCGACGAAA
Organism: uncultured Acidobacteriaceae bacterium; assembly: GCA_963774175.1. Classification (GTDB taxonomy): domain Bacteria; phylum Acidobacteriota; class Terriglobia; order Terriglobales; family Acidobacteriaceae; genus Telmatobacter. The sequence continues at coordinate 124,539 of CAVZDT010000014.1, forward strand.
AGCTTCATCCGATACTCCGTGGTGTGCTCAACACTGTACCACACGGTTCAGGTACACGATCAGATTGACCGGAAGATTGAGATTGCGGGCGCTTGAATCTTCGGGTTTTGCGTTGAGCCACGTCTCTGCCTGAAAATCTGCGGATTTGGCGCGGCTTCGATAATCGATCATGAATCCTTTGTGATACGCGTCCGACGTATCGGCGGCGTTCTCAAGGCCTCGACCACAAAGTACTTGATTCTTGTTTCGAACCTATGGTAGAGGTTCTATCCAGTTTCTCTATCTTGAGTGACCATCGAAGCGAAGGACATCTCTTGTCCCGAAGCCGTCTTCTCGCGATCCGGGGTCGCGCTTAGAACGCGACCGATACGAAGATCGGAGCCTAAATGAAGATCGTCTATGAAAGCCCCCGAGAGAAGTCGATCGTTCGGGCAATTCTGTTCGCGTTGATTGCGCTCGTCCTGACCTACACCGTCGTGCGGGAGACCCAGATGAACCTATTGTCGAAACAGCAAAGTGCCAGCGTTCACGATCGCGTCGTGAATGTTATCGAACAATGGATTACGACGACCTCGCGTCCTACCGACGACAGGGAGCTCACCGTGCTTTGGGCAACTTCACCTAAGTCATTTCCCTTCTATCCCGATGCTGCTCAAGACTTGGCCAGCCGTCTTCAAACCGAGTTTCGCGAAAGTCGCATCGTCGTTCTTCAAACCGGGGATGTATATGACAGCCAAAAGAACTCGAGCGGCAGTGTTAAAACAGTGATCCAGCTCTCTGAGCACGTGAGACAGCAATATGATCCTCAATAGTGCCACGCGATCAATCACTAGCTCCCTGCTCCAGCTCGTCGCACTGATCTCCCTGGGGAGCGCATTGCCGTTGGCTCACGCCGAGAAATCTCTCTGCACCGTCAGTAGTCCCGAGTACAAGATCATCAACTCGACCCTGATTGCCGTGCATTGCTCGGAAGACGTCTCCCTAGTGGCGGGCACGGCCAATCTCTATGACGTGGCCAAGAGCCCGGTTTCTCCCGCGGCGACCGCATTGCCTGTCCATCTTTATTTGGGATCTGCGCAATGGCTTCTGGTCTCGATTGCGCCATCGGCAACGTTTCAGTATGGCAAGAAGTACCAGCTTGCGCTCGCACTCCACTTGGCGAGCGAAACTTCGCCCCCGCCCCGCGACGCCGCAACCGTATCGATCGAGATCAACAGCACCATCTCGGTAACTCCAGTGGTGGCCTTTGGCTCCGCCAGTCAATTTGAGTTCACCTCGCACGTGGCCTTCAAGGGCGCGCCCTTACCCAATTGCATACTTGAAGTGCAGGACTTCCTGCACCATGTGCACCCTCTCGATGCCCAGTGCCGCTCCCACGCGGTGTTGGATGATCCGGCTTCGGTAACCATCGATAATCTCGCCCGCTGGGCCATAACCCCGGAAGATCTTGGGGACCTGATCCTCCAACTTCGCAATGGGAACAAAGATGCTCAGCAGCTGCCCTTTGCCGTCGATGGCCTGATCGACGTATTCGGCAACATCGTCAAGATCGATGCCAAGTCCCAAATCGCTCCGGAGAAAGCACCGTCCAACAAGGATGCCTCGAGCTACTACTTCAATTTCAATCACGCCGCCGCCAAAGGCAGTAAGCCGGCCTGGATCCTGGATGCCAAAGTTGCCCCCCGGATCGGACGCCTCCATGACGGTTTTCAGTTCGTTCCCCTCGGAACCGCGGACGTCGGGCAAAACCAGATCTCCGGCATCACCTACACCGATACCATCGATCTCGGACCATCGTTCACGCGGATCTTCGAGCCCAACGACTTTCTCCAGGAGATCCTCTTCTCAGCCGGCGCTACCTACGAGACCGATAAAGAGTTTGATCGCGACAACGTCCTGTTCATACCCGATGCGCGACTGGACTTCGTCAATCTATATAATCCACGCAGTCGGCGCACACTCGAGAAGTTCAGCGAGGAACTGGCTTACGCGCAGTGCAAGAGGATTCCTCCCAACCTCAAACCGGAGGATTGCCATCCCATTCCCTGGTCGGCGGCCAATACCGAACCGGTCCTGATGGGCTATGCGCTGGACTTCCACATGGGCACGGAGATTGGAAGCTCGATCATTGACACCAAGGTCAAAAACTCGACCGGAACCGCATCTCTTACCCTCCCCAGTTATCCGATCGTACGGATCGTGCCCCAGGTGCACGGGCTTTGGGAGATTGGCCGCCTCAGTTTCGATGTGACCGGCACTCCACGCTTCCTCACCACCGTCGAGAACTCCGTCCTTGAACGCCCCAATCATTCGCTCTATCTCCGACGCGACCACGGTTGGTTCGCCTATGGGGTGCTGAGCGGAACCTGGACCTTTGACCCGGCGGGACATTTCGGGTTGACCCTGGCCTACAAAGACGGGTTCTGTCCGCCCAAGTTTGCGCGCGTCAATACCGTCCAGACTGGATTCACGGTGAAGTACTAGCTCAAGTTCGTACGCGATCCTTTCCCTCAACGGTCTGGACACTGTGTCGCACGGCAAGATAGCTTCCGTTTGGCTTAGCCCCGCTTCTTGCAGGCCCCGCAGGTTCCGCCTTCCTTGGCACAGTGCTGGCAATACTTGCAGTTCCTGCATGCATGACTGGGATTCAACACGGCTTCGGGTATCGCAGGTCTCTGTGGCGGGAAACAGCTGCAGGGAGTTCGGATACGCACAGGCACTCACGCCTGACAAGCGCAAAGCGCAGTCCAAGGTGATTCGCATGATTCTGCCCAAAGCAAACCAGCTCGAGCAGCGAATTGAAGTGGCGAGTTGAACGGGAGGAACGGTGGATACTGGTTATTGTCCCTTCGTGTTCCTGAACGGGAAGCGTCAAATCAGTCGAATCAAGGTAAGTTATTGAAAATAATGGTAGGCACGACTGGATTCGAACCAGCGACCTCTTCCGTGTCAAGGAAGCGCTCTAACCAACTGAGCTACGCGCCTGTGATGCGACAGCCATTAGTTTACCAGCATCAGCACCGCGGCGAAAGAAGAGCTGTCGCAGCAACTTCAGGATACTGTACCATCAATGACTGAGGAGCCGGCTCCTGCAAGTTCAAGGCAGGTTTGGGCTTATCAGCTCCTCCTGCTGGCGAAGCCGCGACGGGGCGGGTCCGGCTATCAGATGACAAAAATGCCTACGCACCAGAACCCCTTGCACTCCGCGCCCAACCTGCTTACGGTGTTGCGCATTTGTCTGGCTCCGTTTCTGGTAGCCGCCATCCTTGAAAACCGCTTTCAACTAAGCTTTGCCCTCTTCATTGCGGCAGGGCTGACCGATGCGCTCGATGGAGTGCTTGCTCGCGTTTTGAAGCAACGCACGGTCCTCGGCCAATATCTCGATCCGGTGGCCGACAAGCTTCTTTTGAGCACTTTGTTTCTGGTTCTTATGCACAAAGGTCTGATGCCAACGACAGTAACAGTCCTGGTTTTTGGGCGCGACGTCGCAATCCTGCTGGTCGCGGCCCTCCTCTATGCGGTGGTGGGCCGCCGGGAGTTCGGTCCCAGCATCTTCGGCAAGGCCAACACGGTGGCCCAGGTTACCGCCATCTCGGTGGTGCTTCTGCAGCAGCTCACATCGGCAAAGTGGGTCGTGATTCTCCGCCTCGTCGCTCTTGACGCCACGGTGGGGTTAACCATCGCTTCTGGACTGCATTACGCCTGGATTGCCTCACATCGCTCCAGCAGCCAGGGGGCCGGGGCGAACCCGAACTGAACAGCTTCCGCGCGCAGCTCTTCAGAGACGATTGAGATTTTCAAACTCCGAGGATCCGGCGGTGGGGGCCGACGGAGTCATTCGTCCTCTTCCTCTTTCACCAGCTTTGCGGCAGATTCCTCGATTTCCATGTCGTGAAATTCCTCTGAATCAAAAACATCGCCGCACTCGAGGCACTCCACATATTCGGTGTCTTCATGGCGGGAAACAATTCGAACCCTAGGATGTTTGCAGGCGGTAACCATCGTCTTTGAGAGGACTCGGATTTAGAAACTCTTGCCGCAGATTGTAGCGAGGTTTTCAACATTTTCAAACGGCAATTTGGTGAATCTTTTCAACCTGTATTTCACGAAAGAGGCGACATTATCCCCGAAAGACCGCCTGCAAATTGTAAACCCGACATAAATGGTCGTATACTGAATGCGGACTGAACCAGTCGCATATCTATGCTGAAGCTCACCAAAAAGGCCGACTATGGGCTGATGGCCCTGAAGTATCTGGCGGAACGCCCGGAGACGGCGGCCTTGAGCGCGAAGGATATTGCGGACGCGTATGGGATTCCGGCTCAACTACTTGCCAAGATCCTGCAGCAGCTCACAAAGAAAGGGCTCCTGAAGTCGCACGCAGGGATGAACGGCGGGTATGCCCTGTCAAAGGATGCCCGTTCCATTTCGGCGTACGAAGTGATCCTGGCCATCGATGGGCCGTTCTTCATCACGTCCTGCACCAAGGGCGCCAAGGGGTGTGAGCTTACGCCGAGTTGCACCATCAAAGAGCCATTGGCCAGGGTCAATGACACCATTGCCGGGGTCCTCAAAAGCATCAGTATTCAGGATCTCGCCGAGCACGAGCATCCGCCCGGGCACGCGCTCGAGCCGAAGCTGGTATCGCTGACAATTTAGCAACTCTCCGCAGAGGCGGAGCTCTAAAGAATGGGAAGAGGTCGGGATGAGCACAGTTACAAGCCAGGTTGAAGTGGCGGCGGGCGTCACGCTGCCGATTTATATGGATAACCACGCCACCAGCCCGCTCGATCCGCGAGTGCTGGAGGCGATGATGCCCTACTTCACGTCCAAGTTCGGCAATGCCGCCAGCCGCAATCATTCCTTTGGATGGGAAGCGGAGCAGGCCGTCGAAACCGCCCGCGAGCAGATCGCGAAGCTGATCGGTGCAACGGCGAAGGAGATCATCTTTACCTCGGGAGCCACCGAGAGTGACAACCTTGCCATCAAGGGCATCGCGGAGATGTACCGCGAGCGCGGCAATCACATCATCACGCAGGTCACGGAGCACAAGGCCGTTCTCGACACGTGCAAACGGCTTGAGAAGCACGGCTATCGCGTCACCTACCTTCCTGTAAAGGCTGACGGGCTCATCGACCTGGAGGATTTGAAGCGCGCCATCGACGACAAGACGATTCTCGTCACCATCATGGCCGCGAACAACGAGATTGGTGTTCTGCAGCCCATTCGCGAGATCGGCAAGATCTGTCATGAAAAAGGCGTCCTGTTCCATACCGATGCCGTGCAGATTATCGGCAAGGCGCCCTTCAATGTGATCACCGATAACGTTGACGTGGCCTCGATCTCCGGCCACAAGGTTTACGGACCGAAGGGTGTGGGTGCGCTGTATGTTCGCCGTCGCAATCCGCGCGTGCAGATTGCTGCGCAGATTGATGGCGGTGGCCACGAGCGCGGCATGCGTTCCGGCACGCTCAATGTCCCCGGGATCGTCGGCCTCGGCAAGGCATGCGAAATCGCCCTCACCGAGATGGACAGTGAAGCCGCTTATCTTCGCGGCCTGCGCGATCGCCTGCAGAACAAGCTCGAGTCCGAGCTCGACTACATCCACGTCAATGGCTCCATGGAGCATCGTCTGCCCGGCAATCTGAACATGAGCTTCGTGTACGTTGAAGGCGAATCGCTGCTGATGGGCATCAACGATGTCGCTGTTTCCAGCGGCTCCGCCTGCACCTCGGCAACTCTGGAGCCGTCCTATGTTCTAAAGGCATTGGGCCTGGGCGACGACGTTGCCCACAGCTCCATCCGCTTCGGCCTCGGCCGCTTCAATACGCAGGCTGAAGTTGATTACGTAGCAGCAAAGGTTATCGACATCGTCAAGAAACTGCGTGAGCTGTCGCCGCTCTACGAAATGGTCAAGGAAGGCATTGACCTCACCAAGATCGAGTGGCAGGCGCATTAACAACAAGTAGTCAGTGATCAGTTGTCAGTGGTCAGTCGGAGCGACATATGGACCACGAACATTTAAATGCTGAACACTGATCGCTGTTCACTGAAAACTGGATTTCGCGGCTTCCCGCAAAAGGAGATTGGAAAATGGCATACAGCGACAAGGTGGTTGACCACTATAACAACCCGCGCAATGTGGGAACGCTCGACAAGGCTTCGAGCGACGTCGGCACGGGCCTGGTGGGCGCCCCCGAGTGCGGCGACGTGATGCGTTTGCAGATCCGCGTCAATCCTGAGACCCAGGTGATTGAAGAAGCCAAGTTCAAGACCTTCGGCTGCGGCTCGGCAATCGCCAGCTCTTCGCTCGCCACCGAGTGGATCAAGGGGCGCAAGGTCGAAGAAGCGCTCGAGATCAAGAACACCGACATCGTGAAGGAGCTTTCGCTCCCACCGGTGAAGATTCACTGTTCCGTGCTCGCCGAGGACGCCATCCGCGCAGCCATCGGCGACTGGAAGAAGAAGAACGGCGTTGCTGAGAACGCACAGGCCGAAGCTGCAGCGCGTTAACGAACCGGTGCCCCGGAGCCTGCCCTGAGCGCAGTCGAAGGGGCTCGATTCTGAGACCTGGGAGACTACGCTTCTGAGGGCTCGTTCCAAGGCAAGAAGGAAACAATGGCGAATTTTGTAAGCATCCAATCGAAGCCGTCCGAAGGCGCAGCGGCTGCACCATCGCAGCCGCCCGCCGGACCGGCTTCGTCCGGCATTCAGGTGACCGACCGCGCCGTCCAGCGGATTCGCATCGCCCTGGCCAAGGAAGGCATCGCGCCGGAAGAAGGTGGATTACGTATCGGCGTGATGGGCGGTGGTTGCTCCGGACTCTCGTATTCGATCAAGTTCGATAGCCATCCGCGGGAGCGCGATCGCATCTTTGATTTCGACGGGGTTCGCGTTTTTGTCGATCCCAAGTCATTCATCTACCTGCATGGCATGACGCTGGACTACGAAGAGACACTGATGCGGCAGGGATTCAACTTCATCAATCCGAACTCCTCGCACTCCTGCGGCTGCGGTTCATCCTTCTCGTAGGTTTTGCTCGCTGGAGTTCTCTCATGCTGAAAGTGATCGATTCTGCAGTACCCGTTGCGTGCTGGTCATGCTCCGTGGCTCACAATGAGTCCACGCTCTTCTGCCCGCATTGCAGCAAGATTCAGCCTCCTCCGGGAGGCGACTATTTTTCCGTCTTCTCGCTCGTGCCCATGCTCGACCTCGACCTCGGCATGCTCGAGCACCAGTTCCACAAGCTCAGCCGCAAGCTGCATCCCGATCGCTTCGCGCGTGCTAAGGAGAATGAGAAGCAATGGAGTCTCGCCGATACGGCCTTGCTCAACGACGCCTATCGCACGCTGAAAGATCCCATCCGCCGCACCGAGTATCTGCTCAAACTGCACGGCGCCGAAATCGGGGAAGAGCATGCCGGCAAGGATCGCAAGGATCCGTCGCGTGTGCCGGCCGATCTCCTCGAAGAGGCCTTCGATCTCAACATGCAGCTCGAAGAGATGCGCATGGAGAAGAACCTGGGCGATGCCGACCCCGAGCTACAGTCGAGCCTCGAACAGGCGAAGAAGAAATTCGACGGCCTTCTCGACGATGTCGACGGCGACCTTCGCGCGCAGTGGAAGGTCTGGGACCCGGGTGACGAAAACGCCCGCCAGGAAGCGCAAAAGAAAATGGTCTCTCTGCTCGATCGCCGCCGCTACATCAACAACCTCGTCCGCGACGTGACAGAGACTCTTGGGACCTAGACAAAGAAGCACGAAGTGTCAAGGAGCGACTTCAGTCGCGCCAACAGACATTGGGGACGTAGACAAAGAAGCACGAAGTGTCAGGGCACGACTTCAGTCGCGCCAACAGACATTGGGGACGTAGACAAACAAGCACGAAGTGTCAGGGCACGACTTCGGTCGCGCCAACAGACATTGGGGACGTAGACAAAGAAGCACGAAGTGTCAGGGCACGACTTCAGTCGTGCCAACAGACATTGGGGACGTAGACAAACAAGCACGAAGTGTCGGGGTACGACTACAGTCGCGCCAACAGACATTGGGGACCTAGACAAAGAAGCACGAAGTGTCAGGGCACGACTTCAGTCGTGCCGAAAGATGAACTAAAAGGAACGGGCTTTAGCCCCTGAGGGATTTCAAAATTCGCATGGCAGAAGGACGCGTAGTCGGAATCGATCTGGGAACAACGAATTCCCTGGTCGCCTATATGGAGGGCGAAAAGCCCGTAGTTATCCCCGGTGTCGACGGCTCGAACCTCGTACCCTCCGTCGTCGCTCTCGACCCCGTACCCTCCGATGGCAGCCGTCCCACCGTCACCGTCGGCAATAGCGCCCGCCGCGCTCTTATCGAAACGCCGGAGCGCGTCATCTACTCCGTGAAGCGCCTGATGGGCCGCGGCCTCGAAGAAGTGCGGAGCGAACTCAAGTTCTTCCCGTTCCGTCTCGCCGACGATGTTGAAGCCGGTGAAGTCCCGCGCATCCAGCTCGGCGAAATGCGTTTCACTCCGCCCGAAATCTCCGCTTACATCTTGCGCCAGCTCAAGCGCAACGCCGAACGCTTTTTCGGCTCGCCGGTCACGCAGGCCGTCATCACTGTCCCCGCCTACTTCAACGACGCCCAGCGCCAGGCCACAAAAGACGCGGGCCGCATGGCCGGCCTTGAAGTCCTCCGCCTCGTCAACGAGCCCACCGCAGCCGCGCTCGCCTACGGGCTCGACCGCGCCAAAGAAGGCACCATCGCCGTCTACGATCTTGGCGGTGGCACATTCGATATTTCAATTCTCAAGCTCCGCGACGGCATCTTTGAAGTGCAGTCCACCAATGGTGACACGCACCTCGGCGGCGACGACATCGACAACCTCCTGCTCGCCATCGCTCTCGACGAGATCCACGCCGAGCATGGAGTCGACTTGCGCTCCCATCCCGGCGCGGTCCAGGCATTGCGCAAAGCCGCGATTGACGCGAAGATCCGCCTCTCCTCCGATCAGTCAGCCCACTTCGACATCGAATTGCCAAATGGCGACAGATACCAGCGCGAGATTCCGCGCGACGTCTTCGAGCAGCTCATCGAACCGGTGCTGAACCGCACCGTCGGCCCCTGCAAACAAGCTCTCGCCGATGCCGGCATCACCCCCGAGCAGATCGATGAAGTTGTCCTCGTCGGCGGCTCCACGCGCATCCCCGCTGTTCGCAGGTTAGTTGACGATCTCTTCCATCTTGCAGCGCGCGGCAAGCGCCCGCACATCGAGTTGAACCCCGACGAAGTCGTCGCTCTAGGCGCAGCCGTGCAGGCCGACATTCTAGCCGGCGCTTCGAAAACCACTGAAGAGATGCTGCTGCTCGACGTCACGCCGCTTTCGCTGGGCATCGAAGCCCTCGGCGGTACAGTCGCCAGAATCATCCAGCGCAACTCGACCATCCCCGCGTCGGCCACCGAGCACTTCACCACCGGCGTCGACGGCCAGGCAAACGTCGCCATCCACGTCGTGCAGGGCGAACGCGAGCTCGCTGCGGACTGTCGCTCTCTCGCACGCTTCGACCTCAAAGGCATTCCGCCGATGACGGCCGGCCTGCCCCGCATCGAAGTCAAATTCCTGATCGATGCCGACGGCATCCTGCAAGTCTCCGCGCGCGAGCAGCGCTCGGGCAAGCAGGCGCAGATCGAAGTCAAACCGACCTACGGCCTGACCGATGAACAAGTGGAAACCATGATCCTCGACTCCTTCGACCACGCGGAAGAGGATTTCGCCAGGCGTCTCCTGATCGAAGCACGCAATGAAGCCGAGACAATTCTCTCCAAGCTTGAGAAGGCGCGCACCAATCCGGTATGGGGCCAGCTCCGCGGCGAAGAAATCGCAGCCATCGACGCTGCACGCGACCGCGTGGCCGCCGTGAAATCCGGCGAAGATCTGAATGCAATCCGCGAGGCGACCCTCGCGCTCGACCGCTCCACGCACCGCCTGGCCGAGTTGATGATGGACGCCGCCGTAAGCTCCGCGATCCGCGGCAAGACCATGGAAGCCGCCGGCGAAGACCTTGACGAAAATGTGACTGCTCCACACCCCATGGCCCGGGCGGAATTCAAATGAGAGTTAGCTGCGCAATGGGTGTCATCCTGAGCGGAGCGGCTTTCTTCAGCGCAGCGAAGGATCTGCTTTTCATGGATGAGCTGGCAAGATGCCAAAGGAAATTCCAATGAGCGAACCAAACACAACGAACATCCCGCCCGACAAACTAGTCCGCGTCACCTTCATGCCCGAAGGCAACACCGTCGAATTTGAATTCGGCACCATGCCCTACGATCATCATGGCAAGCCGATGTCGTTCCTCGACGTCGCCGAGAACTTCAACATCTTTCTCGACCACGCCTGCGGTGGATCATGCGCCTGCACCACGTGCCACATCTGGGTGAAGGACGGCGCAGACGGCATCAGTGAAGCCGATGATGATGAACTCGATCGCCTCGATATGGCCGCCGATCAGCAGTTGAACTCGCGCCTCGGCTGCCAGGCCGTCATTACCAGGCCCGGCAACTACGTAGTTGAAATTCCAAAATGGAATCGCAACTACACCTCCGAAGGCAAGCCGCTCGCCCTCGCCGAAAACAAATAAAAGCCAGGATTTGGGGTGCCCCATCCTAACCGCGCTTCATGCGGTTAGGGTGGGAGACCACGATGTCTAATCCATCAGAAACATGGAGAATCAATGCCCCGCGAAATTCACTGGACCGACGCCGAAGAAATCGGCATTCAATTACAGGAAAAGCATCCCGAGATCGATCCGCTCACCGTGCGCTTCACCGACCTGCACAAATACGTGACCGAACTCGAAGGCTTCGCCGACGACCCCTCAAAATCAAACGAGTCGCGCCTCGAAGCCATCCAGATGGCCTGGCACGAAGAGTTCGAAGACGCCAAAGGCTAGATTCACGACTGTCAGCATAAGACCAATCCGCTGATCTGCTGACTGGCTATGCCGCGAAGCGGCGCTAACTCGCTGATCGTTATACCGACATTTTCTTCGGCCAACCGCACTCGGAAATTCTTGGCGCATCGCGGCTAGTCAGTTGTTTCAATCCCGCCACCCCTCGCCCCACCCGAACGATCCCTCAAAGTGCTGGAACTCGCGTTCCTGCCCCGGCACCTGGTACACGCTCACAACATCGAACCGCACCGGCGGCGCCATCTTCTGCGGAAGCTGCCGCACATACCGCCTCGCCAGCCTGCGCAGAATATTGCGCTTATGCTCATCGACCGCAGACTCCGCCGGAGTCATATCGTGCGCGCTCCGCGTCTTCACTTCGATGAAGCACAGCATCGGCCCCTGCCACGCGATCAGGTCCACATCCCCCGGCACATCGCCTGATGACCACCGCCGCGCGACGACCGTGTAGCCCTTGCGCTGCAGATAAAAAAGCACCGCATCTTCCCCGTCGATGCCCACCGTCAGATGCGCGGGCATCGCCGTCCGGCCGCGTCTGCGCGCAGCCCGATTCAGGCCGCCGAGCATCCGCTCCAGCCACGCAACCCTCATCAGTCTTATCGAAGTCACTGCAATTATTCTGCGCCGTCAAGCACTCGCCACGCAAACGACGCAAACAAAACACACAAATGAACGGGTGTCATCCTGAAGCGACACGTGACCCCACAGACGACATAGTCGCCTGCGGGGTAAGTGTCGCGAAGGATCTGTTTTTCCCCGAAGATGACTCGCGAGCAATCTGATCGAACCGAGCCACCGGTCTTACACCCTTGCCGCCACCGGCTCGCCCGCATGCGAGAATTCCTTCTCCACCTGCGTCAGCACGTCCTCGAGGATGTCGAGCGCCACCGTCGCTTCTTCTTCGGATACGATCAGCGGCGGGCACAACCGGATCGAAGTTTCGCCGCAACCCAGGATCATCAGGCCGCGTTCGAAGGCCAGCATCTCCACGCGATTCCGCAACTCCGCCGCCGGCTCGCGTGTCTCCTTGTTCTTCACCAGTTCGATCCCGATCATCAGCCCGCGCCCGCGCACGTCGCCGACCAGCGCATGGCTCTTCTTCCAGCCATATAGCCGCTCGAGCATCTTGCCGCCCACCCTCCCGGCATTCCCGATCCCCTCGCGTTCGAGAATGTCGATCGTTGCCAACGCGGCTGCAATCGATACCGGATTGCCGCCAAATGTCGACGCATGGGACCCTGGAACCCAGTCCATGATCTCCGCCTTGCTCATGCAAACGCCCAGCGGCATGCCGCTCGCAATACCCTTCGCCATGCAGACAATGTCCGGCTCCACGCCCGAGTGCTGAATCGCCCACCACTTGCCCGTGCGTCCCGCCCCCGACTGCACTTCATCCGCCACCAGCAGAATCCCGTGACGATTGCAGATCGCGCGCAATTCACGCAGAAAGTTGTCCGGCGCGACCACGTATCCGCCCTCGCCCTGGATCGGCTCGACAAAGATTGCCGCAACTTCCTCCGGTGGCAGAACCGTCTTGAACAGCTTCTCTTCGATATACCGCGCGCACCCCAGGCTGAAATCTTCTTCCTCCTGCGGACCGCCGGTGCATCCGCGATACGCATACGGATAACGCACGTGCGTGACACCCGGAACCAGCGGCGCAAATCGCCGCTTCTGTTGCGGCTTCGACGCCGTCAGCGACAGCGCGCCCATGGTGCGTCCGTGAAACGCCCCGAGAAAAGCGATAATGTGCTGTCTTCCCGTGTGATAACGAGCCAGCTTCAGCGCGCACTCAATCGCCTCTGTCCCCGAGTTGCCGTAGAACACGCGATGCGGTCCGCGCATCGGCGCCACCGCCGAAAGTCTCTTCGCAAGATCAGTCAGCGGCTCGTTGTAGAAATCCGTACCCGAAATATGAATCAGCTCCGCAGCCTGCTTCTGAATCGCCGCGACCACTTCGGGATGGCAATGGCCAGTCGAAGTCACGGCAATGCCCGCGGCAAAATCCAGAAACTCGTTGCCATCCACATCTTCCACGCGAACACCGCGCCCGCGCTTTGCCACCAGCGGATACGACCGCGTGTAACTGGGCGAGATCAGCCGGTCATCCGCTTCCACCGCAGCCCTGGCCTTGGGACCCGGCAGCGGTCCAACCAGTTTCGGACCAAATTTGGCGTGCAGCTCTTGTTTATTCATCTCTAGTCTCCTGATCAGATGCTAGTTTCGTTGCGCTGGCTGCGGGTGTGGCGCCGCCACGACCCCTTCGCAGGGGTGTTTCAGTTCTGCGGACCCTGTCGGAACCGCGAGAGCAGGCGAGGGTGTTCGGCGGTTGAGGAGTTAGTCCCCGCCGAAGAGACTAGGTCGGGTGCGGATGGGCAGAACGCGCAGGTGGCGTCGAGGGCAGATGCACCGGGCGCGCGCCCTCGACCAGCGTTTCGTTGCTGGCATCGGCTGCATTGCGCTGGAGAAGTGCCTTTCCATTGGGAAGCCCCGCTTGTCCGAAGCATAGCACGCGTATGCAACGACTTTCCAATGGTTTCGCCGGGGGCCCCGCGTTTGTGCCAAATGCCTGTCCCCGTGGCATTTCATTGCACTCATTCAATCCATCCGCAAGCCATCTGCGACGCACAACTGCTCTTGCGCATCAAGGCTGGCGGCTGATTCTGGGCAAGAAGCAGGAAACTGCATCGCCGTTTCCGAGCGTACGATCTAATCCATATATGGTGACCGTCACTCCCCAGACGAAACACACCGTTGGTCGGCCGGCAACGAGATTCTCCATCGTGCTGGCCTTCGCCGCCGTGTACTTCTTCTGGGGATCGACCTACACCGCCATCCGCATAGGCGCAGCGGAGATGCCGGCGCTGCTGCTGACCGGCACACGATTTCTCATCGCCGGCGCAATCCTGCTCGCCTGGTGCCGCTGGCGCGGAATGCAACTCGTCTATCCTGCGAAGACCATGCTGATGCTCGCCCTCATCGGCCTGCTGCTGCTCGGCTGCGGCAACCTGGGACTCGTGTATGCGGAGGAAACTCTGCCCAGCGGCCTGTCCTCGCTCATTCTCGCGGTGACGCCCCTGTACGTGGCGCTCATCGAAATGTTTCTGCCCGGAGGCGAGCCCGTTCCGCCGCGTGGCTGGCTGGGGATGATCATCGGGTTCGCTGGCCTGGCTGCGCTGCTCTGGCCCTCGCTGCGCGTGGGCCTCGCCGGCAATCGCGCTGTATTGCTGGCCATCATCGCTCTGCTGGCCGGCGCTCTCGTATGGACCGTAGGCAGCATCCTGTCGCGCCGGACAAAGCTCCCCGTCAACAGTTTCGTTGCCGCATCCTGGCAGATGCTCTTTGCCGGAGCCTTCAACGCCGCACTCGGATCGCTCCTCGGTCAGTGGCCGCAGTTTCATCTCGATCGACCGGCCGTCGGCTCACTCGCATGGCTCATCACCGGCGGATCGCTGCTCGGCTACACGGGGTTCATCTATCTGCTCGAACACGTGCCCGTGGCCAAAGTCACGTCTTACTCCTACGTGAATCCCATGGTGGCCGTGCTGCTCGGGATTCTCATCCTGCACGAACGTCCCGAAGCGGCAGAATTTGCCGGGATGGCTGCGGTCGTCGTCGCAATATTCCTGCTCACCACCGCGCAGATGAAAGCAAAATCATCATCGACAGCGCATTGAATTACGTACTCACTCAGCTGAAACTCCGCCACCCAGGACAAATTCTGTCCGCGGATTGATGTGGCGTGAATTCCGTGAGATTCCGGCACTAAGGTGAAGCCTGAAAAGCGCCGCGGGTCGGATGTCGCTTGCCTCTTGCACCAATACCAAGGTATGGCCGACACCATCGTCTAATGGACTCCTCTCCGCGTTTTCTGGTGTTATCGTTCTGCGGGCAAGCGAATAGAGCGAGGTGGCGAGCCGCTTCAGTTGCCTCGTCATAGTGGCAAGGGATCGAACGGTGAGTGAAAAACCAAGAGGGATTTATGGCAACGACAAGTGTCGCAGTGGCCACCATGAAAGCCGCCCAGGTGACCGCCGCTGGAGCCGGTCTGAAAATTGTTGACCTCGAGATTCCCACCCCAGGCCCGGGACAGGTGCGAATCAAAGTTCATGCATGTGGCGTGTGTCGCAGCGACGCGATCATCGTCGAAGGTCGTCGGCCAGGAATTCCCTATCCGCGCGTCCCGGGGCATGAAGTGGCCGGCGTGGTGGATGCGCTAGGGACAGGAGTGACTGAATGGCGAAAAGGCCAGCGCGTTGGCGTTGGCTGGCATGGCGGCCACGACGGCACCTGCCCAGAGTGTCGCCGCGGAGATTATCGCCTCTGCCGCAATGAGAAGAATCCCGGTCTCAGTTACGACGGCGGCTATGCGGAGTACATGCTGGCTCCGGTCGAAGCATTGGTTTCAATTCCAGAGAGTCTTAGTGATATCGACGCTGCGCCGCTACTATGTGCTGGAGTTAACCCGTACAACGCCCTGCGGCACTCGGGCGCAGTGCCCGGCGACCTGGTCGCAGTGCAGGGGATCGGTGGACTCGGACACCTCGGAATTCAATTTGCCAACAAGTTCGGCTACAAGGTGGCTGCAATCGGGCGCGGCTCGAAAATTGAATCCCTGGCAAAAAGACTCGGCGCCGATGTGTACATCGACAGCAGAGTGAAGAACGCAGCTGAGGAATTGCAAAAGCTGGGCGGCGCAAGAGTCATCATCGCCACAGCGCCTGACACCAAGGCAATGTCTGAACTGATTGGCGGATTGGGTCCGAACGGCAAGCTTCTTCTGATCGGCGTGGACTCCGGTTCTATGGTGGTGGCTCCGGTTCAACTCATCAGGGGCGGCAAGACGATTGAAGGATGGGCAGGGGTAACGCCGGCGGATTCCGATGACGCACTTCGCTTTGCCGAACTGCGCGGGGTACGCGCCATGATCGAAACCTATCCTTTGGAAAAGGCTGCCGACGCTTATGCCCGCATGATGAGCGGCAATGCGGAGTTTCGCGTTGTGCTGACGATGTGAATGCGCCGTTGCGGCCGAGAGCAGCCCGATTTGCAAGCGCTTGATTGTCTTCGTTGACTTGAGCGTCAGTGACTTTGGCACGTCGAGGTGGATAAATGCCCCAATTGAGATCTTGTCTTCTATCGTTCGGTGCCCTTGTGGTTTCGTGCGCAGCAATTCAAGCGCAGAATCCCCAGGAAATGATTCAGCGGATTGTCGATGCAGAATACGCGGCCTCCCAGAGCGATCACTCCCAGTGGGTGTACCTTGAAGAAACGCGCAAGGCCAGGCACCACGATGTTCTCTGGGTTGCGCAAACCGACGAAGGAGAAGTACAACGCCTCATCGAAGAGGACGAGCGTCCCGTCTCAATATCGAAACAGCAAGAGCTGATTCAGCATTTCATGCAGGATCGCGAGGCTCAGAGGAAACAACTCGCAGAGATTAATCATGATCGCCAACAGCTCATTTCGCTCTTGAAGCTTCTACCTTCTGGATTTGTCTGGACGCAGACGGGTTCAAGTGCCACAGAAAGGTGCTTTCATTTCGAACCGTCTCCGCACTTTCATCCGCCCACGCGCGAAGCTCGCGTATTCAGCGGCATGGCCGGTGATCTCGTTGCCGATAACCTGCAAAATAGAATCATTAGTATTCGAGGCCATTTGATCCACGATGTGACTTTTGGTGGGGGCCTTCTTGGGAAGCTGCGCCAGGGTGGCTTCTTCTCTATCGAGCAAGATCAGGTAGAGCCGTCCCTTTGGCAGCTCAAGGCGGTCCACTTACACCTGTATGGAAACGCATTACTTTTTAAGAGCGTTGCGCTTGAAGAGGATGACGATCGCTCCAATTTCGAACTCCAACAATCTGGATTGACTCTTGAAAAGGGAGCGGACATGGTGATGAGAGAATCTGATTCCCCTCAATCACAGCAACCGGTTGCGTCGAGTCGCAAATAACCCCCCTGTTGGGTATAACTCCATTTACTTAACGGCCTTGATGTTCGAACCCTGTCAGTTCGGCGAACATGCGCATTGAACAGATCGATCACCCGACCACATCGTGCATACACTTTCTTTGAAAGAGCGCATCCTGAATGCAGTCACTTTGCCTGCAGCCACTCCAGCCGTCGTGGTTTCCACCTGAGGACGCGCTTCGCCTTTGCATTCGACGCGCCATGCAGCCTCGTCGCGTAATACACCGCATCTTCCCCGGCCATCGCCTTCGCCTCTGCCTCGCTCAAATGCGGGGGCGTCGAAGCACCCAGAAACTTCGCAAATGCCGGGAGCCACACATTCTGCGGCGATGGATCGTCGTCTACCACGTTGTAGACGCCCGCTTCTGCAGTCAAAGCTGCCGCTGTCGCAATCGCGGCATCGTCAATATGCACAAACGACGACACGCCTTGTCCGTTGCCCATAACCGGATTCTGCCGCCGCATCACCATCTCCGCCGCTGACCCACCGGGGTGATACCACGTCTTCGGTCCATAAAAGAATCCGTACCGTAGTGCCACACACTCGATGTCGCTTGAGCTGAATAGACGCTCTTCCAGTTCCTGATATGTCCGCGCACTCGCGGCCACGCCCGGGCTCGCACTCACATCCAGCGGAGAAGACTCGTCCGCCAGGGCCCCGTCCGCCGCCTTTAAAAAGAAGCCGCTCGACTGCTGCATATACCGCCGCACGCCCGCCGCAATCGCCGCACGAAGCAGATTTCCCCCACCCTCAACCCTCAGCTTTCTGTCGCCCGCCGCGTACTTCGGGAACTCGCTTTGGTCCTTCGGCAGCGACGTCAGTTCGTCGATGACGACCTCTGCCTTCGACCGCTTTAGCGCCTCCTCAACTGACGCGGCGTCAAGGGCATCCACGATCGCCGCCGAGACTCCCTGGCCCTCCAGTATCCTGGCCCGCGCCTCGCTCGTTGTCATCCCCACCACAGAATGCCCCCGCCTCAACAATTCCGCAATCAACGGTTCGCCAATCGCTCCACTTGCTCCTGCCACGAAAACACGCATCGTCCGCCCCCTCAATTGCACCGATTTCATTCCGGGCCACGCCGGTCCGATCGCCTGACTTCCCAGACGTCCGAGCGACTACTTGGATGCTTCGCGATGCCCTTCGAATTCATCGAAGCGCATGTGGGCGCCTGGATTTTCACTGGTCGACTCAGGGAACTCTGGAGCAGACAAAAGCCAGCCTCCAAGATTCTGAGGGACTGAGGTCAATCCGGAAGCCACGCACCGGGCGCAAGTTGAGATCGACCTGCAGGGGCCGGCGGATTTCGTTGTATTCAGAAGTGCGGTCGTCGCGGCCGCTTACATCAGGATGCGGGCTTCTTCTCGAAAGCCGTTGCGGGCACGAGTTCAGGAAACAAATCGCCATCAAGCTTAACCGCGTTTCCTTCGAATTGCTTCAGCGCCTCGTCATCGGCGGCCACCGTCATCCAGCACACCGCAGCCCTGCTCAGCAGGCCGCATGCAACTTCCAGCGTGTATCCCATCTCCGGGTGGCCCTTGGGATTCCCTTTTGCGCGCTCAATCCAGATGTGATGGCTGCCCAGCGTGTACGAACTGTAGGCAGGATCGCCAAAATCGAAGATCGCTCGCGGTCCCTCTGAGCTGCCTTCGGCGAATCCCGGCAAATCCTTCTCCGTCATGATTTGTCCGAAGCAGTCGAACGGAAGCGCCATCACAGCCAGAAACGAAGGCGGATTCCCGTGGCGGGCGCTGGCCGGAACCTGGATGCACGCGATCTCCTTCTTCTCCTCGTCGGTCTTCGCGTTTTGCATCTGGCGCTGCTTCACTTCCGGAAGCGTAGACTGCGCATCAATCGCATCCCATCCGGCGGGCAAACTATAACTGAATCCAAAAGTCTCGGGAGTTACAGCAGGGGCCGGAACTTGCTGGCTCACCAGCAGCGTACAACACAGCAGGGCAATGATCAGCGTAAGATCGCGGAGTTTCATTTCGCGCCAAGTCTACCACGCATCCAGCGAGGGGCGCGGTGTGCGGGAGCCGGCAAACTCACTTCAGCATTAGCACCGAAAGCGCGGACGCAATTCCCCCAATCGAGAACAGCATCCCAAGATACCAGTAGACTCTGCTGCGCGTCAGCAGCGTCACCGACGTGATCACCAGCCCGATCTCCAGCAGCGCCTCCGATAGATCGAAACGGCTCGCGTGCACCTCGGCCTTCCTCACATCGCCTTCCAGGTCCTCAGCCTTTTTCTGCTCTTCCGGCAGCTCGTCCTTCCACTTTGCCTGATGATCGGCATCGTCCTTCAGAGTCTTCGCAGCCTTATCCTTGTCCGCCACCGTCGCCACGCTCAGGATGTCGTCCGCATGCTTCGTAATCTCAGACCGAATCTTCTTCGCCTGATACTCATTCCATTGGTCAGTCGCGCGATTCTGTTGCAGCACTGCCTCGGTGTGCGTGCGATGGCCAAGCACCGTGGTGACAGCCACCAGCACCGCCAGCAAGCTCATGGTGAAGGCCACCGGCCGCATCGCCGATTCCAAGCCGCGCTCAGCGTTTTCCTTCAGTTCCTGGGCTTCATTTGCTTCCATCGGGGAACCTCGTCCTTACACTTCAAATCCTTGCGAAAAACTCTCCAGGATTTCGCAACTCACCGCTCAATAGGTCTTTGCTGAAAGCTGACGGCTGAGGGCCGCCTTTCACTTCCGCTTCCAGCGTACGCCGTCTTTCGAGTCTTCAATAATAATGCCCTTTTCCGTCAGCTCCTTGCGGATCTGGTCGGCACGGGCAAAGTCGCGGCGCTTCTTGGCCTGGTCCCGTTCCGCCAGCAGCGCGTTAATCGCCTCATCGGTCAGCGACTGCTGCGCCATCAACTCCGGCGCCACCTCGGCCTGGCGCCCCTCCTTCACGGCCCACTCCACGGCCCGCCGCGTCGGCTCCGTGTCGTGATCCTCGATCACCGCGAATACCGCGTCAAAGATGCCCAGCGCGGCCTTTACCGCCTCACGATCCGCCTGGTGGAACTTCCCCTGGTCCATCGCTGTGTTCGAGAGCCGCACCAGTTCAAAAATCGGAGCGCGAGCCTCTGCGGTATTCAGGTCATTGGCGAGCGCCGCGACATAATCTTCCTGAGCTTTCTTTGCCGCCGCCTGCACCTCCGCGTTTTCGCCCGCCGGAAACGCGCCCTTCGCCAGCCGATCATTGAAAGTGCGCAGCCGATCGATCGCCGCCGTCGCATCCGCCAGCCCATCGAATGTAAAGTTCAATTGGTGCCGGTAGGGAACCGAGATCAGGGCCAGGCGTATTGCCGAGGCCTTGTACCCCTTCAGCAGCAGGTCGCGGAGCGTGTAGAAATTTCCCTCGCTCTTCGACATCTTGCGCCCGTCAACCAGCAGGAATCGCACGTGCATCCAGTGATGCGCCAGCGGCTTGTGCGTCGCGCTCTCGCTCTGCGCAATCTCGTTCTCGTGGTGCGGAAACATTAGGTCTTCGCCGCCTGCGTGCAGGTCGAAGCTGTCGCCCAGGAACTTCATCGACATCGCCGAGCACTCGATATGCCACCCCGGCCGTCCCCGCCCGATCGGCGTATCCCAGGCGGTCTCACCGGGCTTGGGCGCCTTCCAAAGCGCAAAATCGCGCGCCGAATCTTTCTCGTATTCGTCCACGTCCACCCGGGCGCCATCTTCCATCCCGCTCAGGTCCTTCTTGCTCAGCTTGCCGTACTCGGGAAACGACTTGATCCGGAAGTACCACGACCCATCCTCGGTCCGGTACGCCGCTCCGACCTTGGCAAGCTTCTCGATCAGTTCCACCATGCGGTCGATGTTTTCCGTTGCCCTGGCAATGATCTCCGGCCGCTCCACGCCCAGCGCGTCCAGGTCTTCGAAGAATGCATCAACGTACTTTGCCGTATATTCGCCAATGGAAATCCCGGCCGCGGCGGCGTTGCGAATGATCTTGTCGTCCACGTCGGTGATATTCATGACGTGGCGCAGCGGCGTTCCGGCAATCTTCAGAAACCGCCGCAGAACATCAATTTCGAGGAAAGTCCTGAAATTCCCGATATGCCCGTAGTCGTAGACCGTGGGCCCGCAGGCATACATGCGCAGTTCCTCCCCGTCGGAGGGGACGAGTTCATCCACCTGTCCGGAAAGCGTATTAAACAGGCGCACGTGTGTTGCTGTGACGGGCAGGGGACTCATATTTCGGGTCAAAACCGAGGCCATTTGGTCTTTCTGATTGTAGCAGCGGGGATTACGGGTAGGATTCCGGTTACCTTTGTGGTCGAAACGTGACTTGCACTTCGTCGTATCCTTGCTGCAAGGGTGGCGGCTGTCGTCACCGATCAGATGGAAGAATGCGTCTTATCTTTACTTTGCGACCCGGACTCGCGCTATGCCCTGGAGATGGCGGGCAACAACCTGCGCAATACCGCCACCGGCCGGATCTATCCTATCCGGGACGGCATTCCCCTCTTCGTCAGCACGGTTGCCGGGTCGAATCTCAAATACCAGACGCTCTATGACCGGATCGCTCCAGGCTACGACCTGACTGAACGCCTCTATCACTGGTTCACCCGCAAGCCCAGCTACCGGCTCGATTTCATCAATGAGCTCGAGCTCAAGCCGAATGCCCGCGTGCTCGAGGTATCGGTCGGTACCGGCGCCAACTTGCGCTTTTTGCCCATGGACATCGACTTCTACGGCATCGACATCTCCTGGGGAATGCTCCACAAATGCCAGCGAAACCTGCTCCAGTGGCGGCGAAAAGCTCATCTCTTTCAGGCTGAAGCCGAGCGGCTGCCGTTCAAGGTGGAGGCCTTCGATTGCGTCTTCCACGTCGGCGGCATTAACTTCTTCACCGACAAGATGCGCGCCATCAAGGAAATGATCTGGGTGGCAAAACCGGGAACCAAAATCGTGATCGTCGATGAAACCGAACGCACCATCCGGCAGAATTACCAGCGCAACCCGATCGTGCGGAAAAGCTACGAACCAGGAACCGAGAAGGTACATTGCCCCATCGAACTCGTTCCCCCGGAGATGAAGGATATAACCGCCAAAGAGATCTCTGGCGGCAAGCTCTACTGCCTCACCTTCCGCAAACCCTAGAACAAAACCATGGGCAATCCCTCTCGACCGTACCTCTCAAGACAATGAAGACGAGCAGCCGACTTCCAATCCTGATCACCGCGGCGCCCCTGGTTGTGCTCGCGGCGGTGCTGTTGATCCATGGAAGCCCCGGTCCATCGGCAAATGGAGCCGCGGCCCCGCCTGCTCTTGACTTTAACCAGCGCGTCATTCCCGTAGGCGGGAGTCCCGGTTCCATCGCCATCGCCGACGTGAATCACGACGGCATGCTCGACATCATCGTGGCCAACACAACCGACGGAACCCTGAGCGTGCTGCTCGGCGACGGCAAGGGGCGCTTTACCCCTGCAGCCGGATCGCCATTCGCTTGCGGAAAAAGTCCGAATGATATTGCCACCGGCGACTTCAACGGCGATGGCAATCTCGACCTGCTGATTGCCAACACCGAAACGCCATACCTCACCCTTCTACTCGGCGACGGCAAGGGCGGCTTCGCGCCGGCCCCTCATTCTCCCTTCGATACGCACTCCCACCCGCACGTTCATGGCGTTGCGGTCGCGGATTTCAATGGCGACGGCAAGCTCGATGCGGTCACTGACAGCTGGGGGTACAACCAGATCCTCATGTTCCTGGGCGACGGCAAGGGAAACCTCATTCTGCCGGGACAGCCATTCCCGACCGGTAAGCGACCCTATCAACGCCTGCGCTCGGCCGACTTCAATAAGGACGGCAAGCCCGACGTGGTCACGACCGACCTCGATCAGAATGCCGTCTCGATTCTGCTCGGCGACGGCCACGGCGGATTACGCGATGCGCCCGGCTCGCCCTTCCCCGCGGGCAGAGCGCCATGGGCCGTCGCCGTTGACGACATGAACCACGATGGCAATCTCGACCTCGTAATCATCCCCTACGCGCCGGACGTTCCCGATCCAAAAGACGTCGGCGTCACCGTTTTGCTCGGCGACGGCAAAGGCGGCTTCAGGAAGATGCCCAGCTCGCCGGTTTCTCTGGCTGGATGCGAAGGTCCCGACCGCGTGGCGACAGGCGACATCAATGGCGATGGCTTGGCCGACATCGTTGTCACCTGCGGACAAAACAACAGGTTGATGCTCTATCTCGGCTCGCGCGACGGCGGCTTCACCATTTCCACTCGCAGCATCCAGACTGGATGGGCAGGCGTTGCCGTTGCCGACCTCGAAAAACGCGGCAGAGCCGACATCGTCGTCTCCAACAGTGTTTTGGACAACCAGCCCAAGCCCACCCACGGCACCATCACCATTCTTTCCAGCAAATAATTAATGCCGAAGGCGCCCGGGCCTTTAATCCCGAGCCCGGACTTTCCGGTCTTTCTCCATTGCCGGCCAACCGCCCAGAGAACCGGGCTTTGGCAACCGCTCCCGATCTTCAGGCCGGCCGCGAGCGAAGCAATTCTATCGTTCGTTCCAGCCTTTTCGGCCCAATTGGACGAATCGGGAAATACGTCTCTACACCTTTCCCCGCCTGCATCAACGCCTCGTCCAGCGCCGTCCGCCCGTCTAGATTTTGCAACTCTGGGTTCCCACCGAACTGCATCAGAACCTCCACGAACTCCGCGGGATCTCCCACAATCCGGCTCCGAATCGCGCGATGAATCGGCGTATTTCGGTCCTCATCCTGCCAGTTCGCGTCTGCCCCGTTCTCGAGCAGCACCCGCGCCACATCTTTCGACGCAACCATCGCCGCCGGTCCCCATGCCTTTGCGTCGTACGGCGCACGATTCACGATCGCGCCATGCTGTAACAGAATCCTCGCCGCCTCCGGCTGATGCCCATATGCCGCCCACCCCAGCGGAGAATTCCCGGTCTGCAAATCGTTCGCATCCTCGGGATGAGTAGCAAGAATCTCGCGCAGCCGATCGTTCATACCATAAGCCGCGGCCGCGCAAACATCCGCCACCGCCCCGGCTTCGAACAGAATCTTCGTGAAATCGTCATGGTCGAGTTCAAAGCAGTCATGCAGCGGCAGCCGCCCATCGGCGTTGCGCGCATTCACATCCGCACCGCGTTCGATCAGCAGTCGTAGCGCGTCGATTTTTCCTCCGACGATCGCCAGGTGCACCAGTTGCAGCGTGAGCAGTTCCCGTGATTTCGCCTCCGCTCCCGTATAGTCCACCGGCATCAGCGCGTGCTGATCGATTTGCATCTTCGCATTCACCAGCTCGGGATGCCGGTCCAGCACTTCCCGCATCGTCTTCAAATCGCCGTCGCGTACCGCACTGGCCAGCCGCTCTCCTACATCGTTGAGCGCATCCACATACAACTTCATCTTCCGCCAGCTCGCGAAGCCATAGCTTCGCGCAACCAGCAGTTGCGCTTCGGAGAGCCGGGCCGCGGCATTGTGTGACCGCATGGCTTTCAGGCGTTGCCTTGCTTCGTTTCTCAGGTGTTCAAGGTTTGCGCGCGCAGGCAGTTTGTCTTGGGAGACGGCAGGATTCGGTGTATCGCTCATAGAACCTTCCTTCCTTGGTCGCCCGCTGTCCGCGTATTCGGGCTGGAAGTCAGGTTGAGATTTTCGATTGATAAGTGAGTGGGCTGCGCCCTTTACGCGGACCGACGGCCTCTCAGAAGGCCAGACTCAGCATAGAGAATCGACATCGGATCGCGCAAGCAGGACCCCAACTCACGGGTTAGCCGATTAGCCGAACTCTGGGTGCCGCATCCATTGGACCGTCTTTCGTAAAATGGGCCGGAAACCACGACCCGAAACTCATCGCATGTCATTTCGACCGAAGGTCGCCACAGCGACCGAAGCGGAGAAACCCGCAGCGACGATTCCAGCAGCGTCACCGCCGCGGGCACTATCACCTCAGAGGTCGTCAACCCCCGTCGCCGATCTCCGCAATGCGTCAGACCCACAACAAAGGCTGCCGCACCGGATAGTTCCGAATGATCTCCGCATCCGTCGGATCCGGATCCATCGTCTTCCACAAATCCACGTACTCCCGTCGCCCGCACGCGAGCCCCGCAAACAGCAGCCCCGGCGATCGCACAGGCAGCGCATCGAAGTGCTCCACATCCTTCTGGTACGGCCACGCGCCCTTGTTCTTGCAGGAATGGATAGAGAAACGCCGCACCCTTGCAAATCCCCCGCCCGTCCGGCAAATGCCACGTCAGCAACTCCTCGCCCGTTCCCTTCAGCGACACGCAGAGCATCGTCATCGCATCGAAATTGAAAATCGAATAGCTGTAAGGCTTCGTCCGCGCCAACTCCTTCGGAAATGACCCATCCACTGCCATCTGCCCCGGCAGCAGTACGTCGAGATACTCTCGCCGCACTTCGCCGCGCGTCGCGCTGTCCCCAATCAGCCGCGCAAACTCCGCCGCCTGCAGTGCCCAGCACGTCGCATGATTGTTGAGCGCATCTCGCTCCTTCTTTCCGTTCTCGCTCGTCTTCAGCCACTCCAGATAGCTGCGAAACCACGCGTCCAGCGCAGCATTCTCCTCGCTTGTCATCAGCTGCGGCGCCACCATGCTCGCTGCCCGCGCTACCTCCACCAGGTGCAGCGTGTCGATAATTCCCCACGACCGCCCCGTCGAAACCCCATGCACCCCCTGCGCAAATTCCAGGTTCGGATTCATCCGCGTTGCCGGCGCCACAAACCACGCCCGCAGATGCGCGCACGCCTGCTCTCCATACTTCCGCCTGCCGGTCAGCATCCACGCCGCTGTCAGCGCCGGCATGCGGACCGACAGCGCAATCATCGCCTTGCGGTGCTCGTTGAAATTTGCCGGATTGCTCTGCCCATCCCGATTGATGTATGGCCCGTTCGGATTCTTTGGGTCCGGCCAGAAATAATCCGCCTGCGAAAAAAAGTCGTGCAGCCCACCTGGACTCAGCGGTGTCGGAAACGCCGTGATCGTTACTGGCGGCAAATCCACATACTCCTCCGCCGCCTTCAGAATCCTCGCCCGGTCCGTCGCCTCCACAAGGCCATACGCTGCCCTCTCGCGAGTCGCAATAGCGCTCCACGACACACGCGCAACCGCAGCGCCGGCCGCCACTCCCCAGCAAAATTCCCTCCGATTCAAGCCAAACAGTCCGCTCATTCCCGCAATTCTAGCGGTTCGCTTTAGTTCTTTCGCTGGCTCACATCTTCATCGCCAAGACGTGAAGTAACCCAAGAGATGCGGCGTGACCGGTTTGCCCACTAACCGGAACTTCGATCCTGAACTGATCAAGGTGCCGGCGGTCGCCAAACGAATAGCGGAAACCGTCATTCGCGTCGGCTCTTGGCAGCAACCTCAGCTGGTCGCGGCCTTGCGCCCCTGCAGGTTGAGCAACGCCCACCTTGCGTAACTCGCACCAGCCCCGATATCGGCCTGCCTGTCCACCAGCGTAATGCTGAAGACAGTCATCGTTAGCAGCAAGGCCCCACTTTGCAGCTTCGCCTCGCATCGCCCTGGTCCAACTTGGTCTGTTGGCATGATCCGGAGGTTCTGCCAGGCGGAGAATGCGAATGGCCTGTCCCGCTACGAGAATGACGAAGCCTGCGAGCGGCATCAGTGTCCCCAGCCCGGTGGCGTAGAGAAACTCGCCCGTTCGATATCGTCGGCTCACTCGGCGATCTCCGCCATTTGTTTCCTGCGCACGCGCCCGGGTGCAAAGCACGGCCGCGCCGCCAATCAGAACTGTTGCGAAGAAGAAGATTGCGTGCTCGAGTTCTCGCCGGCCAGGTTGGTCCTTGATGAATCGCCAGACAACATCTTCGGGATCAAGAAAGTATGTCGCCAATCCCGCTGCAATCAGCAGTTGAGAGAGCAGCGTCTGATGCCCATATTCAAATTCCGTAGCCCGCGTGAACACTCTGCTCCCTCCATCGATCCAAATGTGCTGTCAAGAGCCAGGCTTCGCGAAAAACCGCTAAATTCTTGTAAATACTGGCAAAAGACTTTTCCATCACTTTGCAGGCAATTTCCCCTTCCAGGCGCACAATGATTTCATGAGTGTGACCCTCCACCGGCAACTCACTAACTCCGCTCACGCGCGTGCAAGGCGGACGCTAACTCCACTTGTATTCGGCCCTAACTCCTTTCCTGAGACGACTCTGCGGCTAAGCCTGATCAGAAGAAGACTTTGGCGACATGATCCTCTGTAAACCCATGAAAGCAAGGGGCTTGTTTGCAGAGTATGGGTGGGGGTAGCCGTTCACACAAAGAATTCGCGGCTCTTCAAGTTCCTAACGCCAGGGACGGGTCGGCGCTGAGTTCCGGTGGCGCAAACTCGCCCGCCACAAACCGGGGCCATGCCGCCGCCGCTATCATGGCCGCATTGTCCGTCGAGAGCGCCAGCGTCGGAAAAGCGACCCCCACCCCCCTCCCCCCCGCTTCCGCCGTGAACCGCTCCCGCAATTCACGGTTGGCAGCCACGCCACCGGTAACCAGAATGCGCGTTGCACCGAGGGACTCGGCAGCCGCAAAGGTTTTCTTCATCAAATCGCCGACCACCGCGTGCTGAAAACTCGCAATCAGGTCGAGCGTCGGCTGCGGACAGAGCGCAAGCGCCTCTTCCTTTGTCTGCGGTGGGCGCCCCATCGCCAGCATGCGCGGCACGCGCTCCGCCGTTTCCTTTCGCATACCGTGCAACTCGACATACCGAAGCACAGCCGTCTTGATTCCGGAAAAGGAGAAAAGAAAATGCGTATCCAGCGCCGCGATGGGCGCGGTTTTGGCCGCCTTCGTCCTGGGAGCCTTGCCGCCCAGGTGCACCTTGGTCTTGATCTGCGCAAACGAGAACGGCACCGCGTGCGGATCGCCGAACCGCGCCAGCGCGTCGATCCACGGCCCACCCGGATAGCCCAGCCCCAGCAGCTTCGCCACCTTGTCGTACGCCTCGCCCGCCGCATCATCCACCGTGCGTCCCACAAGCGAATAGCGCCAGGTGCTTTCCGTCGGCTCTGCGAGAAAAAGGTGCGTATGCCCGCCCGACACCACCAGCGCCAACGCCGGTTCTTCGTCAGTGTCATCCTGAGCGGAGCGGCTTTCTTGAGCGGAGCGAAGGACCTGCTTTTCGGGAATCTTCGCCTGCTTCTCCTGCAGCAGCACCGCATGAATGTGCCCTTCAAGGTGATTCACGGCAATCAGCGGCAAACCCTGCGCGAACGCCAGCGCCTTGGCATAGGTGATTCCCACCAGCAGCGCACCGGCCAGGCCAGGCCCCGAAGTAACCGCAATCGCATCAAGATCGCCAAGCGAAACGTGAGCTTCGGCCAGCGCCGCGCGAACCACCGGCACGATGGCGCGCAGATGTTCCCGGCTGGCCAACTCCGGCACCACGCCGCCATAGCGAAGATGAGTCGCAATCTGCGACGCCACTACCGACGACAGCGTTCGCGCCCCGCGCTCAACCACTGCCGCCGCAGTCTCATCGCACGACGATTCAATGCCCAGAATGAGCCCGCGAGCCATGCTTCAAGTTTAACGGCCTCGAACCTGCGGTCTGAGACGGACTATTCTCGAATTGAGCCATGTTGTCCGCAACGCCCCAATTCGAAGCCGCGCTCGACATCGTGCGAACCCTGCGCGCCGCCGGCCACCAGGCCTATCTTGCCGGCGGTTGCGTCCGCGATCTGCTGCTCGGTCGCGTACCGCAGGACTACGACGTCGCCACTTCAGCCCACTCCCGACGTGGTCCTCGACATGTTTCCGCGCACCTTCGCCGTCGGCGCGCACTTCGGCGTCGTCCTCGTCGCCTCACCGGCGAGTATCGATCTGCCTTCTGCCGCGCACGCGGCGTCTGCCCTACCGCCGGTGGTGACGGAAGTCGCAACCTTCCGCTCCGATGGCGCGTACTCCGACGGCCGCCATCCCGACGCAGGTCCGCTACACCACCAGACGCTGCCGAAGATGTGCAGCGCCGCGACTTCACCATCAACGGGCTGCTTCTCGACCCGCTGCGAGGGGGCGGACCTTTGGATAAGTTCACCGCCGATCCAACGGCTCTCCGGGAAGCGGTTCTCGACTACGTCGGCGGGTTCGCTGATCTTGATGCGGGCGTCATCCGCGCCATTGGCCGGCCAGAAAAGCGGTTCGAAGAGGACCAGCTTCGCCTGTTGCGCGCTGTGCGTTTTGCTGCGCGCTTCGGCTTCGAGATTGAACCCGCAACGCTGGCCGCGATGCGCAAGCTGGCCGCGCGCATCCACGCGGTAAGCCGTGAGCGCGTTCGCGATGAGCTCACAAAGATGCTCACCGAGGGCCATGCGCGCCGCGCTTTCGAGTTGCTGGACCAATCCGACCTCCTCGTGCAGGTGCTACCCGAAGTCTCGAAGATGAAAGGCGTCGCTCAGCCGCCGCAGTTTCATCCCGAAGGCGACGTATGGATTCACACATTGATGCTGCTGGAGCAGCTTGAGCCGGGCTGCGCCGCGACGCTGGCATGGGGCGCGCTGCTGCACGACGTCGGCAAGCCGCCTACGTTTCGCATCGCGCCCGATCGCATTCGTTTTGATGGCCACGTGGAAATCGGAGTCGCCATCGGCGCGGAAATCTGCCGGCGCTTTCGCTTCTCCAACTATGAGACGCAGCAGATCCTCGCCCTCATCGAAAACCACATGCGCTTTGCCGATGCGCCCAGGATGAAGGCATCGACACTAAAGCGCTTCTTCCGGCTGGAGAACTTTCCCGAGCATCTGGCTCTACATCGCATGGATTGCATGGCCGCGCACCGCAACCTCGATATCTGGAACTTTGTGCGTGATCGCTACGCATCGTGGCCCGAAGAAGAGGTCCGTCCCAAACCACTGCTTACCGGCCGCGAACTGATCGCCGCGGGTTATTCGCCCGGACCGGCATTCAAGGAGATCCTGCAAACCGTCGAGGACGCGCAGTTGGAAGGCGTGATCGCGACGCCTGAAGATGCCATGGCTCTTGTGCGGGAAAAGTACGGACCAGGGTGATGTGCATCAGCGCACCCGCTTCAAGGTACGGCTCCAGCGCGTGTCCGTGAAGAAGTGAATCGCGACATGGCTGATCCAGCTTAGTTGATTTCCGAGTCCTTTCTTGTCTTCCTGGTCTTCGGGAGTCTTGAACGACCAGTAGTTGAACAGCGGCCGTCCCATGATGTTCTCGCGTGGCACGAACCCCCAGAAGCGTGAATCCAGGCTCGCATGGCGATGATCGCCCATCATGAAGTACTTGCCCTGCGGAACAACCAGGTCGCCGTTCTCAATATGATTGGCCAAATCGACGACCCAGGTCGTAACAGCGCCATGCGTATCTTCCGGCGTGGGTTGTACGGAAGGGAATTCGTCAACGTATGTCTCTTCGCTCGGCGGTAACGCTGTGTCAAGACCGTCCTTAGGCATTGGCTGAGCGACACCATTGATGAACACTGTTCCTTCGTGCAGATGGATGTGATCGCCCGGCATTCCGATGAGGCGCTTCACGAGGATGAGATAAACCGGGTTGCCATCCGCATCGGGCTCAGGCTCGGGTGCAGGCCGGATGAACACCACAATATCTCCGCGCTGCGGATCGCGGTGGTGGATGAACGGGAACCAGCGCGTAGCGGGACAAAACGTGATGCGGTCGACGAGCAGATGATCGCCGACCAGGAGCGTGTTCTCCATGGAGCCAGTCGGGATCACGAAGTTCTGCCCCAGAAGTGTCAGCGCGAACAAGCCGACGACGAGCACCGAGCAGATACCGGCGAGAGACTCCAGCGGCGTCTCTTTGGCCGTGGTGGACGATGGTGCAGCCGGCAATTGAGACTTCGACTCGCGATTCCGTGTCTTTGCCATCGGCTGTCTCTTTTGCTACTGCAGTCTCTCTCAGGAATATCTGGAACTTACTCTATCGCAGTAAGCGCACCGGGAAGGTGTGGCTGACTCGACTGATAGGTGGACACGGAGAGAGAAGCGATGCGCAACCTTTTGGCTGCCTATTACCACCCCCCCGGGGGGTCCGGGCATAAATTACTCATTTTGCGATGGGTTGCCGAGGTAGCTCCGGCCAAATAATTCTGCTCATTCAACTTATCCGTAAATATCTCTTGGGAAATAACTTACGGGATATTGTGCAGATCGTGAACGCGAAAAGAGACGCTGACGATGAACCTTCATTTGTTGTTTGAATCAAGTGTAGCGAGTTCACGGAAATAACCTGCAAATCGTCGTTGGCTGTAAACCTCTGGTGGGAAAGGGGATGTAAAAAGTTTTGTGAGTTCCCTATTGACAGCGTTAGAACGGCCGGCTGGATGCGATCTTCAGGCAGAAGAACCGGCAAATACAGCGCGCCTCTCAGCGCAACCGGGGTCCAGCGTGCGATGGAGCCAGTCCTCGGGACAGGGCAGATGCGAAGGGCCGGCATCTGACGCGAGAAATGAGTCAAAGAGCACCTTGTAGAGTCCGCGTCGGCCCGACAGCCGCTTATTGCGGTCGCGTTGAAACGCGAATCTGAAAGGCGAGAGAGGTTCGAGATCCGCAAGGAACTCTCCTGAGAAGAAACGATGCGACCGGGCGACCGCCATGAGAATCAGCGATTGCCAGCTTCCGCGCAGCAGCCGTTTGAGCGCGGGGTCGCCGTCGGGAAGCTTGTCGACATGGTCCGCCACGAGTTCGCTGAACGCGAGAAGTTGTTTCACCAGGCAATCGAGCGGGAGTCCTTCCTTTGCCGCCCGCGAAAACAGCGTTGCCGAACCGCTTTTCAGGTCCTCCTGCACATCCTGCAGGTCGTCGCCGAGTTGGAGCAACACTCCCCAATCGAATGCGAATCGTGCCTGTGCCTCGTTCAGATAGCCATGGCAAAGGCACGCATCGGCAAGCACGGACGTCCCGCCTTTGGCAAAGCTCAAGCGCAGAAGATCGGCAGCGTCCTGCAGTTCGCTCTGTTTCACCTGCGCAATGCTGTTTTCCTGCGCGTGGTGAATGGCAAGCAGGCATTCGTACACCGGCGGGTACAAAGCCCGTGGAAACTGCTCCTCGATCAGGCGCACCATCGCCCACACCACTGCCTCATGCCGGCTCCGGGCAGCAATGCGCAACCCGCATAGCCGGTCGCGAAAGCGCCTGCTGAACTCAAGTTTTCGCTCCGCGGGTAACGTCCCACTGTCGAGGTAGTTGTCGCTGTAGGGATACAGAAGGCTGTAGCCAACGATGGCAGGCGTCAATCGCATTCGGTCGCCAAGCAGGGGCTGAATCCCGCACACCGTCCAGGCATTCCGGCAGGCCTGAATGGTATCCGGCATCGACAGATCGGGATCGAATCGTCGTGCCCATTGCGCAAACTGCGTACCGATAGGCAAAAAGCCGTCGGTGAGCATGGCGATAGCTTGGTCTTCGAGACCAAGTGCGATGGATGCAAATCGCGGAAACACAGCGACAATGCGCCGCTGGGCCTCGGCGCGCGCTTCCGGTCTGCGTCGCACCCGCTTCGCCTCATCTTCGACCTGCCACAGAGTGCGGTCATACTCGTCTTCGCGTATCTGCTGCTCGCCCGAGCTGAAATATGGGCCGGCCGGAACGGGCCGTGCGGCGCAGGAATCCCATTCTGCGATGGCCGCCGAAACCTGCGACTCGACCCACGACCAGTTGAATCGATGCTCCATGCAACCAGCATTACGGATTTCCGGGCCAAACGGTTCCGGCGAGGGATTGGGTGCCCACTCTGGTTCAACTCGGCGACAATCGAAGAGTGCCGGACAAACCATTGGAATTTGATGTGATCGCGCTGGGAGCCGGTGCAGCCGGGCTAATGTGCGCCGCGGTCGCCGGCCAGCGAAACCGCCGGGTACTGTTGCTGGAGCACAACGCGCAGCCGGGGCGAAAGATCCTGATCTCGGGCGGTGGACGATGCAACTTCACGAACATCCATTGCACGCCCGCCAATTTCATCTCGGAGAATCCACACTTCTGCAAATCAGCATTATCGCGATATCTGCCTCAGCATTTTCTTGAACTGGTCACGCACTATGGAATCAAGTGGCACGAAAAGACACTCGGCCAGCTCTTTTGCGATCATTCAGCGCGACAAATCCTCGACATGCTGCTGACGGAATGCCAGCGAGGCGGCGTGGAGTTACGCCTGGATGCGCGTGGAACTGCGGTTGAGGCTGCTTCCGGCGAATTTCACGTCGCATGCTCTGCTGGCGAGTTCAAATCAGGCGCCCTTGTGATCGCAACCGGAGGCCTTTCGATCCCCAAGATGGGCGCGACGGGGCTGGCATACAACCTGGCCCGGCAGTTTGGAATGAACGTGATTGAACCGCGGCCGGCGCTGGTTCCCCTGGTTTTAGGCAGCGCGGAAAGAGGCTGGACGGAGTTGACCGGGATTTCGGCTGAAGTGACGGCGAAGGCGGCCTGCGGTCCGGCGTTTCGCGAGAAGATGCTGGTGACGCATCGTGGGTTGAGCGGGCCGGCGGTTCTCCAGGCTTCATCCTATTGGCGTGCGGGCGAAGCGATCACCGTGGACTTCTCTCCCGGGGTGACGCGCAACGCAAGAATCCTTCAGCCTTTGTTGGAAGCCGGTTCGCGGCGCGATATTCCAGCGTTCAGGCAGACGCTTCGGGCCGTCCTTCCGCAGCGGCTTGCGGGGCATTTAAGCGAGATCGCCGCGCCGACGGGCTGGTCGAATACACATCTCGAAGCCGTCGAGCACAAATTGCGGAACTGGGAGTTTCACCCCGTTGGAACTGAGGGCTTCGAAAAGGCTGAGGTGACCGCAGGAGGCGTGGATACCCGTGGCCTGAATTCGCAGACAATGGAGGCGCGCGCAGTGCCCGGGTTGTTCTTCATCGGTGAAGGCGTGGACGTAACCGGTCACCTGGGCGGATTTAACTTCCAATGGGCCTGGGCGTCAGCGGTTGCAGCGGGAAAATCGCTCTAATAGTTACCGTGCCCGACTTCCGGAATGGCCGGCTATTGAGAGGGAGCGTTTTGCGCTGGCGCGGGCGGAGGAGCCAGCGGTCTTGAGGGTGGTGTAAGCACAAAGCCGTTGCGAACGAGTGCGAAGCCCTGCTGCGGCAGTTCGGCCTGAAGAAGCTGGTCCTTCGGTCCGGAAAACAGGTCGGTGGCCGCGCCGGAGATAGTCGCAACCAAGTGGTGGACGCTGATCGGTTTGCCGTCCAATGTCCCGCGCTCATCCGGATACGTGGCAAGCTGGATTGGTTCGATTGACCCCGCCTGCTTGGGGACGATCGCCCACAGGTCACGGTTGTTGTTGCTTGCTGCAAGAGCGAGCAGCGTCTCCAACGCGCCGGGATCGAAATCGGGCAGGAAAACGGCCAGATTGTGGGCTTCGAGGCGGGTGGTATTGCTGCGCCCATTGGCCGAAATGTTGACCAGAAACTGTGCCCCATCAGGCTTCCCCGCGATGTTAACCGCGGAATCGTTCACAATCGCACTCAGCTGCACGTGAAGAAGGCCTTTCGACGGAGAAAGTTCCTCGGTCTTTGAGAGCGAGTAGTTCAATCCCTGCATGCTGACGCGGACGAGAGACGTGGAATCGCATCCGGCGGATTTTGAAACGAAGCTGAAGCTAGCCGTGCCTACCGTCTTGCCGTGCTGGCTCACACTAAACGTTGCCGATTGCGCGAACGCCGCAACCGGAGCAACAGAGAGAATCGAGGCAAGGAGTCCCGCGCACGGGATCAATGTTCGAAGACGGATATCCATTTCACTGGTGGATTAGACACCAATGCGGAGCAATGGTTGTGGAAATGAGAGTTGTCGGTCGCCAGTTCTCAGTCGTCAGTGACGATGAAGCGGTTTCGGAAGGCCTCGACCCGCGAATCGATCAGGAACTGACAACCGACAACTGATCACTCGTCCTACTTCTTCGCCTTTTCGAAGCGCTTGTCCACCTCAGCCCAATTCAACACATTCCACCACGCAGCAAGATACTCGGGGCGGCGGTTCTGGTACTTCAGGTAGTAGGCGTGCTCCCAGACGTCGTTACCGAGGATCGGGTAGATCCCCTGGCTCAGTGGCGAGTCCTGGTTCGGCGTGGTGATGACTTTCAGCTTGCCACCTTGCATCACAAGCCAGCCCCACCCGGACCCGAACTGCTTTGCGGTGGTCTCGTTGAAGGCTTTCTTCAATGATTCAAAGTCACCAAAATCTTTTTTGATCTGGTCAGCAAGCGCTCCCGTGGGCTCCCCGCCGATACCTGCGGTTTTAGCCGGTCCCATGATCTTCCAGAACATGGTGTGGTTCGAGTGCCCACCGCCGTTGTTGCGCACAGTCCCGCGGATATCCTCGGGTACAGCATTCAGGTCGCTGATGAGGTCATCCACGGTTTTCGCGGCCAGGGCGGGGTGGTTGGCCAGCGCGGCATTTACATTGGTGATGTAGGCTTGGTGGTGCTTATCGTGGTGCAGGTGCATGGTCTCCGCATCGATGAAAGGCTCAAGTGCGGCGTAGTCGTACGGAAGCGGCGGAAGTTCGTATGCCATCGGGAAAATCTCCTCAGTTGGGATTGTACTGTTTCAACGAAAACTCATGAGCGCGCCGGTTGGGTTGCGCAAACGGCGAAATGACCACAACAAATCCTGTCGAATGAAACATTTTATTCACATCTCCGTGCCGGGCCCTATGGTTGCATTGATGCGGGATTACCCGGGCAGGGTTCGAAGTATTCCACGAAAATGGAAACCTTGAGGCCGGTCGTCACATCCCTAGCAATGTTGGATCCTCAAACTTTGAACTTCCCCAATCGAAGAAGCGGTGCGAACGCATGAATGAACAAGCGCAGTATCGCTGGCTTAGCCAGCAGGGAGAGGCTTTTGGCGCGCCTGGACTGCTGCCTCGCTGGACTTCCAGTGTGAAGGATGCGGTTGGAACCGCGTATTCGGCCTCAAGCCGCATCTGGTTCACCTGTTCCCACGGAATTCTGAACGAGATCTACCACCCCACTATCGACAGCGCGCAAATGCGCGACATGGAGTTTCTTGTCTCCGACGGCGAGACGTTTGTTCATGAGGAGAAGCGCGATCTTCTTTCCACGTTCGAGTACATCCACCAGGAATGCCTGGGAGTCCGCTACATCAATCGCGATCCCGGCGGGCGTTACACGCTGACCAAGGAGATCATCTGCGACCCTCATCATAGTGTGATCCTGCAGCGCGTGCGGATCGAAGGCCACGAAGATCTGATCCCGCGATTGAAGGTCTATGCACTGGTTGCGCCTCATCTTGACGGCGGCGGCGCCGGCAACACCGGCCGCGTTCTCGATATAGCCGGACACAAGATGCTGCTCGCCTGGAAGAACCAGTGGTCGCTCGCCGTTGGTGCAAGCTGCGGTTTTACTCGTGCCAGTTGCGGCTTTGTGGGTGCGAGCGACGGCTGGCACGACCTGCGCGACAAATACAAGATGGACTGGGAATTTGGGTCAGCAACCAACGGAAATATCGCTCTCTTCGGCGAACTGAATATGGGTGCTGCCGGTACCGACGGCTCGCGCGAATTTGCGTTGGCCATCGGGATCGGCGAGGGGAATCATACGGCGCTTCAAAAAACAGTGAGCGCGCTGTCCTTACCATTCGAAAGGCATCGAGAGCGGTTCATCGAGCAGTGGAATCGCGCTGCCAATCCCGAGTGGCTCGCCGCCAAAGCGTGCGACGGCGGCAACCTTATGCGCGCGAGCCACAATGTGCTGCTGGCGCACGAAGACAAGACCTTCTCCGGTGCCTTTGTCGCTTCGGCCTCCATCCCCTGGGGGCAGGCACATGGCGACGACGATCTCGGCGGATATCACCTTGTCTGGACCCGTGACATGGTGCAGACAGCGTCGGCGTTGCTGGCCTGTGGGCGGGCAGAGACGGCTCGCCGGGCCCTGGTGTACCTGGCTTGTACGCAAAAGCCGGACGGCGGTTTCGCACAGAATTTCTGGGTCGATGGCCGTCCATACTGGTCGGGCGTGCAATTGGACGAAGTAGCATTTCCAATCATTCTGGCTTGGCGCCTGTGGAAGGCAGATGCGATCGGAGACGTGCGGCTCTTCCCATTTATTGAGCGCGCCGCGGGGTTTCTGGCGCGGTACGCGCCCATTACCCACCAGGACCGCTGGGAGGAGAACGCAGGCTATTCGCCATCAACCCTCGCTGCGGTCATCAGTGGCTTGATTTGTGCGGCTGAAATTGCGCGAGCCCACGATGCCGTGGAGATGGCCGAATTTCTCGAGGAATTTGCCGACTGGATCGAGGGTCACCTTGAAGACTGGACGGTGACCAACAATGGTGTGCTGCTGCCTGACATCAAGCGGCATTACATGCGCATCCGGCCACCGGAGAAGGGCGAAGCCTACGCCTGCGAGAACTGCGGAACAGAAACGATCCACATCAACAACCGGCCTCCCGGCGAGCGCACTGAATTTGAAGCGCGCGAGGTGATCGATGCCGGCTTCCTCGAACTGGTTCGCTATGGGGTCCGGCGTGCCGACGACCCCCTTGTTATCGATTCCCTCAAGGTGGTCGACGCCGTGCTGAAGACCGATCTGCCTCAGGGCCCCGGCTGGCACCGCTACAACTGGGACGGCTATGGCCAGTGTCCAGACGGCGGACCATTCCTGGGCTGGGGAAGGGGACGCGTATGGCCGCTCTTCACCGGCGAGCGTGCCCATTACGAATTGGCGGCCGGCAAGGATCCATCGGCACTAATCTCGGCATACGAGCGCTTTGCCACTTTAGGCAAAATGATGCCCGAGCAGGTGTGGGATGAAGCAGACCGGCTTGATCGAGGTCTCAGGCTCGGCCAACCGGCAGGTTCAGCCGTTCCGCTGGTCTGGGCGCATGCCGAGTATCTGAAACTCCTGCGGTCGGCAGTGGACGGGAAGGTGTTTGACCGCATCGATCCTGTGTACAACCGCTATTGCACGCCGGCCGGCAGAAAGCATATTCGCACCAATTTGGAGTTCTATAGCAGGCACAGGCCAATCCAGAAAATTACGGCGGGCGAGACCTTGCGCATTCTCGACGATGCATCGTTCGAGGTGGTGTGGTCGGCGGACAACTGGAAAACCAAGCGAACCACCGCGAGCCGGAGCCTGGGGAGCGCGGGCTACAGCGCGGATCTTTCCACCGCTCCAAACCAGGCGAACAGTGGTCTATTATGGACTCTCCACTGGCCTGAGCAGGATCGCTGGCTCGGCTACAACGTGGAGATCACGATCGAGGCCCGAGAATAGGCACTTTTCCCTACATAACCGAAAGGAAATCGAAGGCTTTATGGCAACTCTTGCGGATCTTTCAATAGACCAACTTTCGATCGACACCTTGCGTTTGCTGGCTGTGGACGAAGTGGAAAAGGCTAAAAGCGGCCATCCCGGCGCACCTCTGGGATGCTCACCGATTGCTTATCTCCTCTTCCACAAGATCATGAAGCACAATCCGGCGAACTCGAAGTGGGCCGATCGTGACCGATTTGTGCTTTCCAACGGGCATGCCTCAGCGCTGCTTTATACAACGCTGTTCCTCTGCGGTTACAAGGTCACGCTCGAAGATCTCCAGGCCTTCCGCCAGTGGCATTCCCGGACGCCCGGCCATCCTGAATATGGCGATACAGATGGCGTCGAGGTGACCACCGGTCCTCTTGGACAGGGAATGGCGATGGCCGTGGGCATGGCGATCGCCGAGAAACATCTTGCCGCGATCTACAACCAGCCCGGCTACGAGATCGTGAATCATCACACCTACGTTTTGTGCGGTGATGGCGACATGATGGAAGGTGTATCGCACGAGGCCTGCGCGATGGCCGGCACGATGGGTCTGGGCAAGCTGATCCTGCTTTACGACGACAACCTCGTCTCGCTTGACGGACCCACGGAGCTGAGTTATTCCGACGATGTGCTGAAGCGCTTTGAGGGCTATCACTGGCACACCCAGCGCGTTGCCGATGGCAACGACCTTGACGCAATTGAAGCGGCAATTGAAGCGGCAAAAGCTGAGACTGCGAGGCCTTCGTTGATCGCGGTACGCACGGTGATTGGCTACGGCAGCCCCAGGGCCGGCACGAACAAGGTGCACGGCGAGGCCATGGGCGCGGCAGATGCTGCCGCAACCAAGAAATTCTATGGGTTTCCCGAGGATCAAAGCTTTTACGTGCCCGACGATGCCCTGAAGAACTGGCGCAAGGCCGTGGATCGCGGCGTCACCCTGGAAGCTGAGTGGCAGCAGCTCTTCTCGCGCTATGCCGCTCAGTATGGGGACCTCGCCGTTGAGTTTGACCGCACCCAGAAAGGTCAGCGCAGGAAGGGCTGGGAGAAGGCCATCCCTAGCTTCCCGGCTGACAAAACGCAAGCCACGCGCAATGCCGGCGGCGCCACCATGAACGCAATCGCCGAGAGCGTGCCGGAGCTGTTCGGCGGCGCGGCCGACCTGACCACGTCCACCAAAACCATCTTCAAGCCGGGCGCGAACTTCCACGTCGATCCGGCAGGTCGCAACGTCTACTTCGGGGTGCGTGAATTCGGAATGTGCGCCGCGGTAAATGGGATGGCGGTGCATGGCGGCCTGGCCCCATTCGGCTCGACATTCTTTACCTTCTCTGACTACTGCAAGCCGGCCCTGCGCCTCGCGGCGCTGATGCAGATCCACTCGATTTTCGTGTTTACGCATGATTCGATCGGGCTTGGTGAAGATGGCCCGACTCATCAACCGGTCGAGCACCTCATGATGCTTCGCGCTGTTCCGGGGCTAACCGATTTTCGTCCAGCCGACGCAAACGAAACGGCGGCCTGCTGGCGTCTCGCGCTCGATCGCACCACTCCAAGCTTCTTCGCGCTCACGCGCCAGGACCTGCCGGTCATCGACGCTTCGAAGCACGACGTCTACGGCGGCGTGAGCAAGGGTGCTTACGTGCTTGAAGATGCTGCGAACCCGCAGGTGATTCTCATCGGTACCGGCTCTGAAGTGGCTCCGGCGGTCGATGCGGCAAAGCTCCTCGCCAATGAGGGAATCGCAGCCCGCGTCGTGAGCTTCCCCAGCTGGCGCATCTTCGAGGAGCAATCAGCCGAATACAAAGCGAGCGTATTGCCCAGGGGTATTCCGAAACTTGCCGTCGAAGCCGGTGCCACACTGGGCTGGTGGAAGTACGTGGGTCAAGACGGTGACGTCATCGGCGTCGACCGTTTTGGCGCCTCCGCTCCAGGCGCCAAGGTGATGACTGAGTATGGGTTCACTGCGGAGAACGTAGCGGCTCACGCCAAGGCGCTGCTGAAGAAGTGAAGGAAGCAGAGATCAGGGATTTGGGGAACAGGAGAGTAGGGAGTGACAAACAAGAACGCCTCGATCGGAGGCTCCGAATTACGCATCCCGGGCTTCCGTGTTGTTCCCTGATTCCTGTTCCCTAATCCCTGCTTTTAAGGAGGTTCATGAAGTTAGTTATTGCATCCGATCATGCAGGTTTCCCTCTCAAGGAAGAGGTGCGTGCATACCTCGCCAAAAGCGAACACGAGATCCTCGATCTGGGCGCGTACCGGGTAGAACCGCAGGATGACTATCCCGACTTTGCCGAACGCGTCGGTGAGGCCATCAGGGCCGGCGAAGCGCCGCGAGGAATTCTCATCTGCGGTTCTGGAGTCGGCGTCTGTGTTGCGGCAAACAAGATTCCCGGCATTCGCGCTGGTATGTGCCACGACACGTATTCCGCACACCAGGGCGTCGAGCACGACGACATGAACGTGATCGTGCTCGGGGCGCGCATTGTCGGCTCGTCGCTGGCTTACGAACTGGTCGACTCATTCATCAAGGCCAGGTTTATTTCCAACGAAGAGCGGTTCACGCGCCGGTATAAGAAGGTTCTTGCCATCGAGGCCAAGTATCAACGCGGTCAAGCCTAAGAATCGAAGCTATCCACCAGCCTGGCCGCAGAGGTAGTCGTCGAGTAAGCGGCCTCAACCAAAATCTCACCAGAAAGAGCGCTCAAAGCGCGGCGAGAAGCAAGAGACGCCGATGTTTCCCTTCGATGTAATCCTCTTCGACATTGGCGGGGTCCTGCTGACCAACGGCTGGGATCATCGCGAACGGGCGACTCTCGTCCAGCAGTTTCACCTTGATGGCGCCGAGTTGGAAGTGCAT
The DNA here is from genome assembly GCA_963774175.1 of uncultured Acidobacteriaceae bacterium. Taxonomy (GTDB): domain Bacteria; phylum Acidobacteriota; class Terriglobia; order Terriglobales; family Acidobacteriaceae; genus Telmatobacter. The sequence goes on from CAVZDT010000014.1 coordinate 165,588, forward strand.
CACGCAAAGGCATTCGAGCCGTGGGAGCGAGGCGAACTTACCCTGGATGAATATCTGGATGCGGTCGTGTTTTACAAGCCCAGAGACTTTTCACGCGAGGAGTTCTTTGCCTCTATTTGTGCGCAGTCGAAGAATCTGACCGATGGAGCTCTCTGCGTCCTCGAAGAGTTGGCGTCATCAGATAAGTGTATGGTTGGATCGTTGAACAACGAAGCTCGGGAAACCCACGAGTATCGCGTCGACAAGTTCGGCCTTCGACGCTACCTGAAGTTTACGTTCACTTCGTGCTATATGGGGCTTCGCAAGCCCGATCCGAATATTTACCAGCGGGCTCTGGGAATCCTGGGTAAATCCGCCTCGCGTTCGCTGTTCATCGACGATCGGCTAGAAAATGTAGCGGCAGCCGCTGCTGTTGGCATGAAGGCCATCCGCTTCACCGGCGCCGATGCTTTACGCCGGGATTTGCAGAGTCTGGGAGTTTTGTAACAATTCTGGAAGGGAGAGCAAAATGCAACTGGGATTGATCGGTCTCGGCAAGATGGGCGGCAACATGGCTGAGCGCCTTCGCCTTGGCGGCCACCAGGTCATCGGTTTCGATTTCAGCGCCGAGGCTGTGGCCAAACTTACCGCCTCGGGCAACGTTGGCGTCTCGTCGCTCGAGGACATGGCGAAGAAGTTCACCGGCCGCAAGGCCATCTGGATCATGGTGCCGCAGGGCAAGCCTGTTGACGACACCATCGCCAAGCTGGAACCGCTGCTTAACAAGGGAGACATTCTGATCGACGGCGGCAACTCGAACTACAAGGATTCGCAGCGCCACTACAGGGAAGTTACCGCGAAGGGGTTCCAGTTCATCGACGTGGGCACTTCCGGCGGAGTTTGGGGGTTGAAAGAGGGCTACAGCATGATGGTTGGCGGCGACAAGGAAGCGGTCGAATATCTGCGGCCGATTCTTGAAACGCTTGCGCCTGGAAAGGATCAGGGCTGGGGCCATGTAGGTCCGGCGGGCGCGGGGCACTTTGTGAAGATGGTGCACAATGGCATCGAGTATGGCCTGATGCAGGCCTATGCGGAAGGCTTCACGATCATGGAGAAGAAGGAAGAGTTTCATCTCGATCTTCCCCAGATTTCGCAGATCTGGCGTTTCGGCAGCGTCGTTCGCAGCTGGCTCCTCGATCTCACCGCCGATGCGCTCAGCAAGAATCCGAAGCTCGATGGACTGGAAGCCTACGTTGTCGACTCGGGTGAAGGACGCTGGACGGTGTTCGAGGCCATCGATCTGAATGTTTCTGCGCCGGTCATTACGGAATCGCTGATCCGCCGCATTCGCTCGCGTGAAGAGAACAACTTCACCGACCGCATGCTGGCCATCATGCGCAATGCATTCGGGGGACACGCGGTGAAGAAAGACTAGTGACCAGTGGACAGTGGACAGAACAGCTGTTCGACGAATCCGACAACTGATCACTGAGAACGGTCTACTAGTGCAACAACAGGAGGTAGTGGAACCATGGCAACCGCAACTGTGCAGATGAAGGTTCGTCCTGAGGATCTCTCGCAGGTTCCCAAGTCCGGCGAGCGCGTTCCGAATCCGGTCATCATGGTCATCTTCGGCGCCTCCGGTGATCTGACCAAGCGCAAGCTGCTGCCAGCGCTTTTCCACCTTGAGCAGAGCGGCCTGTTGCCGAAGAATTTTGCCATTGTAGGCGTGGCGCGCCGGCCGCTTGGCGACGAGTTTGCCGCGGACATGCGCGAAGGCATTATCGACTTCGGCAACGTCGACAAATCCGATCCGAGGCTCGACGAGTTCACCAAGAAGATCAGCTACCATGCGCTGAGCTTCGACGACGCATCGCATTACGCCGGCCTGAAAGCGGAACTCGACAAAATCGCCCAGGAGAGAAACATCGGTCCTGATCGCCTGTTCTATCTGGCCACGGCGCCGGAGTATTTTACGCCCATTATCGAGAACCTCGGCGCGCAGGGCATGGCGCAACCAGAGCACGGCCGTATCGGCGCTGTCATCGAGAAGCCGTTCGGCCACGATCTGGATTCGGCGCGCGAACTCAATCACCAGGTCAACGCGGTCTTCAACGAAAGCCAGGTTTTCCGCATCGACCACTATCTCGGCAAGGAGACGGTGCAGAACATCCTGGTGTTTCGGTTTGGCAACGGCATCTTCGAGCCCATCTGGAATCGCAATTTCATCGATCATGTGCAGATCACAGCCTCCGAGACGCTGGGCGTAGAGGGCCGCGGGCCGTTTTACGAAAAAGCCGGCGCGCTGCGCGACGTAGTGCAGAACCATGTAATGGAGCTGTTGAGCTTTGTGACCATGGAGCCGCCACCGAGCTTCGATGCGGACAGTGTTCGCCGCGAAAAGGTCAAGGTGTGGCGTTCCATTCCCGGCATTCCCATCACCAACGCGGTTCGCGGCCAGTACGGCCCGGGGGTCGTCGAGGGCAAGAAGGTCATCGGCTATCGCGACGAGGATCGCGTGAATCCTGAGTCGGGAACGGAAACCTACGCGGCCGTGCGTCTCGAAATCGAAAACTGGCGCTGGGCGGGCGTGCCTTTCTACCTGCGCGCCGGCAAGCGGCTCAAGAAGCGCGCCACCGAGATAAGCATCCAGTTCAAGCAACCGCCGCTGCTCATCTTCAACCGCATGCAATCGGGCGGTCCCTGTTCGGACATTCAGCCGAACCTGCTCACCATTCGCATCCAGCCCAACGAGGGAATCGCATTGCGCTTCGGTGCGAAGGTTCCGAACACGCCGAACATGTCGGTATGTCCCGTGAACATGGATTTCGACTACTCGGCGGCGTTCGGCACGTCCACGGCAAACGGGTACGAGCGCCTGCTGCTCGACGCGATGCTTGGCGATCAGACGCTGTTCGCCCATCGCGACGGCGTCGAGACCACCTGGGCCCTCTATACGCCGATCCTCGAGGCGTGGGCAGCCAAAAATCCGGAGGTCTTTCCCAACTACTTTGCCGGTAGCTGGGGCCCCGACTGTGCGGATCGCCTGCTGGAGCGGGAAGGACACCTCTGGCGCAACAATATCGGGTGAGCTTTCCCGCCAGCCGTTAACCGTCAGCCCTCAGCCGTGAGCTGTCGGCCTTCAGCCGTCAGCGTTCGCCTTTCGTTACTCTGGATACCGCCAGGCGGGGACCAGCTGCCCGAAATGCAACCGACTGGTTGCATATACCCCTCCCCCCCCATCTCTGTAAAGAAGCTTGCTGTTTTGATGGGTTTACGGACGACATTCTCGACAAAGTCTTCTTAGAATTAGACTTGTCTGCAGACTATTCTCCGCAAAGGACTTATGCACAACAAGAAGCGGAGCTAGCGGGGTTAGCGGAGTTAGCGGAGCTAGGGTCGTTGCCTGGTCATGAAATCATTGTGCGCCGAAAGGGGGAAATTACCTGCAAAGAGGGCGCGAGAATTTTCTAAGGCAAATCAGAGACTTAGCCGGCAGACATAGGACTGTGGCCTTGACAAGCAAGGTCAGGGAACCTGGTTAACCGGTGGCGAGGCAAGCGCTTCGGTAAGTGCGCCGGCGCGCTCGAATGTTAGATTGACCGAACGTTCGCCGACTGGTCTTGTACGATGGCGGACGCCTCGCCTGACGGTGATCATCTGTCCGGGTAAGAGCTCGACAGTCCTGTCATCGAAATCGATGAAGAGGCCGCCTTCCAGTGCAAGAAAACTCTCATCGGAGTCGGGATGACAGTGCCAATGATAAGCCTCGGTCATGATGCTTATGCGCACTTCATGATCGTTGACCCTGGCGATTGGATGGTTGTTGTAGCTCTCTGCCGTTGCCGATTCGGCCGCAAGACTGATGACTTCGAAGGAGGAATTCTGCATCTGCTGCTCCAAGGGTGCATTTTTGGGGCTTTTGAGTGTGCGTGAGAACCGATTCTCCGGGACTCCCGGGAGAGAATCAAACCATTTTCGTTGAAAGGAACAGCAAGTTAGCGCCGCTTCGCGACATAGCAATTTGGCAAGTTAGCTGTGAGATGCCGGTTCTCACGCAGACACTTTTGGCCAGGGAAGAATCGCGGGGCCGTGCCAATTCGCAAACCCGAAGCTTTTCATCCCGTTTGCGATCTCCTGCTGCCGTAGCGTTTCCGACCTTCTTTCTTCATAATCGCCGTATGGCTCTCATTGTTTTCCTGCGAGGTGTCAATGTTGGCGGACATCGAAGGTTTCGGCCAAGCATCCTCGCACGAGAACTGATCGACTATGACGTAGTCAATGTGGGCGCCGCGGGCACGTTTGTCGTTCGCAAACCGGGATCTCGAGTAAGGTTTCGTGCCGTGTTGCGCCAGAAGCTGCCCTTCGAGGCGGAAGTCGCGCTCTGCGACGGCTGCGACCTGATCCGCCTGGCGACCGAGAATCCATTTGTTGCTGAACCGCCCGGCCCGGATGTGGTGCGGTTCGTGAGCATCCTGTCGAAGCCCGGCAGCGTCCGGGTGCCGCTTCCCGTCATGTTTCCCTCGCACGGGGAGTGGCTGGTGCGGGTGATGGCATCGCAAGGACAATTCGTCTTTGGCATGTACCGTCGTCACATGAAGACGATCAGCTATCTCGGCCAGATCGACAACTTGTACGGTATGCCGGCTACGACACGGAATTGGAACACGATTATGGCGATCGTGCGGATTTTGAAAGGCCAGTGAAGGTCGTTGACCAGGCCGTTCACGCAGGGGTTAAAACCCACCACCCTTTCGGGTCTTTTCGGCACGACTGAAGTCGTGCCCTGACACGAGCCAAGTGTAAAAGCATTCATGGATGGCGCGTTGCGCCACCCGAAGGCGATGAAAATGCGGTTCGGACGTCCCTACGGGACTTTGGTTCTTGTTGTTCACTTTCCCCGGGTTCCGTTCGCCGCGGCGAACTCTACCCGGGGCTATTTTCCGTTGTTCCCTACGGGAACTTTGCGGACTGAATGCCACCCATCCATCGGCTCAATTTTCAGGACAGATCCTTCGCTCGCCTACCCCACAAACGCGAGCGTTTGCGGAGCCCCAAAGCCGCTACGCTCAGGATGACGCTGCAGGGGTGGACTGAGGCTTCACAGGTCAGAAATGGCCGGAGTCTGAAGGACCTCCGGCCATTTTTCGACCACCCCCGGTACGATCTATTGGCAACTGGCGAATTGCAGGTTCGGTGTGATTGCTACATTGCTGAACGGTCCCGCGTCCGAAAGAGCGATTGGCGGATTGGAGTTGAGGTCCGATGCCGTGCAGGTGCTGGTCGTGATTCCATCTACCGCATAGCTGGCCAGCGGTGCAGGTTCCGTAAGCGTCAAACCGCTCGAAGACCAGGCACCGATGTAGGCGCCGCCTGACTCGGACGGATTGCTGCCTACTCCTTGATGACCTTGACGAAAGTACCATCCGGCAGGTCACCTTCGAGTAGATGGACGACACCGCCTTTGACGTAACCATCAAGAATCACGCGCGATGCGCCTGGCGCGGACGAGGCTGCTTTCCTGGCTTGCGGAGGTCTGTTGAGAGACGGGGAGCCGGCCGCTGGCTGAACATCGCCCGTAGTTCGTCCCATTCCCTTATCCATGGCTTCGTTGGCGAGACGGTCAGCTTCCTGGTTGCCGCCGCGCAGGGTGTGGCGAATTTCGAAGCGATCGAGTTCCTGTGCAAGGCGCCGCGCCTGTTCCCAGAGCGGTCGCAAACCGGGGCTGGCGACCTTGTACTGGCCTTTCATCTGCTTCACCATCAGTTCTGAATCGGAAACAACCCTGAGTTGGAGCACATGCGTGGTTTTTTGCCCAAGCGAGAACGGATAAAAGTCCTTTATATTCAGCGAAATTATTGGTTTGGCGGCCCAGGAACTCGCTTAGCTTTGCGACGATCCGGCCGCTGGGGTCTTCAATGACTGCGCCGTAACCGGCCGGGCCCGGGTTTCCTCGCGATCCGCCGTCGCAGTGAGCCGTGTACCAGCCGCCGGCCTTTCCGGACGGGTCATTTTCTGGAAAAAGAGATTCGTTCATGCTTCCCCAGTGTAAGCGCCCGCACGGACGAGGAGCACGGAATGGGTCAGCGGCACGGTAGTCACCTTGCGGGGCTCTTATGGGCGAAAGTGGCGCTCACAAAGAGGCTTGGCGCGCGTCTACAAATATGCCGTCACATCTCGATCGGGGAGCAAAAACTCGATGGCAACAGACGCAGTGAGCTACCCTTCAGCGCAAGACGCTCTAGCCGGCGCTTTCGCATGGCCTGCCAAAAGGACGATACAATCGTCGGCAGGTATGGCCTCCAGGGCAATGGACGGACCGGATCGCGCACAGGAGCGGCTGCAGGCCCGCGCGCCGGAGATGGAGCTGATACGCGAGGCGCAGGCCGGATCGCGTGCGGCGTTCGACGCCCTGGTCCGCCAGTATGAGCAGCAGGTTTTGCGGCTGGCGCTGCACCTGACGGGCTCAGAGCACGATGCGGAAGACATTTATCAGGAAGCTTTTCTGAAGGCATTCCGGTATATCGGGAACTTCCGGTTCGAGTGCTCGTTCTATACGTGGATTTACCGGATCGTGACCAATTTGTGCCTCGATCAGCTGCGCCGCCGCAAGACGCGCCGCGAAGACCAGGCGGTGGTGGTGGACCAGTCCGGCGACGAGATCGACATGCTGGCGTCGGTCTCCGACAACCGTTCGTTTTCGAACCCCGGCAAGGAGCTGGATCGCAAGGTGCTGGGGGAGCGGATTCAGGCTGCGCTCGGCAAGCTGACGCCGCGCGAGCGCATGGTGTTTGAGTTGAAGCATTACCAGGGTCTCCGCCTGCGCACCATCGGAGAGATGTTGAATACCACGGAAGAAACCGCCAAGAATACGCTCTTCAGAGCGACGAAAAAGCTGAGAACTCAACTGGCGGGCTTGCGTTAGGTCACCCCGGGCCCTTCACGGGCGGCGGATTTTCTGGGTGAGATTTGCGGTACTGCTGTACGAGGCTGGAAGGACGTAACGAGATGAATTGTGAACTTGCACATGAGCGAATTGTGCTGGCGGCTTATGGCGAACTGCCCGACGAACAGATGCACGAGCTGGAGCGGCACGTTGCAGCCTGCCCGGAGTGCAGCCAGGAGCGCCAGCAACTGCTGGCAATGAAGACGCTCGCGACGGCCTACCCGGTTGTCGAGCCAGACCCCAATTTCGTGACCCGCTCACGGATCCGGCTGGAGGAAGCCCTGGACGGGCTGCCGCCCAAGCGCTGGTATGAGCGCTTCAGCCAGAGGGCAGTAAACAACTTCGCAAGCCTGCAAACCGCTCCGGTTGCGGCACTGCTTTTGCTGATTGTTGGAGCCGGCGCGGGAACGCTGGGCGAATACGAATTCGCGCAGGCTCGTGCGGCCCATGTGGCGACGCGCGCCGCATCGCCGGCGGTTGCCAAGGCCGATCCGCAGCCCGCGGCTCCCGCTCCAGCGGAGGTTGCGAGCATCTCCAGCGTGGTTCGCCAGCCCAACAGCGAGATGGTGGACGTCACCTACAACCAGGTTGTTCCGCAGCATATTGAAGGTTCGCTGGATGATCCGGCGATCCGTCAGTTGCTGATGCTGGCCTCGGAGAATTCAGCTTCACCTGGCGTCCGCGACGACTCAGTAGGGCTGCTGGCAGCCGAGTGCCGCGCCGGCCACGCCTGCGAGGGCGAGGGCATCCGCGATGCGCTGATGGTGGCATTGCGTTACGACAAGAGCGAGGCGGTTCGCGAGAAGGCTTTGAAGGGACTGGAACCTTATGTCGGCGAGGACATGCGGGTGCGCGACGCGGTGCTTGAAGCGCTGCTCAACGACAGCGATCCGCGTATCCGCTCGGCGGCCATCAGCGAACTGGAACCGGTGGAAGCAGATACGAGCGTAAGACAGGTGTTGTTTACAGTTGCCAATTCGGACCATAATCCCCATATCCGCACGGTTTCCCGTGAAGCATTAAGCCGGGCGCCGGAGGTTCAATAACGAACCCTTACCTTCAGGCAACCGCACCGTCCATACAGAGTGCGGACCTGGATGAAGGAAATCGAGGAACGAAACATGAATCGCTTTATGAGGCCTTACATCCGAGCTGGAATCGCCCTCCTGGGAGCCGCAATCACGCTCGCGCCGGCAATGACGGGAGCACAAGCGGGGCGAATATCAGAGATCGTCGAAGAACCGAATCCACTGCTGTTGCACTCGGGCGCCCAGGGGTATCTGGGCGTGCTCGTGGGCGACGTTGACAGTGACTCTGCAAACAAGCTGAAACTGAAGGAAGTTCGCGGGGCGGTGATCACGCTGATCGATCACGATGCGCCCGCGGCGCAGGTAGGCCTGCGCGTGAATGATGTGGTGCTGGAGATCAACGGGCAGACTGTCGAAAGCGCCGAAGCCTTCGGCAGGATGATGCGCGAAATTCCTCCGGGACGCAAGATCACGCTCACGGTCAGTCGCGACGGCGCGACTCAGACCCTTCCTGTGCAGCTTGTAGATCGCAAGAAACTGGATACAGACGTCTGGAACAAGCTGAACAGCGATACCGACTCCGGTTCTCCCGTCGATGGCCTGGGAATTCTCGGCAACGGTGCAGGCGGCGATGTGCCTTTGCCGGGCGGGTTTCACATGCCGTTCGTGGGCAGCAGCACGTTGAAAGTCGGAGCCCTGGTTGAGCCGTTGACGTCTCAAATGGCCGAGTATCTGGGCGTGCAGAATGGCCTGATGGTGAAGCAGGTGGTGCGCAAGAGCGAGGCCTCGGCAGCCGGCATGAAGGCGTTCGATATCATCCTCAAGGTCGGCAACGACAACATCTCTACCGTTTCCGACTGGGAACGCTCGATGCGCGCCAACCAGGGCAAGGCTGTACAAATCACGATTCTTCGCGGCCAAAAGCAGCAGACGATCACGCTTCAGGTGGACTCGAAGCGCCGCGGCGAGGTCGAATTTGAAGAACTGCTTCCCGATGGACCTGGTCCGTTGACGGCGTATGTCGATCCGGATGATGCGCCGGATCTGGCAGAAGCGTTCGGAATGGATGAAATGGATCAGTCCGCGGCCGAGGCGCTGCGTGAGCAGGCGCAGAAGCTGAAAGATCAGCTGGGGGCGGAGTACTTCGGGATCACGCCGGAGCAGGCTGAGGCTTTGCGCAAGCAGGCTGAACAGCAAATCGCCGATGCCCTGAAGGACAAGAACTTCGGCATCGATCAGAAGCAGATGGATCAGTTGAAACAGCAGATGCAGGAATGGCAGAAGTGCTTTGACTCAAAGTCATTCCAGTTTGACCAGCGGCAGATGGACGAGTTGAAGAAGCAGATGCAGCAGTTTGGCGAAGGCTTCAAGCCGCAGCGTTTCAAGTTCGACCAGAAGCAGATGGACGAATTCAAGCGGCAGATGGAGCAGTTTCGCCACCCTCATCCGCTTGATGAAAAGATGCGCGAGCAGATGAAGCAGCAGATGGAGCAGCAGATGGAGCAGCTAAAGCGCCAGTTGCAGGAGATGCAGGCGCAGAGCTTTGGCCACTGGGTCTAGAGATTGGGGTCGTGAGATTGAAGGGCGCCGCTGGCCGGCGCCCTTCGTGTTTTTGGAGAGATCAGATCATCCGCTGTTCCGCTGAGCGCAACACGCTGCGGGCATTTTATTTCGGCGGCTCCAAAATGCATCCGGGCGTTGAGCGTGCGATTTCCCACTCCTCCTCGTTCATGTCGGGCAGCACTTCGGCAAAGAGCGGCGTGCTCAGGTAGCGTTCGCCAGTATCGGGCAGCATGCACAGGATCGTCGATCCCTTCGCCGCCTTGGCTGCAACCTGCAAGGCGCCTGCGAATGTGCCGCCGGAGGTGATTCCGACAAAGATGCCTTCCTTCTTTGCCAGGTCCTTGCTCGAGCGCATCGCGTCGGCATTGGTGATGCGCAGAACCTGGCTGATGGACTTCGCAGCCACGGCGTCTCCGGTCAGCTTGGCGACGAAGTCCGGGCTCCAACCCTGCATCGGATGGGGCTTCCAGCTGGGATGCGCGATCTTTGCGGAACCGTCCTCGTTCCGTTCCTGCTCGATGCCGCTCGAAAGCATGGGCGCATCGTCGGGCTCGCAGACCACGACCTTCGTCTCCGGCCTCTCCGTTGCCAGCACGCGCGCAACGCCTTTGAGCGTGCCCCCCGTGCCGAATCCCGTGACCCAGTAGTCCAGCCGCTCGCCTTTGAAATCCTTCAGGATTTCCTGCGCCGTGGTGCGCGAGTGCATGTCCGCGTTGGCTTCGTTTTCAAACTGCCGCGTGTAGTACCATCCATGCTTTTCGGCGAGTTCGATGGTCTTCTTCACCATGCCCACGGCTCGCGCCGCTGCCGGCGTAATGATCACCTTGGCGCCGAGGAATCGCATCAGCTTGCGGCGTTCGATCGAGAAAGTCTCGGCCATGGTCACCACCAGCGGATATCCCTTTGCCGCGCACACCATGGCCAGGCCAATGCCGGTGTTGCCGCTGGTGGCCTCTACAACGGTCTGCCCGGGTTTCAGCTTGCCGGTGCGCTCGGCCTCTTCAATGACGCCCAGGGCGAGCCGGTCCTTCACCGACCCCAGCGGGTTGAACGCCTCCACCTTCACGTACAGGTTCACGTCCGGTGGCGCCAGCCGATTGATCTTTACCACCGGGGTATTGCCGACCGTCTCCGTGATGTTTGCAAACTTGCTCATTCCTCGACCTCCGAATCAGGCAATTTTACAAGGCGGGATTTGCCTTGGTATCAATTTTCGTTGGCAGCCATCCGGAGAAATCGTGCGGGGGGGCATGAAGGCAAGGCAAGAATCGGGAATCCAGACGCAGCAGGGGTCAAGTAGAATGCGTTCGAGGTCGCCCATGCAACAGGCCGAGACAATCGCTCCGCGCAAATCGCCGCTGGCCATGTCTTCCGATGAGTTTCGCGCCGCTGGTCACCAACTCGTCGATCGCATCGCCGCGTTTTTCGACTCGCTGCCCGAACGCCCCGTCACTCCCGGAGAATCCCCTTCCGCAATCCGGCAGGTTCTGAGAGCGAATCGTTCGCTGCCCGCAGGGGGCGCCGATGCCGCTGAACTGCTCAACCGCGCCGCCGATCTTCTCTTCGATCACTCGCTCTTCAATGCGCATCCGCGCTTCTGGGGATACGTCACCTCTTCTGCCGCTCCCGTCGGTGCGCTGGGCGATTTGCTTGCGGCCGCCGTCAACCCCAACGTGCGGCGCGTGGCCGCTCTCGCCCATGGCCAGCGAAATCGAGGCGCAGACCATCCGCTGGATCGCGGAAATGCTCGGACTATCCCACCGATTGCGGCGGTCTGTTCGTCAGCGGCGGAAACATGGCCAACATCGTCTGCTTTCTTGCTGCGCGCCAGGCCAAGGCAGGCACCGACGTGCGCGCAGCAGGGCGTCGACGGCACTGCGCTTGCGCGCCTACTGCTCCAAAGAGACGCACACCTGGATTCAGAAGGCCGCGGACATCTCCGGCCTGGGCACGGATGCGGTTCGCTGGATCGCCGTAGACACCGATCTGCCGCATCGATGTTGCAGCTCCTGCGCCGCAGATCGCAGGCGATCTCGATGCCGGCGACAGGCCGTTCCTGGTGGTCGGCAACGCCGGAACGGTCGGCACCGGCGCCGTCGATCCGCTCCCGGAGCTCGCCGCGCTCTGCCGCGAATTCGACCTCTGGTTTCACGTGGACGGCGCTTACGGCGGCGATGGCAGCCGTCGCTGCCCGATGCGCCCGCGGAATTCGCCGGCCTCAGCGAAGCCGACTCCGTCGCCGTCGACCCGCACAAATGGCTCTATGCGCCGCTCGAGGCCGGTTGCGCGCTGGTGCGCGACAGCGCGAAACTGCGCGACGCCTTCGCCTACCATCCGCCCTACTATCACTTCGGCGATGAGGCCATCAATTACTTCGACCTGGGCCCGCAGAACTCGCGCGGCTTCCGCGCGCTCAAGGTCTGGCTCGCCTTGCAGCAGGTGGGCCGCGACGGCTACGTGCAGATGATCTCCGACGATATCCGCCTCTCGCCGCCGAGCTCTTCACGAAGATCGCGCAACATCCACGAACTCGAAGCCTTCACCCAGGGGCTCAGCATCACGACGTTCCGCTTCATGCCCCTCCGACCTGAAGGGCGGCGACGGCAACGTGGAAAGCTATCTCGACGCATCTGAATCAGCGAGTTGCTGACGCGCCTGCAGAACGGCGGCGAAGCCTATCTTTCCAATGCCGTCATCGGTGGCAAGTTCGCACTGCGCGCCTGCATCGTCAACTTCCGCACCACGCTCATGGATGTGGAGGCGCTGCTGCCGCTGGTGGTGCGGATCGGGAAGCAGGTGGATGGCGAACTCCGCCCTCCCAGCCTGGCCTAAGCCGGGACCAGAAAACTGATGCCAACCATGAGCCGGCTTAGGTACACTCCCCCAAAGCTCAGAACCAAGTCCGCTGGCGTATGGAGCTTGCTGGAAAATGGAGAACAAGGGCGAATTGAAACGAGGAGGTCCCTCAGGGGCTAAAGCCCGCGTTACTTTTGGAGCGTTTACGGCACGACTCACCCAGAGGGTCCCCGCGTGCCCTGACACAAAACTCGCCCTTCAGTTCAGTTTTTCAGCAGCCCGCTAAGGAGCCATTCATGACAAGAAATCTGCGTATTCTCGCTGTAGTCGGGCTCATGGCCGGCGGGGTTCTCGGAATGGCGGGATCGATGGTAGTTGCGTCGAATGTTCGCGCCGTCTGCTGGGCCGTCGATGGCATCGGGGTCATCGTCGCCACCGCGATCCTCGCTGTCACCTACATTCGCTCCGGTCGAATGGAAATCGCCGTCGGCTTTCTCATCTACACCATAGGCGAGAGCGTGATGCTGGCCGGAACATCCATGTCGCTGGAAGCCAGCGTTCCCGCATTCGCTGCCGGCACGGCGCTCTGGTCCGCGGGTCTTGCGCTGGTCAGCGTACCGCGTGAATTCGCGCTTTGGACGCGCCTCGCCGGTCTTGTCGCCGCGGTTTTGTTCGGAATCGTCTCGATCAGCATCTTCCGCGGATTGCCGCTTACGCCGATTGCGCGCCCCCTGCCCTTCTTCGCGTATCCATTTCTGGTGCTCACGTTTATCGGCTGGATCGTGGCGATTGTCCGGCAACGCGAAGACTACGGAGTTCAGGCGCTCGGCCGTTCCAAAGCCGGCACTGCAGCGGCCGTTCGATAACAGTTGATCCGCGACCTTACTTCACTCCCTTGGCCGGATCCCAAGCGCCCTCGAGCTTGCGCACGTAGATGATCTGTCCAATGTGGTAAGCGTTGTGCGCGCCAACGTGCGCAATCAGCGAGGCATTCTCAGTCAGCTTCTGGTCGTCGGCCGTCTCGACTGCTGTATCCCAGTCGGTGAGCACCTGGTTGAGCTTCTTCACCAGGTCGTCCCACTGCGCGGGGGTGAAGTTGTCGAAGGTCTCGTCGTTGTTTCCATCGAAGGCAGGCGGTTTCTCGCCCTTGAAGTGCGCCAGTTCGGTGGTGTTCCAGAACCAGAGGTGATAGGCCAGTTGGCCCACCGAGTGATTGCCTTTGCCGGGACTCCACTTGGCCTGTTCGGCGGTGAGTCCGGCGACGGCGATGCTTGCCGGCACAAACCAGTCTTCCACGTCGTGCGTGGTGTGCAACTGCTCCAGCAGGACGCCGCGCAGCGTCGTTGGCGGCTTCTTGTTATTTGTCTGTGCAGAAAGCGGAACGGCAAGGAGCAGAAGGAGAGCAACTCTTTTCATGGATCATGACCTCGAAGAAACGCAGTGCGGGAAGTATAACCCTGGGGTCCGAGCGCGAGCATCCGGCAAACTCAGTTTGCAAGCCGGTTCGGAACTTTGTGACGGAGCGGGGCGCCTGTGGGTTGAAATGAGGATTTGCAGATCACAATAAAAAGGAGCGCCGGCGAACCGGCGCTCAACGAACAACAGTTTTGAGGCAAAGTCTTTCTCCGCGAACTCCGCTTACAGCTCGCAGCCAGCCTGGTTTTCGGCCGCCATCGCCATGGCGCCGGGATGGGCAGTCAGACGCCGGGAAAGCGAGCGCCCAAGGATGCGCTTGCCGCGGAACACGCGGGACTTCATGGTGGCTACGCTGAGATTGAGGGAGTTGGCTGCGGAAAGCTGCGGACGCTCGTCGAGCACGCACATCTCAATGGCGTGACGGCATACCAGTCCCAGCTTGCCGACCTCTTCGCGCAGAATGTTCTCCATCTCCTTGCTTTGCCAGATCTCCTCGGGATTCTTGCCGGGATCGGGCAGGTCAATCTCAATCACTTCGTTGTCTTTCTTGCACAGGTATTCGATCGAAAGGAAGACGCGTCCGCGCCGGCTGCGCAAGTGCTCGTGTGCGGTGTTTTGCACGATGGCGCCCAGCCAGCTTGACATCTGCGACTCGCCACGAAACTTTGCGAGAGCTTTGAAGGCTTTCATAAAGGCTTCCTGCAGAATGTCCTCGGCATCCTCGTTCGATTGGGTCATGCGACGAGCCATTCGCAGCAGCTGGGGACGGCGTCTCTCGGCAGTTTCGAGGAATTCGCGAACCCTGCCATCTCTTAACGGTGCGTCTGTATCTACTTCCATTGCACTGAAGGCAATTGGCATATACACCCTCTCCCTTAGGGTGGGCATTCAAGACGTTCATTTGGTTGAACGAAAAGCTGCAAGGCAGTTGCAAGTGCCAGGTGCGCGTGGCGCGACGAGGCCCGTACTGCCGACTACGCCAGGGAAGGATTGATAGGAGGAGCCCGGAAGGGAATTAACGAGGAGAAGGTAAACGCTTCGCGTGCAGGCGCCGATTCGCTGAGAATCAAGTCATGCTGCTGATGCGAAACCCGGGGAGTAACGTCGGTGAGCAGCGCCAATCGCTGGAGTTTGCCCGGGGGGATCCGATGATCGGAGGCCACCACCACGGAATCGTTGCGATGCTCTACAAGGATGCGGGTAACGGACGCCCTGGAGACTTCGGGGTGTTGAAGGTATTGCGAGAGCTTGTATCCGTAGCTCCAACCGCCCACGATGACGGCCAGGGAGAGGAAGGCCAGAACATACGGCCGGAAGAACTGGCGCACTGCATCGTGCACTTTAGAACCGCGATCCACGAACTGCCGGCGCTCAACCTGCGCCTCACTGGTTGTCGTGATGGAAGGTAGGTCGTGCACGATCTCTTCAGCTCCTCGAGCAGTGCCGCGAAGGTGCCACAAGTATAGACTCGAGCAGGTTCTGATTCGCTGCAAAAATTCTTGCAGTCGGGGTAACAGAAGGAGTTCGCCCGAAACAAGACTTGATGTTCATTTTGCAACGAGCAGGCACACGGTGGAAACACCGAAGCGGAACAGAAGTAGCGCGTCAAGGTCGTTGGGGCCGACCGGCGAGGTAATTCCAGTCCTAAGAGCTGCCTATAAATGGCTGAATCGGAATGTGTTGCGGCGAGTCGCGCAGCTTAGTTTGCGGGGGTTACCGCGCGCTCAGCGCCTTGAAACAGTGCCCGCAGCGCCCGCCATACCCAGCGGACGAGCAGCACAATCACCAGCACGAAGGCCGCGGCGATTGATGCGCCAGCGTAAGGGTGCC